>JBALVL010000028.1:0-61198 GCA_036961355.1 Motiliproteus sp.
TATAGCAGGGCTTGGGGAATTTAAAGTGATTTTTAAGTCACTGATTCAGGATATAGGTAATTAGTTGTGCTGTTTTGTAATAAATAAGACGGAGTTATACGGTGTGTTTGTAATAACCAGGTTACATCTGTGTTGAATATGTAGCTTTAGAAAACGAAGGCATCGAATAACGCGTTAGATTAGTGGGTTGATTGTAACCGGGTGTTTACATTTCGATTTATCAGCCTGTTTGTTGCTGAATATCCGAGGAGATTAACTGACTGGATTGTTATACGTGTTGGCGATATAAAAGTGTCATCCCTAGCGATTAACGGGGATTTATAGTTTCAGGGCAGGTATTAATGACTGACTTGTTTTTTGAAATATCGCGCAATATAAAAATAACCTTCCTTAGGAAGACGCGGAGCATACCATGAAGAATATGTTTGACCGACTCAACCTTAAAGCAATCGCCGCCGGTACTCTGATGCTGGGTGCGACCCTCGCATCTTCTGTTCAGGCAACGACCCTACGTATAGCCACCACCCATGCACCGGATCAATATGCGTCCGAGGTGATGCAGCAGATCAAGAAGGACTTGGAAGGCGCCGGGGTGGATCTTAAAATAAAACTGCACATGGCTAGCCAGCTCGGTTCTGGCGAGCAGCTGATGGGCGAGGCGGTGCGCGGCAGCATCGATATCGTCCACGCCTTCGTTTATAGCCATAAAGACCCGATTCTTGAGATCAACTCGCTGCCTTACCTAGTCTCCAGTTATGACGAGATGGAGAAAGTGTTCAGCCCTGGTTCGAATTTTTACAACCTGTTCGATCAGCGAATGGACCGTTTGGGGCTGAAGCTGCTGGGTGTAACCGGTGAAGGTTTTATCGGTGTTATGTCCTCCTCAATGCCGGAAAATTACCGCACAACGGGCTCCAAAGGTCAAAATGTTCGGGTATGGAGTGCACAATCGGCCAAGCTGGCCACCCATGATATGGGCTATAACACTACCACCATCGATTGGGGTGATGCCTTTCCTGCAATCCAGCAGGGTGTGGTCGATGGCATGATCGGTGCTACGCCGGAAGCGACCTATACCACCTTCAAAGAGGCGATTAATCACTACGTGCCCTATAACGCGTTTGTGGAAAATACCGCCTACTACGCCAGCAAGAAAACTTGGTAAAAGAAACTCAACGCGGAGCAGCGCAAGGTGGTGGAAGAGGTATTCGCCAAGGCCGCCGCCACCTTTGTGGACTGGAGCCGTGATAACGATGCCGCCAACCTGAAAAAGCTGGAAGCGTTTGGCGTAAAGGTACTGCCGTTGAGCGATGCTGAGCGTAGCGCCATCGCTAAAGAGATCCGCGCGGTGACTTGGCCCAAGCTGGAAGAGCGGTTGGGTAAAGATGTGCTGACAAAAATTGTGGCGGATATTTAATAACCACTCCTGCCTCTAGCCATCTCGATAGATATTATCTTGGTGGCTTTTCTCGTTCTTTAACTGACAGCAATTCCGATTAGTATCGGCTGTACTCTGTGAGTCATTCAACGATTATTTATTAATAATAAAGGAGCTGGTGTATGCATTTAAATATACCGAAGCCACTTGGTAAGTTCGTTAATATTCTTTTGAAGATAAAAGAGTATTTTCTGGCTGCCGCTAGCCTGGTTATGGCTTTTGTCTTTTTCTTCGTGGTAATACTGCGCTACCTCTTTGATGCCGATCTTTTTGCATACGAAGAGTGGGTGTTAATTATCGCGTTCTGGATCTACTTTCTTGGCGCAGCGATGGGGAGTTATCAAAACACTCATATTAAAGCCGACTTCCTGCTATCACTGATCGACAATGTTCGAACTAAGTGGATCGTCATCAATATCACGTTGCTGATTGAAGTCTTGATCGGTGCCGTACTGACCTACTGGGGTTGGTTGATGCTGATGGAAGAGGTGAGTGCCTACCCGGACTGGCAAGCTACCACCGGCCTAGGGTTACCCTTCGCCATTCCCAAGCTTGGCATTTTCCTCGGGTTTGTCTTGATGACCTTCTATACCGCGTTGCACCTATATAGCGGCTTGCGCGATGGGCCTAGTGAAGAGTGGGAAGCGGACGAAGCGCCACCTCATCTCTAACGGTTACTAATTCAAACTCTTCAGTACGGTTGTTTTCTTGATAGGAAGCGCAGCCGCGATTCATTGCATTAACGGAACAATATTATGCTTATTCTGCTGACACTGCTGGTGATCTGCGCTGCTCTGGTGGCTGGTATTCCGGTACCGTTCGCCTTTGGCCTAGCGATGATCTATATGTCGTTGACCGGCGATCATGACCCGGCCGGCTTTCTCACTTCCGGCCACTGGCGTATGAACGTGCTCGTTCTGCTGGCTATTCCGCTGTTTATCATGGCGGGAACCATAATGGAGCGCGGTAAAATCGCTCAGCCTCTGGTGGAGCTTGCCGAGCTGTTTGTCGGTCGCTTTAAAGGCGGCATGGCCTATACCGCGGTGGGAGCCAGTGCGATCTTTGGTTCCATTGCCGGTAGCGCCACTGCAACTCTGACCTGCATCGGTAGCATCATGATGCCGCAGCTACGCAAGGCAAACTATCCAGAAGGGTTATCGGCCGCGCTGATCACCAACTCGGCGCCGCTGGGATTGCTGATCCCCCCAAGTGCAATCCAGATCATTTACGCATGGGTTACCCGTCAATCGGTACTTAAATGTTTTCTGGCCACGATCGTACCCGGTCTGATTCTGGTGGTGCTGCTGTGCATCGTTAACTACGTAATGCTGCGCAAACACAAGGATATCAAGGTGCTGCCGCCGTCGGATGATTTTGTCGGCGATGTGGTTAAAAAGTCCCGCTTTGCGCTGCCAGCGTTACTGATGCCATTTATGATTCTGGGCGGTATCTACGGTGGCATCATGACCCCGACGGAAGCGGCGGGTATCGCCGTGGTCTATGCCATCCCCGTCGGATTCTTTATTTATAAAGGCCTGAACCTTAGCAACTTTAAAGAAGCACTGGTGCAGTCTGCCACGACCACCGGGGTGGTGATGGTGATGTTCTTCATGGTGATGATCGTCAGTCGTCTGTTTATCTTTGAAGATATTCCCGAGTTGGCTAAGGAGCTGATCTTCTCGGTATCTGACAATCCGATCATTATACTGGTCATGATTAACGTGGTGATGATCTTGGTTGGCATGCTGATGGACGATGTCAGTGGCGTGCTGCTGGCGTCGCCGTTACTGTTTCCGATCGTACTTGAGCTAGGTGTTGATCCGATCCAGTTTGCGGCTATCGTTGGCGTTAACTTGGGCATGGGCAACATTACTCCACCGACCGCACCGCTATTATATCTAGGCTCGCGGGTAACGGGAGTTCCCGTCAAGGCGATGTTATATCCGACCCTGATGATGATCCTATTCGCCTGGATTCCAACGCTGATCGTCACCACGTATGTGCCTCAGGTTTCGCTGTTCTTACCTGAATGGTTCATGGGCTAACCACGACGTTTAGAACGGGTACTGGCTATGAATGTTATTGCCATTGAAATAACACCGGTCAGTATCCAAACCACCCAACCATGTGCACGGTCCAAGGTTTTAACCGTAGATCGTACAGATAGAAATCGACAGGAGATTAGATTTTTAGACCGGCCTTCCTGGCTGGTCTGTGTCATATAACCAAGGTCTAGAGAATCCCCCTAACGGCCGCGGCATTAGTTGATCAATGTCGTTTTAACAGTCAATTCGCTGTGCAACGTGCGGTGTACCGGACAGCGGTCAGCGATCTCTAACAGTCGTTGTCGTTGCTGATCGGAAAGCTTACCTCTTAATGTGACGAATCGATTCAGCACCTCAATCATTCTTGGTTCGTCATCACACATCTCGCAGTCTTTAACGTGCTGACGGTTATGGCTCAATTCCACCGTGACATCGTCCAAGTGGATATTTTTGCGATTAGCGTACATGCGGATAGTCATCGAGGTGCAGGTACCGAGCGCTGCCAGCAGATGTTCGTAGGGATCTGGACCAAGGTCGTCGCCGCCCACCGCAGTCGGTTCATCCGCCAGCCAGACATGAGTATCAGACAGGACAGTACGGGTAAACTGCTTGTTTTTCTCAGCGACCATAACATGGCCTTTTGTCAGCGAAGAGCTTCGTTGTACAGCAGTATCGGGAGCCGAGATAAATCGGGTTGACCAGGCGGCGATGGTTGCCGCGACGTATTCAGCATCTTGTGCCTTGGACAGAAGGTGGTCTGCATCCCCCAGGCTGACAAAACTCTTTGGATGCTTTGCTGTGCGATAGATCCTTTCTGCTTCACCGATGGATACCGTCTGATCCAGCGGTGAATGAAAGATCAGTAGTGCTTTTTTCAAACCGGCGATCTTCTCTGGCTGGTTCTGAGTAGCCAGATCATCGAGAAACTGCTTTTTGATGGTGAAGGTCCGACCAGCGAGACTGACATCGGCAACGCCATCCCTTTCAATGGCTTCAATATCGCAGGAAAACTGCTGTGTGACATGTTCGGGTGAGGACGGTGCACCAATGGTGACAACGCCCGAAGCTTCGGGGACGGCGGCAGCGGCAGCTAACACTGCCGCACCTCCTAGACTATGACCAATCAACAGGGCAGGGGCGCGATAATGTTCACGCAGATAGTCAGCGGCATGGACTAAGTCGGCAACATTGGAAGAGAAGTTGGAATTGGCGAAATCACCATCGCTGCTGCCCAACCCAGTAAAATCAAAGCGCAAGACAGCATAGCCCTTACCCACTAACGATCGAGCAATACGAGACGCTGCGGCGATGTCTTTACCGCAGGTAAAACAATGAGCGAGCAGGGCAAATGCTTGGGGGTTTTCTTCTGGTAATTCCAACAATCCTGCGATGATCAGTCCATCGCTTCCCGGAAACTCCAGTTTGATACGACGTTTGGGCATATTGATATCCTCGGCAACCAGTGACTCGTGATGATCATAGACCCCTGGAAAGAGAGAACGTTACGTTGGCCAAACCCTGTTACGTTTCTCCAAGCTAACAGGCAGGAGGTCAATTGGAGCAGTTGCAGAGTCTGTAACGATGGCTGCTAAGTTCGCATAGGGGTCGCAAAGCCTTGCTTTCTGGCACCTTCAAGAGCCTAGGATAATCTTAACTACTGTCTGTAAATAGCTGACAATCACATGCATGCCACGATGCGGTTATGGCGGCAATAAGGCTGCTGCAATCACCGGCTAACGGTCTATCCAATACAAAACCTAGTAAAGGAAGGTTGCTAAACCTTGCTCGTATAACGAACAACCTTGTTTGTGATAAGCATCATGAGTAAAACCCCCGCTCCAAACACGAACAAACCGAAGTGGACATCGACACTGGCAATAGCTCCAAGCTTGACGGTGACAATCAGAACAGCAACAACCATCACATCAAGCATTGCCCAGCGACCATACTCATGCATTAGGTTCAAGTATCGCTGTGTACTTGGATTGTTCGTTTCGTTATTGGTTAGTAATTTAAAAAGCACTGCGATTTTCATAATGGGGAGCACTATGCTGAATCCAGAAACGATAAGAAAGAGCAGTATCTGTCCATTACGCAGCAGTTCAATTACACCAGAGACGACCGAGAATGAGCTTTCAACAAAATAGAATTTAGACATTGAGATCATCGGTAACAATGATCCAATGATGAACAATAAACTGGCCATCACTAAAAGCCAGCGTAACGGTTTGGCTTTGTTCTCGGGGATTGCTGAAGTGTAACTTTGGGTGGATAGCGGAGTGCTCATTTCGATCCTGACTCAAATATACCGAAAAATTTATCAGACGAGGCTGTTGGCGACAATCTAAGGGATTTGTAGTCAGATTGTACCAGCGCTAACAACCAAAATTGAGGGCTTTGCTTTTTATAAGTAATCATCCTAGCTTGCCGGGGAGGGGCGCGAATGCGTTTTAGGGGACGTTAAAGGGAGATTAAATGCCAGCCATTCTAGGTACGTAAAATTCCTATAGTCCCTAAGGCTTCTGTAGTTGACCCCAAACCGGACCTTAAGACATCTAGTGACCAGACTAAACCCAATCTGAGTTCATCCGAAAGCGGACATCCCGCTGCACAGAGTAGCCGACCGAAATGGGATAAGGATGTCATCCAAGGTGTGTTTATATTTTATATAGCGCAATAGCCTTATGCAAAAATAAACTATGTAGAGTTTTGGTTATTCTATTATGATATGAAAAAGGTGATAGGCGAACCATTTGGTAGCGCTAGTCGGCACTGCATCAAGGTATTAGGTGGCAATAGAAATGATTAATACATGCAAATCTGAGTTTGCTCAGTTGACCCCTGCAAATCCACATTCTGATGGGATTGCTCTGAATTCCGGTTGCAGTTCTATGAGGAATCTCGCTCTTGCAACTGGCCCTGGGGTTGTCGGAATCTTGATTTTTATTTTACTTCTCTCTTTTGATGCTGGGGTACTGGTTAGCTTTGCTGTGATGTATTTCATTTTCGTTCCTATGAGCCGGGCATTCTACGAGAGATACTCATTGCCCCACAGGCTACCTTCAGAATAAAGTAGGTTGTGTGCTTATATGGGCTCCAGCAGCAGGCCTAAGCGGTAGGTGGTTCAAATTTCCGTTTAGTAGTGATGTTCCAAAGTCACTCTTGCTCTCCTGAAAAAGTCTTGCTGTGAGACAGTCGCTGTAGTACAGAGATAACATTTTGAAGACCGTTATGCCGCAACAGCGGCCTTAGCCCTCAAGTTCACAAATGTTTGTTTTGGGATCCCGATCATTCTACTTCTCAAAGCGATAGGTCTGGGTTTTTCTCTTAGCGGAAGTTAGAGGGGTGATGCGTCAATATCGGTTACGTGCCTGCCAGCTTCTCGCTGCTTACACTCAACCCTAACCATCAAAAGGCCTAAGCCGGGTTAACCGTCTCAAGTTATGGGTTGATATCTGTTCCTGACTGATCCGACGTGATGATGCTCCACGAGGCCGTTCTGCCCCCGGATTTGAGGGCTTGTGCTTGTGCTGGGTCAGGATTCCGCTTGGTGTCGGGCTTGGCGTAGCGACTCATCCATCGTCGCCACTAATATCTGACTGGCTTGGAGGGGTAGGTTCGGTGCTGTGGATTCGGCATTACTTTCTAATTCCCTTAGCAACTGACTGGCTAGGCTAAAGCCCAGTGTATCGCAGGCTCCAGCGAGTTTGTGGGCGATCTCGACGGTGTCGAAAAGATCTTGAGCAGCCAGACTACTCAGCAGGGCGGGCCAGAGTTCTTCGTATACTTCGCTGAAACTTCGCATCAATGCTTTTAATTTTTTGTCTCCAAGCAGCTGGCGGTGGGCTGCTACGACCGCCTCGTTCAGCAGCGGAGCAGGGCTTGGCGAGGGCAAGGGTAGCGGCGTGTCCTCCGCTGTGTGGGCGTTGGCAACGACGGCCAGCAATTTATCTTCTTTCACGGGTTTGGCAATAACAAATCGAAGCCCTGCTTCGAGGTAGTGATGGATATCTTCGGGTCTAACACTGGCAGTCAGTGCCGCGATCGGCGTAGTGTGGTTGGCGGAGTCGGTGTCCTGCTTGATACGTCGACTGACCTCTAAACCGCTTAGTCCTGGCAGGTGCATGTCCATCAAAATCAGGTCGAAATGTTGTTGGCGGCTTAGCGCAAGTGCCTGCGGGCCATCACTGGCAATAGTGATATGGTGTCGTTGGCGCTTCAACAAACCGATGACTACCTGCTGATTGATCACGACATCTTCAACCAGAAGAATCTGTTGAGGCGCAACCGCTGGTGGCGTAGGGCGGGGAATGACGGCGGGTGCTGTTTCGATGAGCAGGGGCAGCTCCAGCCAGAACAAACTGCCGCTTCCCGGCGTGCTGCTCAGACCAATGGTCCCGCCAAGTGCCGTCGCCAGCTCTTTGCTTATGGTCAGGCCCAAACCGGTGCCGCCAAAACGACGGGTGATGGTCTCGTCGGCCTGGCTGAAACGATCAAAGATGTGCTGTTGTAATTCCGGTTTGATGCCTATGCCTGTGTCACGGACCTCAAACAGCACGCGTTGCTTATGGTCTGATTTTTCCAGTGTGCTGACGGTTAGCTGGACCGAACCGTTGTCGGTGAACTTGATGGCATTGGCGAGCAAGTTGGTGAGAATCTGGCGCAGACTGCCGGCGGCACCGAAACAATCATCCGCTACGGTCGGGTCTTGTTGGTACGTAAGATTGATGCTTTTGCGGTTGGCCTCGGGGGTCATCAGCGTGATCAGATTACTTAGCAGTAGTGGTAACCCAAAGTGTAATTCGTCGGATATATAAGCCCCCTCTACCAGGCGGCCGTATTGCAGCACATGATCGAAGGTCTCAAGAAGAGCATCGGTGGCATCGTGCAGAACGGTTAACTGATCGCGTTGTTCGACGCTGAGCGAGCTCTTCTCCAGCAGCTGAATCATCCCAAGCATGCCGTTCATCGGGGTTCGGATTTCGTGGCTCATGGTGGAGAGAAATTGGGACTTAGCGTTATTAGCTTCCTCTGCGACCTCTTTGGCGGTCTGCAGGCTCTGGGTCCGCCGTTCGACCATCTGTTGCAGCTGATCACGGTTATAGCGCAGCGCCTGCTCCTGTTCTTTGCGTTGGTTCATCTCCTGCTGGATCGCTTGGCGCATCTCGTTTAATGCCGAGGCTAGCTGGTCGAGTTCGTCGGGGCGATGCGGCTGACGCCGATCTAAGTTGAGGCTCTGACCCAGTTCACCGGCACCGATTTGACGGCTGTAATCGGCCATCGATTCCAAGTGACGGGTGATCTGGCGATAGAAAATCACCAGAATCACTACCATGATCAGCATCACCAACAGGGTCTGGCTGAGTAGGGTGTTGAAACCGTTCTTCCATACCCGGTGATCGAGCGCCTGCAGATCAAACACCACCTCCAACTGCCCCAGCTGGCGTTGTTGACCATCCTCGGGGGTGTGGATCAGCTCAAACCCTTGGCGTTGAATTCGATGATCGGCGGTCGGCGGTTCGCCATTCGGAATCTGCGCTGCGCCTTGGGTGCTGGTGTAGCTGAGTTTGAGATGCATCACATCGGGTAGGCTTTGAATACCCTTAAGCTGCAGCTCGATCTGGGCCCGGTCTAGATCCCACAGGCTCTTGGCCAGCGTGACTAGGTAGCTACCCTGGATCAACTCCGCCTGTTGCTCAATCCCCTTTAACTCCCGACGGTAATCCAGTGTCAGTTGCAGTGCAGTGGAGAGCAGAATAAAAACAAAGCTACAGGCAGTGACGTACAGCATCATCCGGTAACCCAGCGGGTGCCGCTTGGCAAAATCTGTCAGATGACGAAACCTCATGGTTAGTGGCTGGCCCATAGGGTGCTTCCGTGATCAGGGTGTGTTGAGGTAGAGCTGGCTTTGCTCTTCGGTCAAACGGCTTAGGCTACCATCCTGGTCCATCTCTTTAAGGCGACGATTGATATAAGGCAAGTGCTTGGCCAGGCCGCTGTTGCGGCCCACAGCAAGGTAGTAGTACTCGGTGGAAATAGCCCGGTCAAGTGGCGATATTTGGCTATGAAAGCCCAGTTTTTTGCTCTGCAGTTCACCGCTCAAACGGCCCAGCGGCATAAAGTCGATCCGTCCTAGTGCCAGCTTGCCAAAGTTTTGCTGGCCGCTGGAAACGTATTCGATCGAATTGTTATTGAGCAGATAATTGTCGAACTCATCGCCAAAACTATCGCCGAGTAGTAACCCGACTTTTTTGCCGCGCAGGTCGTTTAGTTGGTTAAACACGAAGGGCTTGCTGCGGTTGATAAAGAGAGTGACGGGGTCGGCGATAACGGGTTGGCTGCTGTAGTCCAGATAGCGTTCGCGGCTGGCGATTCGATAGGCGGCAACCACAATATCGGCGTTACCCTGTTCGACCTCGCGCAAGCAGCGTTTCCAGTTGCTGTCGGCGCGTAGTTCGATGTTATAACCCAGCTCGTTGAACAGGATACGGCTGACCACTGGAGCTAAGCCAAACAGCTGGCCGTTCTGAACCCAGGAAACCGGCGGATAAAAAGGGTGGCCACAAGCATTGAGAGTACGGGCTTGGCTGACACCAGAGCATAAGACCAGCAACAAAAGAACGAGTCTTGTGCTGTGGCCAAGGCGGTTCATGACATTTCCGTAGGGCGTGGAGTGAACAGATAACCGGCACCGTGAATGGTCAGGATTAGCTTGGGGTTAGCTGGGTCGTCGTTCAGTTTGCGTCGCAGTCGCCCGATTAGGACATCGACGGTACGATCGCTGGGTACCCATTCCCGATCACGAATTTGTTCCAGAATCTGCTCTCGATTCATTACCTGGCCGGCATGGTTGATAAGACAGTTGAGCAGCTGGAACTCACCTTCGGTGAGCTGGGTGGGTTGCTGCTGTTCGTCAATCAGCTGGCGCCGGTCGATGTTGAGCTTCCAGCGTTCGAACAGCTTGAAACTGTGGGGTAGGGCGTCGGTTGGCTTAGCGTTATTGCAGTGACGGACCCGGCGTACCAAATTCTTGGCCCGCGCCAGGATCTCTCGGGGGTTGAACGGTTTGGTGACATACTCATCGGCACCGCACTCCAACCCGATTAGACGGTCTACCTCATCCAGACGGCCGGTGACCAGAATGATGCCCACCTCGCTGTGAATTCGCAATTCTCGGGTCAGGGTCAGTCCGTCTTTACCCGGTAGGCGAATATCCAGCAGGATGATATCAATTGCCTCGCTGCGCAGAATGCCCTCGGCCTGTTCGGCGGTCTCTGCGCAAAACACCCGGTAGCCTTCCTCTTCAAAGTAGCTACTTAAACACTGACGGGTGATCTGTTCGTCATCAACAACCAGGATTTTGGCATCTGAATGCATAGTTATGTGCCTTGTCGGGGCGGCTGTGATGCGGAGAGGAAAAAACCACCTCGTTGCGACCCTATTATTATAGTGTTTATAAAACTGCTCTCAGCAGCGGCCAAACGCAAGGGCTGTTTACATACTGTTTACGGCTTTGAACAAGTTCGCACGTTTGTCGCGTTGAGCGATAGGGTTTGTGTCGTAATCGCACAACTGTTGTCGCAATTTCATATCTTTGTCGCAACCTCTCAGTCGCGGTCTTTAATCGGTAAGATTGAATCGCGGTGAGACAGTCTCGCTATTTTAACCTCCTTACTAGCTCAATATACTGGCCAGAACTGCAGGAGATCGGCATGGTGGAGTCAGGAATGACACAACGATGTTGTGTCCAAACGTTGAAACAGGGGTGATATTGCAAATTCAATTGTTAGGCTTGGAGTCTATGAATTGGCATATCTAATGAGATAGGCATGTTCATGGTTGAGGCCCTTGTGATACTTGGTTGCAGCCAGTCTTCAGAATCGTGTAGATCATTTAGGGTAAATCAAGGGACCGAAGTAGTACTGCCTGAGCACACTTTTTTTTTGCCTATACACGCCAGTAGAATTCACTTACAAAGGGGGAGATAGAGAAATGGTGGCGGTTAAGCCTGTAATAACACAGGTGGAACTTCAATAAAGCAACTCTAGCCCTAAGCTAACAATCTCCCCTTCATCTATATTAGCGTTATCACTCACTTCTAAAAACCATTCACCTTGTAAGTTCTGACCAATCAACTGTGCTAAACCAGGAGTGTCAACGGTATCGTAACTGCGCACTAAGTCATCTTTTCCTTTACCGGTATGGTCATGCAAAGTAACTGGGGCTTCTCCAGAATTAACGGGAGGATGAAGAGTCACTAACAGATCACTTATATAGGTGTGCTTAATTTCAACGTGAACTTTAATATTTTTTAGTAGCTTCGAATCTCCAACAGCGACACTAACACGGCTGCTTTGTTGGTCCTTGATGGGAACTTTTTGCAGTACCTTGTGAATTACCGTGTAACCGGCTTGCTGAGGTTGTGAAACCTGCAAAGCCGATAGTACATTCAACCTACCATGACCAAACTGATCATTCCGGCCATTGGTATAAGGGATAGACCCCGCTTTGTCCGCAGTTTGCTTCAATTTATTGCGGACCTCTTGCTCGCTTAACTCACTGTTTTCTGACAGCAATAAGCCCGCAGCACCAGCCACGATTGGAGTGGCCGAAGAGGTTCCGTTGAAATCTGTATAGTTGCCTGGTTGATAACCGTGTTCTCCAGATATATCCGTAGTTAGGTTATGTACTCCCGGTGCGGCCAAATCTACCTCAGGACCAAAATTTGATCCCCACCAGTTTTCACCATCACGGCTGGTTTTCGTTTTGAATTCATCAAACTCATTACTGGCTGAAACGGTCAACACGTAAGGCAGGTTGCCTGGGAAGTCGACGGGGCTGGAGGCATTACCTGCGGCCACTACAATAACGCAGCCTTTACCATCACGCCCTTGAGTGCGAGCCCTTTCAAAGGCATTAACAATGGCCGAAGAGGGCGCACCTCCACCCCAGCTGTTACTGAGTATGTGCGCACCATTTTGCCATGCCCAATCAATGGATCGTGTTATCCATGAGTTGCGAGTTACCCAATCCGCACCTTTTTGCGGTGAATAAGCGATACGTATAGCCAGTATGGAACAACCTCCACCTATTCCCTGAATACCTCGGGTATTGTGAATTGCTGCTGCCAGTCCAGCACAGGCTGTGCCATGCCCATCCCATGGATTTGGTTCCTGAAATGTGTCGTTATCAACACCGTCAAAGCTGCCAACAATATTACCTGCCAGGTCTTCGTGTGCTGTATCAATTCCTTCATCAAGTATGGCTATACGCACTTGAGGATCACCTTGCTGTAACCGCCAGGCATCAACTGCTCGTGTGATCTCAATGGCATATTGACGGTGGGACTGGGGATCACTGGCAGAAATTTGTTCTCTCGGTAGAGGCCTTCGGGCTACATGTGAACCAATGGTTACGAAGTCTGGCTCGGCATAAGTGATATAGGATTTTTGAGCAAGCTGTGAAGACGTTGCCAATGGGTCAGTGCTCTCCGGCAGCTGTATCAAGTATTCATTACTGCTTTCTTCAAGCAGGTCGGCGTCATAACGATCGAGTATTTTTGCTAATTTATCAGAGGACGAACCAGCCTCGGAATTGATACTTAATAAAATCCGATCTGTGGCTATCACCGTGTTTTCACCTTGCTTGAAAACGGGGGTAACACAGGCGATATCTGCTTCTTTGATCAGGTTTTGAATAGCCGTTTGTTGACGAATATTGCGAGGCTCTGCCGATTGCCCGACAGGTAAAAGGGTATATTTTTCGGCAGGTACTTCCAAACGATCACAAAACTGACCCAAACCACACTGATGTGCAACTCTGGAGCGGGTACTGTATTTGGCGGGCTCTATAAAGCGAACTGCTACCCGGTCTTCATCGACGTTTAATACAATTTTTTGCTGATTACAGAGGTATTGATACGACATCATAGCATCTCCTTTGCTATGGGTAGGGTGTACATCACAGTAAGTATTGTCGTGGACTTTTGGTTTATCAATGTGAGTAAAAGACGCTTTCGTTATAAAAATAGAAGTGAAGGGATGAAGATCTGATCAGTACCAGCAAAAATGGGCACCTGATGATCAAGTTTGGGCCGGAAAACCATGTTACCGCCCCCTTATCTAATACCGATCAACGTCCGGTTCGGGACGTGGATTTCAACTGATCAGCGCAACACACACACTTTTTTTATAAAAGATGGAGTGTTAAATCATGGCCAAGCAAAGACCCTGCGATCTTAGCTAGGTCAAAAAATCTGGGAGGAGGGAATTAGTATGCAGCGACTCCTAGCGGCCCTCCCAACCTTGGTAGCCACATTTTTAATGTCAGAAGTGCACGATTTCAATCGACAAGATACACATCAGCTTTAGCCAGAGCTTCAATCTGTCGAACGGGGCTACCAATGCTCTCGACATCGAAACTGATCGTTTCCGCTTGTATACAGATAGCCCGACCATGGTATTTGCTGCCTTGGTTATAGCAGCAGGAAGGCTCAATATTTCGAGCAGTCTTAAGTCAGTGCAGTCCCATTGCGCCTTACAACCTCCTGATCTCAAGTAGCGTAATTTCTTGAGCAAGCAGAGCCGAAAGCTGATCAAAATGATTGCAGCATTCTTCTCAGCGTGCCTGTGGGTCTTGAATAAACTGGAATAGATGACTCTATTATTCGGCTGTTGTAATTCGAGCCAGTCCTGACTTACCTATAAAAACTTCTCGAGCGGAGCAAAATAAGATCCGTAATTATGTTGTTTAAACGGATTTTCACTGAGGTAGAGTAACAATAAATAAGATTAATTAGTTCCGTTACTAATTTGTTTATAAAGAAAATAAGAAGAATAAATTGGCTGTCTTCTCGAATGAGAATTATTGCTGCCGGCACAGTTCGAACAGCCAAGTCATCACATCAACCCACACAAACGTTTTGATTACACCTCTTGAGCCTTAGCGCCTGACGTACATTCCATATTATCGGAGTCAACACATGAGAATATTTCGGAATAACGTCTCTGAAAAGTTAGCCTCAGCAAGCATACGACGCTATGAAGTCATCAGTAGCTGCATCGTGACTCGATTCCATGGTGTGTTTACAACCGAATAGCTAGCAACGTGTCTAGGTTACCCGTTCAGCAGTCAACAGCTTGCTGAGGCTGAAAACGGGTAATAGAAATCGCCGGCTGAACGTCATGCCGACATAATAAGGAAATATACCCATATTTGAACTAGGGTTAACCTATAAATGTAGTTGTTTTTTGCAAGGAGAGACGAGATGCATGCTGCTGACGTTATGACCACAGATATTATTACTGTTTCACCAGAGACTGAGGTCCGAGAGATCGCATCGCTGATGTTAAAACATAGAATCAGTGCGGTTCCAGTTATTGATGCAAACCAACACGTACTCGGAATTGTCAGCGAGGGCGATTTTATGCGACGGGAGGACAATGAAACCAGTCCGCGGTCTTCGTGGTGGGTTAATATGTTTTTTTCCGCAACGGACAATACCGCGAATTATATTAAGACACACGGGCGTACAGCGAGTGAAATAATGAGCCGGGGTGTTATTTCGGTGGTTGAAGACACGCCGTTGCACGAAATAGCGACGCTCCTTGAAAAACATCATATTAAGCGGGTGCCTGTGATCCAAGATGGGGTGCTGACGGGGCTAGTAAGTAGGGCAAATTTACTACACGGTCTGACAGCCAAAGGGGCTAAAGTCGGCGCCCCGGGTTCTGTTGATGACAGGACCATTAGGAAAAACTTGTTCCATGAGATGTCCGATAAGGCCGGTCTTAATGCGGGAATGTTCAACGTGATCGTTCAAGATGGGGTCGTACAGCTATGGGGGAGTATCGAGTCCGATAAAGAGAAACAGGCCGCTCAAATTGCTGCGGAAAACATCCCCGGAGTGCTGGCCGTTGAAAATCATCTAGTCCGAATCCCGCTTCAGTATTACTCTGGATGATCTCTAAGGGTGAGTCTCTCTAGTACCGGTACGAGCGTTCCTTTGGGGTCTTGTTGTGACTCTGGTCGACGATTCAATATAAGAAGTTAGCACGTTAAAGTGTTCGGAATTGTTGACCAGAACAGATCTCCATTGAGGAAGAATAACCACAAACAACATAATTATGTTTTGCTAATGAAATATTTATAGAGAGAATAAATAGTCGGAATTAGGCTAACTACACGAATGGAAACCATTACTGTTGGCACAGTTTGAACTGCCTAATCACCATCCCACACAAAGTATTGATTACACCTCTTGAGCCTTAGCGCTAGACGCCCGTTCCATATTATCCGAATCGACATAGAGTTCATCAGTCGTTCTGATGCTGCCGTGCCCTAAATCGGCTTGCACATGTGCGAGGGTACGGCCGGCAGCCACTTCCATAGACGCACCGGTATGCCTTAACCAGTGAGTCGTCGCAGCACGAAGTTCTGCAGCCTCCACCTCAAAACCATCTGTTAGCAAAGAATGGCAACCTGCTTCCAAAGCATATTCGACAATATTGCGTAGCTGCCGGCTGCCAATGCCTCGATTTTTGATACGAGACTGGATGACAGACTCGTTAGAATCATTGGAGGGAAGGGGAGTCAGGCATCGATGCTGACGGTATCGTTTGAGAAACGTTAAATATTCATTAGAAATCGAAATGTCACGTTCTTTTGAACCCTTGCCATAGGCTCGAAACCACCAATTAGCCTCATGATCACGATGGAAGTGAGACATGACTGGCGACCAATCAGGACGTTCCGATAACTCTGATACCCTAAGCTTCAGCGACTTAAGCGATGCAATTACGAAAAGCGTTCTTTCATGCTGAGGATCGTTATTTGCCAGCTTAATCGCAGCGTTAAGCAAGTATTCCCATTGCAACGCAGACAAGCGTCGAACCTTGTTGATGCCAGTTTCTTGCCTCAGGTAGGGGCAGTTCTTCTTTACAATAGGGATCTGGTTGCCCAACGCATAATCTTCAGCCATCAGGTAGTTAAAATAGACACTGAGGTTGGAAAAGAGGCCTTGCCAGGACTTGGTGTTGAGGCGACTCAATCCGGTGCCTGAGGAGAGGAAAGGCCGCCAGCGTTCATTTGGCTCACGAATCCCATTTTCATTAAGAAACCTTCTTGCGGTAACGTCTGCTTGCCACCGTGAATCAGGTTTAGCCACGAAATCGGTGTATTCCTCAAGGTCACGCCTTCTCAAGCCTACGACCGATTTCTTCTTGATAATCCACGCCCAAAGCAAAAGCCGCTCGGCATCTCCTCGAAACTTGTCGTAGGTATCCTGGCTTTTCTTGCTGTAGCTAGAGAGGAATTGTTTAGTGTAACGATAGTCATCAAGAGCGCCGACAACATCAATGCTGCATACAAAGGCTTCAATTGCTGGTGACTGCGACGGGAAACAATCGTTCCGGGATAGTTGATTGAAGTGTTTAGCCGAGTCAAACAAGGGGCATCCGGGAAAGTCTTTAATCGACACAGTTATTGGTACCTTGGGTAATGACAAAAGATTGAATGTTAGGTTAAGGGCTAAAGACATGGCCACTTTATTTCCAGTAGTGTCTACTACTGGAAATAGAATATTAGAGATATAACCTTAAGATAAGCCTACAACTACCTGTATATAAATGATTATGCATGCCACTGAGAATTACAACCAGATCTTTACTGATTACGGGTGCGTTATTCGGCAGGCTTCTCCTAGAGCTTCCTTAAGGCAGCTGTAGATCAACCTCAACCACAGTGCCGTCACACCATGTGCTAGCGTACCCACATAGATGATGAATCCTTATAAAGGACGAGAACTAAGCCAGCGGAGATCCTCACATTTGCCCACTCAGATACCGAAGGCTTGGCCAAAATTAGCGGGCCGAATACCAGCGGTTATTACCAAGTGGATATCAAACCGATCGAACCAGGACGATGTCGCACCATGAGACAAATCACCAGCAGCAATACAACATGATGGTACAAGGTCTTAAACCACTTGCAGACAAACTCGGTTTAACGGTAGATGAAGCTCTTGCTCAAATGGATGACTGCTGTACTGATTGCGAGTATCGACGACAAGCAGCCAGCGACCAGATCGGCGAGTATCTGATAGCAAAACGTTAACCAGGTGAATCTACCAGGTAACTATTCGATAGCATTTTGATCGGGCGTTATGACAATTTCATGGGGTATGACACAGGGATAGTGTCAGATTTCACGTACAGCACCGTAGCGCAGCAAGCATTCACCTCAGAACAGGCCATTTTCAACTGGACGGCCAATCATAGTTATGAATCAGCCATATCTGATTTCCTCGGACTTACAATTAGTTACTGTGTTTGGCTACCAACTAAAATTATGTTTTTTTTGTTTGTCTGCATCATTTTCCCCAGCGATTATTTACCAACTAATCTAGTGAATATTTCATCCGATATGCGTTCTACGAGCCTTGAGCCTCTCGTAATCAACAAACGAGAGTTGGTGATCTCAGGGCTATTCGTTGCTTCTGGGGCATTCAAAGCTTGATAGTACGATTCGTTATCTGGGGGTTGAACTAGATGATGCCTTGAATTGGCGGAACAAACTGAAGTATGAAGGGGGCGGAAAACGTTGGACTTTGAAACTCCAGCTGAGTGCTTAGAGCGGTGTGTTGCATCGATCCATTGAGACCACACGGCAAACCGGCCATCAGCCTGGAGGTATGTAAGGTCGATGATCAGCTCGCCTTAGTCCTTTCCGCATGAGCCAAATTCAATCTGTAGATGTGTGTGTGGGTTATCTACAGCTCAATAGTGGATGGTTGCTGCGAATTCGGCCGACTTCCGTAGATGCGCCCATAGCCGCCCTTAAGATCCGATGAATGCGCCAGTTTTTTTCTGATACTTACCTCGAAAGCAGACATCCAGTTGGACAGTGAGGTCGGCTATTGCACGATTAATTTTGCTGATCCTTATTTGTTTCTTCATGGCTCTAATGCGCCCAGGCCGTTCAGTAACATGCCACTCAAACTGGTCACACCCTGATTCAAGCTGAAAATTTACTTCATGGTGATGAGAACTTTATCTTCGCCGATGCCGGTTATCGTGGCGCAGAGAAGCGAGGCGAGTTGAAAGATATTGATGTCGACTGGCATATCGCGGAGCGACCAGGGAAAGTTAGAACATGGAAGAACCACCCGAGGATCAACAAAGTTCTGATCAATATTGAATACATGAAAGCCAGCGTACGAGCCAAGGTTGAACATCCATTTCGGATCATCAAATGCCAGTTTGGGTTCACCAAGGCTCGCTACCGAGGTTGGCTAAAAATGACAACAAGCTGGCCATTCTGTTTGCTCTGGCGAATATCGTCAGAGTGAGTCAGATGGTTAAAACATAGGATCCGTGCGCCTATATGTCGGGAAACCGGCATACAGGAGCTGAAAAATGAACAGATATTGGGTGATTACTCGGCAAATAGACTTCGATAGGTCGATTTGCTTAAAAAATGGGACTTAATCGCGCGTTCTCTAAAGGAAGTGCCTGGTTATGTGTTTTTTTGTTTCACTCTCAACGGTAAGTATAAACCGCGTATTAATGCAGTTTATACTCACCGTAAATTTTGATTCTTTATTTACAGGGCTTTGGTGGGAGATTATCCACATCAGGTTTGTAGTAACGAATTACAAAGTAGTATGGCTCACCTGCATTAACCGGCATCCAGTAGGTGCCGTCTTTAGGGTCCTCAACACTGAAGGTAACAGTAATATTCCCATTTTCATCCGGTTTGGTGTTGTATGCATTAAAGAGATCATTTTTACTGGGAAGTGTATTTCGTGTTAGGGCGCTGTAACGAGTTAAAGACCAGAACAGCTCCACCCCTTCAGGTTTGTTGGGGATAGTGAACACTTCCGTTTTGTCACCGTTAAGTACTTCGCCGTTGCAGTTGGCGAAGTTGGGAGTATAGTAAGCGTGATGAACTGGAAAACCAAGGTGGCCGATAATTCCACCGGCACGAATTTCCGGGTCGTTACTTCCTGGCTCTTTGCTATCAATCGGACCAAACATTCCAATATTTCCATTTGCGCCTATCCTTGGGGCATTATCACCAATGTACTTACTAACACGTAGATAATCTTCTTTGCTAAAATTTACTGCTGAAGCAAGAATTTCTTTATTCTGCGGATAAACATCGTGTGTTTTAATTGTGTGGGATATAGGATTATCAATGGTCAGTTCTTTGCTTATCCCTGTAAGTACGATCTCATCCTGAAGAAGATAAACATTCTTCAAATCGTCGGGCGTTCTAACCTGTATGCGAATGAAGAGATGGGGGTAATCCCCCGGACTTTCAATCACTGCTGCACCTTCAGGAACAGCCATAGTGTCCCCTTTGCGTACAAAGGCGTACTTTCCAACCGGATGAATCTCATCATAAATCGTATAATGTTCCTGGTCGGTAATATGAATGGAGTAATATCTTCCGTCTGTTACTTTAGGCATCTCAACAATTACAGGTCCTTCAGACAGATCAATTACCGCCTTTGTGTATATGTGATCAAGAGCAGGAGTAACCACAGGATCGGTTCCTTCAGTGGGCAATTGTCTGGTATGAGACAACTTATTAGTACCCCCAGCCTCTTCAGCAGTGGTTACCATATAGACCATATGATGGTAGGCTTTAAATGCCATAAGATCGGCCGCTGAAGGTTTTTCAACTTGCGCTTGTGTTACGCCAGCAGTTATACCAAATAAGAAGGCGAATCCAATAATCAATGTAGCGATTTTTTTCATTGAGTTGATCCTCTCTTTTTTATATAGACAGTAAATTTATTGTTACGCATATAACGTGTTAACGGGCTGGAAAACCGCGCAGCGGTTTGGAAGTCCAAGCCAGCTTGCTGGTTGAGTTGAACGTCTTGTGTACGCCCGGCATAGGCATGAACTTATGGGGTGAAAGTCCCCTGTGGGAGAACCAACGTCGATGTGTTGTAGCGATGATCATACTGTTCCCTGTGAGTGGTTGAGTCCCTTCGCTGTAATTCATTGAACGACAACTACTAGCCAAAGGCAAGGGCGGTTCCGTGAGGAGCTGTCTGGAGGAAGCCCGAGCGCAAAACTGCGAGCCGACGAACAGAAATCACATACGAGGCTTAGCTCTGGGACGAGTCTGCACAAGAAGACGAAGTCCACTGGTTCAGGGGCAAAGTAAATGTGGCGGTTGTGCAGTGAAGGTTCATGTTCTTATCCGGGGAGATCTGCTTAACCCGCGATCGGTAATTCACCAGTCTGGCTACTGGTTTTCAACAGGCTTGGCGTGTCAGAATCATCAACCGGCACGAGCAAACCGATGACCACCGATAGCGCCTAGCGGGGTAACCCGTCGGGTGATTAAGCAGAAGTCAGCAGACGGCATAGTAGCCAAATGCCCAGCGTAATGGCTGGGACAGGGTGAAGGCCTGAACATTTAGAACAAAGGAGGAGCCTTGTCAGACTTGAATACACGAATGCCGCCCGGCAATGACGTGACTCAGCGTAATGACCCGAAGCCAGCCTTTAGCCATGATCTGTTCGAGCAGGTCTTGCAGCGTGACAACCTGCAGGCCGCATGGAAGCGCGTTCGAGCAAACAAACCAGCCATCAGGCTGAAGAAGTCTTAGTTGCATATCAGCTCACTTTGAGCCTCACCGTATGAACCAAATTCAATCTTGAGTTTGGTGTGGGTTATCTACAGCTCAGTAGTGGGTGGTTGCTGCGAGTTCGGCCGACTTCCGTAGATGTGCCCAAAGGAGTCATAGGCTATCTGAAGAGATATGCTTACAGCCAGTCACCTGGTAATCCCCCCGAGTACCAAGCGTGGTTGAAGTTTGATGATAAATTCTCGATAAACCATGAAGAGGATAACCACACATCAAATGTCGTTGAGCTACAGCTGGGAAAATGGTTACCAACGAGATAGGGGTTTATGTCGATTATTTAAATAATACCGGGGGGGGCAAAACAGTACGATCAAGGCGTGGGGCTAGGTATTAGATACCTGTATTGATACAGAAAAGTGATTATTACTTTCCGGCAACAGATTGAATAGAAAGAAAATATGCAATTATCCCCGCCTCGCTATCGGAGATGTTTTTAACCAGCGGGCGCATCAGGTGAGACAGTCCATTTTCTCGCTTGCCATCGCGAATATCCTTGATTTGATTTTGCAGGTAGATTTTATTCTGGCCCGATAGTCTTGGATAAGTCGGTTCAACCGGACGGCCCCCCAAGGCACCGTGACAAATAACGCAGTGGTATTTGTTGTATAGCTGTTCGCCTACACGCTCAGTATCATCTGAATGGGCGCTGGCTATGATCACAAGATTGCTACTCATCAATAGCACACAAAGAATCGTCGACCTGTAATACCGCCTGCGCATTACTTGGTGCTCCCCTCAGAAATGAAATCTCTCACCGTTGATGCAATCCAGTCGGGAGTGGCTTCGTGTGGGAAGTAAGCCAACACCTTCTTCGAGGGGCCGATCAGAAAGACCTTACCACTATGCGAAAGGCTGATAGAGCCCGAAGCAGTTACGATCTTTTGATACCGAACCCCAAACGCTGCTGCGGCGTTTGAGATGTCGGCGGCGCTGCCATGCAAACCGACGATACTGGGGTGAAAAAAGCCCACATATGAAGCAAGATTTTCCAGCGATGTGTTATCGGAATTTAAATTCACAAAATATGCTGTCAGCGGATAGCCTTGTTCAGCCAATTGGTTCAGGGCAATGCTGACGGTGTTTAAAGTGGTAGGACAGATATCGGCGCAGTCGGTAAAACCGAAATACAGCAGCGAATACTTACCGATTAACACCTCTTGTGTGGTTCGCTCGCCGTGGTGATTAACCAGATTGAATGAGCCACCAAATTCGCTGGCAAAAGGTAGCAGTGGATAGCTCTTTTCGGATCCGTAAGCCGTGTTTGACAAACATACCAAGGCGAAGACGGCCGCCAATAAGCGTTGTAAGTGGGTAGTCCAAGCGGGTCGAAACATAACACGGTTTCCTTCGGTTAAGAGCGCATCAAGTTTTAGCGACTGCGTTGAAAATCAAACAAGCCTATCTCGAGGCTCTGAGGCTGTCGAAAGGTAACACCTTTTACTTCCCCCCCTCCACGAACTCATAAAAAGCACATTACTAATTGGATTCTTACCCTACTCTAAACTACTTTTTATTAGCAATAACAGAGTTCTAGAAAATCTACTCAACTATTGATCAGATGAACTCAGAGTGAGTTACATCGATTATTGAGGGTTCGTTGGAGAATGATAAAAACAATTACAGCGGCCATAAGGCGAATCGCGTGTTTTATGCTCCGGCCCGTTCCTCTGTCACTCGGCGTTGTTGCCGGCTTCTTTTTTACTGCGGGTATTATCTTCTGGGGTGGCTTCAATACCGTCTTAGAGGCGACCAATACCGAGGGGTTCTGCATTAGTTGTCATGCGATGGAAGATAATATCTACCCCGAATATGAGGGTACGGTTCATCACCAGAATCGCTCGGGTGTCAGGGCAACTTGCCCCGATTGCCATGTCCCGCATAAGTGGACGGATAAAATAGTTAGGAAGATCCAAGCCAGCCGGGATGTCTGGGGAACAATTATGGGCACAATAGATACTCCTGAGAAATTCGAGAACATGCGTTTGCATATGGCATCAAGGGAGTGGAAGCGATTTAAGGAGAATGATTCTTTAGAGTGCAGAAACTGTCATGACCAAGAATTTATGGACCCTACCAAGCAAGGTGCAGCGGGCGCATTCATGCATACCGAGTTACTACCTACCGATGACTTTACCTGTATCGATTGCCATAAAGGCATTGCCCACCAATTACCTTCCACGCCGGGCCTTGATGGTCTTTCCCCCTTTGCATTAGAGCCGGTATTTCGGCCTGATGATCTACCGAAGCAAGGGTTGTAAGTTATGAGTAGTCTTGAATCGTTTATTTGGCATTTATTAGGATACATCGCGATGCCAACCATTTTTATCGTAGGTTTCTTAGCATCCGTAGTCACCTTTTATTACTTGGTGAAGCTGTTTAACAAGGAAGGGGTTGAAGAATGAAGCGGATAAGCCTCTTACTCGCGCTCTGCCTTAGTTCTATCTCTTTGGCATCAGCAGAAAATCTTGAGCAGGGTAAAGTTTTGTATCTGGAACGGTGCAGTTCATGCCACGGCAACTATGGCGAGGTCAGTACAGATGTGGTGCCTAACCTTCTTGGCCAGTATCCGGGTTATATGCTAACGCAATTGCACGGATTTCTATCCGAAGATCCCGAGACACGGCGCGGTGGCCCTGCTGGGAACTTTAAACGGTCGATCTTAATGGGCTTAAATGCGGATGACTTACGCGACATTGTTGGCTATCTCGATAGCATCGAATATCGGGTGGAGGGAGCAACACAAGACGACGCTAAGGCACGGGGCGAACTGGCTATGGCCGGTTGGTGGCTGACAAATTACGCCGGATGTGGCAACTGTCATGGCGATAATCAGATGGGTTTGGATGTTCGCTCACCATTGACAGGGGAATCGGACCCCACAGTTAGAGTGCCGTTAACACCAAAACTGGTCTCTCTCAAAGGCGGCTATATCGATCGCCAGCTCGCTGCTTATATGTCTGGGCAGCGAGCAGGTGGAATGGCCGCCATGAAACATATTATGGCTCCCTTATTTAGAACTCCTCGCCTTATACAGGCCGTTGACGCTTATGCCAAAGGGGTTAGCGTGGTCCCCGTCAACACGGAGATGACACAATGAGACAGGCAAAAAAAATCATGACGTTACCGACCGCACTTTTTACAACATTGTCCTGTATTTCAATTTTTGCCTCATTGACTGTCCATGCACAGATCCCTTATGTCACCAGAAATGGTATTGAAGAGGTCGATTATAGAAAGCTAAACATCTTGAACAACTTTAAATTGCCAGACTCAGGCCAATTCAGAGAAACCACCTGGGTCACCGGTGAAGATAATGATTACACCCGTCATCCAATGTCATTTAGCATCAGTGATGACGGCAAATTGACCATCGACAACAACACCGGCCTGATGTGGGAGCGTCATATTAACTGGCGTTATGGCAAGGTGGTTCCCGCGAAAGGTGAATTCCGCCCTCAGGATGTGTTTACCTACGGAGATGGCGAGCCTCGTCGGCGTCCTTATCATGAAGGGGTCCAATATTGTAAGCAGCTCCGGCTTGGCGGGTATGACGATTGGCGTATCCCTAACATGAAAGAAGCGCACACGATTACCCACTATGCGGCGGCTCGGCCAACTATCGACATGCACTACTTTAAAGATGTATTCCCAGGCTTGCCGGGCTATGGCGACCGGGGTAAAGGGGGTATGTGGGGCGGGCCGATCGCTCCCGACCACCCCAACAGCGCCTGGCATCTAGGGTTCATCGATGGCCATTTTATGGGCTACCCTCGTGGCGGTTATAAAACTACCCGCTGTGTCAGGGCAGACAACAATGGCAGCTACTACCTTCCGGAATTGAAGGTAAATGGTGATGGTACCGTTACCGATAAAATAACCGGAATCACCTGGATACAGCGGGCATCAGAACAGCTGTTCGACTGGGAGGAAGCGATCCAATATTGTGAAGATCTGTCCTTTGCCGATCATTCCGACTGGAAGTTGCCTCATACCAAAGAGATGTCGAGTATCGTCGACCTAGAGAAGCAAAAACCAGCGTTAGACGACGGTATTTTTACCAACATCGATTACAAAGCCTACTATTGGTCGCGTACCCCCGAAACCAGGGATGCCGCCCGCAACCTGATGTCAGAAACCACGGTGCAGCCAGGCGATCTGAATATCAATAACGCCAAGGAAAATGCTTGGCTCACAAGCTACATGCTGGGGGCCAGCTGGCGTGCTCCAAGGCGCCTTAAAGGCCATGCGCTGTGCTCGCGGTATTAAAAAGACGTAACCGAGGATTCCCTACTGTTATGTTCGTTCGTGTAAAACATAACCCCCGCTTCATTGGAGCCATGGCCTAGACCGATAGTCCGTACCTACGCCTTGTCCTCCTATCGGGTTAACACACGCAGTAATGCTGTTAGCCATCACCGCATTTGTAGGTTCGTAGCGGCCTGGGAGTGGATCAATTCGAATGCAGAGTCACCTCAAATTCAGCACCAAAATTTAGCGGCGTCCGCCGCCACCTCCGCTGCGTCGTTGCTGCGAGCGCTGGTTACCACGTTGCCGCGCTTGGTGATTGCGGTTTAACTGTTGTCGTGAGCTCTGGCTTGTGCGGTTATTGGAAGAATGCTGGCCGGTATTGTTAGGGCGCTGTTGGCTTGGCGTCGCCCGCTGTTTCTGGCTGCTTTGTTCCGTCTGTGACTGGCTTATAGCTGTTTTTTTGCTCCAACCTTGGTTTGTTTTCTGTTCCCAGCCGTTATTAGTATTGCGATGTACGTTACCGTTTCTATCTGCATAGACGTTATTGGCCCGATTACTGGCCGCACGCGATTGGCTGCGTTGCTGTGTCTGATTAACGGTGTTTCGCGTACGGGGCTGATTGCGTTGGCTGCGGTAGATATTTTGCTGGGTCGAGTTACGACGGTCTGCGTTGTACCCGGCACGGTAACCGGTCCTGCTACCTTGCCGATAACTGCGGTAGCGACTTGGCCCCCACCAACCACCCCGATACCAGCCACCGCGACCGATACTAAAGGTGAACGGACCGTTGCTGTAGCTCAGGCCAAAGCTCCAGCCCCAGCGAGGGTTGTAGCGAACATGGTAGCCCCAGGTTGAGGGTCGGGGGTAATAGTAGCGCCCGTACCAACCGGGGTACCAATAGCCGGTACCGTAGACGATGGTGCCCTGATAGACATACACATTGGTATAGCCTTGGGTGTAGCCGGTATAGACCACCTCAGGGGTATAGCTGTAGATCCGTACGAAAGTGACGTAGTACAGCGGAGATTCTGGCGGGATAGTATATATCTCGGCGGGAATGTTGGTTGCCACCGTCCAGGCCCCTTGGGACTTGTCTGCCACAAACCAGACCGCTTCATCGAGCGCATAGTATCGACCGCCAAATGCGATCACTGGTGTCGCGCTGTTGGTCGCATAAGATAACTGGGTACCCTCAATCGTCTTGAACTGCGGGTCGCCATCGTACTCCGTGGTTAGGCTGGCCTTGCTGCGCTCTACCGCAGCGGTTTGGGGCATCTGGGCATCCAGCACCGCCTCCTCTGCCTCTTCGGTTCCCGGTACCGCATAACGGACATTAGCCACTTCGGAGTCTTGCGGGATATTGGGAAAATCGGTCGATAGTTCATCGCCTGGAATATACCGCCAGGGTCCCTCTAGTGATTTGCTCGCATACCAACGACCGGAGAGCAGGATGTAGTACTCCTGCTTACTGATATCCATCATCACGTCGCTATCGGTGTTGCTGACATTCAGCAGATCAGTACCTTGGATCGGGGTGAATTCAGGCTTGCCGGTGCTGGAAATCAGCTCGGTGGGTTCGGTAACGACGATCACCTTAGGTGCGGGTCCAGTAGGTTGATTATCGTTTGCCTCTTCACCAGCCTCTGTTTCAGTGACTGCGATGGGAGGAGCCAAAGCCGTAATGTGGGGCGGCACCGTCTTGGCTAATTGCCATTGGCCTGCAATTTTGTTGCTACTGTACCAGTTGTCAGCATCTGCATTGAGATACCAGCGTTGATCGGTGGGGTCTTGAATGATGGAGAAGGGCGTGTTGATTACACGCTTGATACCGTCCTCTTCTTGAATATATGGCTCGCCATCAATACTGATCAGCACAGCGGGTTCATTCACAAACAGCACCTTGGGCGGCGCTGTATTGAGTTTCAGTGCCGCTGTGCTGCGTTCCTCGGCGTACTCCAAAGTGGCGATCAGATTATCCATATCGATCGATAATTGTCGCTTGGGCAGCTCCTCTTCCAGCAGAGTGGTTAACTGTTGAGCCTTGGCTTTGTCTTCATTGGGAAAACGTACCTGAGTGATGTTTATACCCTGAAACGTTGCTGTACGTTCAGCACGATCAGTATTGAGCTGTGTGTTAAACCAGATAGCGCCAAAAATAGGTTCGTTTTTATCATCGATTTCTAACGCAACAGCTGCACGAGCAGATAGTTGATCGCCTTCTAGCTTCTCTGGTTGTGGTTGATAGATCACCAATACCCCCTTAGGAAGGGTGACTTCTCGTGGCCAGGTGGTTTCGCTAGTATCTGCAGCAGAAGCGCTCAGAGGGGGCAGTATCAGTGCCAAAAACAACGGGGCAAATGCTAGCCAGTATCTTCTCATCTAGGAGTTCCTTGCTCTGAGTAAATACACATTACCTAATGTAATGTGTATTGGTA
The DNA here is from genome assembly GCA_036961355.1 of Motiliproteus sp. Classification (GTDB taxonomy): domain Bacteria; phylum Pseudomonadota; class Gammaproteobacteria; order Pseudomonadales; family Balneatricaceae; genus Motiliproteus. Next base: position 27,832 of record JBALVL010000028.1, read on the forward strand.
TAAATTTGCCAGTTGATGAAGGATAGAGCAGCTTGGAGCTCCAGTGGTATAAGGTTTAAAGCTACTTCCGCAATATCGCAACACATGTCATGGTTTTTCGTTTGCTAATGTCAGCTATTAGGTAATTTCAAAGTTGAAGCAACGCCTGAAGAATGTCCGCTTTGTCGTGTGGATTCAATGGATCGTTGCAACACACTGTTCAAATCGCTCGGCAGGGGCACCTAAGAGAAATAGCTTATGGGATTTTGGTTGCCGCGCACTTCATGAAAATGCTGCATGATCTGGAGCAGTGGAAACGTCAGTAATGATGGCTGCTTAGTAGATGTAAGCGCCCGTGTGGATTGGACGCTACACGGCTAAACTTCTGTCTGCTCCGCCATCTCTAATGCATCATCTACTTCGATGCCAAGGTAACGAACTGTGCTCTCAAGGTTGGTGTGCCCCAGCAGCAACTGAACAGCCCTGAGATTTTTGGTTCGTTTGTAGATCAGGGCTACTTTGGTTCGTCTCATGGTGTGGGTACCATACATACCTGTGTCGAGATCAATGCTCGACACCCATGAATCAACGATCCGCGCATACTGCCTGGTGGATAAGTGTGACCCATAAACCTTGGCGCTTGGAAATACATAATCTCCTAGACTAAGTTGGCAACTAGAAATCCAGTTTTTGACTGCCTCCCTAGTTTGCTCCGTAATTTCGAATTGAACGGGGCGGCCCGTTTTGCTTTGAAAAATGCTCGCCCTGGATGCGACCTTGCTTCCAGTAGCTATATCTCGAACCCGAAGATTCACTAGGTCACATCCTCGCAGTTTGCTATCTATGGCAAGGTTGAAGAGAGCTAGCTCCCTGAGGTTCTCCGCAATCTGAAGCCGAATTCTGATTCCCCAGGTTTCCTTAAGCTTCAGAGGTCGTTTTTGACCAACCAGCTTGCCCTTGTTCCAGGGTTCTGTGCTTTGGCTGTAGTGCTCGGTAGCATACATGGCTCAGTTCCTCCGTCGTTGGATAGAACTGAAGTATGGTTGCCGCCCTGTGGTCGCTTGCTGCGACTAACCGGCCATCAGCCTGGAGGAATATTAGGTCGGTGATCTGCTCGCCTTCGTCCTCTTCGCATGAACCAAATTCAATCTGGAGTTTGGAGTGTGGGTTATCTACCGCTCTATAGTGGATGGTTGCTGCGAGTTCAGCCGACTTCCGTAGATGCGCCCAAAGCAGACATTCTCGTCGAGACAACCTTAGCGGTGGCAGTCGGCCTAAATTACCAGCTGGCATTTGCGATTACTGTGATCCTCCAAGTTCCTCAGGATCAATAATATAGACGCAGGTTTTACTCTTCTAAGCACTCGGTAGCTACGGGACACGCCTCTCTGCGGACTCTAATGCTCCCCCGCCAAAGATCTCCATTTTGAGCCGCTATGGCCGACATACGGCTAGGTCTATCTCGGTTTCAGCTTGCGGTTGGAATCGTTCCAATACCCTAACATGCTAAGAACCACCTCCCTATATCGCAACATTGACCAGCCTAATAGATAAAGAGTATCCAGTTGAATTCAGTAGGGTTTCCGTAAACACGAAAATCTTATTCGCTGGTGTTGGTTGGGTGATTGGGGTCACGCGGTTTTTGTTGTCTTTAGCGGTGCAGAACCTGTAGCAGCTGCTGTTCGATTCCTGCGAACCAGGCCTGCAGATCAAGGGGCAAGACCCGGTTCAGATAGCTGAGATACCCCCCCAGCATCAGCAGCCCCAGCACGATCAACAGCAGGCCGGAGATGAGTCCTGAACTGTGGATCTGCAAGCTTCTGCCGGCCCATTGCAGCGACCAGCCTTTTCCCTTCAACCAGCGCCAGGCCCGGCCGCTGCGATCGAGACGATCAAATGCCAGGGAGAGAGCGATAAGCGGTAACCCCAAGCCCATGGCAAACACGAATAGCAGTACCGCTCCGGATAATACCTGTTGTCGGCTGGCGGCGAGCAGCAGAATGGCACCGAGTATCGGACCGATACAGGCGGTCCAGCCGATAGCGAAGCTCAAGCCGAAGAGAAAGGAGCCTGACAGTGTGGTGGCCGGCCGGTCCTGAAACCTGACCCCCGCAAACCCTTTCCCGACCAAGGTGGCAAGGCCGAACAGAATGATGATAACTCCCGCGCCTTGCAACAAATAACTTTGGTAGCTGGCCAGTAAGGCACCCAGATAGGAGGCCGTGGCCCCCATCATTGAGAAACTTAAAGCCAGGCCTAAGAAGAACACCAGGGTCATCCCCAGCAAACGTCGCCGGTCGCTCTGAAAGGCAACGGCGAAATAGGCGGGCAGGATCGGCAGGGTGCAGGGTGACAGGAAACTCAATACTCCGGCCATAAACGCCAGCGGCAGCAGCAGGCTAAAACGTATCCCCTCCAGCCCCTGGTCGGTTACCTGCTCGGCTTGCGATTTCCAAGTCTGTGCGGCTTGGAGCAGGGCAAAATTTGCTTCTGGCGAGCCGCTTGCTGCCTTCCGCTCCAGCCAAACGGCGAGGGCTCGGCCAGCTGCATTCTGTAAGCGGGTCTCTGCGAAGGTTCCGCCGACCCGTTCTAGCAGCTGGATCGCCAGGGCGTTACCCAGGATGGGCTTGCGATCATCGAACGGTTTATCGGGGCCATCGATGTTGGTGGTTATGCTGTTGCTGGGATTGATACTGTTGCGGGCATAAAAGCCCCCCAGTGTCTGATCCTCGAGTCGAACCCTGATCAACTCTGCCAGGCGGCGGGCAATGTCCAGATAATGGCCGTTGTCGGTACTCGAGTAGCCGGTAAAGAACGCCATTCCCAGGGCTGCATTGGCGATCAGATGTCCGTCTCGGGTCGCCGGCCCATGATTAGGATCGAACTGCTGAAGAGCACCCTCCGGGCCGATCAGGTGACGCTCGAGGAAGCTCAGCATCTTCACGGCTTGCCCGGTGAACGGTTGCTGTGGCAGCAGGCGACCAATCTGGAACAGCTGCCGGGCGATAGCCGCAGCCTCGTTGGCCCGAATGATCTGGCGGCTTGTTCGCCAAGCGGACCATTCGGCCTGCAGTGCCAGACCCTCGCGGCTTAGACGTTGCAGATAGCTAGGCTCCGGTCGGGCCAGATAGGCGAGTCGGTAGAGTTTGACCTGAAGCAACCGCGCCGAAAGCACTGTCGGTTCCGGTAGCGAGATCAGTCGTACCAGCACCGGCTGAATGATTGACGGCTGCTGTCGGCGGAGGCCGATGGCGAGCTGTTGCGCCAGTTGCGCGACATTCTCCTCATCTTGATGCAGGAGGGTATTCTCCCAGGCTCGCAACAGCGGTTCCGACACTGTTGTCTCCTGGGGTTCAGGGGCCGGGTCCCAGTGCAATACTGGTTGCGCCTGTGCCTCCGGGAGCAGGAACAGGCCGATTAACAAGCTCAGAGACAGGCTGCCCAGCAGTCGGACACAGCATACTCTCATCGCCTGCATTCTCGGGACCGGACCTCGTCGCGCTTGGTCGTCATGGGTAGCGTCCTGAGGCCAGCAGCTGTTCTGCCACAAGATGCCAGACGGGCGAGCTGGCGTTGAACTCTCCCTGCTGAACAGCGCTGAAAAAATAGCCAGCCGTCCCCTCAAGCATCTTGCGGTAGTCGAGGTTGCCGGTGATCTGATAAGCATGGAGCAACGCTTTTGCCATTCGGCCGTTATCTTCCAGGTCCTTGTCACGGAGCACCTGTTCGCCGGCCCGATAGGCAGGTGAACTTCCGCTGTGCCGGGCAAAGAACCCGCCGGATTCCGGATCATAGAGGTGTGCGGCGACGAAGCCGATGATTCGCTCGGCGATGTCGAGGTAGCGTTTTTCCTTGGTAGCCTGATAAGTCATTAGCAGCGCTTCGGCGAGCCAGGCATTATCGGATAGCTGACCATCCAGTCGGGTGATGTCGCGCTCTTGATCTTTGTTGGGGGAATCTGCTTTTCTGGGATCGAAATCGCGGGGATCGAAATAGCTGTAACCTCCGCGCTCGCCGACCATATGGGTCGCCAGAAAGTCTGCCGCTCGGATCGCCCGCGACAGGTAGCGACGGTCGTCAAGCAGGTGAGCGGCCTGGAGCAGGGTGATCAGAGCCCGGGCGCTGGGCACTGCGTAGCTGGTGCGGTCGATCGGAGGCGGCGAGACCTGCGCCCGCTCGTCTTGGGTGAGGTGGTAATACACTTCGTCGGCGCCCTGGCTGCCGAAAAATCGTCCCGTTTCTTGGTCGTAGAGGCGGTTCAGCAGGTAGGCGAGGCTGCTGTCGGCCGCATCGCGATAGCGCGGCTGTTTGAATTGGAGCGATGTCTGCAGCATCAGCTCCGCCAGTTGAGCGTTCTCGAACAGCATCTTTTCGAAGTGGGGAACGCTCCAGTTGCGCCGGGTAGCGTACCTGAAGAAACCACCTTCGACCGGATCGTAGAGACCGGTCAGCTTGTGCTGCTCCTGCAGCCGCTGCACCTCGCCGAGCCGATCGGTCTGCTGTGTGCGCAGCTGTAATAATGTCTTCAAGGGTGGACGGGCCTGTTGCGGTGGGGTCTGCTCGGGTCCAAGAATCGCGTCCAGGGTGGTTAGCAACGGCGCACGCCAGCGGCGATCGCCGTTGCGTTCGAGTTCCATTAGTCGCAGCAACAGCTCGGCATGGGGCTCCTTCTGAGCCAGCCCGAAGCCTCCGTAAGCCGGGTCGAATCCGGCCGAAATTTGCCGGTTGAACCGATCCAGATAGTTCTTGAGCAGCGCCCGGGACAATGGCTGCAGCGGCTTGGGCTTCGTCTTGGTCACGACTGTTTCTTCGGGACGGTACTCGTTGGCCAGAAAGTGCAGCGTCTTGTTGAGGCTGGCAAGCAACCGAGCCTGCGGGATCGCTCCGGGCGCGGAGACCAGATGTTCGCCGTTGGGGGCCAGTACCACTGTGATCGGTATTCCTACTGCGGGATAGGCGCGGGCGAGGTCTTGGCGCCGGTCATAGTCGACGAAGATGGCGATATAGGCGCGGTTGAGGGTATCGGTTACCGGCGGGGTGTTCAGCGTAGCTTCGTAGATGTGACAGTTGTAGCACCATACTGCCGATATCAGCATAAAGATCGGCTTGTTTTCGGCTAGTGCCCGGGCAAATGCAGCATCGGAATACTCCATCCACTGGATGGAGGAGCCATGGTGAGTATACGCCGGCACCCCTTGAGAAAATAGTAATGCAAGCCCTAGCAGAATCGTTCTCAATGCGTTCCACATCTCTCCCACTCCTGCGCTGAGCCGCGCTTGTGATCGCTGTCATCTATCTGTTAACCATAGCCAATGGGCGGTCTTCCGTTAGGGGCTTCAAGGCACTGCTGGTTTTTACCTGCTATTAGTAGGGGGATTGTCTTCGCTTTTATAGGAGACCACAGTTGCCTGAAGGTAAGTCCAGCTTCATGTCGCAGACCTCTCGGCGGAAGAGCCGGGGGGCGATGGCGTCCGGAATGAGTATTGTGCTTTCCTTCCTTGCAGGCTTGGTTTTCTGGGGCGGATTCAATTGGAGCCTGGAGTTCACCAATACCGAGGCGTTTTGTATCTCCTGTCATGAAATGGGTGACAATGTTTATCCCGAGTATCAACAATCGATCCATTTCATCAACCCCAGCGGGGTCCGCGCGACCTGTCCCGATTGTCATGTCCCTAAGCAATGGACCGCCAAATTGCTGCGTAAGATCGGCGCGGTCAACGAGCTGTACCACAAGGTTGCGGGAACCATTGATACCCGGGAAAAATTCTTGGCAAAACGACTCGAGTTGGCCCGTACCGTCTGGAAAACCATGAGGGCAAACAATTCTCAGGCATGCCGCAACTGCCATGCGATTATGGCTATGAGTTCTACGCCTCCCTCTACCGCAACAACCTCGGAGGATGCTCTGCATCCGCATCAAAAAGCGATCGGTCAGGTAATGGCCTGCATCGACTGTCACCTGGGGATAGCTCACCGGCTGCCGGAAAGCTTCCTCGATGCCGAGCACGACCGTTTCGAAAGCGAAAAGGTCCCTTGCAGCGACTGCCATGCTGGTATGGCCTATACCCGAGCGCAGCAACAGTGGGGTTGGTAAACATGTCCCCTGCAAGGTTCGTGACTAATACTCATGCCATTGGTGTGGCTATTCGTGAGTCCCTCGACTAAACCTACATGATTGTACGGTTTTGATCAGCCCTCGGTGTTTTTGCCACCTTCCTTCAAAGAGAGGAGAACAGCCATGACTAGAAACAGGTCTCTTCCATCGGCCTTTATCGCCTGTGCGGTTCTATTTGCCGGTTCGTCGCTAGCGTATGCCGCAGATGCCGCGGTCATCCAGCAAGGGGAGCAGCTGTTCAATCAGAACTGCGTGTTCTGCCATCAACCCGACGCGATCGGTAAACCCGGCCTAGCCCCCTCGCTGACCAATAAAGAGTTACTGGCTTCGGTCTCGGATAAGTACCTGCTGAGTACCATCCGCGATGGTCGCGAAGGCACCGGGATGGCGCCTTACCCCCATCTTGGCCGTGACAAGATCAAGGCGCTGGTGGCCTACCTGCGCTCCTTTGAGGTGCTGCCCAACCGGGCCGCCGAGATCGATGCCCAACCCGATGCCCACGGCGACCCGCGATTGGGGCAGCAGTGGTTTGAGCAGATCTGTTCCACCTGTCACGGCCCCGAAGGCGATGGTTATATTGCCGGGGGCTCGGGTACCGCCATCGGCAAACCGGGCTTTCTGCAAAAAGCCAGCGACGGTCTGATTCGGGAAACCATCAGCAAGGGGCGCTCCAACACCCGCATGTTGCCGTTCCAGGGGCCAGAGGGATTGGCGAATCTGGACGATCAGGAGATCGACGACATCATCACCTACCTACGCACACTGAATCGCTAGCACGCCGCTGACGAAGGGAGTCAGGACCATGAAACGTATCAAGACCAGCCGTCGAAATTTCATCAAGGGCAGCGCCTTCATCGCAACCTCCGCAGCGGGCGCCGGCCTCTATGTCAGCAACAACCCGGAGCTGGAAGCCGCCCCGGCCAAACCCCAGAGCGGCAGCGGCCGTACCACCGCCCTGGCCCAGTGCCCTTACTGCGGCGTCGGTTGCGGGACCATTATCCAGGCGGAAAACGGCAAGATCGTCTCCATGCGCCCAGACAAGGACCACCCCACCAATAACGGCCTGCAGTGCATCAAAGGGCTCACCGCTGCCGAACCGATGTACGTCGACCGCATGGAGGGGGACGCCTATGTGCGCAAAGATGTGTGGGAGGAGTGGAACAAACCCGGCCATGGCGATCTGGAGTATATCAGCCAAACCAAAGGCTCTTTCGATGAAGAGCACTTCGTCCGTGTACCCTACGAACAAACCTCAGAGATGGTGGCCCACAAGGTGGTCCACTTCGCCAAGAAATACACCGGAAACTCGATCGCCCTTTACGGGTCCGGGCAGCTGACCACCGAAGGCCAGTACCTGGAAAACCAGCTGATGAAGGGGGTGCTGGGTTCCAACACCATCGAAGCCAATGCGCGTATGTGTATGACCTCGGCGGTGACCGGCTATTTCGCCACCTTAGGATCCGATACGCCGCCGCTGGCCTACGAGGATATCGAGCTGTGCGACATGATCATGCACTTCGGTCACAACGCCCGTGAATCCCACCCCATCATCTTCTGGCGTGCCGCCGATCATAAGAAGAAAACCGATATCCCCACCGTGGTGGTCGATCCCCGCCGCACCGGCACCAGCATGGGCTACGAAGATATCAATCCGGACAACCATGTCCATGTGCCGATCTTGAATGGGGATATCAGCTTTCTTAACGCCATCGCCCACGTGCTGCTGAAAGAGCACGAGGACGTAATCGACTGGGATTTCGTTAAAGCACACGCCACCGGCTGGGAGGAGTATGTCGAGGCGGTACGGGCCGACTACAGCCCGGAACAGGTTCAGGACCGGATGGGCGGTCCCAACCATGATGTCTCACCAGAATTGATTCGCCGTGTGGCCGGCATGTTTGCCGACGCCACCCGCAAACGTCTGGCCCGAAGCAAAGGCAAGCAGGAGGGCGAGGGCTACGGCGGGGTCATCATCATGTGGGGTATCGGTTACAACCAGCATCTGCACGGTCAGCACAACGTCATCTCCATCATCAACCTGCTGGCGCTGACCGGCAACTTGGCCAAGCCGGGTTGCGGCCCCTTCTCCATGACGGGCCAGCCCAACGCGATGGGCGAACGCTTTACCGGCGGACTGACCGGTAGGTTGCCCTTCAACGAGCCGCTGACTAACGCCTCTCATCGCAAACAGATGGCCCAAGCCTGGGGGGTGCCGGAGGAGAATCTGGTGCGGGCGATGAACTCCAAGAATCCCGGTTACGCGGTGGGCATGATGGAGCGGGCACTCAAGGGTGAAGTGAAAGCGATGTTCCTAGTCTACGCCACCCATATCGACCTGCCCGACTCTTACAATCTGGTGCGCCCGGCGCTGAAGAAAATGTTCAACGTGGTGCAGGAGATTTACCGCCACGCCCCCAACAACCTCTACGCCGACGTCATCTTCCCCGCCGCCACCTGGGGTGAGGTGGAGGGGTTCTACATCAGCTCCGAACGTCGCCTCAATATCTGTGAAAAAGGCGGCAACCCCCCTCCTGGGTGTCGGCCGGATATGGATATGGTGATCGACAAGGGTAAGGAGATCGCTCACCTGTTGGGCCTGGATGCCGACAAGATCTTCCCCTACCAACGTAAAGCGGATGGCTATTACGATGCCCAGGAGGTGTTTCGGAACCTGATCCGCGCCTCCGCTGGCACCGACACCGACCTGACCGGCATGCTGGAGCGGGAAAAGGTCGAAGGGATCACCCCCTACGAACAGCTCAAGGAACTGCGCGGTATCCAGTGGCCGGCCCCGACCCTGATGATCGCCAAGGAGGGCGGCACCAAACGCCGCTACATGCTGCAGGAAGGCGACTGGGACAGCCGCCCCTACGGCTACTTCCGGACCAAGGACGGCAAAGTGCATATGAAACTGTGCAAGCAGGATTACACCGATCGCAAGGCGATCACCCAAAAGCTGATGGAGTTCGGCACCAAGGAGGGGCTGTACACCATCGATAATCTGGATCTGATCAAGCTGGCTCGGGATAACGCATTGACCCCGGACTTGCCCGACGAGGAGCACCGCGGCAAGCCCTGGCAGCAGATTCCCAAGGATAAATACCCCTATTGGATGGGACTGGGGGTGGTATACGAACACTTCCATACCGCCAAGTCCATCCGCAGCCCAACAACCCGCCGGTTGGTGCCCGAGATGTATGTCGAGATGCACGCCGAGGATGCTAAGGAACTCGGGATAAAGGATGGCGATAAGGTCCGGGTGATCACCCGTCGGGGATCGCTGGAAGCCCGAGCGCAGGTCGGCGGCACCAACTCGCTGATCAAACCGGCGCGCAACAATGTCCCCCGCGGCTATATGTTCGGCCCCTGGAACCTGTCGGTGGCCGACAGCGCCGATCCCAAGAAGAACAAATGGCTGGCCAACGGCATCACCAACCGCTGTTGGGATCCGGTCTCGGGACAGGTGGACTTTAAGAAGCAGGCCTGTCGTATCGAAAAGGTATGAAGCGCAGAGCCTTTGTCAGAAAACTGCTGTTGGGTATAGGCGTCACCCCGCTGTTCGGGGTGACGCTGGCCCAGGCCGCATTTAAGTTTAAAAGCGCAATCAGGCGATTCTTGAGGCCGCCGGGAGCCCTGCCGGAGAAAGAGTTTCTCAGCCGTTGTATTCGTTGTGGCCAATGTGCCGAAGTCTGCCCCAACCAGTGCATCAATTTTTTCGGTGCCGAGGCAGGGCTCGATGGCATTAATACGCCCTATATCATTCCCCGGCAGAAAGCCTGCATCCTCTGCATGAAATGTGGTGATGCCTGTCCCACCGGGGCCCTGAAACCGATCAAACGCGAAGCCGAGCCCATTATTCAGCAGGTCAAGATGGGCAGGGCTCGCGTGGATAAGCGGCTTTGTCTCTCCTACCAGGGCAAGACCTGCGGGGTCTGTTATAGGGCCTGTCCGCTGCCTGATGTGGCGATCCGGGTCGGCATGCTGGAGCAGCCTCATGTGCTGGATGCCTGTGTCGGCTGTGGCCTGTGCGAACGCTCTTGCATTCAAATCCCTCAGGCGATTCGCATTATCCCCGCCCAAAGGCAGGCGGCCTCCTGATGCGATCTGCGTCATCGGCTATACAGCGTTTAGAAAGGGTTCATCGGAGCTTATGACGACGATCAAAATCGCCTCCACCGGAAATAAATCAGCAGCAGCCCCGTTTCGGCGCCATCTGAACAAACTCCGCTGGGTAACGCTGAGTCTGGTCTTTTTGCTGCTTATCTTGCTGCCGCTGGTCAGCGTCTATCAAAATTATGTCGCGGCCCATGCCTATGATCTGCTGCTGCCCCAGGAGAAACGCTTTTATGATGCGATGGAGGTGCTGACCTTCTTTAGCGATGATCCGGCCGAACAGCTCGATGCCATTAAAGGAACCACCTGGTCCGGCAATTTGTTTGGTCTGAAACTCAGCGACCCGCTGGCGGTGGTCGGGCAGATTTTTGCCGGAATGAGCATCTATTGGCCCTTTGTGCTGACGGCGGCGATACCGTTGGGATTTACCCTGCTGTTCGGCCGTTTCTACTGTGGTTGGATCTGTCCCGCCACCTTGCTTTATGAACTCAACACCAACCTGGGAATCTGGTTGCAAAAGCAGGGCTTCCGTACGGGAAACCGGCATTTTGACCGCCGGCTAAAATATGGCGTTCTGTTGGCCGGGCTGGTGCTGTCGACGTTGATTGGATCGGTGCTGGTGGCGGCCATCTATCCGCCGGCGATTGTCGGTCGGGAACTCTATTACGCACTGGCGCTGGGTGGGTTCGGTTCGGGCACGCTATTTTTTATCGCCACGCTGCTGTTCGACCTGCTGGTAGCCCGGCGAGGCTTCTGTCGTTACCTCTGTCCCGGCGGGGCGCTTTACGCGTTGCTCGGGCGCTACCGGTTGTTGCGTATTCAACGCAATGTCAACCATTGTAACGACTGCGCCAAGTGCAACGCGATCTGTGAATTCGGTTTGAATCCGATGCACGACGACTTCGGCCAGGAATGTAATAACTGCACCGCCTGCATCGCCGTCTGTCCGACCGATGCACTGATCTTTGCCGTCCAGATCCACGACAGCCCGGCCAAAGGCCCCGGCCATCTGGGCCATCACTACCGGCATCGACAGCGATCGGCGCAGGAGGGGGACGGTGTTTAGACGCACTGCTATCAAGGGCATCCTGAAGCCGGTGCTGTATGGTCTGTTGGCACTGCTTCCCTATGCACTTGCCCGTTTGATGGCGCCGATGGTTGAAAACCAGAACCCGATCCCCCCCGATCGGCGGCGGCTCCGGCTGCGTCCACCCGGCGCGCTGCAAAATGATTTTGCATTTACCGAGGCCTGTATCGGATGCGGACTTTGCGGCGAAATATGCCCACCCCGGTGCATCAAGTTTTACCAGCGGCAGGGTGGTGAACGGGTCAATACACCCTACATCGTACCCGAGGAAAAAGGTTGCACTTTGTGTGGTAAGTGCATGAAGGTCTGCCCGACCGATGCCCTGATGCCGGTGGCCCGGAATGACATTAACATGGGGATTGCCCAGATCGATCGAACCGCCTGTTATCCCTGGGTGGATCGCGGAGTTTGTGGCGCTTGCGCCACCATCTGCCCCTTGGGAAGTCGAGCTATCGGCTTCGATTTTGCCAATATCTACCGCCCCGTCGTCAAAGCGGGCTGCGTCGGCTGCGGTCTTTGTGTTGAGGTATGTCCCCACCCCAGCGTGCCGATCAGAGTTGCGCTACGATTCGAAGGCACCATTACCGGTCATAGGAGTTAACCATGAACTTAGCCATGAACTACAAACCGACCCCCTATTCCATAGCCATCGCGCTGATGTTTGTATTGGGTCTGCTCGTTGGCGCTGCGCCATCTTCGGCTCACCATGTATTGGGACGACCCGCGTATAGCCTCAGCGAAGACTCCAATACCCCACCCAGTGCCGTGGTGGAAACCCAGATCGGCGACTACGACATCATCTATATGGTTTTTCCCGCCTTTCCCCAACCTAACGAGCCGGGACGCGTCAATCTCTATGCCAGCCGCATCGATAACGGCGAGCCATTCGATGGCGAGGTGACGTTTACCGCCAGCAATGACAGCTGGTTTAACCCGCATCAAACGGTTCTGGGAACACAAGCCATCGACGATGGCGTTTACCGTCAGGGCTTTGTGTTTGATGCCACCGGTGACTATACAATCAGCGCCACATTTATCACTCAAGACCACGACTACGCAATCGACTTTCCGCTTCGAATCGGCGAGCCGTCGCCGATAGGCCCGCTCGGTGTATTCGTCGCTTTGCTGGGTGGCGCACTGGTCGGCCTTAGCCTGTGGCGCCGTAAGTGGCTGATCAGGGATAAGATGATCATCGCTAATCGAAGTACACCCTGAACTTAGCGAGTCAAACGCATCAATAACCCGTAACGATCAGGAGAATACCGTGGACCGTCGCGAATTTTTAACGGCAGGTCTGAACAAAGCCGCTAAAGTAGCGATAAACGAGGCTGAGCGTCGCGCCAAACAGAAAGCACAGCGCTTTATTCGCCCTCCCTTTGCCATCGACGAACTGGATTTTTTACTCGCCTGCACCCGCTGCAACGCCTGTATCGAGGCTTGCCCGGATCAGGTGATCTTTGTCTTATCGGCCAAATTAGGCGTTCAAGAAGCGGCAACTCCAGCGTTAGATCTGCTCAATAAAGGCTGTCATCTCTGCCAGGATTGGCCCTGTGTCAGCGCCTGCAAGCCGGGTGCCTTGCTCCGACCATTTGAGTCCAATGAAGAGGAGGACGATGAAAAAGAACCCGTGCAAGCCGCCACCCCTCCGCCTTTTGCCAAGGCTTCGATCGACCGCGGTCGTTGTCTTCCCTACACCGGCCCCGAATGCGGCGCCTGCCAAGGATCCTGTCCGGTTCCCGGTGCCCTGACCTGGGCGGGTGAAAAACCATGGATAGACGAGACCGCCTGTCTCGGTTGCGCACTGTGTCGGGAGGCCTGCATTCTGGAGCCCAAAGCGATCAATATTCAATCCATCCATCAGGGTGACCTTTGACAGCAGTGACGCAAGTAACAACTAGTACGACTCGCAAGTGTCGGCAGCAGAGCCCCCTTTAACATCAATCAAGAGTCTGATATTGGCGCCAGTTGATCCACAACAATTGCAGATAGGGCTAACTCACGACTTCTGCTTTGTCGATATTGCGGAATTCCCATAGTAGAGACGTAATCGTTGCCCGCAGTCAGTAGAGCAGAACAAGTATCTACTTGCAGCCGCATGCATTGAATTCCAATCGCTCCCTGAGTTTGAACCAGATTCAAGCTAAAAATCGTAGGGGCGGGAAAACTCTCTGTCCTCTTTTGTCCCAGCTCATGTTAAGGCTCCCCCAATCCTGAATACTCGGGGTGACAACTAAAACGCGCTCCTGCAGTAGATCACTTACTGCCAGTCGTTCGCTTATCTTCACGATTAGACGATTAGACGATTAGGCTCCAACCCTCAGAAGATAGCTTTGACAGCTAGTTGCCATTGCGGAAAGGTCGACGTCGGTGTTATCCGGATCTCAACATGGCCTCCTTCAATTAGACGTGATGGAGGTATGCTCCAGAAGGCACAGTGCTTTGGGCCATCTCAGCCTAGAAGAGTTTGAATCACGATGTGTCGCTTAGGTAAGTGTCCATTCTGACTGGTACAGATCAAGTATAGTGTGGCCACGGATTGTAACCATGGTTTGGCCGCATCTGTTGGGAGTTGCCCAGAGTCTACGTTTTGGGAGGATTTCCAGCAACATCACTTCTTAAGTGAGCTGGCCAACCATGTCGTTAATCACGCCATATCGAATTTTACGAAGCAGCCGTTGCTGACCGGCCTTAGCTAATCCTGGTTGATCCGAGGCGCTGTGTTCTGCAATGAGGCTGTCTGCCAGCGCACAGATTTGGCTGCAATATCGTTTGATAGTTCGATCAACGTAGCTTTTTGGAACCTTCAGGGATTGAGCCAGTTGATGAATGCAGTTAATGTCAATCTGGCTATAGTTTTGAGCCTGACCGACAGGCCATGTGGTCTGCTCCAATTCCCAGCCATCGTTAGGCGCGTAGACGGTCGTTGAGAGCAGGTCGTAGTGGTCTGTTAGCACCAGACGATCGCCATCGGGGAAGAAAGATAGGTTTTTCAGGTGGTCATCGTTGTTACCTACCAGAATATTGAAGAGCAGCCAGCAAAAGAGGCGCTGTCGGGTTTCAGCTCGGGACCGCGTTAAAGTGATCAGCCTGTCCAAAGTATCCGCGTTGCACTCCCTATATTTGAAAATACGGTCTATCGATAGCACCTGGCAAGCGTCGATGGCGTGAATTCTTTTAGGTGACCCAGTTACCTTGGATCGATCAAAGCGCTCTATCAGGTAAACTGATTCAGGAACGCTAAGCAGATCTACCGGAGGAACAGAGAGCTTCAGCGCCTCAGCTAAACGCATCACAAACCATTCGTTAGCAGCAGTGTGCTCATATTTGTTGGTATCGGGGTGATCGGGTTTAAGGATGTGTGACGAGGGATAGGACTCATCAGGCGCGTAGAGCTGGCAATCCTCGAAGATGACCGGCAGCTTGTGTTGTGCTCCGGCCAAGGACATCTTCTTGTGGGTACCGGCCGTAAGGGGGAAGTTAGGGAGGTTGCGAATACTTTCTGAGAGCGCTTCATGGGTAAACGGTCTGGTGATGCCGGTACCTGGACGTTCACCCGGAGGAAGCAGTGTTAGCGCCCCAGCCGACTCAGCTCCGAATTCTAGCAGCAAGCCAAACGAATCAGCCTTGTTGATCTTCGCATCTCGGGAGATCAGCTCCCTTGCCCCACCTTCTGGAAGCAAATTATCAAAGAACCACTGAACCGGTCGGAGAGAAGCGCCGTCGATCATCTGTCTGGTGCCAATGGGGAGAGAGGGGCACAGATCAAAGTCGGTCCACTGAGGATCGTATTCAAACTGCCAAAGATTGTTCGACTCGCGCAATTCACCGATTAGAGTGTGGTTGTTCCAGACGGCCAGGACGCGATTTAGGCTATCACTCATGCGAGTGCACCGGGTCAGTGGTGTATAGCAGCCCATAGTCTTTCAGTTTCGCCACGGCAGAATCCGGCACATCAAGATAGACATCGATCCCGAGTTCGGTGAGGAGGGTCAGAAGTAGCTCTGTTTGGACGGTGGGTTTTCCTTTCTCAACATCGACGATGAATTTGTGGCTGCAGCCGGCCATATATCCAAGATCATCCTGTCGGATCTGCTGGCTTTTACGTACGGCTTTGGTGATGTTGCCGATGTCGGTAACTTTGCTAACCAAGAGTTTCATTACACACCTTTAAATAAACGATCGGTTATATTATTGAAATTATAGGAAGTAAGTAGCAAGTAAAATAACCTATCGGTTATCTTTTCTGGTTTAGGAGATATGCCGACAGTAATACTAACCGGACGGTTATTCTAAAGATGGCTTAACCTCAGCTTTAGCGCTAACTAAAAAGGGAAAATTACCGTTCCATTCGGCTAGTCAAACAATGGTTTGCTATGACCGTGAGTCGTATCCTAGCTAAGTCGATGTTGACACAATCGCCACAACAAAATAATCTTCATTGGTCAGTGCAGACCGGAACCCAGTAAGATATGGGGGTACTGATGTCGGTGGAGACACCCCTAGCCTAAGAGCAGGATTATCAAACTTAAAGACCAGACCGATAAATTATAAAGGGCGCTCAATTGAGCGCCCTTTTTTATAAGCGCTATTCCTAAAGCTGGCATCTCTCAGGCATGATTAGGAATAGAAGCTGCACAGAAACTCGGTAGCTAATACTTGGAACGACTGACTGCACTGATGGATATGGTGCACGACTGAACTAGAATGAGTCATGCAATACGTCACTTTGATTGGATTTTCGGCTGCGGCAAGCGCTCCACAAGCCTGGCTGACCCATGAGGAAAAACCTGATGCGTATCACTGAAACATCGACCTTCGAACGCACGATGGCGGTGGTGTGTGACCGTTGCAAACAACGTTTTGAGGCTAGCACTCCTGCGTTCGCGGCGATCACTCACATTGATCACCGCTGCGGTTACGGCAGTGCGTGGGAAGACGGCACTCGAATTACCACGGATATTTGTGAAGGCTGCCTGCAAGCTCTGATCGGTGATTTCTGCCGTGTCCGAATCACAGGTGCTGCCCGCGGACTACTGGCTGATGTTGAACCTCAGACTGAGTCCAGTGATGAGGAATCACGCGACGACGCCTTGGAACGGCTGCGCCATCCTGTGACCCATTACCAGCCCCCAACCAACACTAATGACCAAGCATCAGACTGGGATTCATATTTTGATAGTGATGGACCAAGTGAGGATTTCATGATCGATCGTAGCGGCCCAGTATTGGACCCTGAGGATGTCTTCCAATCGCTAGAACAGGAGCGGGAGAGTGGCGAGCTAGCCCAGAGTGTCACGTCCAGTAAGGTACGGTATCAGGCATCGACCACTCATTCCGGGATGCTGGAACGGATCGAGGCTGATGGCAATAGAACGACCGGGACATTTAGCAATGGGATGTTCAAGCCGCTGGTCTGATCTTTAGCCTACGCTGTAGGCCATTATGCTGATATTTGTGAGTCACTATATATCGCTTAGACAGGTGTCTATTTCCCTAGAACTTCATGGGGAATCTGCATGACCTGCTGCAGTGACGGTGACAGCCTTGTTCCACATTGCAGACGTCTTTAGGTAATGCGACCAGCTCTATTCATGTGGCTAAATTCAACGTACCACTTCAGGGCTTTAAAATCTCAACTGTAGTGATCCAGTCGTAGCGCTACGGGTAGGTTGACCGTAGCTAAGTGGGCCTCGCGTTCTATCGATACTACAAATCGGACTTACAGCTACGCTGAACCTAACTTGAAGCGCCGGATCGTGGCTAAGTGGGTAGGTTGGCCGTAGCTCTAAGTGTTTGTGTAGATGGAGCAAGTAGGGGGAGACGATGATAATGTCACCGTCCTTACCTTCGGTTCATCATTACCGGTATTCCCCGCTAGAACTATGATATCAGCGTCCGCACCCTATCTCGGCGAATCCCAAGATACAGGCTAGGTAAGCCGCGATGCTTTATCTTTATTAACAAATAATTACGCGACTATCTTTAGCTTAATCCATGCATTGTAAAATCACGAAATACGTTACTTCTCGCCTCTTCAGTGCGTTGGTCGTAACCCGCTGTCGTATTGATACTTTTGTGTCCAACAATATTCTTGACCAGACTGAGATCGTTGCATTCAATGATCATTCGCCTGATGAACGCTGCTCGCAAATCGTTGGGCGTAATTTTTTCGATACCGGCGAGACGGCTTAGATACGTGCATATCAGCTGTATCCCGCTCGTGGTTAAGCGTTGATCGTTGAGCACCACATCCCATCGGCGGATTCTGACGAACAGGGGAGTGTTCTGGTCTGCTGCCGGCGTATTCATAGAGAAGCCTTTTATGGTGGTCCTCTCGATTGCCTCCTCGCCAAGTAGCCCATGACGAGTCCAGTCCTGCAACCAATTCCATACCGGAAGAGGAGGGTACCCCCATCGTTGTTGATTAGTTTCCCCGCGGATACGAATGCGCTTGCGTTGTGGATCTATGTCATCGATATTCAGGGCAGCCGCCTCACTACGTTGCAAGCCACAGGCGTACAGCAGCGATATCAGAGCAGTATCCCGCAACGCTTTAAACCCTCCTTGATCCTGGGCGGCGGCTAACAGGGTAGAGACATCATCGATGCCTAACTGGCGATCCTTTGGCTTAGACCAGGTGGTCGAACTTTCAACCAACATGACTTGGTGATATTGCCGCGTGCTGATTCGCTCCCACTCCCATTCCTGAGTGACGACATGCTTCATTGTCCAGATACTGCCGTTGGCATAGCTGGTGCTCATTGCAAGATCACCCCTGAGTATCTCTTTTACCAAGAGTACAAAGTCTCGGTCGATTCTGGACCAATCCATCGTTAGCAGATTTAAGCGAAGCGGAACACCTCCCCAGAAGGATCTTGCCCTCACTACATAATCAACGGCCGGTTGAGCCCCTCCTACCTTGTGTCGGTATGCTTGGACCTTTGACCATTCACTACCGGTGAGCCCAGCAATACGAAGCGCCCACCGTAGATGGGATACCGCAACCTGGCGAGACAGCGGCGGTATCCCGGAAAGGAAAGCAATCGCAGCATTGGCCTGCTGATCGGAATATGCGGAGTAATCTCCTATAGCCTTTTTTTCTTCGTCGCTAAGCGATATCCGTCTTCCCGTTACTACCATTGCCATGCTGGTGACCTCTTAGATCTATACCGATTACTCAAAAAATTGACCTCCAGGTTTTGACTTCGCTAACAGGCAATTATTTTGGCACCTCTGCTGTTCGCAGAGGTCCGCCCGCCTATCGATGCCGCATCATTTACTGTGGAGGCAAACGGCGCTGGATATCGAGTGCCAATGAATTTTTGATTAATACGCAGGACAGGGTGTGCTTATCCAGTCGCAATAGGGTTGGGAAGTAGCCGTCGTCGCTTCTAAAAACCGCCTGTACATACTGGTCTATTTCAGCAATCGATAGGCAGGACGACAACCTTTGCCGATGAGAGACAAAACACCATACCCGTTTAAAGAAGTTAATTAGTTCGATCTTGTACATGAGCTCGGCAAAATTTCGCGATACCAGAAACACTCCCTCCTGAAGGTCATCAATGTGACGCTGTTCGAGGATAACGAGTCGTTTAACGGAGGGAATCGCGGGTAACTCGGACAATCCCGCGCGGGTGAACAGGTCTGGTGTAGGATCACGGCGATATACCTCATAGCCCTTTCGATGCCGGTCAACCAGAGCCCACCATAAATGATAGGCTATCTGCTCAATACCGTTGAGAAGGTAGAACTCCTCCCAATCGAACAGCGCTAGGCCTGGCCTGATTTGGCGCAAACGCTTTGGTTTTCCTAGTAAGTGGTAAATTCTGCTGGCGACGTTACGCTTGCCGGCTGATTCGATCTCGTCGATCTCTAATCGGTGATAACTCGGCTGGCTCGGATCAGGTTTGCCATACGGGGTGACTGTTGTGGTCAGAGCCAGTGTCCGCTCCAGCTTGACCCCAGAAGCGCGTAAGGCTGACTGCACACCGTTTTGGCAACCGTGGTTTAGCAGCGAGGGGAAAAACTCCGAGTTTAAAGCAATGGGGTAGGTGGTATCGAGGTGCGTACGTGTGTCCAGACCGCTGTGCATGGTGACCTGTTGGCCCGTTCTCAACGTGAAAATTTCTTGGACTTTGTGATAATCAAACGATTGGAACGCACCCCTGGCCGTTAATTCTTTAAAGGGAATCTGAGTGCCACAGAGATGACAGCTGTTGGAGGCAAGATCACTGAGCGTCCGCCATGGCTGACGGCAGGACGGGCAGTTGCGTCGTAACAACGCCCCATGCACAGGGCAAAACCGGCACCAGGGAATATCGAAGATAGGCGTGTGATAGCCAATAGCAGCACACTCTGGGCAGCATTTTATCGGTTTGCTGTACGTGAGCGGTTCATCGTCAGGGAGTGTGGTAACGCCTTGAGTTAGTGCCTCCTGCTGCATCGTTGTTACGGCTTGATACAGCGCAGTACCGCTAGGCAGGTGGGTGCGGTACTGCTCTCTTAGCCGCGCGGTAAGTGCGTTGGCTAGCTGAGGGCTTCGGTATAGGTGGTTGACGATATGAAAGCACCGTAGGCGGCTGTAGCCACTGGCGTAAGGTTTGATAAGTAACACGCCACTGTTGATCATCTATATTTCTTCGTCAGGTTTTCTAAGGTGGGGTTTAACCCGCTGGCTTCCAGACTGTTAGCAATCATCGCTTCGCAGTTGCCGCTGTCACGAAAATCGTAGTGAGGCAGATAATCCTGAATCAGGATTTTGATAAACCGATAAAAATATTCCATGCCCCAGGAAGTTATCTGTCTGGGTTTCTGGTATTCCTCAATATAGATGTCCCAAATGAGCTCGGTCAGGCTGCTAAGTCGCCACGTTTCTTGCCCAGAGGTGTCGATGAAGCTGTCCAGCATCGATGTGCCGTTATGCTTGGCATCGAACTGTTTGAGTACGGACTTCAATTCACTGGCTTTACGAAACCCGAAGAATTCGTGTGCATTGGCAAAAAAACGCTCTCGCAGATAGCTGTATTCGGGTTTCAGTAGCTTTTTTGCCATCCCTTCGAACTGAATGCTGTTGGCGATAAAGATAATGACGCCGTTGATGCCAGCCTCGCTAAGGTCGTTGTAAATTTCGGCAAAGACATTGAGTTGATCCAGCGTCAGAAACTGGCATTCATCGACAAATAGCACCACCTGACGGTCCCGATTGGACAGCGAACTTTCGGCCAGGAAGGTGACAATTTGGCTGGCCAGCATCCCGGCGGTGTGACGAGGCGAGACGCTGATACCGATGGATTCGGCCAGTTTGACCCAAGCGTCACGTAAAGTCTGTCGGTCTCGTAGCCCGTATGCCACCCGATGCACGGAAACAGGCTCCTGGTCACGTGTTAACAGAGGTGATTGTAGCGCCCTCACGGCGCGGGTTTTTCCGGTGCGAGCCTCCCCGACAACCAGCCCACCGGTAAAGCCGCACCACAACCACTGCGTCACCTTATCGTGCAGCCCCTGTATCATCGGCGTTTCAATGTAGAACCGATGTGGGTTGTTAATGACTGACGCCATGCCGTCAGTCATCGTCGCCTCCGGCAAACCATAGTGGAACTCCAGGCAGGCACATCGGTTTTCGTGGTGGCGGGGCGGCGATGAGATACGCTGAGTTCGGCTGTAGCCGGCGTTTCGGGCAACTCGATCACACCCGCGTTGTACTCGCGGTTAACGCGCACCAACTCCAATGCATATGCGGGTAACGCCTTGTGTTCATCCAGGTAGCTAAAATAACCCAGCAACGGATCGCTGCGGTCAAAACTGGCATCTTGATTGAGTTTGAATATCGCCTTTCGCGTTTTCAGACTGTGCGCATAGCGTTGCCAGGACCTGGGGGCGAGGAGAGAACCCAAGTCTTCGCCTTTTGAACTGTACGCATGTAGCGAACGGATATCGCGGCGGTCGAAGCGGATCAGGATCATTTGGCCAATCAGGTGAGCGTGGTTCAAACCCCGGCCACTGTAACGCAGGTATTCGAAGTGCACGTAGGGCGAGCGCTGTTCGGCCTTGGTTTTACAGACCCGTATCTGCCGCTCTTCGATGAAGGGGTTGAGCGCGTTTTCGGGCATCCTCGGACGTAAGAGCAGATAGCAATTGGCCAGCTGGTTAGCGACGATATCCAGCGGTGAATGGTGCTCCAATTGGGGTAACAGCCGCGCGTTTTCCTCGGCAAGAAACACACTGACCACCTCTTCGAGCACTTTTAGCGAGAGTAGCGGTGGAAATTTGCTTAGCTTCTGAGACTCTTTAATCGGATCCCTGGGGTGGCTGCCGGTGGTCGATTTAAACCGGTGGGTGATCTGATTCACCCTCGCAAACGCCTGCTCGATGACGTGACGCCCTTTGGGCTGTTTTGGCAGACCAAAATTGAGTGTGGCGCCTAGGCGATTGCAGACAAAATCTCGGACCGTACCAGCAGAATGAACGAAGGCGTTATCAAACTTGACGATCCCCAACGTCAGCCGGCAAACCGTCTCGTCCAGTGCGGTTGGAAAACAGGGGCCTGGCGGATAGGTAAGTCCCGGTGTCGTTAATGTCATGGGCGACCACGGCGTGACAAGTTGTTTAAGGAGTGCCAGTACATCGTCCTGATTCGGGTGTTTGGTGAAGGCAATCCAGTATCCGAGGTAGCACTTTGAGGCCACATCCCGTGCTAGGTAGAGGCTCACGCGCGACAACCTGACCGGTTTGAGATTGCCGTGGGTGTCGATAATAGCCGCCTGAGTGAACACATCCATGGTTTGGGAATCGATCTCAATTTCCGAAAAAATCCGATCGGTTTGCACGCGGGGCTGTGTCGGACAATAATTATCCTTCGGCATCGTCAGCTGCGCTCGCATCAGGTGATAATAGCGACGAAGGCTCTCTGCCCCGCGTTTTTCTTCGGTGAACGGATAGGTATCCCGAGGCCAGTGGATACTGATCAGGTGGTTGATAAACGCCTGATGGAGTGTTTTTGGCGTCAGGTTTTGCCCTCGTTTGTCGTCACCCACATCCTTCTTGATCTCGTTATCGAGGTAAGCCTTCAGCCCTTGTGCGACGGTCAATAGATGAGAGAATGAACAACGGGCGCCACGTGGTTTTGTCACGCTACTGAGTGGGGATCGACGTTGGCCGCTTGCAAGATGGTTGTAGGGGATCAAACCGGCGGTGAGCCGGGGTGGTGTTGAGTCTTCACCGCCCAGGCAACGGCTCAATAGACGGCTGATCCACGATGGACTGACCCCCACCGCATTGGCCACCTCGCTCTGTTTGTCGCCTGCCAGGACGCGCGCAACGATCTGCTGGTTGCGCAAAAACTGCCTACGGTACTTGGAGGATTCGCATTGATAGGTAGCAATGCCCGGCCAGTTTGCCAGATCGCGTAGACTGGTATCTTCAGCCAATCGTTGTTGCCACGTCAGGTACACGGACGTAACTCTGTGTCATAGGCGAAGGGTGCGCGGCTGAGGTCGGCGCACAAACTGCCGTTATGTAAGAGGCGGTGAAGCGCAACTTCGGACAGCATGGTTCGATCCCGATCACCGGGGTGGACAAAGTCACCTACCTGGGTGGTACCGCTGCGAGCACAACAGGCTTGCCAGATGCGACCTTCTTCGGACTGAGTGTCGACATCCCTTGCAACGACAAGTGCCTGAATCAGGGGTAACCAGTGGAGCGCCTCGGTTTCGCGTTTCATGATGGTTTCGTTGGCGACAACGTCGAAGATTAAGCCGTGATGGGCAAAGAAGGGGGTGAGTGTTTGGTGCAGCCCGGGATCAAATTCCCCATCGGGTTTTAACTCCAGCACGTAAGCCTGACCCTCTCGCATCGCATACATGTCCGGCGTATAACGACGCCGACCGATACGCAGCAGAAAGGGTTGAGGCACGAACACCGAGACCTCCGGATCTAGCTCCAGCAGGATAGCGTGGATGAATTCTGGCTCGCAGTGGAAGGTGCATATTTCGGCGCATTTAATGAAACGCTGCTGATAGCAGTTGGCACTGCGTAGGAAGCTAGGTGCCGTCGCTTGTTGCGACGGAATGAGGGAGTCGATTTTGACCCGGGCAAGCGTTTCAAGGGTACTCGGGTCGGTAATACGCTGGGGACGAGGCATAGCACAGCCCTCCTTAACAAAGGGATGAGAGGTTCATTATACGCCTGTGCCTGGAGGGGATATTGGTCGGATTTTGCACCATTACCCCCTAGTTTGGTGCATCCCATTCATGTTCGATTTCGCTAGGGTTCCAGCCCCATAAAGAGAGCAAAAGGCTGCGCTATACTTCACCCACCTTGCACCAATCGGCTTAGGCAAATGGTACATAGAATTGCACCGCGTCCGGCATTTCCGCGTCCCGTGGCTACTCGTCTGTTCGGCTCAATCGAACCCGTTGAGATGAGCTTTCCTATCCGGGTTGAGGTTGATTGGGACAGGCTGATTCGAAAGCGGGCAGTGGTGCTCGAAACCGTGGAGCAGATGCCCACCTATTTGCTGTATCCGGAAGTGCTTGCGCTGCTGGCCCAAGAAACCAATCCGACCTATCGGTTAATCCTGGATCTGATGTGGACCACAGGCGCACGTGTTTCCGAAGTACTGGCATTAACACCCAGCTGCTTCATCGATGATGGCTACGATATCGGTGTGTTCCTGAAAACCCTAAAGCAAGGGGCAGGGCGGCCGACCAAGGCGCAGGTTCAGCGCTCACCCAAGCGCTATATCCCCATCAAGGAAGCGTTGCTGCTCGACCGGGTCGCTTGTTATTTGAAAGAGCACCCCTGTCGGCGCGATCAACGCATGTTCACCATGTGCCGCCAGACGGTGAACCGGCATATCCATACGCTGGTGGAGCGAGTCGGGGACGCGCCCTTCACGATCACTGCCCATACCTTCCGGCACAGCTTTGCGATCCATCTGATTCTGCACGGGCGACCGCTGAAGTATGTTGCCCAACTACTGGGTCACCGTTCCATCGACAGTACTGAGATCTACACCAACGTACTCACCGTCGATGGAGGCCACTTTCTGGAGGGTGTTGATTTTCATTGATTGCCGTATGCTATTGATCTGGAATGGAAACCGTAGTGGGCAATTCGTATATGTCATTAACGCAAACATTAAATCTAAGGCACGACGCGCTGATCGAGCGTATGGCCGTCTTGGTTGATCTAAATGCTCAGTTACCCTGTGCTTTTCGAGGTGTGTTTACCCAACATAACGGCACATGGTCGTTGTTAATGGGCGTGGTGACGTTCTCTGAAGATGATGATGAGCTAGAAGCATGCAACCACCGCTATCCGGACTTCCAGTTTATTGCCAGGCCTCTCGAGGGGGTAACGCTGTCTGAGCTAATGGTCCGCCTCAACAACGGCGAAGGTTTGCCCTTCGCCGACCTGCCGGATCTGTCATTGAAAGACAGTGACCTCAATTGGACGGAGTCTTTGATCCCAAGCCATGCTAACGAAGGGGTATACCCGGAGAGGCTCTATTCCAGTCAGGTATGTGCCAGTTCCAGTATTCATTGCCACGACGATAAATTGATCGCGCACGGAGTGCCTTTTCACCCCTCGGCGTTCGACTATGTCAGGGAGTTCTTAGGAATCGAGCGATTTCACGGTTCTAGTGATGGGCGAAAAGGGGAACTGTCCATCCTGATTCCTGATCGACGTGGCTACCTAACTGTATCTGATCAGGAGGTCACTTTTAGTTGTAAGAGCGATGAAACCTATTCAGTCGTCGGCGCGATTGACGGTGAACCGGTGCAATTGAACAACCCAGCAGAGGTGTTCAAGGTTGAGATTGAGAATGCCTCGGACGTTGAACTGTGGTTAATCACTGGTAGCGATGAAATTATCGACTATCGTTCATCTTCGGTGTGGGAATATCGCTACGACACACAAGCGAATAACACCGATGTGACCAAGCTACTGCAGATCATTACGGCAGGTGAGAGCGAACATTGTGAATTTAAGCAGTACATTGATTTGGGGAATAGGAAAGCTTGGGAGATTGATAAAGCGGTGTGCGCGTTTTCCAACCATCAAGGCGGCAAACTGTTTATTGGGGTCGATGACGACACGCGTATTATCGGTATCAATGAAGGCTGCCAGCGGCACTACAAGTGTGACCCTAGAGACGCTGTAGAACGTTACCGAGAAGCGGTTACTAAACGGTTGCAGGAGTCGTTGATAAAGAACCAGTGCTTCGAAACTTACCTGATCGATCATAATGAGCTGTTTGTGTTAGTTGTCGAAGTCCATAAACCCCGAGGCTTGAATTATCTGCGCCTAAAAAACGAAGCCTATATTCGACGTGGGGCGTCTTCACCGCAAATGGCACTTGCCGAAGTCCAAGCGTTCCCTAGAGAAACAGAGACCTTGGGACGTGTATAACTCAGGGGAAGCGTTGGGCGTCTGTTACGAATAAAAAGGCCATAAATCTAAAAAACATTATTAAGAATAAGGGATTGAAGTTCCGTCGATAGTCCCCACTTAAATGGCTATACACCAAATTGAAGGGGAATCTGTATGGGCGTGCAGCGGGAATTTATCAACTTTCACAATCGCATCAAACTTGGCCGCCAAGACGACGTCTATCGCAAGGCCCGTGAGCGCGATGACAGCATAACAGCTGATATCAAAACCGCCTTCAAGGATAAGGGCTATCCCGTTATTGAAGACTTTTTACAGGGGTCTTTGGCCACGGATACCGCCATTCTAAAAAAAGGGGGCGACTTTGACATTGATCGTTCGATCGTTATCGATGAAGAAAGCGCCCCTGATAATCCCGTTGATCCTAAGAAAGTCGCCCTAGACGTCTTAGATAAAAGGGGATTTAAGAACGCGAAAATCAAGAAACCATGCGTAACGGCTGACTACAGTAGTGAAAATCTGCATATCGATTTCCCTATTTACCAAAAAACGGCGAATGACCGGTATGAGTTGGCGATAGGGAAACGCAACTCTGATGAAAACAACCGTGAATGGTCTGAGAGTGATCCAAAAGGTCTGAAAAGCTGGGTTAAGGACAATAGCAATTACCTAGGATCTCCTGATAAGAAACAGCAGCAATTTAACCGAATCGCGCGTTATCTCAAGCGTTGGCGTGATGTTCAGTTTAGCGAGAACGTTTGCAGCAAAATTTTCTCTATCGGTCTGACGGTGATGGCTAAGCGGGGGTTTGTCCCCAGTATGGGCGTTGATGGAAAGTTTGATGACCTCGATGCGACCCTGAATACGGTCAAAAACATTATCAACTACGGGTATTTTACACCTGTTGATGAACAGTTTCGCGTACAAGTCCTTCTCCCGACTGCCCCCTGGAGAGATATATTTGATGGAAGCAGCCTCTCCACGGGCACTCAGTTCCGCAATAAACTGATTACGCTTCGTGACAAGCTGATCGAAGCATCAGATGAGCAGGACGTGAAGAAACAGTGTGAAATTCTCAATAAACTGTTTGGCGAAGATTTCCATATCCCTAGCGATGAGAAAAACAGCGGGGGCTCCAGTAAGAAAGGTCTCGGGTTTGCAACCGCTGGCGTTGTAGGTACATCACAGGGTGCTTGACTATGACATGATGGCACGCCATCTAGAGTCGAGCGGTTACAGTGTAACTGCCCGTACTTATGATGGTGTTCCTGCTATCGTCATCAACCACTCAGTTGGTTCGCATCAAGTTGTTTTAATCCACTTTGAGGTAAGTCAATTTAAACGGCTGCCAGTATTTGTTCTAGACAATTCAGCGAGCTATGGCCAGTTAGCGCATTTACTCACTGTGCCAGATAAAACCTATGGCAGCCTATGTGTGAGTGAGACGGACGCGCTATCGGTCAACTATGAACAGCCCCACTTGGCCATCGAAGCGTCACTAGCAAGGCATCTGGATATCCTGTCTAAAGCCATACTGGATCCCGAATGGAATAAAGCCGAGCTTTTAAGGGAGTTTCAAGCGAACTGGTCCTTCGTTTGTGCTCATGGTGATCAGGAACTGGTCGTCGCTGCAGAAGAGGGCAGTAGTGAAACGATAGAGATATTTAAGCCTGTGGATGGCGCTAAGTTTGGCCTGGATAGTAAGCTGTTAGGCATAACGGAAAGCGCCCATAAACTGAGTGACTTCTCCTACATAAAATGGTCTCAAAGAAGATCAAACAGAAAAGTCTGCAATGCCAGTGGCTATGTGCTTTCAGTCAATGAACTTCCATTACCGCCGACATCACAGAGCAGTGTAAAGGCGTGGTATTTATCGCTCATAAACACTTTGCCAGACACTGCGCGATCTCAATTTATTCAGCGGGCGGGAAGTTTCCGATCTACTGAGTTTTGGCTGGTAGTGAACGGGCCAAGTCCGTCGGGTACCGTGTGGTTCAGTCTTTGCCTTTCGAGCTCAAAAAAGCGTTCTTTACCGTTCTCAGCCGATAAATTAGAGCCATGGAGTGTGGATGCGCGTGAAGTAGTGCTTTTTAATCCGGCATTACTCATGCCCAGAAGTGGGGCTGACACGGGACTCTTGGATAAGAAGGTCCTCCTGGTAGGCTGCGGCTCTGTGGGCAGTGAAATTGCAGTTAAGCTGGCATCGGCTGGAGTTGGGAATCTTACTCTGCTTGACCCTGATGATTTTGAGTTAGAAAATTTGTACAGGAATGCTCTGGATATTTCATGGGTAGGTTTGAGTAAAGCATTAGCGCTAAATTATCAAATAGGGTCAAATTACCCCTGGATCACGGTGAAGGGATACACTGGCCGTTTACTTGACTCCAGAACTTTACAGCGAGAACTTCTTACATCTTTTGATCTGATTGTTATTGCTATCGGCTCACCGACGCAAGAGCGCCTTTTTCAGGACCACTTACTCAGCCATAACATCAAGACACCAGTAATAAACACTTGGGTAGAAGGTTATGGTGTTGGAGGCCATGCCTCACTAGACATACCCACCTCCCAAGGCTGTTTGCGTTGTGCCTATGTTGATAATGCCGCTCTAACTCGCGGTTTGTCTTCAAACCTGAATTTCCTTGAGGACGACCAATCGCTTACGGTGAACCACGCAGGCTGCGGCCAGCTGTTTCTCCCGTACAGTGGGATTAATTCGGCACAGACAGCCATCATGGCATCGGATCTGGCTGTGAAATATCTGCGAGGGTTAATAACGGAGTCGTCGCAGGTGAGCTGGAAAGGGCCGTCTGCGGATGCAGAAGAGAAAGGTTTCCAACTGACGCATAGGTATTACTGTTTCGAACAGTCCCTAGAGATAGTGCCGTTGTTCAATGAGTATTGTGATGTCTGCTGTTCCTGACCATCCGATGGTGTTTACTCTAAACGACCAACTCGTAAAAGTTGCAGGGCCGGTTCTTGACCTATGGACAGAACACCGGCAGTCCAGAAGCTCAGACAAGGAGCAGTTTGGTGTCGTTATTGGAACTGAGGAAAAAACAGATTGTGTTTACCTGATCGAAGAGATTACGCTTCCGTGCCAATCAGATAGTGCTACTCGCTTCAGTTTCTCTATGGTAGATCCTGAGCACCAAGTAGTAGTTGACCGGCTATTTGTCCAGAGTGGCAACCGCTTGGGGTACTTGGGTACTTGGCATACACATCCTGAATCTGACCCAACCCCGTCAGCCATTGATCTAAAGGATTGGAAGCTGTGCATGCAGCGTAACCCTGATAGGGCGCTGTTCTTTTTTATTGTAGGAACACGTTCAATTGCCGCTTTTTTGGGTAGCGACGGCTGTATTGAAAAAATGACTGTAAAGAGTTTTGAAAATGAATAGCGACACCCCGACCATTCAAACAGAGCAACCTCCACTTGAAGACTTAGCCTTGGTTGAAACTCATATATCACGCCTACAAAACGAAGGCGTAGAGTGGTCAGATGTCGGCATATTTGTAGACGAAGGAATTGGCTCAACGTTAATTTTGCTTCTACAAGAAAATATTATCCAAGCGGTTTTTCGCTTTGTGCTACCTAGCGAGCAGGACCAAGAAGGGGCTCAGGGTAGGGAGGCGATTGAATTACTACTCTCAGAAGAGGGACGTGTTTGTTTGCGCAATTACCAGGGTGACAGATTTTCTGCGTCAGATGTTCGTGATCTAGGCGTTATTTCAAGACTCTGGAAATTGGCTGAAGGTACAAATGTTGAGTTGACCTCGGAAGAAGTACAGGAGTTTTTTTATAAAGTTGAGACTGGAACCAGGGAGACCGGGCGTGGGCAGGGTTTTAGCGTCGGAACTAAGCGCAAAGTAATGCAGGACAGTCACGGTCGTTGCATGTTTGATGGCTGCGGCGAAGACCTTGGATTCGATAATTTAACCGGAGAGGAGGGAAACTTTTCGTACCTAGCCCATAATGTTGCGTCTTCAGAGCAAAGCACACGAAGTATTCCAGTTGCATCACGTCTACTGTCTGATAACCCTAAGAATGTATTACTGCTGTGTGATAAGCACCATCGTTTAGTTGATAAGGTGGCAAAATCAGACTATCCAGCAGAGCGATTGGCAGCAATGCGGTCAAATTTTGTGGCTACTGTGAAAAAACTATTGGATGGTGTGGCATATCAGCCGATCCCCGTATATTCCGTTCTTTGGCCTGTCCAGCGTAATACCATCAGTGCGCCATCACCTTTGCAAATCAGTCAATGTTTGGCAGTGACTAAACAGAGGATTGATAGCGCACTACACGATCTAAGTGATAACGAGGCAATTCTTCGTGACTTAGTTCCGTCCCAGCTCAAGTCGCTTATGCCGTCAATCATTAACAGCGTGGCTGATAAACTTCTATTACAACTTCATAGCAGCCGTTATCGTTCAGCATTGTTTGCCTTTGGTTCAATGTCGGCACTCATCGGCTTAGGCGCTCGACTCGGCAATAAGAATGAAATCATGCCAATGTTACGATATCGGGATGGAGGGCAATGGTGCTGGCCAAAAGAGGCCCCTGATCGTCACTTCTTCGAAATTACAGGCACTGAGCAACTTAGCACTAACGAAGAGGAGCTAGTTGTGCTGGTGACGCTAACAGCTGAACCGCCTATATTCGAAGAATTCTCTGACGAGAAGCTCTTATCAGGTGTTAAAACAATCAAAGTGGCCGTTAAAGAGCGAGAACGGCTAGGGAATGGAGCAATAGGCCACCCCATTGAAGGCATGGCCTTTACTAGAGGTATGCACAGTCTTCTTATGGATTTAGCTGCTAACCATGGTGTGAAACAAATTCACTTGCTGCCTTGCGCTTCGAATGCCGCCTGTATTTTTTTAGGGCAAGCCTATGATACCAACCACCCAAAAATTATCGTTTACGATTTTGAAGATGGAAATATCGTTCCATACCTGAGATTAAAGAACGAGCAGCAGCGCTGTATTGTTAGTGGCTATTAGTGCTTCACACCAACACAATAGATCAGACCATTTTAGATTTTATCTTTCGTAAAGGCTTTCAATTCTGCTTGGCTTGCAGCGTAGACCTGCGCATCACAGTAATCAAACAAGGCTTGGTTTAGCGCAGCCAGCTCTTGGCTAGAGATACTCACACGATCAGTAGTCCAGTCTACGTGCTTAACAAGGCGAACTGCCTGGACTGGGCTTACCGGATAATACACCTTCATATCAGACGGAGGGTTATTGTTTTCACTAGTGTGTAGAAGATTGAAAGCTGGCTGATCCCCCGTTATAAAATACTCTCCGTCTGGTGGAGACAATAATTCTAATTTCATTTTATTAGAAATAGAGAAAGCATAGGCTAGCTCGTGTGCTGTTGTAGCAAGGGTGTAAGGGTATAATTTACCCATGTCTAAATTATTATGGGTGTCTTTAAGGTCTGTTTCGACCTTTCGCAAGTCAAGATGGATTCCTTCTTTCCTGAAAACCTCTTTTATCGCGGGTGCTGTATTTAAAAGCTTAGAAGTATGTTCGGATATATCAGTGAAGCCTGCTTCAAAAGATCGTCTGTGTCGCTTTGTTCTAATGAATTGCATCATAAAATAATTACAAAAATGGATTCTTCTTTCCTCGTCTAAAAAAAAAGTCGCGTCCCCATTTCTCAATGCAGCCAAAAATTCTGCCCCTCCATCTTCGAAAGCGGTCTGCACAATTTCACCAAGCTCTCTGCGAATAGCCAATATGGCACCATCAGTTTCTTGACAACCTGCGATCCTGTCTTCAAGGCCCCATAAGCAGGAGTTTAACTGCAATATATGGTAAGGCTTTGACTCCATAATGGTTTTATTCTTACTTTTATTTAGAACCCCAACCATTAACTTTTCCAGTTCCGTTAATCGCTTGTATTCATAGAAATACCTTTCTTGGCCAACCCCCATTAGATTTGGGTTTGCTATCTTTAAGGTTTCTTTAAAGTGACACCAAATCTTGCCGGAGGTCGTTTGATTGCTAGACCATGCTGAGAGATATGCTCGCTGAACATAATGCTGCCTTGTGGTCGTATTTGCAGTGCGTGTCATTAGCTGTAACTTCCCGAACTAGGGGGGTGATAATCAGGGTTGTTTCCGAGTGATGCTTGGTTGCCCTAAGCCGGTTAGAGCTTCAGATATTTGCTCTTCCGGAGGCTCTTCATAGATCAGGGTCGTGGATGGGTTGACGTGCCCGGCTATTTTCTGAGCAATTTTTACCGACTTTTTCTGTTTGTGAATGATATCGGTAATAACGGAACGACGGCCACTATGAGAGCTGGCCTTCTCTATGCCAGCCCAATCACGAAGCATCAGAGCCATGTGTTCCTGAAGAGTATTAGGAGAGTAGGGGCCATCTTTCTGAGTCACGAACAAAGGGTCTGTAGGCTTTAAACGGCCAGATTTCAATAGTCTCACTTCAAGGTGAGCTGCCAGTGCTTTCCGTAGGTCTTCGTCGACTAGAGGTAGATCTCTGGACTTACCGCGGTGTTTCTTAACTGGCGGGTAAAAACTCTCCGGATTAACGGGAGCTCCGGCTTTAGCCAGTGCCTCAATCTGGTTTACCAACTTGTCGAAGCTCTCTATGTCAAAGCTGATCGTTTTCCGTTTGTACTCAGACTTTGACCGGCCCATGGCATCAGCTCCCTTGGTATAGGCAGCCGGAATGCTCATTACTTCGAGCAATCTGAAATCAGCGCCAGTTCCGTTGAGCTTGGCAACCTCCTTAATCTGAAGGAGCGCAATCTCCTGTGCGCGCAGAGCAAGACGGAAGCTGATCACCATGATGGCCATGTTTTTTTCGTGATGCCGGTGTTCCAGAATCACCTCAAACAAATGACGCTGTTGTTCGGCTGTTGGAACTCGAGCCTGGCCTGACTTCGCCATAAAAACCTCTAGAGCAGGGTGAATACATAATCCGTAATAATGTTATTTTAACGGATTATTGCAAAATCAACATCTTTGAATACAGATTAGGTAGTTGTGTCATCTTGCTGTTTTATAGCAATTAATTCACCTGCTCGTTTTAGGGCTTCAGTACAGCGACACAAAGAAGCCAGGAGAAACAAGAAAAGCGAGCCTTCTTGAAACTCCGTTATTACAAGATAGGAGATGGTCTAGCTTCAAGAGCAAGAGGCACCTCTGCAAGCAGACGACGTTCAACTCCTATTTAACAGCCACACATCCAACACTACGTTAATATTTTGGGGGCAACAGACTGGAAATCTCTCAGATTTCACGTAGCGCAATCTTTAAATTCAACTTTAAGGGAATCCAGCTCATACAGCAGCTGGGGCCAAGGTACAGAGCAAAGGCACGTTGATTACCGAATAAGCACCTTTGAATACTGCCATGCAAACTCATAAAGCCCCAGTGATTGATTATCACAACCGGCCTGCGGACCATCCCAGGAGGTCATTCCAGCTAGCTGCGCACGCTTTTAACTGCGTAAAATCTTGTGATTCTATGGCTGTAAAGTGCTCAGATTTCACGTAGCGCAATCTACATATTCAGCTTGCTGGCGCATCACTAAAGGAAACCGATGGTCTAGAACGTTCTTATAGGTAGCAGGGAGAGCTGCTACCTATATGGTCCCCCCCCGTGTCAGGATAGTTGTCGTCTCTGTTAAATCGTTGAATCTTTAGACGG
>JBALVL010000029.1:0-60878 GCA_036961355.1 Motiliproteus sp.
AAGCTGACTCCGTTAGCGCCTTGGCGTTAACGAGGGGCGCATTCTACAGACCTCTCAGCTACCGTCAACGACTTTTCTGTAAATTATTTACAAAACAATCTATCGTCCAATCAAGCGGTTGATTTAACGCTTCTTGTTCTTCTTCGAACGCTTGCTGAACAACGTCATCCGCTCTTTCTTATGAATCTGACGACGAGTCAGCTCATTTTTCTGGCCTTCGTACGGATTGACTCCAGATTTAAACTGGAAACGAACCGGCGTGCCTTTAATCTTTAGCACCTTGATAAACTTATTCTTCAAATAGCGCTTGTAGCCGTCAGAAAGACCATCTGTCTGATTACCGTGAACAATAAACAACGGCGGGTTAGAGCCACCCTGGTGGGCATAGCGTAATTTAATACGACGACCGTTAACCATCGGAGGCTGATGATCGGCAACTACATCGCCAAGCAGCGTGGTCAATCGGTTGGTCGAGAACTTGGCCATCGCCGACTCGTAAGCCTCGTTGATCGATTCGTACAGATGTCCTACGCCCGAACCGTGCAGTGCAGAGATGAAGTGGATATTGGCAAAGTCTGCAAACACCAATTTTCGATCGATCTGTGTTTTGACCTGCTCCTTATCATCCTTGGTCATGCCATCCCACTTATTCACAGCGATGACCAACGCTCGACCATCTTCTAGCGCAAAGCCCAACATATGCAGATCTTGATCGGTCAACCCTTCGTGTGCGTCCATCACTGCGACCACAACGTGAGCATCTTTGATCGCCTGCAACGCTTTAACGATCGAGAACTTCTCAACCGCCTCTTTGATATTTTTGCGCCGCCGTACTCCCGCAGTATCGATCAGGGTATAGGGGACCTCCTCGTCACCTACTTGACGGGTGTAAGGGATGTAGATGCTATCGCGTGTGGTGCCAGCCTCGTCGAATACAACCACCCGCTCTTCGCCCAGCATGCAGTTAACCAGTGTCGATTTGCCAACATTAGGTCTACCAATCACAGCGATTCGAATGCCCCGCTCATCGGCCTCTTCAGATAACGCCTCTTCATCCTCGGGAAAATCCGTCAGCACCAACTCGATCAGACTACGTACACCTCGACCATGAGTCGCGGCAATCGGTAGCGCCTCTCCCAGCCCCAGCGAGAAAAAATCAGCGGCGGCAACGTCCGGATCGGTGCCGTCGGTTTTATTCACAACCAAATGGTACGGTTTATCGATCCGGCGCAAATGTTTAGCGATCATCGCGTCGGCAGGATTAAGCCCAGCCCTGCCATCGACTAGAAAGACGACTGCATCTGCCTCGTCGATAGCCAGCATCGACTGCTCGGCCATCTCGTAATCGATCCCCTCTTCGGCGCCACTGATACCGCCGGTATCGATCACCATAAAGTCGCGACATTCCATATTACCCTGACCGTATTTACGGTCGCGGGTCAATCCGGGGAAATCGGCAACCAGTGCATCCCGGGATCGCGTCAACTGATTAAACAACGTCGACTTACCCACATTGGGACGCCCGACTAAGGCGATGACTGGAATCATTCGTTTGTACCTAAAGAGAGAAAAAGAGAGGACCCGAGGCCCTCAGAAAAAAACGTCAGCAGGATTACTCCTGCTCCACAACCAACGCCGACAAGCGGCCATCATTGCTGAAGGTATAGAGTACGCCGTTACGGCTAATCGGCTGCACCACGATCGCAGAGGAGTCCACACGGTGACGACCGACAAAATTACCGTCACCTGGATTTACAAGATGGATATAACCATCGTAATCGCCTACAGCAACAAGACCATCGATCACCGCTGGAGCACTGACTTCGCGATAATACAAGGCATCCTGCTTCCACAACTCGGTACCACTGCGCTTATCAAAGGCCACCAAAGAACCTTGATCATCAACGGCGAACAAACTTTGTCCACCTTGTGCTAATGAGCGATAGCTGGATAAGGGTTCGCTCCACAGCCGGCGACCATCACGCATCACAATAGCGGCTACCTTACCTTGATAACTACCCGCGTAGATCAAGCCATCCGCTTGCAATAACGATCCGTCGATATCGACCATTCGCTCCAATTCAGTTCGCCCTTCAGGCGCCGTTATCCGGGACTCCCACTGGACATCACCGGTACGTAGCTTAAGCGCCACCACCTTACCACTGGAAAACCCCGCAAATACGGTATCTCCCACCACCAATGGTGTACTGGTTCCGCGCAATGTCAAAGCAGGTTCCTGCGCTGAATAGCTCCAGCGCAATTGGCCATTACTCACATCAAAAGCCGATAAACGACCGTCAATGGTCTGAATCAGGGCAAGACCGTAAGTCAACTGAGCAGGAGCCACCGCTTCACTGGTTAAATCGACTTGCCACAACAGCTCACCGTCATTGCTATTGAGCGCCACAGCCCGGCCATCGAAGCTTGTTGCCACCACCACACCTTCGCCTGCACCCACACCACCACTGACCGACAGCTCGAGCTCTTGTCGCCACTGGGTATCGCCAGACTGACGATCAATCGCATAAACCTCGCCTTCATGATCGACGGCAAAAACCTGTTTCTCGGTGAATGCCGGCGTTAACTGCAAATATTTTTCGCCCGAACCCGCACCAATTTGAACAGACCATAGCTTATCCAAATCGTACTCTTCTGTGATATCGACCAGATCCGCCGGCTCGATCTCCTCATCGGTATCCCATAACCCGCACCCTGTCAGCGACAGGATCAACGCCAATGGCAATGTTCGATTCAGCAACGTACGGTTTAGTGATAACCCTTTCAACAAAGCCGGTTTAAACAATGTCATTAGTTAGTACTCTGCTCGGTCAGATCATCAAGCTTTAACGCAATTAACGGACGTGCATTGTCAGTGTTAGCATCAAGTCCTGATTGATACGCTTTACGCGCTTCATCATGGCGACCCAACGAGACCAAAAGGTCGCCTCTAAGCTCGTAGAATCCGGCTTCGAATCCGCTAGCCGCTGTATTGCCTAGCTGCTTCAGCGCTGCCTCCGCCTCACCTGAAGCCAACATCAACTGTGCTAAGCGCATGTTGACTACCTGAGCCACTGCGGCCTCAGGCTCCTGCTGTAGCACCCAGTTCAACTCAGTTTTGGCCTGATCTACCTGGCCTTGCTCGGCGGCCAATTTCGCCAGCCATAGCGCGGCATACTGCGCGTAACTAGAACTTTCATAATCGGTCTTGAGCTGATTGGCGATAAAACTAGCGCTCTTACGTTGCTCATCGGAAAGAGTCTGACCTTGTTGCGCAGAAGCCTGATTGACCAACGTCTGATACAAAGCTGAAGCGTTATTGGCAGTATTAACTTGATGATCCTGCCAGCCACGCCAACCAAACACAGCCACCACAGCGATAACAACACCAATCACCGTGGAGCGACCGTTCTCTTTCCACCAGCTCTTGATCGCTTCGACCTGCTCTTCTTCAGTTCTCATTTCAGACACTACAGACTCCTTAAAATTTATGTTCTTACTATCCGCGTTCGAGTTGATAACAATCTAACACCGAACGGCATAGGCTATATCAGCACAAAACCTAGAATTGTGTTTGCAACAACTCAATCAACTGTTCAGGATTAAGGCCATCATATGACACTTCCTCCTTCCAAACCCTGAGTTGCAGCCCGCCCTCACGCTCAGACAACAGAACAATCCAAGGCGAGCCCGCTTGCCGTGCTTTATTATTGATGTTCTTCAAACCGCTACAATGGCTCATCAAGCGCAGCCCGGGCACCGCATCACGCAACTGCTCTGACAATTGAATAACCTGTGGCTGCAACCCTTTATGCTCCGCCGCCAGATACAGATCCAAAGGTCGACGCAGGTGTTCAGGAATCAGCTCGAGCGTCTCGAGAAGCAACACCAAACGCTCTATCCCCATTGCGAAACCAACAGCCGGTGTCGGCTTACCACCCAGTTGCTTGACCAGCCCGTCGTAGCGACCACCGGCACAGACAGTACCTTGAGCACCTAAGCGATCTGTTACCCACTCAAACACGGTTTTGCAGTAATAATCCAACCCGCGAACCAGGCGTGGGTTGATCTCGTACTTGACCCCTGCGGTATCCAGAGACTGGCACAGCACTGCAAAGTGCTTACGAGATTCATCATCAATAAAATCGCTAAGCACCGGTGCGTTTTCCAACACCTTCTGAGTCCCGGCATCTTTGGAATCGAGCACGCGTAGCGGATTGCTTTGCAACCGTCGCTTAGAGTCCTCATCTAGCTGTTCGATATGTTCGCTCAGATAAGCCACTAGCGCGTCACGATATTCAGCCCGTGCTTCATTACTTCCCAGCGAGTTAAGCTGTAACGTCACATGCTCTGTCAGCCCCAACCGCTTCCACAATCGGGCCGACAACAAGATAACCTCTGCATCGATGTCGGCGCTGGCCATGCCAAACGTCTCAACCCCGATCTGGTGGAATTGGCGATAGCGCCCCTTCTGCGGTTTCTCATACCGGAACATTGGCCCCTTGTACCACAACCGCTGCACCTGGTTGTACAGCAAACCATGTTCTTCAGCGGCACGGACACAACCCGCTGTTCCTTCCGGGCGAAGAGTCAGACTCTCATCATTGCGGTCGTTGAAGGTATACATCTCCTTCTCCACAATATCTGTGACTTCGCCAATTGAACGCTTAAACAATTCGGTTTTTTCTACGATCGGCAGACGTATCTCACTATAGGCATATTGGCCTAACACTTGCTCGACGGTACTTTCCAGATAACGCCAGACCGGTGTCTGGTCTGCCAAAATATCGTTCATGCCACGAATGGCTTGAATTTTTGCCAAGGTAATATTCCTAACAGAGGTTACATTCAGAGATTATTTAGCGTGATGGACAGTGCTTTATTTCAAGGTTAAACGAGCCACACCTTTCTTGGTGTGTTCGGCCAACAACAGCGGTTGCCCCCGAAATTCAGCTTCGACAATAGAACGACTCGAACCCAGCAACAGCTGAACCGGTAATGAAGCCAGCTCACGCTCCAGAGTTTCTCCACCCTTAATCAGATTCGCAAAAACAGTTTTACCGTCGGCATTTTTAATACTGACCCAACAGTCACTGCTAAAACGAATTTTAAGCAATGAGGTAGCCACCACTTCTGTGCTTTTTTCTGCAGACGCTTGTTCTTCAGCGACCGCAGCTACCGAAATTGGCTGAGCAATCGCCTCAACAGAATCACTGGTATCCAACACCACAGCGCGTCCCTCTGCACCCTGTTCGTCTTCTACTAGCGACGGCACTGCTGGCGACTCTTGCGCCTCCGGACTAGACTGGCCGAGCTCGCGTGTCATCCGCTCGATATCTTCGTCCGACAGATCCTGCGGCGCAGGTTCAGCTTCCGTATTGGCAGCACCACCAGAAGCGCCATCAACCCGCTCCTGCGCTTTGGGGTTGATTGCAGGCTGAACAATCCCTGTAATCCCGTCATCAGTTTCAGATGCCTGATCAGTAACCGCTGACAGTGACGATTCAAACATTGCCGATACAGCAGAGGCCGGTTCTTTACCCATCTGAGTCTGCCACCACCAGATGCTCGATCCAATAATAATCAGAACAAAAACAACCAAAGAGATCCGAATGATCGGATCACCTAACTGCGCCTGCGGCTTCACTCTGTTGATAGTACGGACCTGCTGACGGGCATCAGAACCATAAATTGCATTAAAATCACGGATCAGCGCATCAGCATCCAAACCGAGAAAGCGTCCATAGGTACGAATATAACCTCGTGCAAACGCCAGCCCAGGGAGACTATCGATATCATTGCTTTCAAGCGCCTTCAGGCAATTAACGGAGATCTTCAACCGGTCAGACACCTCAGCGATGCTCAGACCTTGTTTCTCGCGCGTCTTCTTAAGAGCCAACAAAGAAAGCTGGCTCTCATCCTCTTCTATGAATTCAGGCTGAAACTGATTGTCGGACACTAACGTGATTCCTTATAGCGCTGATACTCGAGAGAGTTCGGGTACATATTTTTTAACAACAGGGCGAAAGTCGCCGACCGTCCGGGATCGTTATTTTCTCGTGACAACAGCACACCCAGATAAAGGCTCTTAGCGGTATAGTCTGCTTGTTTTAGACGCACTAAATCGGAATATTGTTCAAAATACTGAAATGACTTTCCGTATTCCTCACGCTTATACTCGATAGCACTCATCTCGACAATCGCATTTGCCGAATTAGGATTCAAACGTAACACCTGCAGATAACTTTTCTCAGCCTTGCCACCATGCCCTGCGTTACTGTAACAACTCGCCAAATTTTCCATCGCCTGAATACGTTGATCGTACAAGGGATCATCCGCCGCCACTGCTAGGTGCTTACAGGCTTCGGGATAACGCTCTGCCAACAACAGAAAAATACCGTAGTTATTATGGATCGTCGAGTCATTAGAAGCACCAGATAACGCCTTTTTATAGTACTCTTCTGCAGTTTCATTTTCGCCCTGACTCTGGAATACATAAGCCATCAAAACTAACGAACTACTAGCCCCCTGATCGATCTCAAGAGCCTGCTTTAACGGACGTTTGGCGTTCTCGAACTGACCTTGTCGAATATATTCACGGGCTACATTATTCCAAGCATCGACCCGCTCAGGCGACGTTTTTTGCTTATAGGTCGAGCTATCCTGAACCGAACAACCTACCTGCAACAACACCGCCAGCGTTAAAGCCAGTTTAAATTTCACATTCTCTCCTTGATTAAGAACTGCTATCGGGCATCTCTTGCACGATCGGAATATATTTTTGACTACGTCTGGTGCGGTCGTCAACACGGCCAACCAACTGCCCGCAAGCTGCATCTATATCATCACCACGGGTACTACGTACAGTAGTTATCAATCCGGAGTATGTTGTGATTTCTTTAAAAAGATCAACGGCTTCGCGCTTTGAACGCCGATAATCTGAATTAGGGAACGGATTGAACGGGATCAAGTTCAGCTTACAAGGCAAATCCTTCAGGACCTTAACCAATTCACGAGCATGTTCGGGCTTGTCGTTAACACCGTCAATCAATGTGTATTCAATCGTAGCGACCCGCTTGTCATTGCAACTATCAAGGTAACGCTGCGTCGCTGCTAACACTTCGCTGATCGGATAACGCTTGTTCAGCGGCACCAACTCATCACGCAGCGAATCGATCGGAGCGTGCAGCGACACCGCCAACGATACATCCGCTACCTGACTCAACTTATCGATTGCAGGAACAAGACCGGCAGTACTCAAGGTAACCCGGCGTTTCGACAAGCCGTAAGCGTTATCCTCCAACATCAAGGACATCGCATCGACAACAGGCTCGAAATTCATCAACGGTTCGCCCATACCCATCAAGACGACATTACTAACCCGGCGTTTTTCAGAAGCGGCCTCAATCGGGCCAAAGGAGAGAATGGCAACTCGCAACTGGCCGATCACTTCCGCAGCCGTCAGGTTACGATTGAAACCTTGCTTGCCGGTCGAACAGAAGCTGCAGTCGAGCGAACAGCCAATTTGAGAAGAGACGCACAGCGTGGCGCGGTCCCCCTCAGGGATCAATACCATTTCAACCGAGCTACCGCCGTCCAGTCGCAAAACCCACTTGCGGGTTCCGTCTTTGGAGATATCCTGATAGGCCACCTCCGGGGCACGCACTTCAGCTACCTCTTTCAATTTCGTGCGTAACGCTTTGCTGACGTTGGTCATCTCGTCGAAATCGCTGACGCCAAGCTGATGGATCCATTTAATCACTTGAATAGCGCGAAATTTCTTTTCACCGATGCTCTCGAAAAACAATTCCATTTTGCTTTTCGACAGTCCCAGTAAATTCACTTTTTCTAAGGCTTGAGTCATGAACGAATTCCAGAAAACAATAAAAACGTACGGAGGCAGTACCCCCCGTACGTCGAGGCAGAATTAACCGCCGAAGAAGTATGCAATCTCACGAGCTGCAGATTCAGCAGAATCTGAACCGTGGACAGCATTAGCATCAATAGATTCAGCAAAGTCAGCACGGATAGATCCGGCTTCGGCTTCTTTCGGGTTAGTTGCACCCATTAGATCACGATTCTTCGCAATGGCATTCTCGCCTTCCAAAGCTTGTACAACAACAGGACCAGAGGTCATGAACTTAACCAGGTCATTATAGAAAGGGCGACCTTTGTGCTCAGCGTAAAAACCGCCTGCCAGCTCGTCGGTCAGAGTCAACATTTTGGCTTCAACAATCTTCAGACCGTTGCTCTCAAAACGGCTATAGATCTTACCAATTACGTTCTTTGCGACAGCATCAGGCTTGATGATGGAGAGAGTGCGTTCAATTGCCATGTAGATTCACCAATAGTTTGAGTAAAAAACCGCTCATTATAGTTAGCTGTAGCAACGGATGACAGTGCCTATTCCACTTATCTCTAATTAATCCCCTCCCCAGAAGACAGCTTCCATCTTGACAGAGCCACTCCACAGCCTAGATGTCCGACAATCCATCCAAGCAAACACGGCAATGACAACTAAACTGCCTCTATCGCAGTAGTAAAAGATGAGGTGATGGTATGCCGAATAGCCCGATCAGCCAGATGCTGAAGGCATGGGAACAGCACATGGTGAAGCACTGTCCGCAGATTGACTACGAAGTCGCCGTACAACGCGATGACGTCATCAAACTTGAAACACTGGCAGAGCTTTATCAACTGCCGCTAAACGATATCATCGCCAACCTCATCACCGCAGCAATAAAAGAAACGGAACAGAAGATGCCTTACATACAAGGCCGCACGGTTATCCGAGTTGAAGAGAATGATCCCGTGTTTGAAGACATCGGGCGCACCCCCCGCTATATCGCAATAAAGCAGCGACTTGAGCAGCGAGCACAAAAACTGGCAAGCTAAAAAACGGAACAACTACTGCTAGCTGTACCGTTTCGTATTTCATTATATGACTCTATTGAGACGGGGTTTGCGACCCCTCTTTAGGCCCAGTTCCGGGGGGCGCTGCCATGATACGGACATTATCACGATTTCGCTCCAACAAACCCGCGCCGATACCTTTCACGGCAACCAACTGATCGACCGATTCAAAAGGCCCGTTTGATTCACGAAAGCGCACTATCTCCTGGGCCTTCATCAAACCAATGCCGTTAAGGGCTTCGGCCATCTGCTCAGCTGATGCCGAATTAATATTAACCTCAGCGGCTGCCGCATGGAGTGACAACCCCATTAACAGTCCTGTTAGTACCGAACACCATCCACGTTTTTTTGATGTCATCATAATCACATTCCTTTGTCGTAGTTAATTTCACCCTTCCTGGATGAAACTGCAGTTTAGCCTAAGTTATCGATCTCGGCCAAAGCTAACTTCAAGGCAGTAACCGGCTCCGCCGCTTGTGTTATAGGA
This sequence comes from Motiliproteus sp., assembly GCA_036961355.1. Lineage (GTDB taxonomy): Bacteria > Pseudomonadota > Gammaproteobacteria > Pseudomonadales > Balneatricaceae > Motiliproteus. Next base: position 9,398 of record JBALVL010000029.1, read on the forward strand.
CGCCCCATTACCAAATAGTCACTGCCAGCCAATATCGCTTTCGCCGGCGTCATAATCCGCTGCTGATCGCCAACATCGCTTCCGGCAGGGCGAATCCCTGGCGTTATCAAACGAAACCCAGACCCTAGCTGCTGCTTCAGAATAGACGCTTCCTGCGCCGAACAAACCACACCATCCAGACCGCTCTGCTGAGCAAGTAGGGCCAGCCTCTCAACCTGCTGCTGCGGCTCCACCATCAGACCAACCTGCTGCAGATCCTCAGCAACCATACTGGTCAGCACAGTAACCCCTATTAATAACGGCCGACGGCCATTTACTTTTTCCAGCTCATTACGCGCAGCCTCCATCATTTTACGGCCACCACCGGCATGAACATTAACCATCCAGACACCCATCTCTGCCGCCGCCAACACAGCTTTTGCCGTAGTATTTGGGATATCGTGAAATTTAAGATCCAGAAACAGGTCAAAACCCATATTCTGCAACGCATCAACGACAGCCGGACCGCTGCGAGTAAATAGCTCCTTGCCAACCTTTACCCGGCACAATGCCGGATCCAACCGGGCCGCCATCGCCATCGCCTGATCCATCGACGGGTAATCAAGCGCCACGATAATGCGCGGTGAAAGATCTACAGATGGCGATACTGACTGAGCTGACATAAAGAATCCAATAGGTATTTTAAAGCACATAAATAGATCACCGGCTGCATTTTAAGCAACACGACAAACAATGGTCAGCATTTTACCTGACCAACAGCTCAAGAGGTATGGCTGCGAGCCATAACAACAGCCGGCAAAGCATCAAACAGGCCCGCAGAACAAGCCATCAAAAGAAACGGGATTATAGAGAAGTTCACAAGCCGAAGATCTGGCTGTGAGGAAGTACTAGCTAGCCTTTTTTAACGCCACTTTAGGGTTGTTGAGCTGACTCATCTTTACCTTATCCAGCTCTCGCTCGAGTTGGCGAGCCTGTCGCCGCGCCTGAGCCAGCCGAGCTTTCATTAGCACCAGTGTCATCCCAGCAATTAAAAAGCTGACCAACGCACCACAAAGAAAACTCAACACCAACCAGCGAGCAATGCTCGCCTCAGGAAAACGGATCAACACCAGATCAATCGCAACCTGCTGCTGGTTATTTACGGTTAACAGAACACCAACCAACAACAAAACAGCAGCCACCAAAACTGCCAATAAAGCCTTCAATACGCGCACGGGCTGTATCCCTCTTACCGTCTAGATCAAGCACACCCCAATTATGGGTAGCGTTTTATACTATCGTTTACCTGCTCACGTAGATCTTTACCCGGTTTGAAGTGCGGGACATACTTCGCCCCCAGCTCAACCGAATCACCGGTCTTTGGATTCCGACCCGTTCTAGGCGCGCGGTAATGAAGCGAAAAGCTACCGAAGCCACGGATCTCAATCCGCTCTCCTTCCGATAACGATTCAGTCATATGATCCAGCATCGCCTTGACCGCCAGCTCCACATCTCTAACCGACAGATGCTCGTGTTTGTTAATCAGGCGTTCAATCAGCTCAGACTTTGTCATGATATTCCTCTAGCTGAAGCTACTACTCTCTAGCCACACCACCCTGAAGGTGATAAAGCTATAGCAATAGATCAGCAGCCTATATTTTCAGTTCTTAACGCTGATCCAATTGATTATTAACAAGATTAGCGTCGCTACTGGACAACCAACAAGATTATAGACCTTGAATTCAATTTCAACCCACTTGTCGTCATCAATCAGTCAAAGATTGATGATTTTTCAGCACTTATTACTCAAATCCGGCAATTTATCTGCAACTTGCAGACGTATTTTTGCCAACACCTGATCTATGGTCAATTCTGTACTATCAAGCTCAAGCGCATCCTCGGCTGGTACCAATGGCGCAACCGTACGCTGCGTATCACGCGCGTCACGCGCCTCAACGTCCGACAAAATCTCTGCCAGATCCGCATCAAACCCCTTTTCCAGCAACTGCTTGTAACGGCGCTGCGCTCGCTCTTGCGCACTCGCGGTCAAAAAAATCTTTACCTGCGCCTGTGGAAACACCACTGTGCCCATATCCCGACCATCGGCAACCAGGCCCGGAAGCTGCGAGAAGTCCCGTTGCCGCTGCAATAACGCACTCCGTACCTCGGGTATGGCTGCAACAATAGACGCTGAACTGCCCGCCTGCTCAGTACGGATTTCCCGGCTGACATCATCTCCATCAAGCATCACACTGACACCGTCCTCTGCGTCGTTGACCTCAAAACTAACAGCCAGCGTCGCCGCTAACCGTTCAAGCCGCACATCATCATCCAGCGCCAGCTCTCGACGCGCCGCCGCCAAACCTAATACCCGATACAGAGCGCCGCTATCCAGCAACTGCAGGCCATAATCCGAAGCCAAGCGCTTAGCGATGGTTCCCTTACCCGAACCGCTAGGGCCATCGATAGTTATCAGCGGAATATTCGTTGCCATTATCTACTCTCAACCTCTAGCCCCAGCCCAACCTGCTTGGCCAGCTCGACAAAATTTGGAAAAGAAGTGGCTACATTGGCGCAATCATCGATCACGATTTCACCGCTAGCCCGAAGAGCCGCAACACTAAAGGCCATCGCGATGCGATGATCACCCAGACTATCAACCCGACCACCCTGAATAGAACCACCACGGATGATCGCGCCGTCATCGGTACCTTTGATGTCAACACCCAACGCCGAGAGACCATCGACCATCGCCTGAATCCGGTCACTCTCTTTCACGCGTAACTCTTCAGCGCCGGTTAGCACGGTGGTGCCTTCAGCACAAGCTGCCGCGATAAACAGCGACGGGAACTCATCGATCGCCAGTGGCACCTGATCTTCGGGGATATTAATCCCCTTAAGGCGCGCATAACGCACCCGGATGTCAGCAACCGGTTCACCGCCAATCACCTGCTCATTGGAAAGGGTCAGATCACCACCCATCGCCCGCAAAATATTGATCACCCCAACCCGGGTTGGGTTGATACCCACATGCTTCAACAAGATGTCTGAATCAGGAGCAATAGAGGCAGCCACCATAAAGAAAGCCGACGATGAAATATCAGCCGGTACGTCGATCGATCCGGCCGTCATCTTGCCGCCGCCGCTCACTCGCGCGGTTGCACCCTCACGCTCAACCGGATAACCAAAACCGGTCAACATCCGCTCGGTGTGATCACGCGTCGGCGCAGGCTCGGTGACAGAGGTTTCACCCTCACTGTATAGACCTGCTAGCAGCACACAGGATTTCACCTGAGCACTGGCCATCGGCATATCGTAATGAATACCTTTGAGTGGCTGACCACCACGAATCTTGACCGGCGGGCAACCGCCTTCGCCGGTTTCAATAGCAGCCCCCATCAGACGCAACGGTTTAGCAACCCGCTCCATCGGACGACTATTGAGCGACTCATCACCGATCAGTTCGCTATCAAACGACTGGCCCGCTAACAGACCGGCAAACAGACGCATTGCAGTACCCGAATTACCTAGATAAAGCGCACCGGCGGGTGCCTTCAAGCCATTCATCCCGACGCCGTGAATCCGCACCTTGCCCTGCGCTGGGCCTTCGATCACGACGCCCATATTACGAAATGCCTGCAATGTCGCCAGCGCATCTTCGCCCTCAAGAAAACCTTCGACGTCAGTTACCCCTTCCGACAACGCCCCCAACATAATGGAGCGGTGAGAGATCGACTTATCGCCGGCAACCCGGATCTGACCCTGAACCCGTCCACCGGGTTGGGCTTTAAAAATTACATTTTCACTCATGGGTAATGAATACGCTGTTCCAGAAAGAATTTTAGAAAAATGGTCACGGGCAGATTTTGCACGGGTAAAGACCCCTAGCAACGCCTGTCCGTCGGATTGATCAATCGCCTGGCGAAGCTTAGCAACTCCCTCGGTAAACTCATCAAGTACTTTGAGGGTCGCTTCGCGGTTGGCCAGAAAAACATCGTGCCACATCATCGGATCGCTGGCGGCGATGCGGGTAAAATCACGAAAGCCGCCAGCGGCATAACGAAATATATCGCGATTGTCACTGTCGTTAGCTAACGTATCGACCAGAGAAAAAGCCAACAGATGCGGCAAATGACTGGTCGCAGCCAGCACCTCATCATGCCGCTTAACATCCATGTGGTGCACTTCTGAACCTAGCACTTCCCACAATTCATGCACTAGCTTTAGCGCCGAACGATCTGTTTCGGCCAACGGAGCCAAAATAACCTTATGATTTTCAAACAGGTTTGATTTTGCTGCACTGACGCCGCTCTTCTCAGAGCCGGCAATCGGGTGTCCTGGCACGAACATTTCAGGAACCCGTCCAAACACCTGCTTGGCCGCTTTGATGACGCTACCTTTAGCACTGCCAACATCGGTCAATACCGTGCCCGGACGCAGCCAAGGGCTGATCTCGGCCATCAGCTGCTCCATCACCTTTACAGGAACAGCCAGCATCACAATGTCAGCTTGCTCTACAGCTTGCTGCAAGTCAGTGGCAATCTCATCGATAACACCAAGCCGCAACCCTTCCTGCAATTCATCACGATTTTGGTCGTAACCAACAATCGTGGCACAACCGCCACGCTGTTTGAGACCGAGTGCAAAAGAGCCACCGATCAGCCCGAGGCCGATCACCAGGAGACGCTCCACCACCTGACTCATAACTGACAACCCCGATCGACGGGCCGAGCACCAACAACCTCCTCCGATACGAGAAAAGCCTCTGAACGCACCAAGAGTATGTCGTTGAGGGTTTCGATCAGTGTCTGATTAACACAACTCACGTAGATATCCTTTTTCTACCGCATCGGCCTAACACGCAGACCGATTCGATAAAAGTTTATAGCACCGCTTGCGGGTACGAACCGAGTAACTTCAACTCCAGCGCTTCGTCGGTCAGCTCCTTTATGACTGCCTGTATCGGCTCATCACTAAAATGGCCCTCACAATCGATATAGAAGATATAACCCCAAGTCCCGACACTCGACGGACGCGTTTCGAGCCGCGTCAGGCTGATACCAAAGCGATGAAAAGGCTCAAGCAGGTGATACAAAGCACCAGGCTTGTTTCGTGCTGACACCAGCAAGGAGGTCTTATCCTTACCGCTGGGCCCGCTCAACTGATGACCCACGATCAAAAAGCGGGTGGTATTATCCGGCTCATCTTCAATCGTATCGGCAGCGATATTAAGCTGGTAGTGTTCGGCAGCCATGTTGCCGGCGATCGCCACAACATTCTGACCCTTCTCATTCGCAGCTCGCAATGCCGCTTCGGCATTACTGCTAACCGCAACCCGTTCAACACCAGGATATCGTGCATCAAGCCAACGGCGGCATTGCGCTAACGATTGTTGGTGTGAATAAATTTTGGTGATGTTGTCCAGATCGACACCATCAGCCGCCAGCAGGTGCTGATGGATCCGTAACTCGACCTCTCCACAAATTTTCAGATCAGAGCGACGGAACATATCCAGCGTGTGGTGAACCATCCCCTCGGTCGAGTTTTCAATCGGAACCACACCATAATGCGCAGTCTTCGACTCAACCTCACGAAACACCTGATCAATCGACGCCAACGGCATGCTAACCACTGAACTGCCAAAGTGTTTAAATGCCGCGGCCTGGGTGAAAGTACCCTGGGGACCAAGAAAAGCGATCTGCATCGGTTGTTCAAGCGCCAGGCACGAAGACATAATCTGGCGGAACACCCGTGCCACCTCTTCGTCCCCTAATGGCCCCTGATTACGCTCCATGATCCGGCGCAAAACCTGAGCCTCACGCTCAGGCCGGTAAAACACTGCCTGCTCTTCCGATTCCGAATAGGTCTGCTTTGCTTCTGCAACCCGCTGGGCACAACCGGCACGCTGCCCGACCAGCTTCAGGATCTGCTGATCAACATCATCGATCTCGTCGCGAAGCAGCTTCAGCTGCTCCTCTAGCTTAGTCATCGTCACCGTTCTCGATCACCGGCTCTTGATCGGAGTCGGCAGCTGCGTCGGCATCGTTACCGGCGAGATCCGCGTCAGCCTGATCGCCTTTAACCAGCTCGCCTTCAATCACTTCGCCCTCTACCAACTCAACCTCTTCAGGCTCTTCAACTCGGGCGGTGCCGACCAGCTGTTCGCCGTCAGCAACCCGAATCAGCGTCACGCCCTGCGTATTTCGGCTCTGCAACGTAATCTCGTCGGTACGGGTACGAACCAGCGTGCCCTGATCGGAGATCAGAATCACTTCGTCGCCTTCAAATACCTGTTCAACCCCGACCAGATGGCCGTTACGGTCAGACAGCGTCATCGCGATCACGCCCTTGCCGCCGCGTCCCTTGGTTGGGAAGTCCGACAACGGTGACATCTTGCCGTAACCGTTGACACTGGCTGTCAGAATACGGCCACCGTCTTCCGGAATAATCAACGCAATAACCTGCGCCTCACCTTCGACGGTGATACCACGAACACCCCGCGCCTGGCGGCTCATCGGCCGGATCAGCTCCTCTTTAAACCGCACCGCTTTACCGGCGCTGCTGAACAGCATCACATCTTGCTCACCCGAGGTAATTGCAGCACCGATCAGCGTATCGCCATCATCCAAGCCCAACGCGATCAGACCACTGCTGCGAGGACGGGAGAAGTTGACCAGCGGCGTCTTCTTAACCGTACCGAAGGCGGTCGCCATAAACACAAAACGGTCTTCACTGTATTCGTTAACCGGCAGAATGGTGGTGATGTGCTCACCCTCTTCCAACGGCAGAATATTAACAATGGGACGGCCACGAGAAATCCGGCTGGCTGGCGGAATTTCATAAACCTTGAGCCAGTAGACCTTACCGCGACTGGTAAAGCACAGAATCGTATCGTGTGTGTTGGCAACCAACAGGTGCCGGATAAAGTCTTCCTCTTTGATCGCCGAGGCTGACTTACCTTTACCACCGCGCTTCTGCGCCTGGTAGGTATCTAGCGGCTGGGTCTTGGCATAACCTCCATTGGAGATAGTCACAACCATGTCTTCTTCGGTGATCAAGTCACCGATCGTTAGATCTCGACGCGAAGCCATGATTTGAGTACGGCGCTCTTCGCCGTACTCGGTGATGATCGCCTCAAGCTCTTCGCGGATCACTTCCATCAAGCGCTCGGTGCTGCCAAGAATCTCAAGCAACTCGGCGATTTTGCCCAACAGAACTTTGTATTCGTCGATCAGTTTGTCCTGTTCCATCCCTGTCAGGCGATGCAGTTTCAGATCGAGAATAGCCTGTGCCTGTGCTGGCGACAGATGGTAACGGCCCTCGCGAATACCAAAGGCTTCCGGTAGGTCGTCAGGACGGCAGGCATCCGAACCGGCACGCTCGAGCATATTGGTGACATTGCCCGGCAACCAACTGACCTCAATCAGCTTTTCTTTGGCTTCGGCTGAAGTGGTCGACTGTTTGATCAGTTCAATCACCGGATCAATATTAGCCAGCGCGACCGCCAAACCTTCAAGAATATGGCCGCGTTCACGTGCTTTACGCAATTCAAAGATCGTGCGACGGGTCACCACTTCACGACGGTGACGAATAAAGGCTTCGATCAGCTCTTTCAAATTTAGCGTCTTAGGCTGACCATCGACCAGTGCCACGACATTAATACCGAAAACATTTTCCATCTGCGTCTGGGCGTAGAGGTTGTTGACCACAACCTCAGGCACCTCGTTACGGCGCAGCTCGATCACAATTCGCATGCCGTCTTTATCAGACTCGTCACGCAGCTCGGTGATCCCTTCGATCTTCTTCTCTTTAACCAGCTCAGCGATCTTCTCAATCAGCCGGGCTTTGTTAACCTGATAAGGAATCTCAGTAACCACAATCGATGGCTTGCCATTTTTAGCATCCTCTTCGACGTGGTATTGCGCCCGAAGATAGATCCGGCCTCGACCGGTCCGGTACGCCTGCAAAATACCGGCACGGCCGTTAATCATGGCGGCTGTGGGGAAATCGGGTCCCGGAATAAATTCCATCAACTGATCGACATCCAGCGCAGGATTATCAATTAACGCGATGGTGCCGCGAACGACTTCGGTCAGGTTGTGCGGCGGAATATTGGTCGCCATACCCACCGCGATACCGGATGAACCGTTAATCAGCAAATTGGGGGTACGCGTAGGCATCACCGCTGGTATCAGCTCGGTGCCGTCGTAGTTAGGAACGTAGTCGACCGTTTCTTTGTCCAGGTCGGCTAAAATCTCATGTGAGATTTTAGCCATCCGTACTTCGGTATATCGCATCGCGGCGGCCGAGTCACCGTCAACCGAACCGAAGTTGCCCTGGCCGTCGATCAGCATATGCCGCATCGAAAACGGCTGCGCCATTCGAACAATGGTGTCGTAAACAGCCGAATCGCCGTGCGGGTGATATTTACCGATAACATCACCAACCACACGGGCTGATTTCTTGTAGGGTTTATTCCAATCGTTATTGAGTTCACTCATCGCGAACAACACCCGACGATGCACCGGCTTTAGACCGTCCCGCACATCCGGCAACGCTCGTCCGACGATAACACTCATGGCGTAATCCAAGTACGACTGCTTAAGCTCGTCCTCGATATTGATCGGCTGGATCTGTTTGGCTAACTCACCCATATAATCCTGTTATCCCTTATGCTCAACCGGCCATAAAACAAACCGGCAATATCATCAATTCGCGGCCGAAACAGACACACTCAGACCACGCTAAAAAATGCGTGCAATCATACCACAATCCCAACACCACATAAGCAGTAAATTCACCTGTAAATTCAACCCCAAAGCTGTGCTGACTGCGATCACAATGATAACATTGCCGACGACACACAAGCCCAGCCAAACAACAGACACACGGATCCCGCATGAGCGACGAAACCCGCAATCCAGCAGATGCAACCCAGACAAACAAACAACACAACGTCGACCATGATGAGATCGCCAAATTCGAAGCGCTTGCCAGCCGTTGGTGGGACAAAGAGAGCGAATTTAAACCACTACACGACATCAACCCGCTACGCGTTAACTTCATCGACCAGCATGCCGCACTTGCCGGAAAAAAAGTCTTAGACGTGGGCTGTGGAGGAGGCATTCTTTCTGAGTCGATGGCAATTCGCGGCGCCGAAGTCAGCGGCATCGACATGGGTGCGACTCCGCTTAAAATTGCCAAGTTACACGGCCTGGAATCAGGCGTTAAAGTCGATTACCGTCAGGTCACTGTGGAAGAACTGGCCGACGAACAGCCGCAAAGCTTCGACGTCGTCACCTGCATGGAGATGCTTGAACACGTTCCCGACCCCGCCTCAATCATTCAAGCCTGCGCCAAACTCACCAAGCCAGGTGGCCAGCTGTTTTTCTCCACCCTCAACCGCAACCCCAAGTCTTTTCTGTTCGCCATCGTTGGCGCCGAGTACCTACTCAATCTCGTGCCCAAGGGCACCCATGATCACAGCAAGTTCATCCGTCCCAGCGAGCTGGCGAACTGGTGTAGACAATCCAATCTAGAGGTCGGCACCACCAGTGGCATGACCTACAACCTACTGACCAAACAATACAAACTCGACCCACACGATGTCGGCGTCAACTATCTGCTACAAGTCACCAAACCCGTCGTTGATAACAGCCAATGATCCACCAACATCCGGCAGCGATACTGTTCGATCTAGACGGCACCCTGCTCGATACCGCGCCTGATTTTTTCCGTATTCTTAATCAGATGCGCGCCGAGCAGCAACTTATCGGGATCGACTACGAACCGGTACGGCAGCAAGTTTCCAACGGCGCAGCAGCGATGATCCGCACCGCGTTCAACATTGATAACAACCACCCCGACTTTGGCCAGCTACAACAGACCCTGCTAGATCGCTATCAACAATCGCCGGTACAGGATTCGGCCCTCTTTAACGGCATGCCCGAGCTGCTCGACTGGCTCGAGCAACACCAGATTCACTGGGGAATCGTAACCAACAAACCCGAACGATTCTGCAACCCCATTTTGGAAGCACTACAACTTCAACAGCGCTGTGCAATCCTGATCTGCCCCGACCATACCGAACACCGCAAACCGCACCCCGAAGGCCTCCTCAAAGCCTGCAGCAAGCTCGGCATCCAGCCACAACAGTGTATTTACGTAGGCGACCACCGCCGCGACATCGAAGCCGGCATCAACGCCAACATGACAACTGTCGCAGCCCTGTACGGCTACATCGACCAGCAAGACCCACCGAAAAAGTGGCAAGCAGACCTACAGATCCAATCGCCATCAGAGCTATTGAACTGGCTCAAAGAGCGTACTGATTGTCAGCAATCCACAGAGTAGCTCGATAAGCATCAACATTTAGACCAGACTTACACCAGCACTGATTACATATCGCAGCATCAACGATTCAATAACGGAACCCCACCATGTTCGATTATCAAGCTCCGCAACAATCACTCGAGGGCCGCATCATTCTGATCACCGGCGCCGGAGGCGGCATCGGTCGCGCAGCAGCACTAAGCTTCGCCAGCCACGGTGCCACTATCATTCTGGCAGGACGCACCACCAAGAAGCTCGAAGCGGTATACGACGAGATCGAAGCCCTCGGCGCGCCTCAACCAGCCATCATCCCGCTAAATTTGGAAGGCGCCTCGCCACACGAGTACGATGTCGTTGCCGACACTATCGACAACGAGTTCGGCCACCTCGATGGCTTGCTCAACAACGCCAGCCTGCTGGGCACCCGAACCCCGATCGAGAACTACGACCCAAGCATCTGGGACCAAGTGATGCAGGTTAACGTCAATGCCCAGTTTTACCTGACTCAGGCGATGCTACCACTATTGATGAAATCTAAAGATGCCTCGATCGTGTTCACAAGCTCAGGCGTTGGTCGAACCGGACGGGCTTACTGGGGTGCGTACGCAGTCTCAAAATTCGCCACTGAAGGGCTGATGCAAACACTGGCTGACGAACTGGAAAACACATCCAGCATTCGCGTCAACGCCATCAACCCAGGGGCTACCCGCACCAACATGCGCGCCGCAGCTTATCCGGGTGAAAACCCAAACACGCTTGCAACACCTGAACAGATCATGCCTGCCTACCTGTACCTGTTCGGCCCAGATAGCAAAGATACTAACGGTCAATCAATCAACGCGCAGGACTAAAGAAACCCTGCTCAATCGATCAAAAGCTATAATAGACAAGATGTGGTACTGAGCCGCTTGCCGATCGGCAAGCGGGATTTCACTATTTAAGCGACATGCCAGCTGCTCTGGCAATCGCCCTGGTTAACTCCTTTGATTAACCCTTTGGCAAACCCCATAGGATAGTCTAGCGATTGCGCGGACGATGCCCACGCCCACGATCTGTATCTGCTGAACGCACCGGCCGCGCTTTTCGCTGCGCCCGTTGATCCGAGGTATGCTGCTCAATTGTCTTCGAGGCAACCTTACGACGCTCAATCGAAACCAGATCGCACAGATCATTAAGCTCTTTCTGCCCCAACTCGACCCACTGACCGGTAGATAGACGCTTAGGCATAAAGATACAGCCGTAACGAACCCGCTTGAGTCGACTCACCTCAACATCCTGCGACTCCCACAGCCGACGCACTTCACGGTTGCGGCCTTCCATCAGGGTTACGTGGTACCACTGATTCTGACCACTACCGTCAAAGTGCCGAACGTCCGAGAACTTGGCCGTCCCATCCTCAAGCAACACTCCTTGACGCAAACGCTTTACCATATCATCGGTAACTTCGCCGTGAACTCTTACCGCGTATTCACGATCGATCTCAGAAGAGGGGTGCATCAAGCGGTTCGCCAACTCACCGTCGTTGGTAAACAACAGCAAACCACTAGTATTGATATCCAAGCGCCCCACCGATATCCAGCGACCGCCAGATAGCTTAGGCAATTTTTCAAAAACCGTTGGTCGCCCTTCAGGGTCACTTCGTGTACAAACCTCACCAACAGGTTTGTTATAGAGAATCACTCGACAGGCCGACGCCGCTGATTTAGTCAGATTCACCGGACGACCGTCAACGGTAACCACCGCCTCGGCATCAATACGATCACCCAGTTTCGCCACTTTACCGGCAACAGTCACCCGACCGCTATCTATCCAGCGCTCCATCTCCCGACGTGATCCTACTCCGGCACGAGCCAGAACTTTCTGTAATTTTTCATCGGTCATATGGAGGTACCTTCGGTAGAGCAGTGCAACATTATCGGTTTGACGTCTTATCAGACATCGGCAAAAAGCGCGGAATAATATCAGGCCGACGCCGGACTTCCAACAACTACCGGCTGATTGTAAATATAGCTGATGCAAAACCGATCCAAATTGCTAATCACAACAGATAAATCCACAGCAATAAAAAAGGTGCGCAATGCGCACCTTTTTTATTTACGGATCGGGTTTTTATCCGATCAGGCAGTCTTCTTTACTACCACCTTGATCAAAGTACTGCTGGAACAGTTTTGGCGTCCGGCCACGGCCCGTCCACTGTAAAACCTTACCATCAGCATCTTCGATCTGATACTTAGGCTTAACCGTACCTTTAGGCTTCGCTGAAGGAGCAGTTTCCAGCACCGCAAGAAGGTCATTCAGATCAACGCCGCTATCGGCCATCTGCTTCTTAATCGCATCAATACTAGCCTGCTTTTGTGCCCGTTCTGCTTCGACAGCTTCCTCTTCCTTCTTACGCTCAGCCATCAAATCATTTAAATTTTCTAGAAGCTTATCCAGCTCCGAAACAGACAGTTCCTTACATGCCTTACGCAGAGATGTTTTGCGTGTCAGCACATTTAAAATTTCGCTCATACGAGGCCTCAAATATTTTATTTACAAGGAGTACAGGTAAAAATATACGGTTTATTTGATGATCGCAAATATAACAGCAGTTTTTTCTTGAAATATTATAAAGTGATTACTCAGAAATCGCTATATCAATCAATTTTGATTGTAGCTTTAATCCGAATAACACCCCACAAAATCGGCAAAACAGCCATAATCATTACTATCCATGCCAAAACAATTCGATTACTTTCGATCAACCACTGCCCTCCATACGCCATCGGGAAAAGCCAGCAGGTATTTACTGTAATGGCGGTGACCGTCACTCGCGAATGGCTATTCCAACCCCGACTAAGAACCTGATAAGCGTGCGAGCGATGCGCTTGATGCCAAGACTCACCAGCAAACATTCGTAACAGCAGCGTATAACTGGCATCCACCCAGAACAGCGCTGTCAATATAATCCAACTTAATGGCGATATTATCTGCTGCAACATCGTCAACAGAGCCAGCATCGACAACATGAAACCCAAAAAATAACTCCCTACATCCCCCATAAACAATTTTGCCGGCGGCCAGTTAATTACGATAAAACCTACCAATGATGCCGCCAATAACAATAGCGCGCTCGAAGAGGAAACTGCGTCAAATAACCAACACAAACCAGCTGCGGACAAACATAGAAATACCGCCTCAGAAACAGCATAGCCATCGATACCATCAAGGAAATTGAAAAGATTTAGCCACCAGACCGACAACATGATTGTTACGAAAATAATAGAACCGCTAAGCAACCATGCGGTATCAAAATTCAAGAACGGATAGGATAACAGCGGTACAGATACACCAAAGCACAAAAACTGCACCAGCAACCTGAATTTGGAAGATAAGCCATAACGATCATCGATCAGACCAGTCGCAGCTACTACCAGCCCCCCCGCGCACAGCACCAGTGTATTAAGCCCTATCAATACACCACTACGCCATAACCAGAGTAATAGCAGCAGGTATAATAGAACGAAACTAATACCCCCGGCTCTAGGGACTGGAGTTGTGTGTGAACTGCGCTCGTTTGGAATATCCAACAACCGCTGATGACGGAGTAACGGTAAGCTTGCATAGGTCAGCAGTACCGAGAAAAAAACCACCACCGGATAAAGCCAATTATTTAACACGATGCTCCTTAGCGATTGATAGCGAACTCTCCGCACACATCTTTTCAAGCGTATATTGCATCGTTACCGGTGGTTGCCAATTCAAACGCTGGCAGGTTTCAGACATATCGATGCTCAAAGAACCGATTAACCGGTTCACGCTAGTGCTACGACCACTCAGTTTGCCTAAAAACCGTAACAGAGCCACCGGACAAGATAACAATCGGCTGCGGACCCCATATGCGGTGGCAATACGCTGAATCAGCTCCGGCGTTGAGATCGCTTCGCCATCACAGACAAACAAAACTCCTTGGCATGCTGCTGAGTGAGATAAGCAATGGCTAATTAAACTAACTAAATTAAAAATACTAACTAATGATCGCTGATTATTTAGCGTTGCTAACGGAAGAGGAACACCCCGTTTCACCAGGCTAACCAGCGCCAAAAAGTTTGCCTTAACACCTGTACCATAAACCAGTGGGGGTCGAATAATAACGACGTCCAGTGCTAGATCCTGCTCTAATTTACGCAACCCTTGTTCTGCTGCATATTTCGATATGGCGTAGGCGCCAACTGGATTAGCGATATCATCTAAACAGTAAGGAGACTCCCTTTCTTCCCCATTAACCTTAATGCTACTTAAAAAAACAAAGCGTCGAACGCCGGAAGAAATCGCCGCACGGGCTAAGTTTAATGTTCCCTGATGATTAACCCGATCATATTCTTTAGACTCGGCATCCCCGCGCATCTGGTGCACGAAAGCGGCCAGATGGATGACCACATCGATATCCTTACACGCCGATTCAAGCGGCTCAGGCCGATCCAGATCTGCTAACTCTATCCAATCAACTGCACTCGTCAATAACGCTGGGGGCAAGCCCCGTTTTCTGACGGCACCGCGAACCGAGTGCCCTTGACTGAGCAGAGCGGCGCAGAGATGGCTGCCAATAAACCCGGAGGCACCTGTCACCAGTATATTCAACAACCAACACCTGCTAGCGGCTTCACTGCATTAACCCGTCGCCGACCAATGGCCATTATCACGACTTTCCCCAACAACGGGAGACAATAGATCACAAGACGTAATACCTAGTTAAAGTATTGCTGATACCAACGAATAAATCGTGCGATACCCTGATCGACCTGAGTCATCGGCTGGTAATCAACCCATTCAATCAACGCTGCAACATCGGACGCGGTATCCGGCACATCACCGGGCTGCAGCGGCAACAGGTTCATTTCAGCTTTACCCCCCAGCTCTTTCTCAATACACGCGATGTATTCGAGCAGCTCTACCGGGTTCTGGTTACCGATATTAAAGACCCGCCATGGTGCCTTGCTGGTGGCAGGATCAGGTGTCAAACCACTCCATTGAGGATTTGCCTCAGCGGTGCGATCAAGCGTACGAATCACTCCCTCAACGATATCGTCGATATAAGTAAAATCACGACGATGCTTACCGTAGTTGAACACATCGATCGGCTTGCCTTCCTTGATCGCTTTGGTGAACAGGAACAGCGCCATATCGGGACGACCCCAAGGTCCATACACGGTAAAAAACCGTAACCCGGTAGTCGGAAGGTTATACAGGTGGCTGTAGGTATGTGCCATTAGCTCGTTAGACTTCTTCGAAGCGGCATATAACGACAGCGGATGATCGACATTATCGTGCTCGGAGAACGGTAACGTTTCATTAGCACCATAAACAGAACTCGATGACGCATAGACCAGATGTTCAACACCGTTATGCCGGCACCCTTCGAGAATATTCAAAAAACCAACAATATTGCTGTCGATATAGGCTCTGGGATTTTCAATGCTATAACGAACACCCGCCTGGGCAGCCAAGTTCACCACCCGGTCAAACTTCTCAGACTGAAACAACGACGCCATCGCGTCAGTATCAGCTAAGTCAATTTTTACGAAACGAAACAGGCTCGCATTTTGATTGTCGGCCAACTGTTGCAATCGGGCTTGCTTGAGCGAGACATCATAGTAATCATTGAGGTTGTCCAAGCCGACCACCTGATCACCACGATTAATCAGGTACTGACTAACATGAAAACCGATAAAGCCTGCCGCACCTGTTACCAACACTTTCATCAAACGATTTCCTTATACTTGTTACAGTCGAATCACATATTTGTAGCTGCTTATTTACAAGCGTCCATCAACCACGTCCACCGGCAACAGATGCTTGATATCAAACAGCACCGACGTGGGCGCACAGAGTGCTTTAATGGCATCTGCACCCATCGCTTGGAACTGCTGATGACCCACAGCGACAATCACCGCATCGTAGCGGCCGGGCTGCAGCGCTGAGATCAATTCAATACCATACTCGCGTTTTGCTTCATCGGCACTGACCCAAGGGTCATGGATATCAACCTGGGCATGGTACTGCTGCAACTCAGTTACCATATCAACAACACGGGTGTTACGCAGATCCGGACAATTTTCTTTAAACGCCAACCCCAGCACCAGTACCTTAGCGTCCATCACCTGAATCTTTTTCTGAGTCATGAGTTTGACCACCTGAGATACAACATACGCCCCCATACCATCGTTGAGACGCCGCCCAGCCAAGATAATCTCGGGATGGTAGCCGATCGCCTGTGCTTTGTGGGTCAAATAGTAAGGGTCGATGCTGATACAGTGGCCGCCAACCAGGCCTGGCCGAAACGGCAAAAAGTTCCACTTGGTTCCGGCAGCGGCTAACACCTCACCGGTATCGATGCCTAGCCGGCCAAAGATGATGGCTAACTCGTTGACCAACGCAATGTTGAGATCTCGCTGGGTGTTCTCAATTACCTTAGCCGCTTCAGCAACCTTGATAGAACTGGCTAGGTGAGTACCGGCTTCAATGATAGAACCGTACAGGCGATCGATCTGTTGCGCCGCCTCCGGCGTGGAGCCGGAGGTGACTTTAAGAATGGTTTCCAGGCGGTGGGTCTTATCGCCGGGGTTGATCCGCTCGGGACTGTAACCCACGGTGAAATCGCGATTAAAAACCAACCCCGACAAACGCTCCAAGATCGGCACACAGACCTCTTCGGTAGCTCCGGGGTAGACGGTTGACTCATAGACCACCACATCACCAGGTTTAAGCACCGCAGCAACGGTTTCTGACGCCTTGCGCAATGGCGTCAGGTCGGGTTGTTTGTGAATATCGATCGGTGTCGGCACGGTTACGATAAAACAGTTGCAATCACTCAGTCGCGAGCGATCACCACTAAAACTTAGCTGAGGAACCGCTTGCAGCTCTTCGGCTGAAACCTCCAAAGTATCGTCCTGTCCCTGTTCGAGTGCCTCGATACGCTGAGGATTGATATCAAATCCTAATGTCGGGTACTGACGCCCAAATGCCACAGCCAGTGGCAAACCGACATAGCCTAGGCCAATCACAGCAATCCTTAGCTCATTGAGATTCATCGTTATTGCGTCTCCTATTACCGGCCTTCGACATCAACACCAAGCCTGTTATTACCATGTCAATTTGTTTAATGAGTGATCCGCTGATGGCTCAACAGATCTTGGTTCTCGCACTGAGGTTGATAGCCGCTGACCTGCTGTAGCATCAGTTGCCGGACACTTTCAACAGCCTGCTGATCAATCATCTCGCTGAGCGTAGCGACCATCTGTTGCGCTTGCTCGCTGTCCGGACCTTCCTCTTGCGCTACCTGAATCTGTGGATGTGCTGTCGGGCTGACGTTGTCACCGATCAGTAACTCTTCGTAAAGTTTCTCCCCCGGCCGCAGCCCGGTAAAACATAACTCGATGCCCGCCTGCTGCCCATCGCTGACCCGCTGGCCTGCCAAACGGATCATCCGTCGGGCAAGATCAGCGATTCTAACAGGCTCACCCATATCCAACACATACAACTCACCACCCCTACCCAACGAGCCCGCTTGAATCACCAATGAGGCGGCCTCGGGAATCGTCATAAAGTAGCGGGTAATTTCCGGATCGGTCACAGTCACTGGTCCTCCTTGACGAATCTGGCGCTTAAACAGCGGAATCACTGACCCTGATGAACCTAGCACATTGCCAAACCGGACCATCATAAAACGCGTTGAGTGGTTATTTGGATCTCGCTGCAACCCTTGCAACACCATCTCAGCGAGCCGCTTACTGGCCCCCATCGTATTGGTAGGGCGAACTGCTTTATCGGTCGACACCAGCACAAAGCGCGCCACGCCTAACCGCATTGCTGCTTCGGCGACCACCCAAGTGCCCAATACATTATTACGTACACCGGGAATGACATTCTGCTCAACGATAGGCACATGCTTGTAGGCAGCCGCATGGTACAAGGTCTCAATTTGATAAGACACTATCAGCCGCTCCACTCTTGATCGGTCAAGCACCGATCCCAAAATAGCGATCAACTCGACCTGTAACTCGAAATGTTCGATCAACTTGCGTAACTCTTCTTCGACCTGATACAACGCAAGTTCATTTTGCTCCAGCAGTACCAACTGCCGCGGCGACTGTTGCACTAACTGACGACACAGCTCAGAACCGATAGAGCCTCCCGCCCCGGTCACTAGCACCCTGCTCGATTGAATATTCTGTTGCAGTAATTGTGGATCAGCCTGCACCGGCTCTCGCCCCAACAAGTCGGTCAGATCGACCTCATCCAGCTCGGTCAAATCAGCCCTCCCCAAAGCGACCTGATCCAGCGAGGGCATCGTCCTAACTGCCACTTCGACCTGCTCCAGCCCGTGCAGAATACGACGTCGATCATCACGGCTAGCGCTCGGCATCGCCAACAGAACCTCCAACGTCTGGTAGTCATGGCGAAGTTCAGCAATGACCGAAAGGCCACCCAACACCTTCATCCCGCCGATCTGCTGACCAGCCAGTGCCGGATCATCATCAATATAGCCCAGCACCCGAACATTGGGGCTGTGATCGAGCGATGACGCCATCTGGATCCCGGCTCTCCCCGCGCCGTAGATCAACACGTAATGACCTCGGTTCTCTCGAAACACACCGGCAATAAACCAGCGCGCCATTTGCCGACTGCCGCCGACCAGCAGGCATAGCACCATCCAGAAGATCAACGGTAGCGAACGGGGTGAGAACAAGTCCCAGTGGAAGAAATTTGACAGGTAGAAGGGTATCAACGACCACACTAGGGCCACCACGGCATTGGCGTAACCTATTGTCGCCATCGCATGGTGGCCGATGTAGCGGATCACCGCCCGGTACAATCCCAGCCGGATATAGATTGGAATTGCGATCAGCGGTACTGCCACAAACAACAACCACTGCTGACCTTGTGGTAGGTAAAATTCGCCCATCCGCAGTGAGAACGCCAACCACAGTGAGAACACCACCAGTATCGTATCGACGATCGCAATGACAGCCGCTTTCTGAGGACGCTTGAGCGAAAGCAGTTGATTCAGCATTCGCGAAACAGTTCTCCTGATAACGTCATCGCTTAGGTACCCATTTACACAGTTTTGACACTATCACCACGCCCAATCGCATAATAACTAAAGCCAAGTTTCTTAAGATTTTCAGGATCATACAGGTTCCGGCCATCGAAAATAAGCGGCTCGCTTAGCTGCTTTTCCAGCAACGTAAAATCCGGGTTCCAAAAGCTCTTCCACTCGGTACAGATAACCAGCGCATCGGCCCCAGCCAACGCCTGCTCCTGAGTATCACATAACGTCAACGCTTGCTCATCAGCGTAGATACGCGCCACTGCCGTCATCGCCTCAGGATCATATGCCTGCACTTTGGCACCCGCTTGCCAGAGCTGTTCCATCAACACCCTGCTGGGCGCTTCACGCATATCATCGGTGTTGGGTTTGAACGCCAAGCCCCAAAGGGCAAATGTCTTGCCGGCTAACTGGCCCGCATAATGGGTGTTAATCCGTTCAAACAAGCTTTGCTTTTGCCGCCGATTAACGGCTTCAACTGCCTCTAACAGCTCCGCCGGGTAACCCACTTGCTGAGCCATCCGGGTCATTGCCTGCACATCTTTAGGAAAACAGGAGCCACCGTAGCCACACCCCGGGTAGATAAAGTGGTAACCAATTCGAGGATCTGAGCCGATCCCCTGACGCACCTGCTCAATATCAGCCCCGAGTCGCTCGGCAAGATTAGCCATCTCATTCATAAAACTAATCTTGGTCGCCAGCATCGCATTGGCGGCGTATTTAGTCAGTTCCGATGAGCGCTGATCCATGAAGACTAACTTATCGCGCATCCGATTAAAGGGCGCATACAGCAAAGCCATCTGCTCTCGGACCCGGTCACAGTCAGTGCCGATCACGATCCGATCCGGCTTCATGAAATCAGCAACCGCATTGCCCTCTTTTAAGAACTCCGGATTGGATACTACTGATGCTCGGCAATCCACGCCTCGCTGGGCCAGCACCTGATCAATCTCGCAGCCAACCCGGTCAGCGGTTCCCACTGGAACTGTTGATTTCGTCACCACGATCTTATCTTCGCTCATGGCCACGGCAATAGTGCGCGCCACCGCTAACACATGACTTAAGTCGGCCGAACCATCTTGATCCGGTGGTGTGCCAACTGCGATAAAAATCATCTCGCTAAGATTCACCGCCGCTTGCGCATCACAGCTAAATTGCAATCGACCGGCATTCAGGTTTGCGCTAACTAACGGCGCTAAACCCGGTTCATAGATTGGTATCTCGCCAGCAATAAGCCGGTCAATTTTCTGTTGATCGATATCGACACAGCAGACATGGTGTCCGGCATCAGCCAGACAAGTCCCGGTCACCAGTCCGACATATCCGGTCCCGAAAATAGTTACTTGCATGGAAATTCCTTAAGAAAATAACAAACAGTGCTTACCTGCAGGTCTTGCGCCCTAGCTACAACGATACCGCTGTAATCTGTTACCAAAGCCCTCGTGTATCGATAACCACTTTACTGGTTACTTCAGACAGCGGAATCTGCTTAAACTCACGATGATCAACCAAAGCAACCAACAGATTTGCCGCCCCCAGCGCGTCATTAAGATCGACCAGTTCGGCCCCCAGCGCCAAAAGCTCATCAGGCAGCTGCTGAATATTCGGTTCCACTACCAATAACTGGCCTATCCCTTCAGAGGCTAATGCTTTAACGATATCGACCGCCGGACTTTCGCGAAGATCATCGATGTCGGCTTTAAACGCCAGACCTAAGCACGCGATCACAGGGCGTTTAAACTCGTCAGCAGCCTGTCGAACTTTGTCGATCACATACAAGGGTTTGTCATCGTTAACTCTGCGCGCCATCTCAATCAAACGCGATTGTTTCGGCGCACTGCTGACAATAAACCAGGGATCGACGGCGATACAGTGACCACCGACACCAGGGCCCGGATTAAGGATATTAACCCGCGGGTGGAGGTTGGCCAGCTTGATCAACTCCCAAACATTGACCTTCAAATGGTCTGAGATAACCGACAGTTCGTTAGCGAAAGCGATATTAACATCACGGAACGCATTTTCGGTCAGCTTGCAGAGTTCAGCGGTGCGGGCATCGGTGGTAATACACTCCCCCCGGACAAAGGTTTGGTACAGGGCTTTAGCTCGCTCAGCACAACGGCCGGTCATACCGCCAATAACCCGATCGTTAGCGACTAGCTCGTGTAATACCCGCCCCGGTAGTACGCGTTCCGGGCAGTGAGCCAGATAGATATTGGCTCGATCACCGCTCTGATGAGGAAAACAGAGATCAGGACGCAGTTCAGACAGCCACTGCGATAGCTGCTCGGTCGCCCCCGGCGGCGAGGTAGATTCCAGTACGACTAAGTTGCCTTCAGCCAGCACTGGAGCGATCTCCTCAGCCGCCTGGCGGATGAATGACAGGTCCGGCTGATGATCCTCTTTGAACGGTGTGGGTACCGCAATCATGAACGCATCGGCCGCTTCGGCTTGTAGCGTCGCCCGCAGCTTGCCGGTAGTCACCACGGCCTTAACAATAATATCCAGATCCGGCTCAACGATATGAACCTCACCCCGGTTAATCGTATCCACCGCCCGTTCGGTAACATCAACCCCAACGACGTCGATTCCTCGCGATGCCAGTACTGCCGCAGTTGGCAGGCCTATGTAGCCTAGCCCAATAACCGAAACCTTATTAAATTCCATTTAATGCCACCTACTCTTTAATAACATCCAAATCAACTCAACCAGTCTTATTTCAACCAGTGATAACTCAACCAGTCTCATCTCAACAAATAGCAACTCACCAGTAACAAAAACCTGCAAAGGTCATGACAGATTCTTCAACAACGCCTGGGCAATTCTAACGCTAGCTTCGCCATCACCATACGGGTTGTGCGCTACACTCATCTGCTGGTAACAAAAGCTATCATCAAGCAAGCGGTCAACTTCAGCGACAATTCGGTCGGTGTCCGAGCCAACCAACAATACCGTTCCGGCAGTAACCGCTTCCGGGCGTTCAGTTGTATCACGCATCACCAAGACCGGCTTACCCAACGACGGTGCTTCCTCCTGTATACCACCCGAATCGGTCAACAACAGGTCACAACGCTGCATCAGATAGACAAAAGGCAGGTAATCCTGCGGATCGATCAGATGGATGTTGGCAGCCCCTGCCAGAATACGGTTCACCGGTTCCTGCACATTGGGATTGAGGTGAACCGGATAGATTATCTGTAAATCAGACCGTTCAGACAATCGAAGAAGCGCCTGGCAGATATTTTCAAATCCGGCACCAAAACTTTCGCGCCGATGACCGGTCACCAACATCATCCGTTTATTAGGATCGATGAAGTCAAATTGCCTTTCAAACTGCTGCTGCAACGAAGCGTCGCTCTGAATCTTGTCGCGTACGTGCAACAACGCATCGATTACCGTATTGCCGGTAACAATGATTCTGTCTGCAGCGATACCCTCGGCCAGCAGATTCTCTCGCGCCTGATCCGTTGGAGCAAAGTGAAACTGTGTCAGAGAGCTGGTCAGCTTTCGGTTGGCCTCCTCCGGCCAAGGTGAATAGATATCACCGGTGCGCAAACCCGCTTCAACATGCGCTACCGCGATCTGTTGGTAGAACGCCGCCAAGCTGGTGGCAAACGTTGTCGTGGTATCGCCATGCACTAAGACCAGATCGGGTTGATAGCGCTGCAAGATAGGCTCAAGCCCCTGGATCACCGCAGCGGTAATATCGGTCAAGGTCTGACCGGGACGCATCATATCAAGATCATAATCAGGTTCGATATCGAACAGTTTCAATACCTGATCCAACATTTCACGGTGCTGCGCCGTCACACAGACGCGTACTTCAAAATCGGAGACTTGTTGCAGCGCCCGCACCACCGGTGCCATTTTGATCGCTTCGGGGCGCGTCCCAAAGACCAACAACAGTTTTCTCATTGTTATCCCTTTACAGATCCAAGGTAGTTTTGATAAATACTGCTGACCGAGTACGTCAAAAAACGGCCCGACTTCATCCACCTACGAACAGTAGCTGGAATAACCAACTGATTAAATGCCATTAACGGATATTTTTCGCTAAGAGTACAAAAAAGACCAAAACCAACCACCCGATCAAGAATTTCCAAAAAAAAAATCCAAATCGGTACGTATGTCAGAGGGCGATTTGCGGTGGTGGGGGGGAGGTAGCGCTTATTTCAGTGCAGGAGAAGCATAAAGAGAAGCGAAGAAAAGCGGCAGCAGCTCGCTACCGCTCAATCAAGAATAGAAAATAGGTCTGCATTTATAGGTATGATTTAAACCACTCAACCGTTTCGTTCGGCCAGGGTGGAGATACACCACGAAGTAAACATCGCCTTATCACGGGCATTGATACAGCGCTGTGGGTCCGGCGCACCATCGAGCAGACGGTGTAGCAAGTTTTCACCCTGCTGATCAAAAGCACTATCAAGCTCGTCATCGCTTAACGGTGCGACAAAATAGTCCAGCTCCATCGCATCTCCCATTAACTGATCGCGCTCCAACACCCCTTGTTCATAGCCGTGTTGAAACAAAATTGCCTCACTATGCTCAACTTTGCACTGTCCATCCTGCTGACAAAAACGAGGACGAAAAACCTCAATTTTACGACCGTGAATCTGAAGGCCCACCACGTTCGATTCATGAGTTTGAGTGGCATGCGCCAATGCTGATTGTAGATCCATTTCAATAGCCCTCGTGTTTGTTATTTACCGGCCTGTCTATGCAGGCCTGCGCCACACTGAAGTATTCAATATAATCCGCCACAAGAAAGTCACCATTGTTCCAAGGTCTATAGTCACGATCGCCCCCTATACCCCGTGGCTTCTAGCCTCATGCAAATTTCTCATGCTGCAGCACAGCATAAAAAACACCAATAATTGGATACATAATGTTTACTACAGACATAAAAAAACCTCTTGGGTGAGCAACCCAAGAGGTTTTTATTTTAGTAATGGCAACGCTAAGCGTAAAGATTGACTGCTCTAGCCCTCACCAGCTCGGTTACTGCAAACCCGTATTCGCGAACAAGCGCGTTTACAGTGCTACCACATCAAAATCGGCGACAGAACTGACATCAGCATTGTAATCGACGCCATCCAAGCCGAAGCCAAACAACCGCAAAAACTCATCTTTGTAGCCTTGATAATCGGCAACCTCACTGAGGTTTTCAGTGGTGACCTTGGCCCAGATAGCTTGGCAAGCATCCTGAACATCATCACGCAACTCCCAATCATCGAGGCGGAAGCGGTTGCTGTCATCGGTTTCGCCTGGCGTGCCGTCGGCTTTATACAGTTTGCTACTGAACAGCCGCTCAATTTGCTCCATACAGCCTTCGTGCAGTCCCTTCTCTTTCATCACCTTGAAAGCCATCGCAATATACAGCGGCATCACAGGGATGGCAGAACTGGCTTGGGTAACCACACTCTTGAGCACTGCAACATTGGCAGAACCGCCGGTTGTAGATAGACGGGTATTGATCTCACTGGCAGCACGATCCATATCCATCTTGGCCTTGCCCAACGCCCCGTGCCAGTAGATCGGCCAGGTAATTTCTGTACCGATATAACTGTAAGAAACCGAACGACAACCGTCAGCCAGCACACCGGCTTTCGTCAACGCATCGATCCACAGTTCCCAATCTTCACCACCCATAACGGTGACGGTATCAGCAATCTCCTGCTCGGTCGCAGGCTCAACCTCAGCTTCAATGATGCAGTTCTTATTGGTGTCGACAGCGGTTGAGCGGTAAGTTTCACCGATCGGTTTCAGACAAGAGCGCACCAGCTCACCGGTGTCTGGCAACTTACGGACCGGTGAGGCCAGGGAGTAAACCACCATATCGATCTGGCCCAGATCTTCTTTGATAATATCGATAACTTTCTGTTTGGCGTCGTGCGAGAACGCATCGCCGTTAACACTCTTGGAGTAGAGGCCAGCAGCCTTAGCCGCCTTATCAAACGCTGCAGAGTTGTACCAGCCGGCGGTTCCCGTCTTCCTTTCAGTGCCAGGCTTCTCAAAAAATACGCCGATAGTGCCCGCACCAGAGCCAAAAGCCGCCTCAATACGCGAGCAAAGGCCGTAACCACTGGAAGAACCGATGACCAAGACCCGCTTTGGGCCATCTTTCAACTCACCCTTAGAGCGGGTGTAAGCGATCTGTTGCTGAACATTGGCATCACAGCCAACCGGATGGGTCGTTGTGCAGATAAAACCGCGAATTTTAGGCTTGATAATCACAGTCTGGTTTAACCTTTTCTGATTATTGGGAGGGCGCTGCGGCCCGTTCACTAAAGATCAATAAAATCGTGGCGGCAATTATAACCGCTTGAACGGTAAAAATGCGAAAACCCAGAAAATCATCACAGGCCCAGCATCCGATCAAGCAGCGGCAGGTCGAATGCCTGCTCCATCGCATCGGCCAAACGTTCGATGCCATGCTCCTGTTGCGCGGCGATATCAACCCGCTCTTCCACCGCCAGACCAGCCCACTGTAATAGCGCCTGTCCCGCATCTGGGTGATCAAACAGTCCATGCAGGTAGCTGCCCGCAATCTGACCATCATCAGAGATCACCCCGTCAGGACGGCCATCCAGCATCATCAACGGCTGTTGCAACGCGGGGCCATGGCTAACACCGGCATGAATTTCATAACCGCTGACGGGGGACTGGATGCCATTGAGCAACAACGTACCCTCGATCTGACGTAACTGTTTCTGCGATTTCAGGGTAGTTTCAAATGCGAGTAGATCGAGTCCTGAATAGCTGATTGACGGCCCTTCTATCGCATCTGGGTCGTGAATCATCGAACCGAGCATCTGGAAGCCGCCGCAGATCCCCAACAATTTACCACCGTAGCGAAGGTGGCGTTCGATCGCCTCCTGCCAGCCCCGCTGCCGTAGCCAGTTGATATCGGCGCCGACGCTCTTGGAGCCGGCCAGAATAATCAGATCAGCCGGCGGTGGCGTTTGTCCGGGGCCGATAAATTCAATATCGACCTGAGGGTGCAATCGCAGCGGGTCGAAATCGGTGTGGTTGGAGATACGCGGTGTCACCGCGACCACCACTTTCAAGCGCGGCTTATCAGCCGCCAGTTCGGAGCTCCACGCCAATGCGTCCTCGGCCTCCAAATAGAGACCATGAAGGTAAGGCAACACCCCCAGCACCGGTTTGCCGGTTCTTTCTTCCAGCCAATCCAGTCCCGATTGCAGCAGCGCGATATCGCCGCGGAAACGGTTGATAACAAAACCCTCGACCCGTGCTTGTTCGCTCCTCGATAACAATGCCAGCGTACCGACCAGATGGGCGAACACCCCGCCACGATCAATATCTGCAACGATAATCACCGGGCAATCGACCGCTTCGGCAAAGCCCATATTGGCGATATCCCGGTCCCGAAGGTTGATCTCAGCCGGACTACCCGCACCTTCCACCACCAACAATCGGTATTGATCCAGCAGCCGTTGGTGGGATTGCAACACCGCAGCCATCGCCCGTGGCTTGTAGTCATGGTAAGCCACCGCTTCCATCGCGCTCAGCACTTTACCCTGGATGATCACCTGCGCGCCGGTATCGCTGTTGGGTTTGAGCAGCACAGGGTTCATATCACTGTGCGGCTCCAACCCACAGGCGCGGGCTTGCGCCGCCTGTGCCCGACCAATCTCGCCGCCATCAACCGTCACCGCACTATTAAGCGCCATATTCTGTGGTTTAAAGGGGGCCACCGATAAACCGCGACGTTTGAGCAAGCGGCAGATACCGGTAACCAATGCGGACTTCCCCGCATCCGAAGTGGTGCCCTGCACCATCAACGTCGATCGTTTCATAGAAGTTACAACTCAGTAGAGAAACTCAGAGGAAAATCACCTTGGGGATCGGCCACGGCCTAGTAAAGAGCGGTGTAACCGAACGAGTGAATAAACGAACAAGCAAACCGTTAGGAGACACTTTCTTGCTGCGATTCCATGTGATCAATCTGCGATCGACGACCACCGGTAAGCCTGCGCAGGTCTTCCAGTACCAGGTAATTCACCGGTACGATCAACAAGGTGATCAAGGTCGCAAACAAAATACCAAAACCTAGCGACACTGCCATCGGAATCAAGAACTGAGCCTGAGTGCTCTTCTCGAAGATTAACGGCATCAGACCACAAAAAGTGGTCAGCGACGTCAACATCACCGCGCGAAAACGCGCCGCACCGGCAACCCGTACCGCTTCATTGAGCGGCATGCCCGATTTACGCATCCGGTTAACAAAATCGACCAGCACCAGCGAGTCGTTGACCACTACCCCGGTCAAGGCCAGCATCCCCATCAGGCTCATGATGGTCAAATGCATCCCCATCACCCAGTGCCCCATGATCGCGCCAACAATTCCGAAGGGGATGATCGACATCACGATTAGCGGCTGGACGTAAGACCCGAACGGGATCGCCAACAGCGCGAAGATAACAAATAACACCGCCGCACCACCCCAGATCAAGCCCTGAAAGGAATCACGCTGCTCTTTGGCTTCCCCTTCAAAGCTATAATTGATCCCCGGCTTTGAGCTAACCAATTGCTCGACAAACTGGTTCAGTTCTCGCTTGATCGCCTCGATATCCGCCAGCTCTTTATTGGCATCGGCAGAGATGGTTACGGTTCGCACCCGATCAGCCCGAACGATGGTGGATGGACTGCGACCCGACTTCAGCTCGGCCACTTCGGCAAACGGTACTTCAATCCCCTCGGTGGTGCGAATCATCATCTGATCCAGCGTACTCAGGGACTGGCGCTCACTCTCGGGATAACGCACCAGCACCTTGACCTCGTCACGACCGCGTAATAACCGTTGCACCTCGAAACCAAAGAACGCTTGTCGCACCTGTCGCGCCAGATCAGTCAGATCGATCCCCAACAGCTCTGCAGCCGGTTTGAGTTCCAGCTGCAACTCCTGTTTACCATCGGAGAGGGTATCCGCGATATCAAACAGATTGGGGTAATTGCCCATTTGCAGACGCACTTGTGCCGCCAGATCACGTAGTTGGTCAAGATCATGGCCGGTAATACGGATACTGAACGGGTCACTGGAGCGCCCCAACTCAGCGCGGTAGGTCAACGTTTCAGCACCGGCAATCGGGCCTATTTTATTGCGCCATTCACGGACCAGTTCCGAACTGGTGACATCCAACGTGCGTTGTTCAGGCGCGACGATTTCAAAACGGACTCTGCCGTTATGGCCGCCACCGGCTCCCGAGGTCGACAGCAAGTGGGTAATGACACTTTCACCGGTTTCCGGATCACGGTAGCGATCCTGCACCCATTGCGCGGCTTGCGTCATTCGCTCGACCTGCAGGTCGGTGACAGCAAACGGCGTTCCTGCCGGCATCTTGAGTGTTGCCGTGGCAATCTCGCTTTGTACCTTGGGGAAGAAGATAAAGCGGGTCCAACCGCCAGCGACACTCGACAGCACCACCAACGTCAGGCCAAACATCACTGCCCAAGCGCTATAACGATGATTCAGAACCCAGGTCAAAACCGGACTGTAAATCTTCGCGACAAATCGCTCCAAGCCCCTAGCAATCGACTGCTGCGCCCGCGCTAGCACATTAGTATCACTCGGTGGTTTCATATGTCGCAAATGCGCTGGCAGAATCAGCTTCGATTCAATCAACGAGAACAACAGTACCGGTATGACGATAAACGGAATCTGCTCGAAGATGGCACCGCGCGGACCGCTGACCATCATCAGCGGGACAAAGGCCGCCACGGTGGTCAATACCCCAAACGTCACCGGCACCGCCACCTCGTGGGTCCCCTCGATCGCCGACCGCATCGGGTCACCGGTACGGGTAAAGTGGGTATAGATGTTTTCCCCGGTAACAATAGCGTCGTCGACCACAATGCCGAGCACCAGAATAAAGGCAAACAGACTGATCAGGTTAAGCGTCACGCCGATCACCGGCATCAACATTAGGCCGCCCATAAAGCTGATCGGGATGCCGATACAGACCCACAACGCCACTTGTGGTCGCAGGAACAATGCCAACAACAAGATCACCAACAGGCCACCCTGCAACGCACTCTTATTCAAAGTATTTAAGCGTGCCTTAACGATCTCCGAGCGGTCCCGCCAAAAGCTGACATTAACCCCTTCGGGTAACAGAGACTGTTGCTTGAGGATATATTCGCGCACCTGCTCTGCAATCTCGATAGAGCTCTGATTGCCGACCCGGAATACGTCGAGCGCCATCGCCGGTAATCCGTCGAAACGCGCCTTGATCGGATCCTCTTCGAAGCCGTCATTTATCTGGGCGATATCACCTAGTTCGATGCGGCTGCCGTCATTACCCGATACCACCACGATGCGACGAAACTGTTCGGCGGTATAAGCCTGACCTTTGGTTCGCACCAGAATATCGGCGCCTTGGGTACGGATATTACCAGCAGACAGGTCGAGTGAGCCGCGTTTCACCGCTTCAGCGACCTGAGGCAAAGTTAAATTATATTCGCGCAACACCAACTCAGGGATCTCTATGGCGATTTCGTAATCGCGCGGGCTGTCGAGTACCACCTGCGTGACCCCCGCCATCGCCGTCAAGTCATCGCGCATCTGCTCGGCCAATCTCCGCAGCTCCCACTCCTCACGCTCGCCGTAAACCACCACGCTAATCACTTCGCGCTTGCGTTCACGAATGCTGACCACCGGCCGTTCGGCACTATCAGGCAACGTATTGATGGCATCAACACGGCTCTTCACATCATCCAGGAGGATGCGCGGGTCGTAGCCCTGAGCCACCTCGACATTGATCAACGCTGAGCCTTCTCGTGACAGCGATACCAGCTGCTCAATCCCCTCCAGATCCTGAATCGCCTCCTCGATCCGAATACTCAGCCCTTCCTCAACCTCAGCCGGTGTCGCACCGGGGTAGCTGACATTGATACCGATCAGGTCGAGTTCTATATCGGGAAACACCTCCAACGGGATTCTATTGCTGATTGAATACAGCCCCGAGGCTAGAATTACCACCATCAGCAGGTTTGCTGCAACCGGATTACGAGCGAACCAAGTGATCATGCCGTGCATGGCTTATTCCTCACCCTTACGCTTAACGGCCAACACCGGCCCAGCGTTCGCGGCGCCGGCTGTTTGCGCCTCCGAAGCATCTACCTCCGGTTCTATTGCCGGGGCTATTGCCGGATCTGCTGCTTCGCCACGAATCTGCGGCTTCACCCTGGCACCGTTAGCGGACGCCCCAAGCGGCGTTAAGTTGAGTAGATCACCTGCTGCCAAGCCCGTTTCGCTGGCTGGTGCTTTGCCCAGCGTGCTGTGGTTTTCGGCACTCATTTCGACGCGAGCATCAACACCGCTATCGGCCCCGGCAACAACCACCGATTGATGGTCACTCCACAACGGATCAATAAGTTGTGCCTGCAGCACCCCGTTCTTGATTAACAAGATCCGCTGATTCTGACTAACCGCAGCCCGTGGTAACACAAACACCTGTTGCAACAATTGCCCTTCAATACTGGCTTCAACAAACTGCCCCACTTTCAGCGGCGGATTGCCTTGAGGCCCTAAACTGTAAGGATCCTCAACTTGCGCCACTACAAAAAGTTGGCGGGAGCGGCTATCGATCGCACCTTCAACCCGCACGATTTTTCCTTGCCATTGGTACCGACTACGACCGACCTGTGCCGACAGTGTCACCGCCGGTAACTGACGGCTGGTGAACTCGCCACCACGATACTGTTCAGGCAGCTCGATAAACTCCAATTGGCGATTATTCAGCGGTAACCGAACCTCGACATAATCGACCGCATAGACCGATGCCAGCGTCGTCCCACCGTTGACCACCTGCCCCAAATCAACCGATTTATCCAGAACCCGACCGGCATAAGGGGCTTTGATGCGGGTACGCTCCAGATTTAACCGAGCGGTCGATAACTGTGCCTTGGCAGAAGCGATCGCCGCCTTAGCTGCGGCCAGTTGTGGTTCGCGCAACACCAGCTCCCCAGCGTCGCCCTGACCCAATCGCTTCCAATCACGCGATGCCTGATTCGAGCGCGCTTGCTCCTCTTTCAATTTGGCCCGGCCCTGCGTCAGCGCCGCTTCTGCAACTTCCACCGACGCCCGGTAATCTCGGTCATCGATATTGAGTAGCACATCGCCCGCCTCGAAAAACGCCCCGGCACGAAAACGGTCAGAAATTTTGACCACCTCACCCGATACCTGCGCCACCAACTGACTCTCGGTGCGCGGCTTCACCACCCCATACGAATCCAGCTGTACTTGAAATGACTGCGGTTGCAGTCGGATCGCTTCGACATGTTGCGCCTGCGGCTGCTTCGGTCCGCCGCGATTCGGATCGGGCTTATGGGTCATGATATAGCGTGCGCCCCAGACACTACCGGCGACTACCAGCAACGGCAGTACAACTTTTATCCAGCGATTAGCAGGTGACTTCATGTTGGCTCTTTCCTTAGCGCGACGCGTTGTCGTTTGACGATGCCGGTTCTGGCGATGACTGTTCTAGTGATGACAACTCTGGAGACAAGTCGTTATCAGCCTCGGTGATAAAATCACCACCGAGCGCCAGGTACAGGTCGATCCGGTTTTGCAGCTGCTGATTTCGTGCCTGAATAAACGTACTGCGGGCATCAAAGGCCCGCCGTTGCGATTCCAACAGCGTGATATATTCGACCAGTCCAGAGCGGTATTGTTCGGCCGCCAGTGTCTCGGCCAGATCCGACTCAACCACGCTTAACTCCAATTGCTGAACAAAACGACGCAGCTGGTGCTCCTGCTGGAGCGCATCTTCCACCTCAAAAAACGCTTGTAATACCGTGTCGCGATAACTCGCTTCTCGTTGCTGGGCCTGCGCCAGCGATTGCGCTTCTAACGCTTCCAACCGATCACCATCGAGTAACGGCTGAGTGACGCCTCCGAGTAACGACCAAACGAGCGAGTTGCCCTGCAGCAACTGGTCAAACTCGTTTGAGCTGGTACCCAAGGTTGCGGTCAGATTAAAACTGGGAAAGCGATCTTTATGGCTACGAGCCAAAGTCGCCCAAGAGCTTTCAACCCGTAGCTGTGCGGCCCGGATATCATAGCGGCGGGTCAATAGCTCTGATGGCAGTCCGGCCGGAATCGATTTGGGCAGGGCCGGTAACTGCTCGCCAATGCTCATGTGGTTGCTGGGATAGCGCCCCAACAGCAGTTCAAGATTACGCACACTGTTTCCCAGAGCCTGTTCCCGGGTCGACAACCGGCTACGCTCGGCAGCCAGATTTGCACGCGCCAGGTGGATGTCGAGCGCAGCCACTATGCCCGATCGATAGCCCTCTTCGAGCACTTCCAACCGACTCGCAAGAACCCTCACCAGATGCTCACTCAACTGAAGCTGTTGATTCGCCTCCACCGCAGCAAACCACCCCTTAGTCACCCGAGCAGCCAGCGACAAGCGAGCGTCGCTGTAATCCTGCTCTAATGCCTGACGATTGATTTCAGCAGCGCGGGCGCTGTCTGATAATTTATCCCACAGATCCAGCTCCCAACCAAAACTCAACCCCAGGTTAAATTCATTGCTGATGACCGTGCCACGGTCGCTACGCCCCGCCTGTAAGCTGGCATTGAGGTTCGGTTGCTGCTCTGCACCGGCCACAATCGCTTGCGCCGAGCCCTGATCCAACAGCGCTTGCGCCTGTTGTAACTGGGGGTTAGCGGTCAACGCTTCGTCAACCAACGTCTCCAATAGCGGGTCTTCCAGTCGACGCAACCAGCTTTGTGGTGCGAGGCTCTGCTGTGCAGCATCGGCACTGGCCCAACTTTCTGGCGAGGGTGAAGCAGGAAGCTCACGCACAGGCGGTTGAACCCAGCTGGAACAGCCGGATAACAGCAACAGTGACGCAAGAGTGGAGATAATCGAGGATTTAGGCTTCACGCCGTGCATATCTCTTAGCCGAACAAAGGAACTGCGATCTTACTGTAGACCGACACGTCATGCAGTTGAATTTACATAGCTTTACACTTTTTCGGATCGTTGCCGGATCGCTATCAGGCGGTTTTTAAAACGGTTTGGGCACTTTTAAGAGTACTTCTTAGGACACTTCTTAGAACACACCGTAGTCAACGCAGCAATCCGAACAACAATACCATCTGTAACGTTAGCGGCATTGGCTATCGCCCCCTCAACAACCATCCATCATGTGAAGTACAAATTGAACACGACTACCGCCAGTAAACATAGCTTACTCGCACGGCATGATTCATCATTGCCAGTGATTCATCGTTATAAAAAACCACTCAGCGAAACCTCTCAATGCCAGAGTCCAATAACCAAACAGCGAACGCGCAGGGCTACGGCACTCCGGCGGCACCGGCTCAAACTGAAATCATCATCAAGAAGAGTCGCTTTATCGCCCGTGCTGCCGCGGCCTGCGATCGGGAGCAGGCATTGCGATGGCTGGCACAGGCTCAGGCCGACTTCCCCGATGCCCGCCACCACTGCTGGGCTTACCTGCTCGGGCCATCAAACAATCCTCGCAGTCAGGCTTTCAGCGATGATGGAGAGCCCGGCGGCACAGCCGGAAAGCCGATTCTCAACGTCCTCCAGCATAAAGAGTTCGGCGACATCATGTTGATTGTGATTCGCTACTTTGGCGGCATCAAGCTCGGCGCCGGGGGGCTGGTACGCGCCTACAGTCAGGCAGCGCAGGCGGTGATCGAACAACTCGACTGCCAGCTTCATCAGCCGGTCCAAGCACTGTTGATCCGTTGTGATTTTTCACAGGAACAGCCGTTACGGCACTGGCTGGGACTGCATCAGGGCGAAATCGAATCGGTCGACTACAACAACGGGGTCGAATTGAAAGTAGTCCTGCCATTAACCGAACTACCGGTCTGGGAAGCCGAAGCCGCCCGACTGGGTGTGGGTTTCACTAAGGGCTCATGATTTCCTATGGCTGATGCTTGGAGGTGATTGCAGCCGCACGTCAATTGAACCCATTCAGGTTAAAGCCCCAATTCCGACAGGCCCGCATGATCATCGGGTCGTCTACCTTGTGGCCAGCGAAACTTACGGTCAGTTTCGGCAATGGGCAGGTCGTTGATACAGGCGAATCGATTGCTCATTAACCCCTGATCATCAAACTCCCAGTTCTCATTACCGTAAGAGCGAAACCAGTTACCACTGTCATCGTGCCACTCGTAGGCATAGCGCACGGCAATTCGATTGCCGCTAAATGCCCACAGTTCTTTGATAAGTCGGTACTGCTGTTCTTTGACCCACTTGGCTGTCAAAACTCCTGGGCTTGCTGTCGACCATCGATAAAGGTAGACCGGTTACGCCATTGGGTATCTAACGTATACGCCTGAGCGACTTTAACCGGATCGCGACTGTTCCAGCCGTCTTCGGCCAAACGCACTTTTTGGCGTGCAGTTTGCTCGGTGAATGGCGGGATAGGAGGACGTGTTTGCATCAGTGTGGCTCCTATAAATTAAACAGTTTTCAATTAAAAAACGGCCGCCCGATCGCTGCCCAGGACCTGCTCACAACGCCAACACAACCGTTTCAGTGTCGTGGGCAGGGAACGCACAACAAAGCAGGACCTCTCCGTTACTGGCAGCGGTTGTCGGCGCTGTTGGATAAACCACCGAACCAGAATCAATCTTGACGGCGCAAGAACCACAGGCCCCATTACGGCAGCCAGACTCCGGGGTAAGGCCGTGGGCTTCGGCAAACTCCAACAGCGAGCCGTCGCCGCTGGTCCAGGCTTGCTCCACCTTGGAGCGGGAGAAATTGATAATGACCGCTTCAGCGGTAGCCGGACTCACAGGGATATTTTGCGAATTGGATTGCCGGGCCAATTTTCGAGTCAGTGTCGACGGACCGAAAGATTCGGCATGAATTCGGTCATCACGGACACCCAGACTATGCACATTCTCGTATTGCGTTTGCATAAAACTATCCGGACCGCACAGGTAGAAATCATAGTCATCGAGCAATAGTGTTTGACGAAGGTCGTCCTGAGTGAGGCGGCCAGAGCCGTTAAAATCCACACCCGGCTTATCACTTTGATCAGGGCGACTGATGATCGACAGATAACGAATCCGGTCAGGGTGTTGTGCTTCGAGTTGACCAAACTCCTCCCGGAAAGCCCGCTCTTCGGTTGTTCTGGCCGCGTGAATAATGGTGAGCTGGCGATAGTGCCGGGTACGTACACCCTCATTTAACACATGCTTAACCATCGATATCATCGGCGTGATCCCCACCCCACCGGCGATTAACACAGCGGGACGATCCTGTTGGGGATCAATATAAAAGTTTCCCAACGGGGCCTTAACCTCGATGGTATCTCCCAACGCCAGTTGGCTGTGCAGATAACCCGAAACCAAACCACCTTCTTCATGTTTAACCGATATCCGGTAACAGCGTTCACCCGGTGCCGACGAGAGGGTATAGGTACGGATAACCGATTGATCGCTGCCGCTAGGCTTAACCCTTATAGGCAGGTACTGCCCGGCATGGAAATCAGCAAGGCCATCGCCATCATCGGGTTCAAGATAGATCGAACGAATATGGCTGCTTTCATCCTCCATCCGTACTACCCGAAACGGCCGCCACGTCGCTTGCCTAGCTTTGGCGGACTGGGTTTCTGCGGCTAGGGTGGCTGCGGCATTGCTCCAATCATCGGTTAACAAGCTGTTGGGCGAATACTCGCCAAAGTTGAACCGGAACGGCAACGTATTGTTGAGCCGCACGCCGTGGTCAACGGTAAAGCGCCAACCTCTTTCCGCGCCAAGGAACGCCTTTATTTCGGGGTCTTCATCAAGCAACAACTCGACCGTTCCGGTTAGCTGAAGTAGGCTTCCGCTATCAAAATCGATAAACGTTAAGCCCGCTTTAGGGTTGGTCAGGAAATTCCCCAGCGTCATATAGAGGTTGTTACCGGCGTAATCGGGAATCGTCAGCGTATTGCCGTCCACTTTAACAAACCCTGCACGCCCGCCGCGGTGAGAGACATCGACACCTTCGATCTCAGGGCGATCTCGGGCCGGGACGTAACTCGACACAAAAAACGTATCCGCGCCGCGAATGATCGCTCGATCAGCCTGATTCAGCGTCGTAAACGGGGCGGCATCCTGATTAGGATTAGAGCTGCCTGGATCACGCGTATATTCAAGGTCACGTGTTTGGATATATTGCGGGCAATTTCCGAAAGACTGATCAACGTTGAGTGTAAACCCGCCATCACGGGTCGCCGTGATACGCGTATTAAGACGATTTCGGCGCCGGGTAGACACTTCAATGCCGAGCAAACCCAGCGGCGCGCCCTGCGTTAAGCCCTGCTGCAAAGCATCGCCAGGCGATACCAGGGCGCTGATTTCTAACGAGGTGGGATCAGGCGAGGTAACAAAGCCTGGCTTACCCGCAACGAAAGACACCCAGGGCCAGCCCTTTGGATCGACACTACCGATGACAAGAAAGGGCAGCTGGGAAAAAAAGGCCCGAT
Organism: Motiliproteus sp.; assembly: GCA_036961355.1. Classification (GTDB taxonomy): domain Bacteria; phylum Pseudomonadota; class Gammaproteobacteria; order Pseudomonadales; family Balneatricaceae; genus Motiliproteus. The sequence continues at coordinate 46,284 of JBALVL010000029.1, forward strand.
GCTGATCCGGCATATAGGAGCGAATCACTTTTCGCCCCATCTGCTCCATGCTCTCTCGCTTGCCCATCCGCGACTGGATATCTTTCTCACCCTGGTGGAAAGGGGATCGCGTTTGATACCGGTTTTGCTGCTTATCCATAGTCCACCTTTCCATAGCTCAGCGTTGAGCCGATCAGGTTGTTGTGGGAGGGGCGTTGCCGCACTGACCCCGTCATCACGACAGTACTGCTTCGGGCCAGAAACAGGCTAAAACACTGAGTTTTAACCTGACCCTCGCTCAATCAAGCATCAAGCAACCAGCCCCGCTTTGGTCGCAGGCATCGCAACAAAGCCTTTTTGAGCTTCAATATTCTGCAACCAACGACGGATATTGGGATACGTATCAAGCGACACGTTGCCCTCAGGGGCGTGGGCGACATAACTGTAGATGGCGACGTCGGCAATGGTTAGCACATCGCCCACCAAAAACGCTCGATCGGTTAAATGTTGTTCTAGCTTGGTCAACACCTTGGTGGCGGTGGCTAATGTGGCGTCGGCATCCAAAGGCGCGTTAAAGACGGTAATGAGTCGGGCAGCAGCAGGGCCAAAAGCGATCTCACCAGCCGCCAGGGTCAAAAACTTCTGCACCTCGGCCTCCAGTACCGGATCCTTCGGTAAAAAGTCCGGGGCGTATTTTCGAGCCAGATACACCAGGATCGCATTGGAGTCGGTAATGACCACATCGCCATCCTCAATCACAGGCACCTGCCCTGCCGGGTTAAGCGCCAAGAAACGCGGTTGTTTATGCTCGCCGGCCAACAGATCAACATGAACAATCTCATGCGCGATACCGGCAAGGCTAGCGAAAAGGGCGACGCGATGAGCATGGCCCGATAGCGGGAAATGATGAATACGAATGGCGTTGGTCATGTTTTTATCCTCTTCGGTTTAGGAGCGCAGTAACGCTGATGAGAAGCATAGTTAGAGATAGACTCGTAGACAATGGCTCGATTTGTTGAATGATTATGTATAGATTGAAGACAATTGACCGTCATTGAGATTGGAATTATGGATACGATCGACTGCATGCGCTCATTTAGCGCCGTGGCGCGCCAGCGCTCATTTACCGCTGGCGCGAAACAGTTGGATATCAGCACCAAGCTGGCCAGTAAGTACGTCCGTCAGCTTGAACAACGCTTGGGTGCCCAGCTGTTTCACCGCACCACCCGCAGCGTGACCCTCACCGAAACGGGCCAAGCCTACTTTGCACGTTGTGTGCAGGTGTTAGATCAATTCGATGAGCTGGAAGGTTTGGTGCAGCTTCGGCAGTCCGAGCTGGCAGGGCCGATTCGAATCACCGCCCCGACCGGCTTTGGCAGCACCCATCTGGTCGATGCCATCTCACCGTTCCAACAAGCGCACCCAAACGTGCGTATTCAATTGCATTTATCCGATCACTACCTCTCGTTGGTTGAAGAAGGTTTTGACCTTGCCGTGCGTTTTGGCGAACTGGGCGATTCCAATTTTATTGCCCGTAAACTGATGAACGTACGGTTGGTGGTTTTTGCCTCACCCCGCTACCTCACTGAGCACGGCGAACCCGATCACCCCAGCGCCCTCTCAACGCATAACTGCCTGCTGATGAAGTCCTCAGTTGACCCCGAACACTGGACCTTTCGCATCGATGGTGAAAAGCAGGCTTACCGCGTCGACGGTACGTTTCAAGCGAACAACCCCCGCGCGGTCGCACAGATGGCGGCCAGCGGTTTGGGCATTGGTATGTGCCCGCTTTATGCCATCGAGCCCTATTTGGCCAGCGGCGAACTGCAACTGTTGTTTGAAGATAAAGAAGCCACCCAGCTACCGCTCAACGCGGTGTATCCGCTCAACCGTCATCTGACGGCACGGGTACGGGCATTGATCGATCATCTGGCAATGACGTTTGGGGGAAACAGCCCTAAATAGAACGCATTCTAAGCTTGAAACTCTGCTACACCTTTAACGGCTATCACTGTGTTGGCAGCAATAAGCAGTTGCCGTTGTCTGCCTGACCAAAATCAAGTCGGCGATGATCGTCAGTCAGTATCCTGCTTTGGTTCTTCTGCGGATTGCTCAGAGGGTTCTTCTGGGGATTGTTCCGCGTGTTCTTTCGGGGGTTCTTCCGAAGATTTCTCAGGGGATTTGATAGCGCGTTCTACCTTCTCGCGTACGTCATGAAGATCGTTCAGTAGCCCAGTAAGAGCCTCATCTCCTTTGCAGTGGTGCCGCAACCAAGCTTCAAAATGCTCATAGGGTAAGCCTAAGTTTTTTGATTGGCCGATATAGTGGCTCTGCCAATAGCGGCTCCAAGCCATGAGGATAAAGCAGTAACCTGTAAGCCAATATTTCAGCGCGGCAACATTGAACCGGTCCCAAATCAGCTGGTCATCGGCATGTCCGGAATCGATGCCAATCGCGGATTTTTCAAAGAACGCCATAACCTTAGCAATCTCACCAAATTCATCAGCGTGCCCTTCCGAAAACTGGTCCATCAAACCGGCCAAGAACAGAGGGTTTTTCTGCGCTAAGCGTTGCAAGATTAAAACACACTGCTGCCACTCCCCTTCTTCAGAAACGTCCCTGGGATGACTCCCCGCTGATTTATCTTGGTAATGCACGAAGGCATCCTGAAGGTGGTGTTGTAATGACTCGATCGCCTTGTCGACATCGTTCAAATCCGGCGCTGTTTCGCACAGAGCGACAGCATGCTCAATACGGTCCCGACGCTCTTTGTTATTCAACTGTAGGATCGTTAAATAAATCACCGTGAATACTGAAAACAACAAAGCGCTTGGCGCTAGCAGTTTATCCACCTTCATCATCAGTAATGGACACTGCCCTGTGACTCCATAGGCTTGAGCGACCAATTGGTATACATGGATGGCACTGAAAAATACGGTCGTCGCCGCAGCAATAATGGCAAGCGTACGAGCAATCAAACGTATACACCTGCGTTCAGATCCGATCGCCACAATCTTTGCAGTAAAACCATCCCCCCAATCGGCGGGACATATCACTTTGTTAGAGCAGGTGACTAAACGTTTATGATCACTCTCGTTATCAACAGGATGTTTATCCGACATCAACCTCTACCCCTCTTCAACCTGCGATTGTCTGCAGCGGCAAATAATCTGACCACCCTGAAAATTGTAGCTTAGACAGTTATCAGGTTAGTCGCGGCCGATCGGTTCAACCCGCACCATTGAACTTCCACCGCCTAAGGACATGACAGAGCTGCAGATCAAGGAGCCTGCATGAATATCGTACAAATTAGATTCCACGACTATCCACAGAATCTGTGGATAACTTTGTGTGGAGAACTGTGCAAGTGCGGTAAAGAGAGTAAAGATGGGGCTTATAGTGCATTGGGTGAAAAATGAGCGCATCCTTCACTGTGCTTATTTCTCACCCCTAATTACTCAGGCTGATACCGGTAATGATGGTTTTGACAAAGAGACTTCCAGCGAAGATGGACCTGACTAATATAGGTCTGGCAAAGAGCGAAGGACAGCCAACAAGTCGCTAGCTATCCTGTCTGGTATATCGCTCTTTATTTGGGCGATGGGCTGACGACCACCTCGTCGATACAGCGGTATTTTTTGCACTCACGCATTTTAAAAACCAATTCGCCCCCGCCAGGGAGATCCCATCTGGCAATATTACGCTCTACTCGCTGCGGCACAATCCCATCGACAGGCCAAAGCTGGCCGACGATTGAAAAGATCGTATTGACCTGTTTGGGATCAGATGGAGTGCCGTCTTCCATCGCTTCTATCGGCGGCGCATTATCACTGGTGAAGGTAAACACCTGTACCCCGTTTGGCTCGTCACGTTGTTCGAAGCTGTAATCGATAGGCTGACAGCCACTGAGAATCAGCAGCATGGCGGCACAGATCCACGGCCGAATGGTCATAATATTCCCCTGATGGTGTTAATCGTAATGTCTCAACACTGGATACAAAAAAGCCACCCGCAATGTGCAAGTGGCCCGGTTAGTTAGGCGGCAGCTATTGTAGCTCTTTCCAGATCGTCATGGCAGCTGAGGAATTGCCCTTGCTGTCATCATTACTGCTGAATTGACCTTTGTTAATTTCCCGATAGTTCATAGCGGCTTCTTACGTTGATGACTTCTCAATGCCATAACGCTTCATCTTCTCCCACAAGCTTTTACGCGAGATACCCAAATCCTGGGCTGCATGTCCGATGACCCAATCGCATTGACCCAGGCTGTGTAGGATCGCTTGTTGCTCGGCGATTTCGACCGATTCCTTCAAGGTGCTGTGCACGCTGCTCTGCTCAAGCTCATCATCAAAGGGCATCAGGTCGCGTGCCATGATGCGCGGCCCTTCACACAGGGCGACTGCTCTTTCTAGAATATTGCGCAGTTCACGGATGTTCCCAGGATATTGCATTGACAGCAGTTTGACCTCGGCCTCTGAAGATAAGGCTTTTACTGCCACGTCCATTTCTCTGGCATAACGTTCGACAAACATCCGCGACAAGTAAAGGATATCCTCGCGGCGATCCCTCAAAGGAGGCGTATGGATATGAATCACGTTAAGCCGCCAATACAGGTCCGGCCTGAACCGACCGCTCTTGACCGCCTCATCCAGATCGACCTGAGTGGCCGCGATAATCCGCACATCCAAAGGTATCGATTTTTCGCCACCCACCCTTTCAACGATTTGCTCCTGCAGTACCCGCAGCAGCTTGACCTGAATTTCGGGAGGAATCTCGGCGATTTCGTCTAAGAAAATGGTGCCGTTGTTGGCTTGTTCGAAACGCCCCAGATGACGTTGTATCGCACCGGTGAAGGCGCCTTTTTCGTGGCCAAACAGTTCGCTCTCGACCAGGCTTTGCGGTAGCGCGGCACAATTGACGCGAATTAGCGGGCCGTTGGCGCGGCGGCTATTTTGATGCAGCAAAGTCGCCACCACCTCTTTTCCAACCCCCGATTCACCGGTGATCAGCACCGAGCTGTCGACGCTTGCTAGACGGGCGATCAGTCGTTCGATACGTCGCATCGCCAGACTCTTGCCCAGCACGCCGGCATTCTGATTGCAGGGTTCGCCGCTCAGGTCGATAAAACTAGTCGATAGGTATCTGTCCTGTATCCGAGACAGATGGCGTTGCACCTTGTCGATAAAATCTTTCAGCTCGAACGGTTTGGTGAGGTAGTCGGCAGCCCCGGCTTTGATCAGCTCGACCGCGCTGGCGACATCGCCGTAGGCGGTCATTAGGATGACGGGAATGCCAGGAGAATGCTGAGAGATATGGTAAAACAACTCGGCACCAGAGCCATCTGGCAGGCGGATATCAGAGACAACCATATCGATCTGAACGGTTTCGAGCAGCCGGTGAGCGGTCGCAATATCACACGCCACCCTAACCGGCACCCCTTCCAACCGTAGCCGATCCTCTAGCGAGAGCCGCATGATCTCGTCATCTTCGACCAGCAGCACAGCAAGGTCTGAAAAATCAGCCGGCAGGTTAGCCGAGGGTGGTACCGCGGACGCGTTCATGAGGTGCTCGCTTCGATGCAAGGCAGAGTAACCACAAACCGGGTGCCCTTGGCCAATTCACTGTCCACTTCGATGATCCCGTGCATACATTCCACCAATCGATAAACGATCCAAAGCCCCAGACCGGTACCGTTGATTTTAGTCGTAAAAAACGGATCGAAAATTTGTTTGCGGTAGTCGGCAGAGATGCCCTCCCCGTCATCGCTGATGATCAATGTGACGTAGTCGCCGTCTTGGTAAGTAGTGAAACTGACAGTACCATCGTCAGTCACCGCTTGAATGGCATTTTTTAGCAGGTTAAGGATAATTTGCTGGACCCGAATCTTGTCGATCAATATCGCTTCATCCAGCTGGTTGTCCCAGGCCAGTTGGATATCGCGCCCGCCGATCTCAGATGCGATCAGCTCGCGCAGCTCGTCCAGTGATGCGGCGCTATCGGTGGCTTGGGTATCTTCGACGTGCAGCTCAATCAGCAAGCTTTGGACGATGCCTTTGATCCGGTTCAGGCCTTTGTCGAGCAGCGGCAGGTAACGCGCCACCAGTTCAGGATCGTTGGGGTGCTTTTTTAGCGTGTCGATGCAGTTCATCATCCCCGCCAGCGGGTTGTTGACCTCATGCGCTACACCGGCACTGATGCGCCCGAGGGCGACCAGCTTCTCACTGACCGCGACCTGTTCCTCCAAGGTTTTTTTTTCGGCCATCTCAGCGGCTATCTTGTTGAAGGTCATCGTCAGCAAGCCTATCTCGTCATTATCGCTGACAGCTATCGGGCTGATCGTTGCCAGTTCGCCACGGCCCAGCGCTTCGATCCCCTGGGTCATGGCGGTCAGTGGCTTGGTCATCCTGCGGGAGAGAGCGGTGCCCAGCAAGCTACCCAACAGCACCAGCCCTAATGTCAGCCCGACGATCACCATGGCCGAGCGCTGGGCCTTGAGGAACAGTTCGCGGTAAGACAAGCGCACTCGCACAAACCCCAGCAGAATTTGATCGGAAAAGATCGGCACCACACCCTCCAGAAAGCCCTCTTTGCCGAAACGGCTACTGAGGATGGTGGGGGCGCGTACCGCCTGGGTCGAGAGCCAGAGTTCGTTCTCCTTGGTGTCGCCTCGCGACAACGGTAAGCCCAATGGGTTTTCGCTCGGCTGTAGGTGCGCCAGAATATTGCCCTCGGGATCGATAATCATCGCCGTGACGATCAGGGTTTCCTGCACGCCTCCCGGCCCCTTGGTGGTCAGTTTTTTGAGGCTCTTGAACAGCGACCAGTAGTCATTTTGAAGAATATAATCGGCGGCCGTCACCGACACCGAGTGGGCCAATAACAGCGCGCTGTTCTCGAGTTCGAGCTGGAATCGTTTCCAGTCGAGGGTGACCATCACCGCGCCAATGGTGAAGGCGACGCCGGCCACCACGGCGGTGATAGTCAGCGCAAACTTTACTGACAGCCCAGGCGAACGCAGCCATGCAAACCTCATCGCTTATCTGACCTCTGCTGTGCCGCGTTGGGTGCGGTGACATCGCGGGCCAAGCCCCACCGTTTTTGCATGATCATGTTGCTGATGCTATCGAAAATTGTCGGCGGGAAATCCCCAAAACGGTCCAACTTCAAGCCGCGCAGAAAGTGTTGCCCTTGGGGATCGTCGGACATCGCTAAGAGTGCCTCCTTCATCTTTTCGACCTTATGCCGGTCGGCTCCGAGGCGAGCCACCAGCGGCGGAAAACCAAACGCTGGAGACTTGACGATGATGCGGGTCTGATTGACTAGCTCCGGCCGGGATTGCAGCAGGGTCTCCCAGATGTAGGAGTCAACGGCGCCGCCATCGGCAACCTGCTCGGCAACAGCTTCGATGGTTTCGGCGTGGTTATAGGTAAAAAAGCTATTGCGGAAATAGGCTTCTGGATTTTTACCCTTAGCGCTAAGCAGAAACTGGGGGTAGAGGTAACCGGAATTGGATTCAGGGTCGGAAAAGGCGAACACCTTGCCTTCGAGTTCCTCTATCGACTGATAAGCACTGGCCTTATGAACGATGATGTAGGAGTGATACAGCGGCTGGCCTGCATAAACCGGAACCGATAGCAGTTGAAGGTATTCCGGGGTGCGGTTTTTGACGAACGGGTAGCCGCAGATCCAGGCAAAATCGATGCTGCCAGATTCCAGCAACTCCATCACCTCACGGTAGGATTTACGCCGCACAAAAGTTACCGGCTGGCCCATTTTTTGGCTGAGATAGTTGGACCACTGGTCGAGAAAACGCAGGTTTTCCTGGATCACCACAGCGGTCAAACCAAACTCGATCGGATCGCTTGCTGCGGTATGGGCAGGTGTTTCTGCTCGCGCACTGTGCGTCAGTCCGGTGACGATCAGTAGCGTAATCACGAGCCACGACTGCTTCACAATACAATCTCCACGCGGTTTGTCAGGTTGTTTTAGTATTGACGACATTAGCGGATATGGCCTGTTTTGAGTTCAGATCGCTTTTCCTCAACTCCCGTCTGCTTGTTACCGTTCGGTAACCATCGTAAATTTTCAGTTATTGTAATCCTATGTATTTAAACTGTTTTTAACCAGGTTACCGCCAACCTCACAATGTTACCCGGCGGTAACTTAAGGCCCTCTTTTTCAACCATTAACCTTACAAATAGAATGGCAAATGCTGCCGCCTCAACCACTTAAAAGCGATGGCCTGGTATCTGCATCGCTGCTTGGTATTACCGATATGGAATTCCGATACCACCGGCAGCAGGAGCAAGACGTTGAAGGGCAGTTTGGGCTACACAGTGGTCACCGTTGTTATCGTGATGGCAGTCATCGCGGTGATGCTGGGCGGTACCTGGATCGCACAGGAGGTCTATACCTCGCGCTCGGAATTCTGCGGCGGTAGCTGCCATACCATGACCGAGCAGTTCAACGCCTGGAAAGCCGATACCCACCACGCCGACAACAATGCCGCGGGCAACCAGGCTGAGTGCATCGAGTGCCATTTCCTGCCCGGTGAAAAACACGGGGTCAAAGCCAAGCTCGAAGGACTGCGTCATCTGGCCGCTTACCTGTACAACCCCGAAGCACCGTTACCTATTCGACCGGTGATTCCCGACGGGGCTTGTCTGCAATCGGGCTGTCATGCGGTGGAAAAGTTTCAGGATAAGGAACTGCCATTTACCGACAAGGTGCGTTTTAAACACGCGGTCCATTTCAGTGATCAGGCGCTCAAAGGACAAGCGCTAAGCTGCGATACCTGTCATTTCAAGGTCACCGCCGAAAAGCACTTCGAGGTACCCCAGCAGATCTGCTTCCTGTGCCATCTAAAATTGGAAAAACCGACTCTGGATAGCGTTGCGATTGAAACGCTTACTGTTGGCGAGAGCCGGATCGAAACGGTCAGTTTCAAGAAAACGGCGGGGATCGGCTTTAACCAGGGCATCTCTAAATGCAGTATCTGCCACACCATTCCTACCCAGTCGCTGCAAAGTCAGCTTAGCAGCGACGATGCTGACGCTAAACCGATCACCCATCAGACCATCGAAGAGGCGGGGGTTGCCTGCGAAGGCTGCCATTTTGAGGTGGTCAAAGGCCAGGGAGAGGTGAATCTGGGTAACGTGGTATCCGGCGGTTGCCTAACCTGTCATAACCGCAGCGACGAGCTGCTAACCCAAGCCGGCGATGGCGCGCTGATGCACGATCAGCACATCGCCCAGCGGCGTGCTGACTGCTTCGATTGCCACAGTGTTATCGAGCACAGAAACCGCACCGATCATTTGGATTTTGTGCGTCAAGATTGCGCCCTGTGCCACCAAGACCAGCACCGTTATCAAAAGATCCTGCTGGCCGGAGTGCCGGTGATCGAAGGCGCTTCTGCCACGCCCCACCTGATGTACAACGTCAACAGCAACTGCATGGCCTGTCATCTGAAGAAAACCCTGAACCAGGGGCATGCGGTGCGATCCGGTGCGCCTGAAACCTGCGTCGCCTGTCACACCCCCGAGCATGAACAGATGCTGACTGATTGGCAGCAGCAGGTGGGCGGTGAAGTGACCTTTGCCGAAGAGCTTGAAACCGAAGCGCTTGCCACCCTGGCTCGGGCATCGGGTGGCGCTGACGAGGTCAAGCTCAAACAGGCCGCTCAGATGCTGACAGCGGGCCAGGAGTTTCTGAACATCGTCCGGCTGGGAAACGGTGTTCATAACAAGAAGTACTCGATCAAATTGATCGATGAAGCGATTGCCAATTTCGAAGATGCCATCGACCTGCTGCAGGACGGTGAATAAGCCGAAGGAGAGGTAGACCATGAATAACACAGATAACCCGGATACCGGTCGCCGCAATGTATTAACCGCGGCGGGTGTTGCCGTGGCGGGTGTCGCCGCAACACTGATCCCGGTCAAGCAATTAGAGGCCGCTGCCAAACCACCCCGTTGGGCGATGGTGATGGATCTGAGGCGTTGTATCGGTTGCAGAGCCTGCACCGTGGCGTGCAAAGCCGAAAATGATGTGTCGCTGGGCCGCTTTAGAACCGTCATCCAAGAGAAAACCACCGGCACCTTCCCCAATACCCGCAAAGCCTTCCTGCCGCTGATGTGTAATCACTGCGAGGGGAACAAGGAGGATGGCGTGCCGCCTTGCGTTAAGGCGTGCCCGGAATACCCTGGCGAGCGTCAGACCTATATCACGCCGAGTGGCGAAAAAATCCGCTACCGCGATGGCGCCACCTACAAACGCCCCGATGGCATGGTGCTGATCAAACCCGAGAAGTGCATCGGTTGTGGTAAGTGTATCGATGCCTGTCCTTACGGTGTCCGCTCGTTCAACCCCTTTGTCCAGGCCGGTAAAAAGCCCGAGAAACAGGCCGCCGACAAGTGCGATTTTTGCAAGGAACGGGTGGCCAACGGTCTCAACCCATCCTGCGTTAATACGTGCCAAGGGCGCGCGCGGATCTTCGGCGATCTTAACGATCCCAGCTCCGAGGTGGCCCAGTTGGTCAAGCAATATGACCTGGCCAAAAACGTGCTGCTACCCGATGAGGGAACCGATCCGCATGTGTTCTATATCGATCCCGATAACCTGCTGGCGGAGCTATATACCCCACGCAAGAAGGGCAAGCTGGACCACTTTATCGATCAAATCCCATAGGCCAACGACTCGTTAAGGAGCATGACAATGAATAAGTTAAACCGTCGTAATTTTATGTTGTTGGCAGGGGCCAGTGGTGCCGCGTTGGCGACCGGCGTGGGCAGCGGCAATAAAGCGCTGGCCGGTAGCGTTGAGTTCAAAGATGGAGGTCGCGATTTCTCGCCGATTACCGGCAAGGAGCGTCAGGCGATTCCGACCGCCTGTTGGCAATGCGTGACCCGCGATGCGGTGATGGGCTTCGTCGAAGATGGCCGGTTGGTGAAACTTGAAGGTCATCCGGATTCGATCCGCACCCTGGGCAAGCTGTGCGCCAAGGGACAGGCAGGGGTCAATCAGGTCTATTTCCCCGATCGAATCCTGCACCCGCTCAAGCGCGTCGGCAAACGCGGTGAGCATCAGTGGAAAAAGATCTCCTGGGATGAAGCGCTGGACCTGATCGCCTCCAAATTAAAACCGCTGCGCGATGCCGGTACCCCCGAGCTGTTCATGTACCAATACGGCCGCCACAAGGCGTCGCAGGGAGCGACCATGTACGACTTCATGGCCGCCTACGGCACCAAGACGATCGGCAACCACACCTCGGTCTGTGAAGCCGCCAAGTGGGTCGGACAGGAGAGCTTGTGGGGCGGGATGTACGACAACTGGGACTACGACAATACCGATTTTGTGGTCAACTTTGGCTCCAATCAGTTTGAAGCCCACACCAACCACATTCCAACATCACAACGACTGATCAGGGCGATGGTCGACCGTGGCGTGCCGCTCTATACCTTCGACGTGAGGTTATCCAATACCGCCGCCAAATCGACCGAGTGGGTGCCCATCAAGGGCGGTAAAGACGGCTTGGTGATGCTGGCGATGATCAACGTCATCATGAACGAGGGGCTGTACCGGAAGGAGCACTTTAAGTTCATGCGGGTATCGGCCGACTATCACGCTTCGCTGGATGACAAGATCGCCGCGGTCAAAGAACAGGTGGCCAAATTTACCCCAGAATTTGCCGAACAGGAGAGCAGTGTTCCGGCGGAAAAAATCCGCGAGATCGCGCGCGGTTTCGCCAAGGCCAAGTCGGCATGTTTGATCACCTACCGTGGTGCAGTGATGCATTATCACGGTGCCGACCAGGAGCGCGCGGCGATGCTGCTGGCAGCAATCACCAATAATCTCGATACCAAAGGCGGTCGGGTGATGGGCGTCGGTGCCAGCTGGAAGCATCCCTCGTCAACACCAGCAGCGGTGCACAAAGGCCTGAATATTAATGATGGTTTTCCGGGTGAAGCGGCGTTTCCCACTCACCATGTCAGCCACCAGGTGTTGCCGCTGATCAAGGATGGCCAAGAGGGTCGGCCGCAGGTGTATTGGTGGAGTTGTTATAACCCCGGTTTTATCAATGGTGATAACAAAGAGCTGCAATCGATCCTTCAGGACGAGAGCATCATCCCGTTCCTTATCACTTCAACCATCGTTTACGACGAGTCTTCGCAATACGCCGATCTGATCCTGCCCGATGTGACTTATCTGGAGCGCTGGGATTGGGAAGATATGGTCTCAGCCACCCAGATCGCCGAGTACTATATCCGCCAACCGCTGGTCAAACCCTTGGGACAGGCGCGCTGTCAGGGTGATGTCTGGCCGCAACTGGCCAAACGAATGGGTTTCGAGCTGACCTGGAGTAATAAGGAAGATTTTGTCCGCCAATCTTGCGAGATGACCCCCGGTGTTAAAGAGGCCGGAGGGTTTGATTACATGAAGGCGAAAGGGGTCTGGCACGACCCCGACGCCCAGCCCAACTACGGCTTCTATGAAGCCAAGGTCGATGTCAGCGGTGACGGAATCATTCTGGACAAGGCGACCGGGGTGTATTGGGACTGGCACAAAGCCGGGGTCAGCAGTGAGGCTGAAGCGCAGCGCGTCGGCTACCTAAAAACGCCGGGTGCCAAGGATGCCTACGTGGCGCAGAACATCGACGGCACGGCTTACCTGGCCTACCCGCCGAATACCAAGTTCGTCAAAGCCGGCTATCTGGATTTTTACTCCGACAACTTTATCGCCAAGGGGCTGCCCCCCTTCCCAACCTATACCCCGACCCCAGAACACGTGGCGATGAAAAAAGATGAACTGATCCTCACCACCTACAAAGTGGCCGTGCATACCCACTCGCGGACGTCACACTGTAAGTGGCTGACCGAGATCAAGCATGACAATCCGGCCTGGATCAATAGCAAGACCGCTGCCGAGAGGGGTATCGAGGATGGTGATTCGATCAAAGTGCTCAACGGCCTTGGCGAGATAACCACCACGGCCTATGTCACTGAAGGGATTATTCCCGGAGTGATCGCCATCTCGCATCACCTGGGCCGCAGGCATTCGGGGGTCTATGGCTCGGGCAACAGCTCGCTGGTGGACGGCGGCGCGTCTGCGGATCCCGATGCCAACAATATCTGGTGGAATAAACACGGGGTCCACCCCAACGCCATTATCCCCAATAGCTCCGACCCCATTAGTGGTACGCAGCGCTGGATGGACACGGTGGTACGGGTTGAGAAGGCTTAAATGAACCCGCGGGCACCCCGAAACATGGCCGCAAGCGGCTCACTGCGTTGTACAAGAAGCAATGCCTGCGTTGTTAGCAGCACGTGTTAGCGGTGCCCCAAGGAGGTAACAATGATCACACCCACTCGAAGTGAGATGCTTCAAATGGCAAAGGCGCGTGCCAATGTCTATGGTTTGTTGGCTGCAGTCTTTCGGGAGGAGCCATCGGCCGCGTTGCTATCCAGTCTCAGCGGCCCTGAATTTTCGGCAGCCCTGAAATCCCTCAACCTGTCTCTTGATGAGGTCACCGCTGCCGGCTCGGACAAACAAATTGCCGAAGATCTAGCCCTGGAATATACCCGGCTGTTTATCGGCCCCGGACCCCGTCTTTCACCACACGAATCCTTGCATATCGAAGCACGTTTTGGCGAGGAGAATGCGCTGTGGGGGCCAACAACCGTGGCGGTTAAGAAATTCATCGAAGGCGCCGGGTTGACCATTGATGAAACGTTTGATGGCATGCCCGACCATATCAGCGCTGAATTTGAGTTTATGCAGCAGTTGCTGGAAAAAGAGGCCCAGGCTTGGCGGGACCAAGAGGACGCTCTGGCTGAAAACATCCTCAATATCGAAAAGAAATTTTATGACGAGCACCTGTCGCAATGGGTTTGCCGATTTTGCGACAAGACCACCGCAGCGGCCCCGCATGCTTTCTACAAACTATTTTCGGCCGTAACGAAAAGCTTTGTCATCTTTGAAGAGGGAACCCTTAAAGAGATTATCGACGCGGCCGATCTGGGGCAGCCCCTCGTTATACAACCCTGTCCCTCGGCTTGAACGGGGGATATTGCGTGACCCTTTGACGGTTTGTCGCCACACCCGACAATGCCTGTGCATGTTAAACCTGCACGCTACTTTGACCCGCGTTCAACAGGTGAAATTGCCCTCGCTGTATTTGATTGAAGCGACGCGGTGACTGAATTAAAGCCACTAATCCAACGACGAAGTTAGACGGAGAGTGGTAATTGAGCCCCGCCGATTAACTGGCTAGTGCCGATAACTGATGTCCGGTTTGTGAGCCTGGGACTAAATCGCTCGCGCGGTAATGGCTACCACCCGTAAGCCCCGTCATCCACTCGATATCCCCCGCTCCCTGTTGGACGGTCCTATCAAGCAGCGGAAGGTGTTTTCCCACTGCGGCTTGATAGCTGCCGCAGCATGGCTATTTCCAACGTCACAAACAACCCACCACACCCGCGCGTTATCGAAGCCATGATTCCGCGCACGTTGGCCGCCGGCCCCAGTCCGGCGACATCTGAGCCGTTAAGACGTTGGCACGGTGTCTAGCAGGCTGTGGATTTTGTCACCCGAAAATACTGGGCGGGATACAATGCCCGA
>JBALVL010000030.1:0-121 GCA_036961355.1 Motiliproteus sp.
CCGTCTAAAGATTCAACGATTTAACAGAGACGACAACTATCCTGACACGGGGGGCCTTTACCAACGTGACACCGACAGCAGAGCCGGTAAAGCCAGCTAAAAAGGGACGATTACCGTTTTA
>JBALVL010000030.1:221-60516 GCA_036961355.1 Motiliproteus sp.
GTTCTGAGTTTTAGTTCTGAGTTTTAGTTCTGAGTTTTAGTTCTGAGTTTTAGTTCTGAGTTTTAGTTACCGCAATGGCCGTCATGTTAAAGACGTATTGCCGCTGCCCTTTACCACTACCCTGTACCACGACCCTGATATCAGATATCAGATATCAGATATCAGTTTAGTCCTGTCGATTGGATTAGCTCGCCAAGCCCCGCAGTGATTCCATAGCTCTAAAATAAAATCACTTAGAAATTGAGTCGCGGAGAAAGTTATTACATATCTCTGTAACAAGATTGCCTGTATGCCGCACATGATCCTGCATCAATTGCTGTACTCGAACACTGTCACGGGTTTTAAGCGCGTCAAGGATCATGCGATGCTCTTGGATAGACTCTTCGATACGACCAAACTGGCCCAAAGCCGCATAACGAGCCCGCTCCAACTGACCAAGCAGATGGCTGTGAGTCTCCTGCAAAACCGGATTTTTAGCCCCTTCAACGATCATGGAGTGGATCTTCTGATTGAGTTCAAAATAGGCATCCATGTCCTCACCGTGCTGTAAACGTTCTATACGTTCCTGCAAAGACTCCAAACGCTTGATATCAGTATTAGTCATCCGCTGGGAAGCCAAAGCGATGGCCATGCCCTCAATGCCCGCTTCAACTTCGAACAGGTGCTCCAGCTGTTGTGCATCTATAGGAGCAACTATCGATTGTCGGTTACGACGAAGCTTGATCAAACCTTCAGCTGCCAGCGATTTAAAGGCATCCCGCAGCGGGGTTCGAGAGATGCCAAAGGCTTCACACAACTCGGGTTCCACCAATTTCTCGCCCGGAGCCAAAGTACCTCGAACAATCATGTAGCGCAGCTGCTGCTTCGCTACCTCAGATAGAGAGGGCTGAATAACACGCCGCAAGGGCAAGTTTCGCTTAACAATACGCTGCCGGGGCACCAGTTTAATACTCGGGTCAATTGGTGGTTCGTTTATCATTATCACCCTCTCGCTGGATACGGATTGACTTGGCCTAAATTGTATCAATAACCTGAATAGCGTGTTTCTCTTCTTCAATTTTTTGACGCCCAATCAGCTCAGACAGAGCAGAACTCAGTCCACGGTGATATTTTTCTGGGGGTGGCGCATAGCTGCCGGATGTCGGGGTATTAGCAGCCATATTGACCATCGATTGAGCTTTAATCAGTGCACAGGTAACCCCATCCAAGACAGGCACCGGTATCCGGCTACTGACCGAACGCGCCAGACCGGCCAATGGAGCACCAGCCATGATCAGTGTATCTGCGCCGTCTTGCTCGATTGCCTGCATCGCCAGTCGGATCAAGCTCTCGCCCTGATTCTCCTGAACCCGACCGATATGCTGCAACGGTTCATCCAGAGCACGGATACTGGCCAGCCGCTCGTCCAAACCATAACTGGTAATACATTCCTGGTACCAGGCTTTAATGCGCTGTGAAATAGCAATAACTGAAAATTTACCGCCCTGCATACACGCAGAGATAACCGACGCTTCCGTCAGGCCAACGACGGGGATCGGCATCACTTCACGAAGTGCTGGCAATCCCGGGTCACCAAACGCGGCGACGACGATAGCATCATGGTCTTTATAATGCTCAGCAGCGATTTCAAGCATGGCGTAGCCGCCAACCAGCGCTTCAGCCCGTGTTTCGATATACGCCACCCCAAATGGCGCCGTCGCCATGGTGAGCTCTGTCCCCGGCAGGATACTACGCCGGGCTTCATTTTCGATCAGGTCAGTTACGTCCTGAGATATATTTGGATTAATGACTAAAATTTTCATAATTATTATTCACTTATAAACTTTACGCAGAATCGACCAGGAGCAAATAAGATGAAGATTGCTGACAGCCGGTGAAGTACTTGATCAATAACCGAGCAGTCTTGGAAGCCAGGTCACAATGTCCGGAAAAACGATACACAGCCCCAACACCACGTATTGAAAGGCGATGAATGGCCAGGCGCTCTTAATCAGTTCATGCAGGCTAATATTGGAAATACCACACATCACAAACAGCAGGATCCCCACTGGCGGCGTCATCATACCGACCACCAAATTCAGTACGAACAGGAAGCCAAACAGCAGCGGATCGATGCCGTAGGACAGCGCTATCGGTGCGAGCAAAGGGACCAACATGATGTAAGCGGCATTGGACTCAATGAACATGCCCACCATGATCAATAGCCCCATAACCAACAACAGGAACACCTGAGGGTCTGAGGTGAAGTTCTTCAACCAAGCAGACAGCTGCATGGGAATCAGATCGATGGTGAATACGAAGGTCACTGTTGAGGCGAAAGCGATGAGTGCTCCGACCATTGCTGCAGTAACCGCAGCATTAAACATGGCGTGTGGCAGATCGGATATCTTCAGCTTGCGAGTAACGAAGAACCCCATCAGCAACGAATAAACCACCGCAATCGCAGCGCCTTCGGTTGCCGTGAACGCTCCACCCACAATACCGCCGACAACCACAACAGGCATCATCAGAATGGGCATCGCTCGCCACGTATGGCCCAGCACTTTTTTCAGGTTCAGATCTTCACCGGTCAGCGGGTAGCTTCGCTTATACGAGATAAAGCTGGCCAGGGCCATAAAGCCAACCGTCAGGATGATTCCAGGCACAATCCCGGCCATGAATAAGCCACCGACAGATACAGTCGAACCGGCCATCAATGCATAAACGATCATGGCGTTACTGGGCGGAATAATGGCTCCCAGGTTGGCGGCCGATGCGATCACGGCGCTGCTGTACCCCGTGTCATACTGTTTACGCATCGAAGGTACCATGGTGCTGCCAAGCGCACTCGCACTTGCCACAGCGGCACCACTAACAGCAGCAAGGATCATTCCCGCAACGATAGCGACATGAGCCAATCCGCCATGCACCCGGCCCACCAGGGAATTCGCAAACTCCACCAATCGTTGCAGAATCCCTGCAGCGACCATCAATTCACCGGCGAGCATAAATAGCGGAATCGCCATCAGCGGAAAATTATCAACCGAGTGCATCATCCGTTGTGAAAGTATGTCGAAATCCATATCGCCCATATACAGCCCGGCTAAAGAAGCCAAACCTAAAGCGAATGCTAGAGGAGCCCCTATCAAGGCAAGAACTAAAAAGGTGACGATGATTGCAAGAGTCATAGGACAAACCTCTGTTATCTATTGGTCGCGTGGGAAAATTTTGGCGATCAAATGCATGAGCGAATGGCCTGCACATATAAGAACCGCGATATAAAAAACAGCAGCAGTCATCTCGACGGTTGGCATCAGTTCCTGCCATTTATCACTGACAGATTCCGCAGCTGACCAAAATAAAACAACCATCAGGACCGCGCTCAACAGCGCAGTGATTCGTGCCAAGCGCTGACGCCAATGCTTAGATAACTTCACCACTAGCGCATCTATGCCGACATGAATTCCTATCTTTATGCCATGAGGAATAGCTAGAAATATCGACCAAACAAAAAACAGTCGGGATAACTCATCTGCCGAGTCGATCGACATATCCAACAGGTAACGGCTGAAGACTTGGGCAGAAACCAACAACGTCATCATGCCCATCGCCGAGATGATAGCCCAGTAAGAGACCCGGTCAGTCGTGGCTACAACTCTCTCAAATACCCGTCGGATGTTGCTGGAGGCTTTCGCCTCCAGCTCCGTATGCTCTTTTCTCACTTATTCAGTTCCAACATGACGGTATTGATAACTTCGTCACCTATCTTGGCTTTCAGGTCATCAACAACGCCCTGCGAGCTGGCTTTAAGCTGGGCCCTTAATTCATCAGATATTGGCGTGAAGGTCATGCCCCGTTTGATCAGTTCATCTCGTGCAGCGGTATCTTCTTCGGCAGCTTTAGCACGCTGCCAAGCAACAGCTGTCGCCATGGCATCACGAACCGCCTGCTGGTTATCAGAAGAAAGCTTGTTGAATTTTTTCAGATTTGCTGCGACCACAATGAAGTCGTAGAAATGACCGGTGTCTGACAAATAGGTTTGTACTTCATCGAATCGTTTGGTGCTGATAATGCTGTAGGGGTTCTCTTGACCATCGAGTACACCTTGCTGCAACGCACCGTAGACCTCTTTGATACCCATCGAGACAGGGTTAGCACCGATCGAACGCATCGTAGCCAGATGGGTTTGGTTAGGCTGCAAACGTAGTTTCAGCCCCTGGAAATCGTCTAAAGAACTGATCGCCCGGGTGTTGTTGGTAACGTGACGGAAGCCAAGTTCCATATACCCCAATGCAATAAAACCTTTCTCGGCCAGTTTTTCATTCAACACCTCACCAACCTTGCCATCAATAACATCGAAGGCTTGTTGACGGGTAGAAAATGCAAACGGCAGGCTTACAGCTTCGAGTTCAGGAACTGTACGCGATAGATAAGAGATCCCAATCCAGGTTCCCATCACAGCACCCGAACGAACCTGATCTATATTTTCCTTTGCTCCACCTAACTGCATAGCGGGAAAGAGCTGGGCCTTCACATCTCCCCCAGAGATTTTTTCTAACTCGTCAGAAAATACTTCCATCGCCTTAGTGCTTGAATGATCAACTGAGAAATTACCACCAAACCTGAGGGTCTCTGCACTTGCAGATAACGAGAGGCCTAGACCGAGAGCAACTAACACAGATGACCCGCGTCGAATCATACGCTTTGTATCTATCATTACTTTTTCCTATTTTTTAATTATTTTTCAAAATGCATTGAAGCAATGGCCATAAAAAAAATACTAGCACCTGAGTTCCAAAACCCTTCAGCCTCAACTTTCATCCCTATCAACAAAATCGGTGCTGGGTCTCAAGCCCACTTCGTTAATCCACTAGCAACTAACGTCCATGCCATCTCTATTTTATTGACCTGATTTCATATGCCGAACCCAAGCCATCAAACACTACCACCAATCAAATACTAAATACCAGAACGTATTTTTTACTTTTAATACAATTAGTTACGTAAAATATAATTATAAATTACCTTATTAAACAAGTATTTACGGAGACCATTGAAATCCAAAAAATCACAAATTCAGGCAAGAAATATTGAAAAACACCGGTCTAGACGGCTAATTAATAACAATGTCCTGTCGATTACACGGCGACCCTGCCCATCCCGAGGTAACAATGACTGGCAGAACAATCTGGTTGGGTGCGGCGGCATCACATATATTTTGGCGCAGGGGCGCCGACATTATTTAGCGGTTTTCATCGACTACTGCGTACGCCTTGTTGTTGGGGGGAAACATCTAACAAAGCCGACGGCACGCTAGCTTTCAAAGCATTGAAAATGGCTTACGAGCAACGAGAGCTGCCTGCAAAGGTTATGTTTCATTCTGACTAGGGTCAGTCGGTATGCAGCCGCCTGTTCCGCCAAAGACGATGGCGTAATCGCATACAGCACAGTATGCGTCGTCGGGATAACAGCTCGGATAACGCCCCGATGGAACGATTGTTCCGGAGCCTTAAAAGCAAAAGAATACAGGATGTGGTGTATGTAGCGGCAACAGAAGCGCGAAAGGGTATAAGCCATTATCTGATGGCTTACGACAGCCAGCAACGCCCCCATCAATATAACGATGAGCACGCTCCTTCAAGAGCCGAAGATAATCGTCGGTTTTCTGTCCGGGAATGATTAGCCACTACATACCAAACAAGTACAAAAAACATCGTTGATAGGCTATCCCAGCCTCTTTGATTTGTTCCATCAGAGCCACCACCCCCCTTCATGGCTTTTCGACGCTTGGACTATCACGCCTGAAGAAGGGAGGGACTAGATGCAGGCTAACCGTCGTAATTTATTTACCCAGCACCTTATCGATAGCCGCCTGAGCGCAGGCTGAATCCAGATGCCCACCAGGTGCTCCACCAACACCGATACCACCTACTTTCTTGCCATCGCTTTTGATTGGCAGCCCCCCACCAAGAAGCAACAGGTTGGGATCCATATCACGTAAGCCTGCTAAAAACGGCTTTTCGGCGATCATCTTGGCGAAGTCAGCGGTGGGGCGGCCCATACTGGCCGAGGTAAACGCCTTCTTCCGACTGCTCTCCAACGTGTGAGGGCCGGCATTGTCAGCGCGTAACTGAACGCGGGTCAAACCACTGGCATCAACTACCGACACGCTAACGCTATAACCATCGGCGCTGCACTTAGCCATTGCCGCGTTGGCCAATTGCTGAGCGGTATCCAGATTGAGGTAAGCCCGTTGTGGCATCTCAGCCGCTTGGGCAGTAACGCCGGTGATGAACATTGAACTGGAAACGATAGCGGTCAGTGAAAGCAGAGCTTTTTTCATGTTGTTTTCCTCGTGGGTTTGAAATGTGCTGCCAGCTTAACCACCCTGCCTTACTCCAACCTTGCCAAAACATTACCATTTTGAAAGGGTTCGTTATCCACCGGTGTCTACCGTCGATAAGGGTGTTAAATTATCCCAATGAAACTGTTACTGATCGAAGACGACCCCAAAATTGCTGGTTATATCGCCAAAGGCTTTCGTGAGTCTGGCGACGTAGTCGATATCCAAACCGAGGGCCACGGTGGCTTAGCTGTCGCGGTCGATGGCGACCACGACCTGCTGATCGTCGACGTGATGCTACCGGGACGCGATGGTTTATCGATTATCGAAGAACTACGGGCGCGGGGGCTTGCTACGCCGGTGATCATCCTCAGCGCCAAGCGTTCAGTCGAAGATCGGGTTCGCGGGCTGGAGACCGGCAGCGATGATTATCTGACCAAACCGTTCTCATTTACCGAGCTTCAGGCAAGGGCGCAGGCGCTACTGCGTCGCTCAACGCCGTCTCCTGGCGGTGAATCCAGTAGGCAGGTGGAGCTGAAACTGGCCGACCTATCGATGGATTCTTATAAGAAACAGGTCAGCCGTAATGGCCAGCGCCTCCATCTACAGCCCCGCGAATACCAGCTGCTGGAGTATATGTTGCGCAACCCAGGCCGGGTGTTGTCCAAAACCCAACTGCTCGAGCACGTCTGGGATTACAGCTTTGATCCACAGACCAACGTGGTCGACGTACTGGTGTGCCGTTTGCGCGGTAAGGTCGACAAGGGCTTTGAGTTACCGTTGATTCACACCCTGCGTGGGGTTGGCTATGTCCTGCGAACCGAAGATCGATAACTCTCGGGGGCGCAACACCGTGACCATGAACACCATCCAGCACTCGATCAAGCAACTCCGCCGCAACACTGCCTTGAGGATGACTCTGCGGTTTTCATTGCTGTTTCTGCTCAGCGCGGCGGCATTGTTTATCACCGTCGATTATCTGCTGGAGCGTACGCAACGTGAAAAAGATCAACAACAGATCGGTTCATTCCTCGAGAGCTATCAGCGGCTCGACGCCCAAGTTGGATTGGAAAAACTTGAACACGTTATCGAACGCGATGCGCCCTATTTTCTGCGCAGCGAGATGCGGGTTGAGGTGCAGAGCAACCAACAACGGCGGTTGCTTGTGCAGCCCGAACATTGGCAGGGAAAACTACAGTCAATCAACGTAGACGGTGACTGGCAGCATATCCGGGTCGGTGATACTCACTTGTTGCAACGTCAGATCCAACTCAGCGACGGTTCCAATTTAATCATCGGCAAGTCGACCGCTGAGCGGCAACAGCAGCTAACAAGTTACCGCCAGTTGATGCTGCAGGTGATGTTACCGCTACTGCTGCTGGGGCTACTGTTAACCGGTTACATGAACTGGCGAGCGCTGCTTCCACTACACGATCTGATCGACACCGTACGCCAACTGCGTGCAAATCAACTTAACGCCCGGGTCACGGTACGGAATCCGGATTCGGAACTGGGTGAACTGGCGCAGCTGTTCAATGACATGCTGGCGCAGATCGAACGGCTAATTACGGCGATGAGCCAGTCTCTCGATTCGGTCGCCCATGATTTACGGACACCGTTGTCGAGAATGCGTTTAAGCGTCGAGTCGGCACTCTCCAGTCCAGAATTCAACACAAAGCACGATTCAGCTCCCGATGAGACCGCGTTGAAAGAGGTGCTAAAGGAAGCCCTTCTCGACTGCGCCGAAGAGAGCGAGCGGATCGAATTAATGCTCAAAACGCTACTCGATCTGACCGAAGCCGAAAGCGGCCTGCTTAAGCTACACCCCGAATCGATTGACCTGACCAAATTGGCCGAGCAATGCCTGGAGCTGTACAGCTATGTTGCCGAAGAGCGCGAGGTCGAGCTGAGTTTAGAGGCACCCAAATCGTTGCTTATCAACGGCGATCCAATCAGGCTCAGTCAGGTACTGGCCAATCTGCTGGACAATGCGATCAAATACACCCAAGCCGGTGGCAAGGTAAAACTATCGCTACAAGCGGTTGATAACCAAATCCTGCTGTTGGTCCAAGACAACGGCATCGGCATCGCGGCGACCGACCAACCACTAGTGTTCGACCGCCTGTTCCGCGCCGACAACAGCCGCAGCGAGCCCGGGATGGGACTTGGACTGAGCCTAGTCAAAGCGGTGATTGAAGCACATAGGGGCACCATCGAACTGGATAGCCTGCCGCAGCAAGGCAGCTGCTTTACAGTATTGCTTCCCTCTCAGCCTCAGCTCTAAACCCGCGTGGCTGAGAGCGTCCACAACTGCTCTAAAAAATCTCTGACCTGCTCCAGTAAAAATGAACACCTACCTAAGCGGTATATAGCGATTCAAACCCCTCTGGGCTGAAGTAGCCATCGGCGCAGGCATATGTCCCAGCAATTGCCTTTGCGGCTAATACTTTGGCAGAGTTTGCGGTTTGTATTTATTTCTAGCTAAGCCCCTGAGCAATGCTGATCTCCTCGATCACTATGATTTCCGTAACAAAAAAACGAGACAGCCTTCAGTGAGCCCGCACTGCTACTTCACCAACTGAAGCCCCAAAAGCATTGAATACAAAAAATACATTGAATTATAAATAATTAATTATATAATTACAAAGTTCAAAAAATGAACACCTAAAACCAAACCGTATCACATCACATTCTTCAGAGCGCCGGTGATGCGGTCGTTAAGCTGGCAGAACTATTGAGGTCGTCTAATGAAACTTGTGACATTTTTGAACCCGGTTGGCGTTAAGCGTGTCGGTGCATTATTTCTGGAATCCGAATCCGAAAAAGTGGTGGACCTGAACTATGCATATGCAGCCTATGCACTTGACGTCAATAATGATCCACGACCTCAAGCTATGGCCGATGCATTGGTCCCATCAAATATGCGTGAACTCTTAGCTGGCGATGATCGAAGCCTCGATGCTGCCCGTGCCGCGGAGGCATATATCATTGAAAAAAATCCCCTTCATACACAGGGGGTGAGCGGCCAAAAGCTAGTTTTTAATCGCGACGATATAAAACTGCTGGCTCCCATTGAACCCACAAAATTGTGGCATACAGCCGGAAATTTCCTAGAGCACATTGATGAGATGGGCGAGGCAGGCTTCAAGTATGAAGTTGAAAAACCCTGGATCGGCTTCTATCAGAATACAACGGCCTGCATCGGTCCTGACGAGGCCATCATATACCCGGAACACCTCACCAGCGAGGTTGATTACGAGCTGGAAATTTGTGCTGTAATTAAAGGTGTTAAGCACAAGGATCTAACCCCTGAGGAAGCTGAAAACGCGATCGGTGGCTATTTGATTTTTAACGATGTGACTGCCCGTGATATTCAAGCTACCGAGTTTCCTAACCGTAGTTACGGCTACAGTAAGGCATTGGATAGTTTTTGCCCGATCGGACCGTACATTGTTACCACAGACGAAATTGGTGACGTTGGCAATTTGAATATGAACCTGAAGGTCAATGGTGAAGTCCGTCAGCATTCGTCCACCAGCAGGATGTGTCGAACCATGCCGCAAATCGTAGCTTACTACTCGGGCCAGGGGTTTGTCGGTGGCGATCTCATCAGTTCTGGCACACCAAGCGGTTGCGCCGTCTTCCACGAAGAGCCGCATGCCTGGTATCTAAAACCCGGTGATGTCGTTGAATGCGAGGTGGAGAAGCTTGGCGTGCTACGGAATACTGTGGTCTCAAGCAAAGAGATTGAGCACAGCTCATAGCCTGCGGGAATAAACGGAAATCCCTAACAATAACTAATAGCACCCTGCCGTCTGGCTATGCTGTCACATAGCCTTGGTGAACTGAAAAAAACACGGCTTTGTATATGGATAAATATGGCCACCCTCCTCAATACAAGGCTCACAAATGGATCGGTTCGCTGATTTATATCCGGCGTCTTGGAAGGCTGGAAAGCGCCGCCATGGGTACTTAGGTTACGTCAGTCCGGTGGACTTTGAAAACAGGACAATCGGACTGAGTTAACGGTCCATTTTATTGGGGTAAAACCAATATCGACATACCCGACATTAGCCCGCACTCATATTGAAGTCATTCCTAGAACTTCAATATCAAGTAGCAGACATTCAAAAAATGGGGTTTGGTAAAAACCTACCTTCAACTCGCTGCAGAAACAGGAAAGAGCCGACCACACCTGTTACCGTGCCTTTTTAACAACCACCAACGCAACCCCCAGCACCGATAACAGGCCGCCACAAAGAGCGAGCACACCTAGCCGCTCATCAAAAAGGATATAGGCTTCTAAAGCCGTAACCGGTGGCACTAGATAAAACAGGCTTGCTACTTGAGATGCGGCGCCTCGGCCAATCAATCGCATCAACAGCAGGATAGCTCCCACCGACAAACCCAGCACCAACCAACCCATCGCCAGCATTAGCTGCATATCCCATGAGACCTCTCGCGATTCAAACGCAAAGGCGCCTATTGCGAACAGACATGCTGCCGCGCAGTACTGGATAAAGGCCCCGGGCACCAACTCTACACTTTGGCAATAGCGCTTCTGATAGACCGTACCGACCGAGATACCGACAAGCGCTATCAAGGCCCAGAGCAGTGTCCACAATGGGAAGCTTGAGACCTGTTCCGCTCCCCCCATTTTTTCCAGCATGACCAAACTGACGCCAACCAATCCCAACATCAAACCAAGCCACTGACGCATCGCAATAGCTTCGCGGAGAACCAGCACGGCCACCGCAGCAGTCACCAGTGGCTGCAGACCAACGATGATGGACACTACCCCAGCTGGCATGCCGTCCTGAATGGCGTAAAAAACACCGCCTAGATAAAATCCATGAACCAACAGCCCGGTGACTGCCGTATGGGAAGCAGCCGTCATGGAGGGCCATTGAGACTTTATCCACCAGGCAACCAAGCCCAATATCACCAGTGTCGCTAGCATTCTATACAGCAGCAGGGTGAAGGGTTCCACGTAGGGAAGTCCGTACTTGGCACCGATAAAGCCGGTACTCCAGAGCCAGACGAATACTGCTGGCATCAAGCCAGCCGCAAACCGGCCGGAGCCGTTAAGCTGATTAATACTGGGGCGACAGGTATTAGCGGTCAAAGTGACGTCTCCAATTTTGGATTAGATAAATAGTTCAAATAATTTAGCGGTTAAGGTCGACAACGATACGGCCCGTTACCTGCCCCGCAAGTAACTTTTCAGCACAAACCCCTACCGACTCCAGGCTGGTGGTTTCGGTGAGCGCATCCAACAGTTGCAAAGGCATCGTTGCAGCCAGGCGATTCCATACTTGCAACCGGCGCTCTCGGGGACAGCGCACCGATTCGATACCGATAAGTCGAATACCCCGCAAAATAAACGGCATCACGCTGGTCGTCAGTTTGGCACTGGCCGCCAGCCCACAGCAGGCAACAGTGCCAGGCTCTCGGCGATTTCCGCCAGAATTCGTGACAGAATCGGCCCTCCCACCGTATCGATCGCGCCAGCCCAGCGTTGTTTTTCCAAGGGCCGGGATTCGACTTCCATATCGGTACGATCAATGATTTCCTGTGCGCCCAAGCGGTATAAGTAATCATGGTTTGACGACCGACCGGTAACGGCGGCAACCTGATAGCCCAGAGAGCTGAGCAGAGCGATGGCAATACTACCCACACCACCACTCGCCCCGGTGACGACAACCGTTCCTCGATCTGGTGTGACCTCGGCCTCTTCCAGCGCCAATATACTCAGCATCGCCGTCACCCCGGCGGTTCCCAGAGCCATCGCCTGCTTCAAACTAAGGCCTTCGGCCAAAGGCACCAGCCAATCGGCTGGCACGCGGGCTCGCTGGCTAAAACCGCCGAAATGGCTGACACCGGCATCCCAACCAGTGAGTACAACTGCGTCGCCTTCGGCATAGCCCGATGCTCCCGGCTGCAACACCGTACCGGCTAGATCGACTCCTGGCACCAGCGGGAACTGGCGGATTATTTTCCCTTTACCGGTGACGGCCAAGGCATCTTTGAAGTTCAAGCTCGAGTAATCTACCTGAACCAGCACATCGCCGGGCGGAAGCGCATCGGTGCCCAGTGTCACCAGGTCAGCGTGGTGCCTGCCCCCAGAATCAGAAACCAGTATTGCCTTGAACATCACTCTATCCCCTTGTTCTATTCAGTCGATCCGCTAGGAGTTCTACTCCGGGCTCTATTCTGAGCGGGATCAACCCCTAGCCTTTGCATTTTTGTTGACTGCTACGAGTGTATCGGTAAAGAATGGCGCCCTAATACCAACAAACTGGCAAACTGGTTTTGCAAAAATGGAATGAACTGGGACGATCTTAAATATTATCTGGCTGTTGCGCGATACAAGAGCCTGAGTGAAGCGGCCCGAGGTCTGCACGTCAGTCCCTCCACCGTATCTCGTCGAATCGATGCACTGGAGCAAGCCTTAGGCACCCGATTGTTCTCACGACGACAGGACGGCTACGACCTGAACGAGGCTGGCACCAACCTGATGTCGACCGCGGAACAGGCAGAAGCCCATCTATTGTGGCTCGAACGAGGGGCAGCTAAGAGCGAGGCGGAGACAGCGGGCATAGTACGCCTGGTTATGCCAGAACTGCTGGGGCAATACCTCATCATCCCGCAGCTTGCCCCCCTGCAATGCAAGCACCCAGAAATCCAATTGGAAATCGTCACCGATGTGCGGCCAAGCCAGCTAACCAAACGAGAAGCCGATATTGTCCTCCGTCTGAGCCGCCCCACTCAAGGCGACTATACCGTCCAGCGCATCGGTAAACTGTCACAATCTCTGTACGCTACATCTGAGTATTTGGAGAAGGTAAGTATTCCCGCCCAACCAGGCGACCTTGGCCATCATCGGCTAATAGGTTGGGACTCTGAGCTGGCTTACCTACCACTTGCGCGATGGCTCGAAGAGCGCGCTGATTTACCCGATATATATATGCGAACCGGAAACTTTCATGCACAGCTGATGGCGGTCAAGGCCCATCTAGGAGTCGCCGCACTTCCCCGGTTTGCCGCTGAGATGTTCTCTCTTCAACGGGTGCTTCCTGATGAAACAGCGCTCCAATCAGAAATCTGGTTGATCAAGCAGTCCGACTCTAGGAGGCTGAAACGTGTCAACATTGTGGCGAACCATATCACCAGTATTATCACGACAGCCCAGGACCGGCTTGCCTAGTGCAGACTTAATCACGCCTCGCACGCAGTAGCAAAGTCACTAGCCTGAGAACAACAATCTATTCTGCTATATCGACAAAGCGATCGTTCAGACCTCGAGTGCGTTGCCTTCAATCAGTGATAAAACGCTGCCAAGAGCGGACATTCAACTGAATCGACCCACCTATCGTAGCCGCCTTTCGGCATTACCCATCAAAACTGCCCCACGATAGAAACACTCTCATCCAATTCTTCCATCACCCGGTCGAGTATCAACAACCGAGCCCCAGACAGCCCGCTATGGCTTACCCAATGCCCGAAGCAATCTCGCACCGGCCTCGCCGTCTTCCAATTTGGCTGGCCCAAACCACCACCTAATACAATACGCAGTACCATCAAGTAGCCATACCAGTCGGTCAGAGGGCTGGTACGGCCATAGCCTCGTTGCTGGTTAGGTAATGAGTATGAGGGACTATAAGCACGATAAGCTTGGCCACCGACACGGCTACCCAGTGCTGATGCATTGGCGAAGTCGATCAAGAATAAGGTGTCGGCATCGATGATGATGTTATTGGGTTTGATATCACCGTGGATGCAGCCCTGACGGTGGCACAGTGTCAGCGCATCGTAGAGTTGCGTGATGACGTGCTGGTACCCGGCAAAGCGGACTCCTTGTTGCCGAATTTGCATCGCCAGGGTCTGCCCCGGCAGGTAGTCGGTGACCAGTAGCCGGTATTGGCCAATGTCATCGAGCTGATGACAGGCGACCAACGGCAAGCCGTTTAAACGGCGCAACCAGCGCGCTTCGTTGGCCAGAAAGTAGTGGCGTTGGGCACCGAGTCCGAGCTTGAATCGATGCCATCGCCCCGAGGGGCGGTGGTATTGCCGCCATAGATTATCGGCGATAAAAACGGGCTCGCCTTGGTAATTCGCTGCTGTGGGCAGTTCGGCTAGCAGCCTGACTATTTCAGCAACCATAGCCAGCTCAGCGTCAGCGGCTAACTCAGTACCAGCGGACAATTCAGCATCAGAGGGCAAGTCAGATAGCCAGCGGCAGACTCAAATTTCCGAAGAACCCCACCACAAAGGGGTTGGTATCGCCTTCAACCCGCAACAGCATCTGCGCCGATTGCTCTCCCCGCTCGGCGGACAGAACGCTGGTCGTTCCCTCCTCCAACAGAGTGCCTTTCATCGATTCGGCTAAGCGGAACCAACTCCAAACCCCGGAGTAGTCCTGCTGAATCACCACCTGGTCGCCGCCCTTGAGCTGCAGGTCGATTTGGCGGGTATCTGTTTCCGGCACCGGCCAGACCATCGGCGTCCATAATGAGGGGCCATTTCGATAGACATACAACGGAGCGTTGGCCCGCAACGAAAACTCGGTCAGCCCGGCGCTGAGATCCTGAGCACGAATGGAAAATCGAAGTCCCATTTTGTCGGCTGTGAAGAGCGCTTGTTGAATACGCGAGGTTTCCTCCAACGCTTGCCAGAAGCTTTCATCCAACGACAGGAACTGGCCTGGCAGAAAGCTGCGCAATACCGGATAACGTTGGTCTCGGGTGTTGAAGTGGCTAACGAAGTTGTCATCGAAGTCGGCCAGCAGTCCCTTCGGGCCAAAGAACGTCTTAAACGCCTTCAGACTGACATCAAGCTCTGATGTCACATCGAAGGGAAAAAAGGGCTTTATCTTGGCGTTAAAGTGTCCCATCACATCACGATCCCAGTGGCTGTTTAACAACTGTCTGACATCGTCGATGGCCAATTCGTTTAGTTGTTCCGCGCTATCTTCGAGTAACTCGCGCAACAGTTTATCGCTGTGATTCTCGGCCAGCGTTTTCATCGGCGCTAGCGGGCCAAGGTGGTCAGCCTCAGACAGTTGATCGAGGAAATAACGACCGCGATTTTTGCTGAGCACAGCCTCCTTTGACCACTCTAATGTCTGTCCTAGCTGGCGCAGCGCCAGATCCAACCGGCTAAGACCCGCATCGTCGACACTGATCAGCTGGTGATATTTGGAAAAGTACTGGGCAATAGACTTGGCGACTTTGCCGGCATTTTGCTGCCGTTCTCTGAGCTGCTGCTCGGCGGCAGTGACCGGTGCTGGGGGACTGCCGTCAGCCGCAGCAGCCGTCGATTCTTGATCGGGATCAGCGACCGCCGCGGCCAGATCGGTGTGGTAGCCAACCAGGCTGTATAAACGTTTGAGGGGCGAGTCGGTCGGTTCGGATGCCGCCGATAACTGCCGTTGCGCCGTCCCCCAATCCGGGGTTTGAACCCGTTCAACGTTGGCCAGTATACGCCGCCAATAGCCGACATAGTCTTCTATATAACGTCGTTTCAAGGCCCTGTTGATCCGGCTCAGTTCGTTTTTACCGCTGACCCGACCCAACACCCCTTCATAATCTTTTATCGCGCTGGAGGCCAACTCAAAGCCGGTCGAGCTCATCAACTCCTGAAAGCCTTCGCGAGTAAACACATAGGGGACCAGGTAGCCACCGAAGCCATCGCTAAACGTAAACACCTGATCATAGTTCTGCCCCAGTCGGGGTCTCATATCGACCCGTCGGCTAAATGGCGGATGCTCCATGATATGTTGATACAGCAGGTCGCTGAGATCTTGCGAGGACAAAGACGCCTTCACCAGCTCGACCAGCGTGCCGTCTGACGCCGGTGGTACCACCCCCGGTTTGAGCAGATCTTTGAGCAACGTCCGAAAGCGATCTAGGATGGCGACATCGCCCTCGCCCTCCGCCTGCAGAGAACCGACATAGTAATCCACCAATGCCGAGGTACTTTCACGGTCGGGGTTGTTGAGTATCTGCTGCAGATTAAACAGCTCTAAGGTCTTTACCCTGTCATCAAGCTTGTCGTACACGTAGAGGTCTTTGAGCAGATAATCCCGCAGTCCAACCAAAAACACCGCCTCCAGCTCGCCCTGATAGGCTTGCTCCACCGCCCGGCTGATATCGGGCTCGGGTAACCAGGACATGATGTACCAAGGCTTGGGTTGGTTGTAGATCAGACTCATGTCACGCAGATCCGACAGGCTGGTGATCGTCGCCGTTAAGTCATCACTGCTGGGTTGGTTGATGCGCAACTCCTCTTTATGCCGGTCGAGCAGGAAATGGGCGCGGTTATCCAAGCCCTGCGAGTAATCGAAGTTCACTTTCAGCAGCCATAAAAACAGCCCAAATAGCAGACAGAGTCCGCCGGTATAAGCGACCCGCAACAGCCCGTAGAAATTCTCCCAGCCGCGATTGACACCCACCAGGCGCGATTCTGCGACGATGTTCCGGCGCAGCAACTGCTTCACGAACAGGCTGCGGTCGACTGCCGCAGACTCCGGCGCAGGCAGGGATGAGAGGCCAAGATCGGACGCCAGCAACATGGTAAGACGATCGACGGCAGCGTCTTCACCCGAGGCGTTGGTAAAGAAATAGCCACGAAAATTGAGGTGCTGGTCTTCGAATTGCTCATCCAGGAACAGCCGACGGAAATAATCATCAAGTTCGACCCGTAGCAGGCTGAACTGATAGGGACCCGCAATAATGGACTCTCGGTATTCCAAGCTCAACTGCGCCTTTAGACCGGAATGGGCCTGAGCACAAAGGTTTTTCTGCAACGCTTCAAACGAACTCTGGAACCAAGACGAATCATACCCCGGCGTGACAGTGACCGGCATCATAGCCCCCAGCGGTTCTTCCAACCGCTGATCGTCATAGGTGGCGAAGTATTGGCAAAAATCTTTCAGTTCACCCATCTGGGTGACGAGACAGTAGACCGGCAGGTTCAGCCCCAGGTACTGATTAATCACTCGGATAAGCAAGCGCTGCTGCTTCGCTGTCTCGTCCAGTTCATCCCGGCTTTGGTTCAATAACCCCGCCACTTTCTGTCCGACTAACAGACCGTTAGCCCCCTGACGACGACGCTTCTTCTTCAATTTCTTGAGCAGCTCCGACAGGCAGCAAACCAGCCCCTTAGGGTCGTAACCGGCATTAAGAGAAACCACGATCGCATAATCACTGAGCCAGAAGTTAACCGGAATACCCGGCTCACCGGTGTAGCCTTCGTTGATGACCCGCTCAAACCCCATCTGCTGCAGCATCAGGTGCTCGGCAGCGCTATCATCGTTGATCAGGAAATAGAGCGGCGTGGTGTAGGGCGTCTTGCCCTGGCGCCGTTGGCGTGCCCAACACAGATCAAAGTGGATCTTTAGCTGGCGCAGTTCGTACTGTCGCTTTAGCCGTTGCGATTCGTCCGCCTCGCTGGGTCCACCGCGCTGCCGCCTCCGGTAGAAAAACCAGCAAAGCGCACTGACCAGGCTCGCCAGTAACAGCGCCAGCAAGCCACTAAGCAGGATTTGCCAGACGGGCTGCTGCCAATGCCACCAGCCCAGCGCAGCGGCGCAGCCCCAGAACACCAGACTCAGAACCACGGCCAGAAGAATAAAGAGACCGACAGTCTGCTTAGAAGAACCCATCCTATTTACCTGTTTTACCGATTATCAAAAATAAACGCATCGTCAATGCCTTTGCTGTGCGCCAGCGCAACCAGGCGGCTGGCCTGCTGACGATTTTCAGCCTGAGCCTGTACCAGGAAACGGCCTCTTTTTTCGACCACTTCAGCCCCCATATCTTGTAAGCTTTTTTCGGAGATGAACCTGAATCCGGACGGTTGCTGGTCAAAGGTGGCCAGTTGAACAATCCACTCGGCTGTTTCAACGGCGACTACCGCAGGCACCGTCGCCCTAACGTTGCCATTGTGGCGCCCGGCCGTGCTGTCCATCTCACTGGCCGTGCTGAAATAGACCTCCTCCTTCTGTTCCCTGTCACCCCGGTTGGACTCGGCGAAAGCCGATAAGCCAAGAAAGCCTCGGGCTCGCTGGTCGAAGCTGCTCTGATACCAGTAAGTGATACCACCCCAAGTTAGCGTCACACCCGCCAGGAACAACACCAATTGACGGCCGAACTTGGCCCGGCGTTGTGGCTGGCGAACTTTGGGGAGTTTTACCCGGGTATTGGTGCAAAGAGCCACCGGCGGCCGATCACGAAAAATAACCGTTTCTAGCTGCAGACAAAGTTCGTCTAGACGCTCACGACCGCTCTGTCGATACTGTCCTTTAAAACCAATCTTGATAAAAATGTAGATCAGCTCTAGCAGTTCCATCAGTAGGTTAGGCTGGCTCATCGCCTTACCGGCCACCTGGTAAAACTGCTCGCCGCCGTCACGGATACCGAAAAGCTCGCTCACTAGGGTTTGATTCTCCCAGCTGCAGTTTTCGCCCCAATCGCTGTAGAGGATCATTTCGTCAAGCACGATACAGAACAGAAAGCAGGTTTTATCGGCGACCGACGGGGGGTAGTCCAGCGATCCCATTCGTTGCTTTAGATCGGTAATCGAACGCTTAATGCCCTGTCGAAAAAGGTACAGATCATCGGGCTCAGGCATCCGGGAAACGGCCACGCACAGTGACAACAATTCCGAACCGACATTCAGCAGGCGGTTATCATGGTGGATATAATTACGCAGATCCTGCAGGTTCTGCGCCTGATTCTTTAGGGCAGCGTCGCCCTCCAGCATTAACGCCCGGGATCGCCCACCCTGCGGCGCCGCTTCTTGGGCCACCTCGATGGTCACCTCGTCCAGGTAATCCATGGTCATCTGCAATTACCCCAAGGCATAGAGTTGGATCGTCAGGTCGGGAATACGACCGTCGACATGGAGTGCCAAAGGCTCGCGCTTCTCGACGATATCGAGCCAATAGGGATGATGGCTATCGATTTCGATATAGGCCACATCAGCACGGGATTTCAGTTCATTGGGCGCAACCGGCAACGCATTGAGGGTCACCCCTGACAGACCGTTGCGAACCACCTCGGCGATCTGTCCTAGTCCGCTTAACTTGCAGGCGCTGGGGAAGAGCTGCGCCAACGCCGCCGCACCGATACTGGACTCGACACAAAGGACGAAACGATGATTACTCAAGGCATAGATTTCCGGGATCGCTAGCCGTAACAAACGACGCTTCTCAAACAGGTTGGTATCCCAGGAAAACTCCAGCACGCTGTCACTATCAACCAACGATAACTGATCTCGTAAGCGGCTAAACAATGGGTTGAAGGTGCCCTGCATGTCCTGGCGGGCCAAGGGGTTGACGGGATCGGCTACTGCCGGGGAAAAACTGCACAGCTCGGCCGACAACGACGCCAATTTCTGATGGACCTCCTCGATCGAGGTCGACGGGTTGGCCAAGGTCAGATTCAACCAGGGCAACCAGCGGTTGAGGGTCTGCAACCAGAGATACTCGCGCAGCAGGCTCTGCTCACTCTTACGCTCCTGGCCGGCGTCAATACGCTGAACCACGATATTTGCCCGCGTTTCGATCAGCACCTGCAACTCCTGCAGCCGCTCGGTGATCAGAGTGGAGGCACCGTACTGAATACAGGCGGGAATAAAGCTCTGATCCAGCACCAGGGCACCGCTTTCGCGCCGCTCGAGTACCCGGGCCACCGGCAGTATCGTCAGGCCGGAAATATCTTCGCCTTCGATAATTAATCGGGCATGGGGTTGAGCCACCTCGGCGTCTACACCGGCGCTTTCGGTGCTACTGCTATCGTAAAGGGTAACGTGGTGGTCAAGGTAACGGCGGTTATCATCCCGGCCGCCATACTCGAGTCCGCCCTCCACCGCCATCGGCAGGGCCAGATAGATCACCTTTTCCAACGTCGCTTCCGGCACTTCCAGCATCAGTTCCTGATCGCTTTCAAAAAAGGTGCCGTCGGGAAAGATGCCCTTACATCCGGTGATCGTAACTTTACCGATCTTCAACCGCTCACGATCAATCTGCAGCTCGCTAAGGCCGTAACGTTTTCCTTGGCCCGTGGCTGTTACATACTGCTCAATATAATGCTGGTAATGACGATCCTGCTGCTGAAAATGCTGAGGAGCAATAAACATCCCCTCTCGCCAAATGACTCTACGATGCCGTCTCACGAAATTCCCCTTTAATAAATTTGCCACCAGGACTTAATCTCTTGCTGGCTGATCGAGACTTGCTGTCCGTTAACGTGAATAGACATAGACTGCGCTAGCGGGTCTTCGGATAGTTTGATCAAAGCCTTAGTGTTGGCGTTACTGTATTCGGCAAACTCGGCCAGCACGGCCAGGTAACGTGTTTGGTACTGCAGGTCGATGCTCACCTGCTGGCTGATACCCGGTTGCAGTGGCTCTAGATTAACGACATCGACCAAAGACCCGCCCAGCATTTGGCGATCTTTCTTATACAGGTCAATAAACTGGGTCCCCTCAAAAATCCCTGTTTCGCTCAGCTGGTAGATCCGCAGCACGACGGGATGAGGCTCGCCCTTACCGTCCGGATTTACGTCAGCACCGACACTTACCCCGATACTCAAGACCTCTGAGTGACGTGGCGTTGTCTCTGAGGAAGAGCAGCCCGACAGCAGCAGCCATGGCATCAGCATCAAAGCAAATACGCGCATCATCCCTTGCCTCGCAACTCTTCTAGAAACAACGCCGAAAACTGGCGGTGAAACTCTTTACGATCTTGCTTGCGGTTAAATTGCTTACGATAGAGGCGCCAATACTTTTTATCCTTATTGCCCCAGCCCGAGGCATAATCGCCAAAGACCTCTTCCAGATGGGCAGGGCTCAGCTCCTCCAAAAAACGGTCCAGAGTGCGCTGCAGGCAGTCCATCAGCTGGTCGTGACCGTAGGGTGATACTTGCATCCGCTGCTGCTGTTCCATCAACTGGCTTAACTTCACCAGGCTTTCAGCGACCTGCGGCTGACCATCGGATGACGGCGAATAGTCGAGATCAACAACACTTGCCGGGTTAGCCGTTGCCACTGGCTGCATCTCCAGCTTGTCGTCGAAAGGATCGTGACCAAACTGGTCGTCAGCCATCACATTGGCGGCCGAAAACAGTGGCGTCGCTTGTTCCCGGCTCGGCTCTTTGTCCTCCATCGGCCAACCCAAGTCATCTCCGTTCAGGTTATCCATCGAAAAAACCGGTTCTTTGCGCGCGTCCAGCGGCGAAGGCTCGGCAACCGCACCGTTGTTATTAGAGAACAGCGAGCCCATGTCGCTAACCAGCAACTGATAATCGCCCAGCTTGAGGATATCGCCATCATTGAGCGGCAGATGACGGCTATTGCCCAGCAACCGGCCATTCAGGAACAGACCGTTAGTACTCCGGTCCATCACCTGATAACCGCCGTTAGGTGCAGGGGTTATCTCCGCATGAATACGCGACAGCTGGCGGTTAAAATCGGGCAGCTGCACGGTGCAGTTATAAGCCCGACCAATGGTTCCCCCCGCTGCGGGCAGGGTAGCCTGTCGATTGCCGATCTGTTCGTTCTCGGGAACCTCGACCAGTTGTATACTAATCGTCATAGTTAACTCTCTATACAGCGTTCCAAGGCCTGATTAAATGCCCCCAAAAAACTGGGGTTCTGCTGCAAAAACACTTTGGAGAAATGAACGCTCAGCTCCTTTTTCTGGCTCGGTACACGACGAAAATAATCAACCGGGATTCCCCGTTTTTTCATCGAGTGCTCGAATACCAACTCATACTCCAACGCCACGTCGACATCCCCCTGGCTCAGCATCTGTAATAGGGCATCGGCATCACGAGGCTTCTTCACCACGTTATACCCCCCCTTCTTCAGAAACAGCCACTTGCTGGTATTGAACTTGGCACCATAGCGGGCTTGATACCGGGAAGATTCATCATCCAGATTCAGCTCCACCCCCGGTCTGATAAACCAAGACAGGGCTTCGGAGATCACCGGATCGGACGACTGCGAATAACGACTGCGGGGCGTGTTTTTGGAACCAACGAAAAAACCATCCATTTTCTGGGTTTCGACCAGTAATTGTGCCTTATCCCAGCGCATCATATGCAGCTCGTAAGGCTGGTTCATCCGTCGCAACGAGCACTGTACACGTTCCAGAGCCACACCGCCCATCTTGCCGTCGACAAGGGTCTGGTAGGGAGGCCAAGACTGGGTAGCCAGTTTCAGTCGCTCTACCGCCATAGCACCCTGAGGTAACAGCGCCAGCAGCGTAGTCATCGCCCATGCCCAGAGCCCGGTTTTGAGTCGTTTCATTTCCATGGTCAGGTCCCTACCCGTCATCAGACGATGGACAGAGTAATGTCTCCATTGTCTGCACCGACCTGAACCTGGGTAATGGCTAACCCTTCGCTCAAGCGAGAGATACATTGCTCGGCAAGGCGAGGCATCAACGAACGGTTGATGATCTGCTCCACCGCCCGTCCACCGGTCGTCTGATCGGTATTGCGGGCCACCACGTAGTCAACCAGCGCCTGATCCCAGTCGAAGGTTGCACCGTACTGCTCGTCTAGCTTGTTGCGAATACGGTTAAGGCTGATCTCGGTAATCTGCTTGAGCTCATCATCGTCAAGAGGGTAGTAAGGAACAACACTGGTCCGTCCCAGAAATGCAGGTTTGAAGAAGCGCTGCAATTCCGGACGAATCTGTTCCACCAGATCGGCGGTTTGCGGACGCTGCACGGTTTCGGCACAGACATCGCAGATCGCCTGATCGGCGGCGTTGGAGGTCATGATGATAATGGTATTTCGGAAGTCGACGTTACGCCCTTCGCTGTCCTTGATGCTGCCTTTATCGAAAATCTGATAAAACAGATCATGGACGCCAGGGTGAGCCTTCTCCATCTCGTCCAGCAACAGCACCGAGTAAGGGTTACGGCGGATCGCCTCGGTCAATACACCGCCCTCGCCGAAGCCGACATAACCGGCGGGCGATCCCAACAGCATCGATATTTTGTGCTCCTCTTTGAACTCGGTCATGTTGATGACGGTGAGGTTATCACCGCCACCAAACACCTGATCAGCCAAAGCCATAGCGGTTTCAGTCTTACCGACACCGCTGGGTCCGCACATCAGGAACACACCCACCGGCTTACGGCTATCGGTCAACCCGGCCCGGGAGATACGGATGCTTTTGGCCAGCTCGCCGATGGCGGCCTCTTGGCCGATAACCCGCTTGTGCAGTGCCTGCTCCAGGGTCAGCAGCTTGGCCACCTCATCGCGCACCATGTTACCGACCGGAATACCGGTCCAGTTGGAGATCACCGTGGCGATCGCCTGCTGATCCACCAACGCATGTACCAGAGGTTCATCCTGCTGCACGCTGCAGAGTTCATCCAGCAACGCCAACAGCTCATTCTGCTTGCTACTGTCGACTTCGCCCGCCTCATGGCCTAGGCGTAGTGCTTCTTTCAGCCCGCGTACCCGCTCCACCAGATCCTGTTCGAGCTGCCAACGTTGATTCAGCGTATCCAGCTCGGCCTCAAGAACCAGAATTCGGGCCTTGAGCTCGGCGATAGTCTCAGCACCCTCGGTAAACACCGCCTGCTCGGTCTCGCGCGCGACCAGCTCGTTTTTGAGGTAGCGCAAGGTCTGCTCAAGCTGCTCCACCGCCTCGGGCTTAGCGCCCTGAGTCAGGGCGATACGGGCACAGGCGGTATCCATCAGGCTGATCGCCTTATCCGGCAGCTGGCGGGCCGGTAGGTAACGAATCGACAGTTGTACGGCGGCGTCTATCGCATCTTCACGGATAAACACACCGTGGTGCTTACTCAGAGACTCGGCAACGCCACGCAGCATCTGTACCGCGTCTTCAGCGCCCGGCTCTTCTACCTTGACTACCTGGAAACGGCGGGTCAGGGCCGGATCCTTTTCGAAATATTTCTTGTACTCAGCCCAAGTGGTCGCGGCAATAGATTTAAACTCGCCCCGTGCCAGAGCGGGTTTCAGCAAGTTGGCTGCATCATTCTGGCCGGCAGCGCCGCCGGCACCGATCAGCGTATGGGCCTCGTCAATAAACACCACAATCGGCGTCTGAGAATTCTTCACTTCACTGATCACATCTTTGAGGCGGTTCTCGAACTCCCCTTTGATACTGGCACCCGCCTGCAACAGCCCCAGATCAAGGGAGTGGATCTCCACCCCTTGCAGGGCTGCCGGTACCTCATTGGCGATCACCCGCAAAGCCAAGCCTTCAACCACCGCGGTCTTACCGACCCCCGGTTCACCGACCAGAATAGGGTTGTTCTGACGCTTACGACAGAGTATGTCGATCGCCTGGCGCACCTCGGCATTACGGCCGGAGATCGGGTCGATCTCGCCATCGCGTGCCTGCTGGGTCAAGTTGACGGTGTATTTGTCCAGAGCGCCACCCTCGACTGCACCCTGCACTTGCGACCCGGCACCGGCCGATCCTCTGGCAGCCACCTTAATTTGGGAAACCTGCGACTGCAGCGCCTCGACCGAGACATTTTCAAACACCGCCAAAGGCCGTGACTTCAGACCGAGTGCATCGGGTTGCAACAGCGCCAACACCAGGTGCAGGCTGAGGATCTGCTGCTGGTTATGATTGACCGACGCCAGCATCCAGGCCGATTCGATCAAATCACTCAGCCCCTTGCTCAGGGTTGGCTGCCCTTCCGAGCCCTTGAGCAACTGCTCTACCCGCACACTCAGCTCATTCAGCAGGGCAACCGGATCCACCTGCTGCTGCTCCAAAAATTGATTCATGTGCAGATCTTTAGCCGCCAGTATCTGCATCAGCCAGTGCTCGATCTCGATAGCCGGAACCTTTTGGTTCATAGCAGCTCCCGCCGCCAACTCCAGCGCCCCTCTCAGGCTAGGGTCCAACTTCCCAATCAGGTTGCTCAGTTTCACCTGCGACATATTCATTTTCCTTGCTGTAAGAGTATTTTGTGAAATTCCTCGGGTCTTGATTGAGGAGCAAGACAGTTGGCTTCGCCTAAGCGCACGCCTTTACCGCTACGAGACGACAGTATTGGCGCTGAAATCAGTGCACGTTTAACGTACAGATAAAACTTTAAATCGGTGGTCTCACTGAGGTAGGCCTGAGCCAGTTCCTGCAGCCGCCCGGCAAAAAGACGGTCCGCCTGCAGACGTACAAACTCGCGTTGATCGCGCGGCTCCACCCTGATCTCCAGACGGTGGGCATGGAGCAAGCCACTCTGGCCCAACAGCAACCCCCGTCCCAGCCGGTTGTTTTGCGACTGCTCGCCGCCCAACCGGGTCAGGGAGGAGTCCGGCAACCGGTAGCGGCTCTGGAAGATCGCATTTACATGAATCTGTAACTTAAAATAATCACGCAGCAGTTGCCGCAGGCCCGCGAGACTGCGGGTCTTCAACCCCAGCAGAACGCTATAACGCAACAGCTCCGTACGCTCTTCAGCGACTCCGGGAAGGGCCGCAAGTTGTGCCAGGCAATGGCGCTGCGAGTTACCGCTAACCGAACTCGCCTCAAGTCGTTCCCGCTCATCACGCAGCAGCAGGTTGCCCTTCTCCAGAGCCCCCTGCAGCAGTTGATAATAGCGGTGGTTGAAAATACCCAGAAAATCATCCAACGCCCCGTTCTCGGCGTGCAAACCCGCGAGCAACTCCTCGTACAGATAATCGGGAAGCACCCCCTTAACCCCAGATAACGCCTCCAACCCCAGACGGATCCGAGTCTGCGAACCGAGCTGCTCGATCGCCCGCACTTCACACGAAGCACCCTCAGGCATCGGCTCAGCGAACAGGCGGATATCCCGGGTTTTTGCCAGCTGACGAAGCAAGCGGATAACCTGAATAAAATCAAACTGCCGGGGTTGGCGAAGCAGCGCATCCGTTACAGACATAACTGGCTTCCATGCAGCCGAGGGAAGCTCTTTACGATGCGATCATCGCCGAAGTGGCGGACATTGAGCTGCATATAGCGGTCGTAGCTGCAGAACTGTTGGAAAAAACGGTTCAACACCTCGGCGAACAGCGCCTGCTGCCCTCCCAGACTCGCCGCGTCCAGAGTAACGGTCACTTCGGTACCGGTGGCGAGAATATTTGTCCGACAGACGTTCAGGGTCGCGACCTGCTGCCGGTACTGAACATCACGAATCGCATCAGCCTGAGGGCAGTCCCGGCCGTGACAGCAGAGCGCCAACACCTGCTGCAGCGCCCGCACCGGATTGTCGGTCTGCAACAACGAGGAGAAATTAGCATTCAACAGGGCGATGAAACGCCAGGCCAAGGCTTCATCTTGAAGCGGAGACTGAGGTGCCGTCGGCGCCGTCAATACGCGTAACGTCCCCGGCAGATCGATAGGGGCCTGACTCGTCGCCTCGGTATCGGCGGCCACCAGGCAGGGACTGCGGCCATTGCTGCACCACAGGTCCATCGCCAGTACCATCGACGCTTGCTGCCGCGCTTGAATATCATCGCAGCCAATAGTCAGCTCCATATGACGACAGCCGTTCTCATCCCAGCGTTGTCTGGCTTGCCACTCCCGAACATCGGCCGATTGGCCGTAATAGACCTCGTACAAAGGGCGCAAAGCCCGCTCACCATCGGCAAGGACTTCCCGCACAGTTTCCACCGACACCACCTCGGTATCGGCATCAGAATCGGCGTCACCGATCACCGGCACGCTGAGGCGGGAGAAATCATAATTAAGGGGTTCGCCGCGCTGCTCAAACAGGTTGATCGCTGGCACGGTATACAGGCTGAAGACGCTGGTATCGAACAACCGCAGAAACTCTGCTGGCAACTGCCGAACATAGAGACTCAAGGTCACCGTGTTATCGCTAAACCGTTTCAGCTCCTCACCGAGTCCCTGAATGCGGAAATAGGCGCCTTTATCGGAGTAGCTAAAGTAATCGCGCAGCAGATCGTAACCGGCAAACTGATTGCCGTAGCGCGGCAACCACTGAAAATCGGTATCGGACACACGACTCTGCATCCGCTCCCGGTCCACCAGGCAGTGCTGCTCGCCGCAGCTATCAGACAGCGCGATAGCCTGGGTAGAGGTCAGTAGCAGCTCAATCAGACTGGCGGCGTTCTGCTCGAAACCACGGACATAAAAATCAAAATTCTCGACCTGAAGCTGGCTGAAGCGGGCTTCGGGATCGCAGCAGCAAAGCTCAAGCTGAATCACCGCTTCGGCGCTACCGATCGAACCGGGCACCGCATGCTTAAATGGTGCGGCCTCCGCGCTGACCTGGTTCAGGGTAAAGGGATAGATGCAAAGGTCGGCACGGGTACGAAACTCCACCGCGCCCGCCGCTGGCAGCGGGATGCTGATCGGACTGCCGGCGGGCAGCCGAACGTTTTCATTGAGCTGCTCCGGGTCCGGCTCCAGGGTCAAGGCGCAATAGCTGGGCTGAACCTGGCTGTAGCCGGGGTAGAGTATGGCCAGCAAACCCTGCACCAGCTCCGGTACTTGGGCGTCCAG
This sequence comes from Motiliproteus sp., assembly GCA_036961355.1. Taxonomy (GTDB): domain Bacteria; phylum Pseudomonadota; class Gammaproteobacteria; order Pseudomonadales; family Balneatricaceae; genus Motiliproteus. The sequence goes on from JBALVL010000030.1 coordinate 28,036, forward strand.
ACGCTGCTCTGTTTTGGCTGTCAGCAGCGCCATGCCGTCGATCAAGCGGGTGATATTGGGATCTTCAATGCTGTTTTGATGCAGCTGTAGCTGCGCTGCCTGGGCCGGGTTTCTCTGGCCGAACTCGGCCAACGACTTACGCACGTAGGCCAGCTCACGCTCGTAATAGCGCATCAACTGATCAGACAAACTCTTGCCCCTTGATATCGAGCTTTTGGTCAGCCCGGTTTATTTTCGAATCAAATTCCAGTGTGCGGGTGCCTTGTGCAGTCGTTAGGTTGGCCAGCAACGAAAAATGTAGCGCGTTGCTCTGCTCCTCCGGCTCAAACAACTCCACCGTGACACTGGACAAGCGGGGCTCAAAGGCTTTGATCCACTCTTCAATGCGGTGGGTTAACTGTTGAGGGTCCTGTTGACTACGGATCGACTGCAGGCAATCGAGACCAAAGCGCATATTGGAATGTTCCACCTGCCCCAATTTCGGTGGCAGATCGACCAGCGGTGCTTCGGATTCCAGCAGACGGGTGAGCTGATACTGCACCGATGCCACCAGCGCGCTGTGGTCATCATCGTAACGCTCGCCGGCGAGAAAGGTTTTCCAGAACAACATCGTTAGTGAGCCCCCCCTGCGCTACGCGGATCGTCCATATCGGTAGACAACAGCACATCACCACAAAAATAATCGAATTGATAATGCGGCTGAATCAGGATCTCGCAGACATAGCGTCCGTGCCCGTCATCCAGCTCTTTGACCCGCACCTGGCCCTTCTTTAGCGGGTACTTAGCCAAGATTTTATCGTCGGCTTCGTCGACATTACTGCAGTAGTCGTCCAGCCAACGACTCAGGTGTTGCTCGCACTCGGCAGCAGTATGAAAGCTGCCAATCATGGCGCGGATCTGCACCTTGAGATAGTGGGCCACCAGACAGATCATCAGGGTGGTTTGCAACTGGCAGACCACCTGGTCAGCGTCGGACGGCCCCGGTTTCCACAGCGAGTTATTGCCGTAAAAATAAAATTTATCGGTCAGATTACTCTGACTGAGAGGGATAAACCCCAGCGCGGCATAACGCCGCGCCAAATTGCCAAACAGCACCACATCGGGCACTGGTCGTTTCAAATAAGAATCGGATGCCGCCTGGGGGGGCAGATTAACCACCGCGCCCTGGTAGCTGTCCTGCCAGCGGGATTTCATAAAACCAAACCAGTGAATCCGATTAAATTCACGGATGGCAATACTGGCAAAGGCAAAAGCAGCGCTGCCCCACAAACCGGGCCGCTCTGCCGCTGACTCGTTAAAAATAAAGCCGATACGGTGGTTCTGGTAGTCTTGCCGCAATTGCACTTGCGGCATCGCCAAGCCGAGAAAGCGGGCTGAGGGCTGCGCCCGTAACCGTTGCCAGCTGGCATAATCTGGGCCCTCCAGGATCTTCTCGATCCGACGAATATCCGACAGCCAGTCGGCACCGGTTTCACCGAAAAAGGTCAGTGACGGTGCCAGTACGAAGCTGCAGAGGCACAGTGCACCCAGCTGCCCCAACAACTCCAGTGTATAAAGATCGTCGTAATCATCATCCAAACCCATCTCCATGGTGACGCCATGGTTGATCACGACCATGCCGTAGGGCTGGCCGCCAAGGGTATTGAGTTCGCGATTACCGATATGGTTATACAACACACTACGTCGCAGACTGCTCGATCCGTTCAGGTCCTGCGCCAGCTCCTGCCAATGGATATCCATCAGCTTGATCTGGATACGCTGGTAGCCGACCGGCAACTCAACCAACGATTTGAGATTGCGCCAGCCCGCTTCCAGCTCCCTGAAGGCAGGTTGATGCATGATGGTCGACAACTGCTCTGACAGTTGCCGGTCCAACTCGGTGATCAGGCGGCTAAGCGCCGCCTTCAACACAGCCGGACTTTTCAGCAACGATGGATCCCACTTAGCAAGGAGCGTCAGTGCACGAGGCAGAAAGTCCTCTGCCTGCGGGTCCAGGCTGTTAAACGCCTGTTGCCAGTCTGGAGTGTACATCGATGTCACCGATCCAATGCCCGCCCGGAGGGCGGGCAAACAGTATTAACCACCAGGGATCTTGGTGACCATGCGTACCGAGGTAGTCAGCTCTTCTAGCTGCAACCAGGGACGCAGATGAGCAACGGCTGAGTAAGCACCGGGCTTGCCTGGCTGCTCCACCACCTCAATCCGAGATTCACACAGCGGCGTCTTGGAACGTTCTGTGTTACCCATGGCACCGGAGTTGGTGTACTGGTCGATCCAGGTCTGCAAGCTTTTCTTAAGATCGGGTGCTTCCAGATTGGAACCGAGCATGTCACGCCCCATCACCTTGAGGTAATGAGCGATCCGGCTACTGGCCATGATATAGGGTAGGCGCGCCGAGATAGCCGCGTTACCGGTGGCATCCGGGTCGGTGAAGGTTTTCGGCTTCTGAGTGGTCTGGCCGCCAATAAACACCCCATAGTTGGTGTTCTTGTAGTGCACCAGAGGTAAAAAGCCCAGATCACTCAGCTCCTTCTCGCGCTCGTCGGTCAGGTTAACCTCGGTAGGACACTGCTGCAGCAGATCGCCTGCATCAGACTGGTAAGTCAGGTTAGGCAGGTTCTCGACCTTGCCGCCATTGTCCAACCCGCGAATCGCGGTACACCAACCGAAAGCGGTATAGGCTTGGGTCATCTTCAGACCCAAGTCATAGGCCGCATTGGACCAGACCAGCTGACTGTTATCCTTGGGACGGGGGTTCCCCACCGCATCGGTCTCCAGCTCTTCATAATCGAAGGCCTTGGTACCCAGTCCTTTGTCACCGTAAGGCAGGCGCGCCAGCGTCTGTGGCAATGTCAAAGCCACATAACGGGCATCGTCACTTTCGCGGAACGAATTCCAGGCCGCGTAAGCCGGGGAGTCGAATCCGGCAGCAACCGGTTTGCCCTCGTCAAAGGTCTTGAAGTTATCAAGTTCGAACATCTCGGAATTGGCTGCAGCAATAAAAGGGGCATGACTGGCCGCAGCGGTTTCTCCCAGATAACGCAACAACGCCACATCTTCGTCCTTGTGGGAGAAGGTGTAATCGCCGATCAGCAGGCCGTAAGGCTGACCACCCGCGGTGCCAAACTCCTTCTGATAGAGACTGTCAAACAGCGGGCTGCGGTCAACGGCGGGCGCATCTTCGAACTGTTCCAACAGCTCGTCCTTCTGGAAGTCCACCAGACGGATCTTCAGGCTAGGCCCCAGTTCGCTCTCTTTGACCAGTTTATTCAGGCCACGCCATGAGCCTTCTAGACGCTGAAAGTCATCCTGCTGCATGATCGTCGATAGCTGCTTTGACATCTGCTTGTCGATCTCGGCGATGGCATTCTCGATCGTCTTGGTGACATTATTGTCCCACACCACGGTACCACCCAGCGCTTGCTCGGCCAGCACGGAAAATAGCTCTTTGGTGGTGTCGGCGGGGGTCTGGCTGGTGGCGGCAATAGCCCGATCCAGCAGACTCACTTCACCTTCGACGGCGGTCGAGGTGGCTTGTTCGATCTGTTCTTCGGTACTCATGCCTCGTCTCCTTTTGCTGCAATACCCAGCTCACTGGACAGAGCATTGATGGTATCGGCGCTCTGCAACACCTCTTTCAGCAGTTTTTCCAGATCGCGAGAACGATCCGCCTTGGACAACAAGGTTTTCAACTGCACCCGGGTATCGGCCAGTTTCTGCAGAGGGTCGACCTGAGCGACGATGGCATCGGGCTCAAAATCCTTGATGCTGTTGAATTTCAGACCAGCCTCGAACTGGCTGCCGTCATCACTCAGGGTATTGTCGACCTTGAGCTTGAGCTCCGGCCCGACCCGCTTCATCACCGTATCGAAGTTATCCTTGTCGACCTGGTAGTAGGTCCGATCTTCAAGCTCTTCGCGATCGTCGTTGTGAGCGGAAAAATCGCCCATCACACCGACCACAAAGGGCAGTTCCTTCGTTTCGACGGCACCATTGGTTTCAACATCGTAGGTGATGCTGACGCGATTTTTGCTGACACGCTTGTGTTGTGAATTCAAGGCCACGATTCAATCTCCTCCTAGCTATCGATTAACAAGTTATCCCGCTTTAGATTCAAGCTTACCCAGGGTTACATCGTACTTAACGGTATCGCCCTTCTCGATCTTGCCGCTGTCACTCTCGTAGTAGTACACCTTGCTGATAGCGCTATAGACCAGCGCGAACTCTTCGCTGGGAAGCCCGCCATCATTGCAACGCATCTTATATTCCGACATGCGCGCCTTATCTAGGGTGATAACCATGTACGGGTCCATGCCGCTGCCTTCGCGAGAAGGCTTAGTCAGCATGATTTCAACCGTCTTTCCTTCAGCCCCAGGTGAGAACAGGAACGTAGTCAGGTGCGGTGAAGCGCCGTCGGATGCACGATTGATATGTACATCAGACAACCCCACCATTCCTTGGTCAGCGTTAGCGGCGTTACCCACGTCAACACTGACGCCGCGGGTAGCACCCCAGCTCATGTTGTCGAGGGCGAAAAAGCCCTTCTTACCGCCAATCTCGCCGACTGTAGCTGCACCCTTGATGCTGTCCAAGCCGTCAATACGCATGAAAATAGAAGCCATTTGTTTCTCCTTAGTACAATTGATGCCGCTGTTGCGACGAGGGTCTTCGTTGCTCAATACTTGTGTCTAAAAAACTACCATTGAAAACTGGATACGCTGCTGTCCGCGGCTTTCGATGAATCATTCTGTGCGGCAACGTCCTCAACGGTATTCACCGTTGGTTGCGCCGCCGGAGTTGTATTCACTGCGGCCTGGCTGTGCTGCTGCAATTCCCGAGAACTGATTTTTACCTCCGGGATATCGGTCTTTTCAATACTCTCCAGCCCGGCCATTCGCGTGATATGACCCATCACCTGGTCGTTATCACCGACCATCTCGGCGAGAAGATCCGGCAACGGCATATAGCCCCAGCGAATAGCTCGCTCCAACAGCATATAGATGGGACTGTGGGGTTCGGTGCGGTTAAAAAAATCGGCCAGTTTCCTCAGTTCCTGAAACGCCTGATCGCGATTGTAAATTTCCCCTGGGGCAAGCCTGAGTACAGCTTCGGCCGGCGATGTCGAATCGACCTGCGCTGCCGTTGTTGCTGGCTCCTGCAGCTGCGAAGTTTCTGTAACGCTTCTGATACTGTCGCCTGTCGCGCCAACTTCACTGGCTCCAACCTCACTCGCCCCAGCCTCGCTCGCTTCCGTTTTATCCAGCGGCCAGGGGTTGAGCTGATCGCCAAGCAAGTAACGCATAGCATTCAACAACCGTTCCACACTCTGTTTTACAAAACGGAAGCTGAGACCACTGATTCCGGCTTGCAGGCAGTATTCACCGATTTTCAGTTCTATCTTTTGCAGCTGCTCAAGAATCAATCCCAGCGAGCAAATAGTTTCGATAACCGCTTTCCGCTCCGACGCCAACCCGCTTTGTGCCTGCTCCTTAAGCTCGTTCAGACTGCCGCTGCGTTCGGCCGCATAAAAACCGCTATAGTCAATACCGCCAACCAGCGTAATCATCTGCAACGGCATATAGAGCAGACCCGTGCCTTCGCTGTCACCGACCAGCTGCAATAACGGTCGCAGCTTGAATTCTGTCCACTCCCGCAGCCGCTCTTCGTCGTTAGTCGCTTTGAGCTTGTCTTCCGGTGGCTTGGGATGCAGATCTGACCAGTAGTTATCCACCACCTCCGCAAACACCTTTAGAACCGCCGACAGATTGGGCAGAGGGGCTGAGCTAAACAACTGCGCCGTGGCCAGCCAGCAGAGCAGCTCCACATCTTTGGAAGACCCTGTCAGGTGCTCTTGACACTGCTTTGCCAGCTCCGCCCAGTTGTCGTGATTAGTGTCCAGCAGCTCCTCATTGGCCGCCGCATCCGGTGACTCAACCAGCTGACGAAACGAAGACTGGGCCAGATTGAAGTTGTTTCTGAGCCCCCGATACAGAGTCCGGTTACCCTTCAGATAGTCTCCGCAAGGGGCGTCCTCAGATATAGCAGTTAATAAATGTTCCATCGGTCAGAGACTCAACATTCTGCAAAATTTATATAACGACAGGTTTAACCCGTTCACTGCTTGCGCTGCCAAATCAGCTCCTGTGCATCTGCGCTGCAGGCACTGTCAGCTGATTTTGAGACAGTTTGTTGTAGTAATCATAAATATCACAGCACAGCTTAGATAATGCCCGGGAAGCCTTCTGCTCTTTAGATGTCAGGTTCTTCAGGATCACCTTTTCCTGACGGGGCTCTCCATGATGGTCAAAAAACTTGGTCGTCAGAACCTCGCCAACCCGACTCAAAACTTCCTGTGAATAAGTCCCGCTTGCTTTACAGGCTACCCAGTCATGCCTTAATTTAAGCGCCAGCTCCGGTACGTCATCTTTCTGCACCACAATCTTGGAATCACGCTTCTCTGGGTTCCACCCTGCTCCGCCCTGCCGCAGTAGCTCATAAAAACTATGGGCAGTTTTTTTAGCCATCATCGCGTGCTTAATATTGAGTTGAAGCTCAACAAGATGATCCTGGCCACCGCCGATCGGCATTAACAGAAAAAATTTAACATCCCGGTAGCCCTGCGGCGTCGGATTCCCCGTATAGCGGTCTTTTAACGCGCCGCCAAAATCCTTAATTTCCTGGAAATAAGACGAGTTACGGATATATTCGCGCGCCGCAAACATGTCCTTCGATACCCTGAATTCTATGGTCGCCCGGGCAATATCCTTAAGCTGGTTAACCTTCTTGCCACGCTGAGTGACCTTTAATTCTGCCGCTCGTCGCTTTTTCAACGGCGCATGACTGGCGGCACCGGCAACCCCCGGAAACTTTTTAATCACCTCGGACATAAACTTGCCAAGTTTGCGATCAGCCAGCTCGGCCTGGCGATAGAGTTCATCCAGCTGCGTCTGCAAATCGAGACCGCTATCGATATTCTGATACAAGGTCGGTTTATTCTTCTTATCCTTCAGGCTTTCTAGGTCCTTTCTAGGCATCTCAAATATCCTTTACCAGTTCCGTATATTGCTTATGAAAGTCGGCCAATGAGTGCCGCTTTATCGCTGACCGATTAACAGGTCAGGCGATCATGTCTGTTATCTTCTGATCAGCCGCCAATCATTACTGTCGGGCAGCCAACCACAATCGAGCCGCCATGAGCGGTGCTATCACCCATCCGAGCCGCCGGCTTACCTCCGATCATCACGGTGGCGCTGCCCTTAACGATGCTGTCCGGTGGACCTACACAAGTGCACATTTCGCCGACGCAGGCCGCCGGCATCTTGCCAATCAACACCTGCGGATTACCCGGCCCAGAGATCGGCCCGCCAACATGGGGAATGGGCGGTACCCCCGGCGTCTGCATGGGACAGACATGCATATCGGTGGATCTGGCAGCACAGGGCATATTTTATTTCCTCTTCCTATTCCGGATGACCACGACCACCGCGGGCCAGGTTTTCTGCCATGGCAATGACCCGGGGGCAGTAGTCGTCGTATCCTTTCCACTTGGGAATAACCGATGCGGTATTGATCGCACCCGCCGCAGCCTTGGCATAAAGAAACTCCGGTGGCAGGACAACCGGCTGAGCAGGTTCGGCAAGACTGCCGCTGCCGTTCCAGAAGACCGCCTGGGCCAGCCAGCCCGGCGCGCACTGCACGCCGAGTTGTTTCACTTGCCGTTCGGCCAACCGACGCTTGGCTTCATCGGGTTCCTGCACCCAGCCTTTGCAATCGGCGATCACCTTTTTCTCTTCCGCACTCCAGTCCCCCATCCGCAGCTCAAGGGCCAGGCAGGCCCACCAGATCACTTCGCGCATCGGCAGGCCATGGCTGAAAAAGTTCACCAGATCGATATAAAGCTTGTTGCTTTGCAGCACCGAAATCACTTCAGAAGGTGCCATGGTGTCGGCAACACAGGCAGCGGCCTCATCGGAGAGCTCGAAACGCTGCAGCACCGACTGACTCTGCTGGTAGGGTATTTTTTTCAGCATCAGTTAATCATCACCATCGCACCCTTCACGGTGGTATTGCCGCTGGCCGAAATCTCAGCGGATGCGGAGCCTTTAACGGTCACCGCCGACGTTGCTTTAAGCTCTGCATTCATACCGGAGGCGGCGAAACTCGAGCTTGCCTTAAGGGTCATCGAGTCACTGGATGTCAGATCAACGCTGGAATCACCGGAAACCGAGATCTCATCTGCATCCAGTTCAATCGCTGAACTACCACTTAGGCTGATCGTCTCGCTTTCGATCTCGATCTTTGAATCGGTCATTACCAGCTTGCTGCTGCCGACGATCAGTTCCAGCTTGTCGCTTGCTTTCAGCGTGATGGTTTTACCGTCAACCGTGATCGCTTCCACCGCCGCCAATGCGTAATTTTTATCGGTTTTCAGGTTAATATTTTCTTTGGTCGTCAGACTGTAGTTCTGATCACTGCTGACGGTGATGTCTTTGTTCACCGCTACCCGCTTTTCAGCCGTTACTTTCTCGTCGGCATCATTTTCCACTTCGACCAACAGATCCTTGGCCGCATGCAGGTAAAGCTGCTCGTTGTCCTTCTTATCATCGAAGCGCAGCTCATTTGATTTGGCTTTTAACTGGGTTTTGATACCGGACTGAGTACTATCCTGAGTGGCGTAGGGCGGCTTGTGTTTGCTGTTATAGAGGCTGCCGGTGACCAGCGGGCGATCGGGGTCACCGTCGAGAAAACTGACCAACACCTCCTGACCTGCACGGGGAATAAACTGCACACCGTAACCGTTGCCGGCCATGGACTGAGCCACCCTTACCCAGCAGCTGGTTTCATCACCCTCGGTCTCGGTATCCCACTGAAAGCGGATACGGATACGTCCTTGCTTGTCCGAGGCGGGTTCGGCGTCGGTTTTGCCCGCAACCACAGCGCTCTGCATGCCGTAGGTCCTCGGCTTCTCCACAAACGCCGGATAATAATCATGGTCACTGGGGGTGCAGGTAAAATTGCAACTCTGAGAAAACCCCGACTGGCTATCGACCACAAACTCCTGTTCAACCGCCACAAGCAAGTACTCGCCCAGCTGCTCCTTGTCTAGGTGCGCAGCCAGCTCTAGGTAACGACCAACCCCCAGGCCAGCGGAGTCGGTCTCACCGTCAATCAACTGATAATTGGAGTCAAGCTGAGCGCGGCGACAACTGACCAGAGTCGCGGCCAGATCATCCATCTTGCCCGAGACACTGGCAGCAGGGTAACGGATCTCTTTGAGTTTGGTGTTGCCCGGCAGCGTATAGCTAGACTTTTTACTCTTACTGCTGACCAATTTGGTCTGCTGATCGTCGTAACAGGCCAGCTCCAGCTCAGCGCCGTGGTATTGATAGCGCGGCTCCCACCGACTAATCAGGGCATTGACGCCGCCGGGCACAGCCTCGCTATCCAATGTTATCTTGTCCGATGTTGAGAACGGTTTGGACGCTTCATGGAGGATCAGAGTATTGGCATCTTCGTCTTGACCGAAGTGGTAGTGCACCCCCTCCTCAGCCAATAGCCGTTGAACGAAATCCAGGTCGGTCTCGTTGAACTGCAAACAATAGGGACGCTTGGTGGTGGGCATGGAATCAACCCTGTACTGCCCCTTGAACCCCAGCTCATCAAACAGGGAAGTAATAATCAGCTGGGTGGTTTTATCCTGAAATACCCGATGATTACGACTATAGGCCAGCAGCGCCAACCAAGGTTGTATCCGTAGCCGGTAGCAGCTGTAGCGGTCGGCGTCGCTACCCGTCAGGGTCTTGACCCCGGTAACGACCCCTTCGAAGCGGCGCTCACTACTACGGCTCACTCCTGGGTGGCGATAAAACTCGCACACCAGCGTCTCACCCAGCCAGGACGAGGCATCGACATCTTTGCAAAGCAGATCCGCTTCCAACATCGGAACTTCGGATAAAGCCGCACGATAGCTCAACCGCGTCAGCGTATAACTGTTGCCCTTGGTGTCCTGGATGACCAGGTTGCTGCCCTGTGGGTCTAACAAGATCGCATCTATCAATATATCCCAGTGGATTTAAAAGCGTATCAAACCAGCAACCAACATTTACCCTTCGTCATAGGTAACGGCTGGAAAGAAGCCAAAGGTAATCACGCCATCGCAGTATATCGATTGAAAATTAAGATAAGACTCACAGAACGTAACCAAAATGTTATAAAACTTCACGTTTTAGAAAAACAACAGTCTCATAATCTGACTTACATCAATAACACCTCAATATTTTTACAATGGCACACGGAAACTAACTAAGTATCGCAATAAAACATCGATTCAATTAACGGCATGGATATAATTCATCCCCCAAAAAAACCGCTCAAAAGCCGACCAAACTTTGGCTATCGACTTGCATTTAGAATAAGCCTTCACGCCCAGGGCTCCTTCTAGTAACAATGTTTCATTTTTCTTTACATTCTCTTAAACGATCGTTTGAACTGCTTTCACCCCATTTTACACGGTGATACTATCCAGCCCCCTTCTTTATTAATATGGCATCTATCTAAATGCTAACTTTGGCACGTTGGAATTGACGCCTAAAATCTGTCAATAACGCTACCGCTATCGATTTCTCTCCATGAAACAGGTACAAATACGCGGTTATGACACCTGTATGAACGAAGATCGCTCAGCGCCAAAAGTCTGAAACTGACTTTTCAAGCTAGACGCACGTAGTAATTAGGCTCACTGCCCTATGCATTGAGAAGTACCCAAAGGGATTCAATGAAAGCGTTTCTAGAAGTACACCTGAAGCTCATCATGACTATCTGGATTATCTTGGTGAGCGTATTGGGCCTGCTATACCTGATGAACCACATGAAATTCACCAGCTTGATGTCTACGGTTGTCGCCTCTCAACTCGAAGTTATGTCAACGTCTCTGGAACGATCGATCATCAAAGGCGAACAACTAGGCCTACCTCTAAGTGGCATGGACAACCTGCCCGAACTGATGCAGCGCGCTAAAGGCAGGGATGATCAGGTCAGTGCTATCTACGTAATCAACCAGCACGGACAAGTCTTATTCGCGACTGATTCGAACAGCCTAGAGACACTCCATAAAGAGTCGATATTGCGTCGAGCGCTGAAAGGCTCTGAGGCCTCCTGGTTTCTGGAGCAAGACACCACCCTTTATAGCGGCCTGCAACTATTCGATGGTGCCCAGCAACTGATGGGCAGCATCGTCATCGGTTATGATAAATCGGCCTATGCGGGTGCCGTTGCCCAAGTAAAATTGCATCTACTGGAGATGACACTGATGATTTTCGGTGTTTTCGCCCTACTGATCGTTGTGGTGGTCCGGTTAACCTTCGGCGACGTCAACAACGTCTTCAAACTGATCAACCGTCAACTTTCCCCCGATAGCGAGCCATCGCCATCCCTGCAGCTCAAGCCCGGCACGATGGCATACCAGTTTGCCGAACAGATAGACCAAAGCAACCGAATAAAGGCCGAGCTCGGCGACGAGCTTAAAGCTATGACGATCGAAGCGGCAGATGCCAGCCACCCTCACACGGCTAAAAAGGCGGCTACTCATGAATAAGCACACCGATGGCCTGACCGGTTTTATCAATCGCCGCCTGTTTCTAGCAACCCTACTGAGCACCATCTTTGCCTCGGTCATCAGCGCCACCTACACGCTGACCGAGTTCAATGTCGCCCTCAAACCCCAGCTTCAGAAGAAGGTGGAAGCCGTGGCCGAAGTGGTCCGTGACGACCTGTTACTGGCGGTGAACGCAGGCGTCCCCTTCGATCAGATCAAGGGCATGGAGCTCTATCTGAAGGAAACAGTAGAGAAGTATCCCGAGCTGGTCTACGTAGCGGTCACCGACCCCGAAGGTAGCCCTCTCTATCTGGGCGGTGACGTGACCCCAACCCTGCTAAGCAACGAGCAGCAACAGCGAGCGATCACGGCGAGCGAGACTCTTGAGGCCGGCTTTACCGAACGCATTGTGCAAGGAGGCAAGGACCTACTAAGGCTACTGCCACTGAACACCCAGGCCGAGGATAAAGCTGAAAACCTCTACCTAGCACTGGCCAACCAAGGACAATCGTTTGGAGCCGTTCAGGTAGGGCTAGACACCGGTTTCATTCGCACCCAGTTGGCCGACATATTTTTCGATATCGCCATTGTCTTGATCGCGGTACTGCTGGTGGCATTCGAAGTAGTGATGGTGCTGGTTATGTACTACGTTTCGGGACCGCTTAAGCGCTCGGAACACTTACTCAAGCAACAGGCAGACGGTAATTTTTCGGTCAACCAGAACCTGACGGGGAAGGGCTCAATGGGCCGTTTTATCCACCAACTCAACGACGATTCCCAAGAGCTACAGACCAAATACCGCCGGGTATTGGACCAAGTCACCCACGGCCAAGGCCGCACCGTTAAGAATTCAGAAGATGTCGACACCCTTGCATCATCCGGAATCAGCGGCCGGCTGCGCAAGCTGGCCAGCCAGTTCAATCTGCTTAACGTGTTTCGTGAAAGACAAGGCAATATCTTGGATGCCCGCATCCCGCTGTTCGTCTTCGCTTTTGCCGAAGAGCTGCAGAAGTCGTTCATGCCATTATTCGTCGGCGAGTTCTATGAGCCCAGCCTTGGGTTGGACCGGGACTTGGTCGCGGGCCTGCCTATTTCGGTGTTTATGCTTGTGATCGCTGTGGCTACGCCCTTTGCCGGAGCCTGGGTCGATCGCTGGGGCAATAAACGCCTGTTCCTCTGGGGCCTAGCCCCTGCCTTGGCAGGTTACCTGGGCTGCGCCCTGGCCTCCAGCGTCTACGAAATTATTTTCTGGCGCGGTATGACCGCCTTCGGCTACGCCATTATTACCATCAGCTGTCAGGGTTATATCGCTGCTATCTCCTCGTCAGAAAATCGCGCTAAAAGCATGGCCATCTTCGTCGGTGTACTGATGACAGCCACTATGTGCGGTACCGCCTTGGGAGGCATTATTGCCGACCGAATCGGCTACCAGCCGGTATTCCTGATCTCCGCCGTGTTGGCGGCTTTCGCCGGCGTACTCGCCTGGATGATGCTTGCTGATCAGGTCGATGAGGACCCGAAGCCTGCCATCCTCAAAGGCAAGAACGGCCTCTATGCCCTGGCCGGCAACCTTCGCTTCGTCTGTATCGTGCTGTTTTGCGCTATTCCCGCCAAGATCATTCTCACTGGATTTCTGTATTTTTTGGTGCCCGTCTATCTGGTATCGATGGACGCCAGCCAGTCTGAGATCGGCCGGGTGATGATGGTCTATTCACTGATCATTATTTTTCTCGGCCCCTTGGCCTCAAAGTTCGCCGATCGCAGCGGTCAGATGCTCGGGTTGGTGGTAGTGGGGACCATACTGTCTGGAATCATCCTGCTGTCCCTCTATGGGGAGCCCTCGGTGCTCAGTTTGCTGCTAGCAGTGGCGATGATGGGGGCGGCCCACGCCATCCTTAAGGCGCCTCTGATCGCTGCCGCCATGGAAGCCGCCGAAGCCACTCCAGAAGTCGGCCGCACCACCGCACTTGGTGTCCTGCGCACCTCCGAACGGATCGGTAGTGTGCTAGGACCGCTTCTGGTGGCCAGCCTGCTGGTGGTTTACGATTATGGCCAGGCGATGGCTTTCATCGGTGTCGGCACCATTATCGCCGGCATTTTCATGGGCCTTTATCTGAAAGGGTCATCCAACAAGGTAGTACTTGCATCATGAAGCATAAACTGTGGCTCGGCATAACCCTGCTCTCACTTTGCCTGCACGCCGGTGCCGCCAGCTTTACATCCGAAAACCCCGCGCGAATCTATATGGCAGTCTGGCGAGGCTGCGAAGAAGCCTGCCAGGGCTTTAAGCAATACCTAGAAAGCCAGAATCTTCCAGTGGAGCTGATCCTTCGGGACGCTGCTCGAGACAAAAGCAATATCAGCAAGTACCTCGCCGAAGCGCGCCAATTGAAGCCCGATCTCGTCGTGACCTGGGGTACCTCGGTATCCAAGGGGATGATAGGTCCGGTAAGCAACAGCGATAGCCAGCAATACCTGGGCGATATTCCTGCCCTGTTTATGGTGGTCGCCGACCCCATCAGCGCCGGTATTGTCGAATCCTATGAGCGTAGTGGTCGCCCACAAGTGACGGGGGTTAGAAACCGCGTTCCCGAAGACGTTCAGATCCGGGCCATACAGGATTATATGGATGCCAAGCGCATCGGCGTGATCAACAACCCCTCAGAACTGAACTCTGCGTTGAATACAGAGAAACTCGAGGCGCTATCAGGCACGATGGGATTCGAGCTCGTTAAACTCAGCTACCAACTGGATGAGAAAGGAACCCCATTAGAAGACCAGCTGCCTAAATTGATGAAACAGATGGCTGACCAACAAGTAGATATCATCTACGTCGGCTCCAGCTCATACAACCGCCAGAAACGAAACGAATTCACACAGGCAGCAACAGCCCAGAATTTGCCTGTCGCCAGCGCCTACGAAGTTATGGTCACGAAATCGGATGCTCTTCTGGCAGTGGCCAACCGGTATTACAACGTCGGGCGCCTAGCCGCTATACAGGCTGAAAAGGTCCTGTTTGAAAAACAACAACCCGGAACCCTACCGATAGCGTCTCTGAGTCGCTACTCGGTCTTCATTAACATGGAGATCGCCCGCAAACTTAACCTCTACCCCCCGATACAACTGTTGCGGTTTGCCGAGTTAGTAAACACCGACAAAGCCAACTAGCTAACAAACTATTACTAACTGGCGATTTGCCAAAAACAGGCAGGGGGCGGTCCTTTAAAATTTTGAAAACATATAACTGCATTACTCGACAGGATCCCGAGCGATGTAGTCCTTATTAAAGATCAGCAGGTCGGCCCTCACAACCGGCCTATATTTTTGTTAACAAATAATAAATAGAATTGGTCATGTATACCGAACCGTCTAACTGTATTTATAAAGGTCGCCAAGTCCTTGTCGTCGATGGCAATGAAAACGATGCACAGGCCCTAACCGAATACCTGAATGGACACGGCTGGTCAGCTTCCCAGACCCACTCCGGTAGCGACGCCATGTCGCTGCTCCAAAAAGGCAGTTTTGACCTGGTTTTTATCAACCTTCAACTTCCTGATATCGATGGCCAACGTCTCTGCCGTGATCTACGCAGCTTTTCCACCGCGGGAGTGATCATAACAAGCATCTGCAATGACAATATCGAGCGAATTGTAAGCTACGAAAGTGGTGCCGACGCATTCTTTTGCAAGCCTCTACCAATGCGTGAGATACACGCCTGCAGCAAAAACATTCTCTCGCGGATAAAAAAAATCAGCCCCGCTCCAACATCACAAATAACCCAAGAATCCAATTGTTATCATTATGATAACTGGTCATTTAACGTAGATGCGATGAAAATAATGACTAGCAGGGGCGGCGAAACCTCCCTAACGAGGAATGAATCACGAGTCCTAATTGCCCTGGTCGATGCATCCGAAAAAATACTCTCTCGTGAAGCCTTACTCAAGCAACTAGGAAACCGTGAATGGAGCTATTACGATCGAACTATCGACGTTCTGATCACGCGTCTAAGGAGCAAACTCAGCTCATTAAATATTGATAAAGGTCATTTAGTAACTCATTACGGTAACGGTTACATGTTTACACCAACCCTCAAAGCGGTTTAAAAAATTGTAATATTCGAGACACTTGTCTCGTTCTGATCTGCACCATCCAGAATGGACACTTACCTAAGCGACATATTGTGATTCAAACTCTTCTGGACTGGGCACCCCAGCAGCTACCTTACGGCTCATGCGATGCCGTTGCCGTTGTCGTTGCCCATTACCGATAATAATCTTGCGCAGTTCTGGCTGCCTCGCACACTATAAAAGAGGGTTCCTTTGGGAAGCCTCAACGTCACCTTGCCATTTTCAGTGCATCACACACCGAGCCCGCCGTCATTCGCTCGTCATCGACCACCCGATAACGACTTGAGAGTGGATATCGATGGTCAGGTAGCCCCCAACTCCGCCTTTTTATTGCTGGTTCCAAAAGTACAGGTTAAGCCACAATTAGCAGGGCAGCCGTTTTATAGATCCGGTATCAGGAATTTCATCAGGGGGTGGCAAAGTCAGTACTCTAGTAGATTCAGCACCGAAAACCTGCAGCAGCTCAAAAGCACCGGCTTTACTAATCTTGGCGTCGTCTGCAATCAGATTCTTCCGATTGGCTGGGCTTGTATAGAAGTTGCAGAATGAATTTCCGAGGAAGCCTGCCCGCCCCTACAAGAAACGGATGCAGACTCATTCAATCTGACCTGCCTAAGTGTTCGGTTTTGGCCGACACTTGCCGTTGACTGAGACCCAAGAAACCAGTGCTCGTACGTCTCCATTGAGCGCATCAAGCGACCATCGAGCGAATGGAACGATCAGCAGTGCCACCAAGCGTTCACGCGGGCGCCTTCATCTACTTTCCGGTCATCGGCAGTTACATTACCACTGCGGCAGATCATGCAGCATTTTCATGAAGTCCTTGTCAGCTACAGTGTCTTACACTATTTCGTCTAGGCTAGCCCTGCTAGTCCTTTCAGGATGTATGTATTTCAGCAGTATCGACATTGTGACATTTTGGGCTGGCAAATATTCAAGGCGATTTATGATCTTCATTTCGGAAACCGGACATTTCCGAAGGTAGTTGTAGGTAACGTATTAGACCTTTCAACATGCGTTCGGAAGAAACAAGAGCAAGAGGGACTGGCTCTAGAAAGGCGCATTTTTTGGTTCGAAGGATACCACTTAGGCGGTATCGCCATGCTCTAGCTGGCTGATGATCTCCACCAACTGCTCTACCCCTTCCTTCGTATTCGACAGTTCTCTGGGCCGCGTACAACCTAGCCCCATATGAGGGGTATCCATCCATTGGTCAGCCGCCTCTGTGCTGCCAAAGTAGCCAACAGCAGCCTCGAACAGGCTTTGTCGTGCCTCATCTAGCGTCATCGATTTCACCTCTTAAACAGTATAGCTGCCTGCTTTCTGGAAATTGCCATGACCACTATTGAATTATGTAACCGTTAGCCATTCTGCTGACATAGACGTTGATCCCTCGGCGGTTCGCAGAACCTGATATGCGACTGAGCTAAGATTATTGGTCCTATCCGCTCCCCTTTTACTCAAGCGACAAAGCAGAGACTAGGGTTTGGCTTCTATAGTACGAGTTAATCCGTTTTTAGTCAGTGCCAACTAGGCTGTAGAGGACGGTTAAGGTTCCACTTATTCAACCAACCAAACCGCTGATTGATGATCAGATAGACACAGCCGCTGCCCTCTGTTGTCTTCACGGGTTGAAATCAATCGCCGTTACAACGGGCCGTCAACCACTGCTGGGGATCGAGATTGTGTTTGTTCAGCACCAGGAACGACATCGTACCAACCGTACCGGCTGGCTGCGCGCCGCAGTGCTGGGAGCGAATGACGGCATAGTATCAACGGCAAGCCTGGTACTTGGCGTGGCTGCGGCAGGAGCTGTCACCAGCGAGGTGCTGTTGGCAGGGGTTGCCGGGCTTGTCGCAGGGTCAAGTTCGATGGCAGCAGGCGAGTACGTTTCGGTAAGTTCTCAGGCGGACACTGAGCGGGCCGACCTTGAGCGTGAGCGCAAGGAACTCGAGATCGATGCCGACAACGAGCGGGCAGAGCTGGCTGCGATCTATGTTGATCGAGGGCTCGACCCCGACCTGGCAAAACAGGTGGCCGAGCAGCTTATGGCCTACGATGCCCTCGCCGCACATGCTCGCGACGAACTCGGTATCACTGAAACTCTCCGAGCACGCCCCATTCAGGCAGCCCTGGCCTCAGCAACGACGTTCGCAGTCGGTTCGTCATTGCCGCTGTTGACGGCGGCCCTGGCTGCCGCGCCCATGCGGATCCCCGTGGTGGCTGCCACCTCGCTGCTATGTCTCGCGCTGCTGGGAGGAGTGGCAGCACGCATCGGAGGTGCGCCGGTGATAACGGGAACGCTGCGCGTAACCCTATGGGGCATGTTCGCCATGGGGCTGACCGCAGCGGTAGGCACCCTGTTCGGCAGGGTCTTTTAGTGCAGGTAATACCGGAATAGGCGCACGACAAGGTAACTGCTACTCGTCCGGATCATCATAGATCTGCACTCGCCCATCCTGGATGCGTACGGCAAAACAAGCGATATCCTCAAACGCCGGCGGTTTGAGCACACGGCCCGTTTTCAGGCAGAAACAGGCGCCGTGGCGAGGGCAGGTAACCGTTTCCGCTTCGATAGCACCGCCATCGAGTTCTCCATCATCGTGGCTACATCTGTTCTCCACCGCATACATACGCCCTGCCAGATTAACCAGCAACACGCTGTAATGCGCCAGTTCAACCACGGTGTGCTGCCCCGGTTCCAGAGCAGTGACCACCTCCTGCCATTGAGCCATTTAAGATTCTCCGTCCATGCGTTGGTCAGCGCCTGCGTTGAACGTCACTGCTACATAATCGATTACAGCAACTTACTACAGCAATTCATTACAACAACCCCAACTGTAACTTAGCCGCTTCCGACATCCGGCTCGCGTTCCAGGGAGGGTCGAATACCAGTTGCACGTCTACCGAGCGTACGCTCCGAACCCGCAGCAATTTCTCCTTGACGTCGGCCGCCAATACGGCGCCCATGCCGCAACCGGGCGCCGTCAGGGTCATCTGCACCTTAACTTGGTGACCGCCCGACCGGTGGCGACTGATGTGGCAACTGTAAATCAGACCCAGATCCAGAATATTGACCGGAATCTCCGGGTCATAGCAGGTCCGCAGCTGCCGCCGTATCTCCTGATGATCCACCGGAGCATCGTCGCATGCTTGAGCTGGTGTCATCGCCCCTGTCGCCCCGGTGGATTCCAGTCCCAGGGCATCGGCGTCACGGTCGTCGATGCGCACCAGATTACCACCGGTGTTGACCGTATAGGTCCCCCCCAGCGATTGCTGGATACTGACCGCGGTCCCCTTGGGCAGAAAAATAGACTGCCCCGAAGGGATCAGCAGGGCATCGCAATCACGGCGCAGGTAGATGGGCTCGGTCGGGTGCATGTCCCCTCCTCCTCGACTATTCGGTGGTAACCCAGAGTTCAGGCTTGGCCGCGTCAGAACACCCTTCATCACTCAGGGCGGCCACCAATGTATGCCAGGCCAGGGTCGCGCACTTGATGCGACTGGGAAACGCCCGCACTCCCAGCAACACTCGCAGCTTTCCCAATCCATCCAATCCCGTTTGCTGTTGGCCGGTGACCGACGCATGAAAATGGTGAAACAGCGTCTCGGCCTCAGCCCGGGTCTTGCCTTTCAGGCCCTCCGTCAATAGGGAGGCCGACGCCATCGAAATGGCGCAGCCCTCACCTTTGAAAGCGATATCTTCGATCACCGGCGCCTCACCGGAACCGATCATCAAGAACAGTTTCAAGCGATCGCCACACAACGGGTTGTAGCCTTCCCGGGAGTGGTTGTATTGCTCGGGCACCCTGAAGTTACGTGGGTGCCGGCCATGATCGATGATGACCTCTTGATAGAGTTCACGTAGTTCCTGATTCAGCATTGCTTCATTCCGTACTTCTTGATTGCTAGTTAGCGACTGGAAGCCCCTAGTGAAATAAACGCTGCACCTCGTGCAACCCCGCCACCAGGGCATCGATATCGGTGCGACTGTTGTACAGCGCTAGAGATGCCCGAGCAGTGGCTGCTACCCCGAAGCGCTGCATCAGCGGCATGGCGCAATGGTGACCGGCACGAATCGCAACGCCCTGTTGATCCAGAATGGTACCGATATCATGGGCATGCGCCTCGGCCATCACGAAGGAGAGAATTCCAACCTTGTTCTGTGCGGTACCGATCAAACGCAACCCTTCAATCGTAGCCAGCGCCTGGGTGCCGTAATCCAGCAATGCCCGCTCATGCAGAGCAATGCGGTTAAGCCCGATAGTGGTGATATAGTCGAGCGCCGTTGCCAGACAGATAGCGCCGGCGATATGCGGGGTGCCCGCCTCAAAGCGGTAAGGTAGGACGTTATAGTCGGTTTTTTCGAAGCTTACCCGGCTGATCATGTCACCGCCGCCCTGATAGGGATCCATCTCCTCCAGCAACGCCCGTTTGCCGTAAAGCACCCCGATACCGGTGGGACCGTAGACCTTATGGCCGGAAAAAGCGTAGAAATCGGCATCGAGCGTCTGCACATCGACCTGGAGATGGGGTATCGCCTGGGCGCCGTCAACCAGCACCACGACACCGGCGTCATGGGCCAGTGTGATCATCTCCGCCACCGGGTTAACGGTGCCCAGGGCGTTGGACACCTGGGTAACGGCAAGCAGACGACAGTGTGGCGTCAGCAGCGCTGTGAATGCCTGCCACTCGATCTCACCGGCATCGTTAATTGGGACCACCCGTAATTGAGCCCCCGTCTGTTGACACAGAATCTGCCAAGGCACGATGTTGGAGTGATGTTCCATGGCGGTGATCAGGATCTCGTCGCCGGGCTTGAGCCGGGGGCGGGCGTAGCTTTGCGCCACCAAGTTGATCGCCTCCGTGGTCCCGCGCACGAAGATGATCTCTTCGCGCTGGCGGGCATTCAGGAATGCCCGGACGCGATCCCTGGCCGCCTCATAGGCGAAGGTGGCCTCCTCACTCAGGGTATGGGCGCCCCGGTGGACATTGGCATTGGTCTGCAGGTAATACTGCTGTAGCCGATCAACCACTGCACGCGGCTTCTGGCTGGTGGCAGCAGAGTCCAGGTAGATCAGAGGCGAACCATGCACCTGCCGGTTCAGGATAGGAAACTCCTGGCGCCAGCCAGCCGGATCAAAGGGAGCGTCATCGACACGCAAATCAGTCCCGCGATAAGACCCAGCAGCCGGTTTTTGCTCGGGGTCTCGTGTTGGCCTGGGCTCTTGTGTTGGCTTGGCCAAGGCGGCGGACGGCAATGGCTGACGCAGGTTCATAACGCGCCCTCCATCAACGACTCCCTGCCCATCGACAGCGCCCCGCCCATCTGGGATGCTAGGGCATCGAAGGTCATCGCCTCCAGTCGCTCGCTTAACGGCCCTGAAGGGATGCGACCGAGGGCTTCCCGGGCGAAGGCGAACGTCAGCAGGGCACGGGCCTGATTCCGCTCCAAGCCCCGACTGCACAGGTAGAACAGCGCGTCATCGTCCAACTGCCCCACCGCGGCGCCATGCGAGCACTGCACATCATCTGCCTCTATCTGCAACTCCGGTTTGGTATCAATTTCAGCCCCGATTGAGAGCATCAGATTTTTATTGACCTGACGGGCATCGCTCTGCTGAGCACCCGGATGGACCACGGCGATGCCATTGAACACCCCCCTGGATCGGTCGTTGAGAATCCCCTTATAGAACACCTCGCTACGACAGCCGGGCTGGAGGTGATCTATCCGTAAATGGTTGTCCAAGTGCTGCCGCCCGCCGAGCAAATAGAGCCCGTCCAGCCGGGTCTCAGCGCCGCCAGCCGTCAGCCGGACCTGGACATCATTACGACAGATTCCGCCTCCCAGCGTCAGCGAGAAGCTCTGGAAGCGACTGTTTTCGGCCTGCTCGACATGGAGTCCGGCGATATGATGTCCCTGAGCACTCTCGCGCAATAGCTTGCAGTGGGTCAGGCTGGCACCATCGGCCAGCGAAACCTCGGTCAGTGAATCGGTGAACTGCGCCGCCCCATTGTCATCCCCCGGTTGGATAGATCCCAGATACTCCTCAACCAACTGTGCCTGAGCCCCAGACTCCAGCAGAATCAACAGCCGCGGGTAACTGGTGAAGGAAGACGGCCCGCTGGGGCTGTAGAAAAGGCAGTGAACCGTCCGTCGCAACTGACAGTCGGCCGGCAGATACAGGAACAACCCATCATCCAGCCAGAGCGAATTCAGAGCGGCAAAGGGGTGCCCCTGATGTTTCGCTATCCGGCCCAGGTGAGCACGAACCAAAGGGTGTTCCTGCTCCAGTGCTTGTCGTAACGACAGCAGCTTAGCCCCTGGAGGCAGGGGGGAGATTCGGGAAAGACCCGCCTGAAAGCGCCCCGCCAGAAAGACCAGGCGGTCGTCTTCCGCTGCCGACTGCTCCGCTTTTAAATACTCCGCTTTATCCCGTTGCAGGAGTGAGGACTGGACATCCATAGCATCAGTATCCACCTGGAATTCGGTGTCGGCCAGGGCTTTTATACTGGTATATTTCCACTGTTCCAGGCGCGTATTGGGCAGTCCCTGGCTTCTAAAATCGAGCTGAGCTTTGCGTCTGAACTCCGCCAACCACGGCCAGTTTGAAACCGGTGGGGATTTCTCGACCGCTGTTTCACTTAACAACATGGTGGCTGCCATCGGTCACCTCCGGTATTTCCAGTGCAGTCTGTTGGGGGTCGCCATAACCCTGCTGCTCCAGTTCCCGGGCCAATTCCGGCCCGCCGGACCGGATAATCCGTCCATGTTGGAGTACATGAACACGGTCCGGTATCAGGTAATCCAGCAAGCGCTGATAATGGGTCACCAGAATGAGCGCGCGCTCCGGGCTGCGAAAGGCGTTGACACCGGCGGCCACCCGTTTCAGAGCATCGATATCCAGCCCGGAATCGGTCTCATCAAGGATCGCCAACCGGGGCTCCAGCACCAGCAACTGCAAGATCTCGTTACTCTTCTTTTCTCCGCCGGAGAACCCTTCGTTGACCCCTCGGTAGATCAACACCTCATCCATCTGCATCTGTGCCATCTTGGCCTTGACGTCGCTCAAAAAATCCAACGCATCCAGTTCCGGTTCTCCTCGCTGTTTGCGCAGGCTGTTGAGGGCACTCTTGAGAAAGTGGATATTGCTGACACCGGCAATCTCGACCGGATACTGAAAGGCTAGGAAGACCCCGGCCGCAGCTCGCTGCTCGACGCTTAAGGACAGTAGATCCCTGCCCTCATAGAACACCCTCCCGCGAGTGACCTGATAGTCGGGATGTCCCGCCAGGACATTGGCCAGGGTGCTTTTACCCGAACCATTGGGGCCCATGATGGCATGCACCTCGCCAGCCGCCACCTCCAGGTTGATCCCCTGCAGAATGGCCTTACCGGCGATCTGAACCTCCAGATCCTTGATGGCTAGCATGATATTGGACATGTTGCCCTCCCGCTCAGGTGTCGACGGTGGGTTGCAGAAATTCATCAAAGTGCCGCAATAACCAGCGGATCAACTCAATCAGCGATCCCAACGGCGATCCAACTCTGCTCTCTGGCATCACGGGTTCCTCCTGCCTATCTCTAGGCTACCCCCTTCGTTGGTGGCCATTTCTTAGTTGAAGCCTCCTCAGCCCACGGTTCCCTCCAGACTCACTTCCATCAGCGCCTGGGCCTCGACGGCAAACTCCAGCGGCAATTTGCGAAACACTTCCTTGCAGAAGCCGCTGACCAGCATCGACACCGCCGCTTCGGGGTCGATCCCCCGTTGCTGGCAGTAATACAGCTGGGCGTCGCTGATCTTGGAGGTGGTTGCCTCATGTTCCACCTGGGCGCTGGGGTGGCGGACCTCGATATAGGGCAACGTGTGGGCGCCGCATAAGGGTCCCAGCAGCAGCGAGTCGCATTGGCTGTGGTTGCGGGCATCGAGCGCCTTGGGGCCGACCTTGACCAGCCCTCGGTAGCTGTTCTGTCCGTGGCCGGCGGAGATCCCTTTGGACAGGATGGTGCTGCGGGTATGCTTTCCCAGGTGGATCATCTTGGTGCCGGTATCGGCCTGCTGGTAGTTGTTGGTCAGGGCCACCGACGAGAACTCACCGACCGTATGATCACCCTTGAGAATCACGCTGGGGTACTTCCAGGTGATCGCCGAACCGGTTTCCACCTGGGTCCAGGATATCTTGCTATACGCACCGGCGCAGAGCCCCCGCTTGGTGACGAAGTTATAGATGCCGCCCCGGCCCTGCTTGTCGCCGGGATACCAGTTCTGCACCGTCGCGTATTTGATCTCGGCCCGCTCCAGCGCCACCAGCTCTACCACCGCCGCGTGCAGCTGGTTTTCATCGCGCATCGGGGCGGTACAGCCCTCCAGATAGCTGACGTAGCTGTCCTCTTCGGCGATGATCAGGGTGCGCTCGAACTGGCCGGTGCCGGCGGCGTTGATACGGAAATAGGTAGACAGCTCCATCGGACAACGCACCCCCTTGGGGATGTAGCAGAAGGAGCCGTCACTGAAGACGGCGGCATTGAGGGCGGCATAGAAATTATCGGTATAGGGCACCACCGATCCCAGATAGCGTTGCACCAGTTCGGGATAACGCTGCACCGCTTCGGAGAAGGGGCAGAACAGCACCCCCTTGGCCGCCAGCTCTTTTTGAAAGGTGGTGGCCACGGAGACGCTATCGAACACCGCATCCACCGCCACATTCTCCACCACGCCCGCCAACCGCGCCCGTTCCTGCAGCGGGACGCCCAACCGCTCGTAGGTGCGCAGGATTTCGGGGTCCACCTCCTCCAGACTTTTGGGCCCGTCACTGCTGGACTTGGGGGCCGAATAGTAGCTGATAGCGTTAAAATCGATGGGCGCGTAATGAACGCGTGACCAGGTGGGAACCGGCATCGTCCGCCAGTGACGATAGGCCGCCAGACGCCACTCGAGCATAAACTCTGGCTCCTGTTTCTTGGCCGCAATCTGCCGGATTACCGTCTCGCTCAACCCCGGTTCCAGACTATCGGAATCTACCGCGGTGACAAATCCCGGGCTGTAACCGCCCTCAAGCAATCGTTTGAGCGGAGCGTCTGTTGTGGCCATTGTTGATACCTCCCCCCTTGTTGTTTAACAGCTCGGGGGCTTAGATCTTGATACCGAGCATCCCACTGGCTTCGGGCGGGTTGAGCAAGGAATCCAGGCTGACCCGTTCCAGAGCTTGGTAGATCACCCCATTCACCCCTTGCCACTGCCGTCGGATGGCGCAACGGGCCTCCAGTTGGCAAAGTCCGCTCCGCTGACTGCACTCCGTGACAGCGACGGGCCCTTCCAGCACGTCGATCACCCTGGCCAACGAGATCTGCTGGGGGGGCTTAGCCAACCGATAACCGCCCTGCTTGCCACGACATGAGATTAACAGTCCGCTACGGTTCAATAGCTTCAGCAGCTTGCTGACGGTACTGAGCGGCAGTTCAATCGCCTGGGCCAGAGCGGCCGCACTGTAGGTTCTGGCCGGCTCCCTCGCCATCTGTGCCAGAATCACCGTGCCATAATCGGTCAATTTGCTTATTCGCAGCATCCAGCTTCTTTCCTTTTCAGTTCCGTAACATTCATATAGTACTAATATAGTACTATATGAATGTTACGGAAAGATTTCGACCCATTTCTTTATTGGTAACAGCCCGCCGACCTCGACCGGACGGCTATCTACGGCAGCCCCCGGTGTGGCTATTCGGGCGCCGGAACGGCGCCTCAGCAGACAGGCCAGGGTCGCAGTTAAGGTTGGCCGAAACGAGTCAGAAATCACTCTAAACTATTTAGCTATAACATAAGGTAGACACTTGGATTGGACCGACACAGAGATAACCTTTTGAGCGGATACTGATTAGGGAGCCAACCGACATGATGACGCCTAGATTGACCCATATTGCCCTGCACGTTGAAAACCTTGCCCGGTGTGTCGATTTTTACCAGAACTATTGTCGACTGCAAGTTGTGCACCAGCGGGAAAAACACAACAAGCAAGTGGTCTGGATGGCTGAACCGGGGCGGGCCCATGAATTCGTGATGGTGTTTCTGGAAGGTGGACCCTTGCACCAACCCGCAGCCAATGACTTTGGTCACTTGGGCTTTGCGGTAGCCAGTAAAAGCGAAGTGGACGCCATTGCTATTAAGGCAAAGCTTGAAGGTGTTTTAGTCTGGCCCGCGATACAGGAGCATTATCCGGTGGGCTATTACTGTGGTTTAGTCGACCCTAACGGAAATTATGTTGAGTTTAGCTATGGCCAGCCGCTGGGACCGGGCTCTGAGAATATGCCGTTCGGGTAAACTCAAAGATTAGGAGGCGATAGGTGAACCGTTCGGATAACAAAATCACGGTCTATTACGATGGCGCCTGCCCTCGCTGCGTCAGGGACCGCCAGAACTATGAGAAAATAGCGGCCAACGAGTCCGAACAGGTGCTCTGGGTGGATATTACCGATCGTGATGCAGAGCTCAAGCAGTTAGGTATAGATCCACAAAAAGCGTTGACTGAACTTCATCTAACAACGGCCGACGGCCAAATTCTTTCTGAACTGGATGCGTATATTGTCCTGATGGCGCGGGTTGCCTGGTTAAAACCGCTGGCCTGGTTGATCGGTTTGCCGGGCATTCGCCCGCTGCTATCGCGCTGCTACCGGGGTATGGTCGCCAGACGGCTACAACGAAGCGGCCGCTGGCCTGAATAACCGCTTGGGTTAAGCCCTTCTCATGCTGACGATATCAGCCCAGCAACAGGTATAAGCCGCAGAGAAAGGCGGCCAACAATAGCAGCAGGTTCCACAGGGCTATCATCTGCAGCCGCCGATACCGCCCCGGTTGCTTCAGGTATCCGATCAGACCAGCCATCGAAACCACCATCATCAGCGCAGCAAAGAATATGCTAAGAACCTGAGCCACTCGTTGGCCACCCTCCCAGCCGGCAAACCAGGCGAAAAAGATCAGACTCACCCCGATAAATGCGACCAGGGTCGGCACAAGGGTCACATAATGCCACCCGGAGCTGACCTTCTGGTTGTCCGGCGGTAACTGTTCGGGTTGCATAATTCCTCCATCAGCCGGGATAAGCCTAAGCCCTCCCAGTCCTGCATTGAATATAGTGTCCCTGCCCCAGCGCTAGCTCTTGTTTCAGCTATCAAGAACCGCCACCGCAGCATGCCTTGAGTTGCGCCCAACAGCGATTGTTCAATCAGATGACCAACATCCCGATGAATTCATGGACCGGCGTTGCTTCGAGTTTTGCTTGATCCTGGCAAAGATCGAAGATCAGATCGCAGCGAACAGCCGGGAAACGGGTCGCCAAGTTGCGCTTGAACTTGTTTTCAAGCAGAGGGATAGCTTCCGTGCGGCGGCGGCGATGGCGATGGCGATGGCCGATCGGATACTCGACCACCACCTCGTCGGTGCTGGTGCCATCTTTGAAAAACACCTGAATAGTGTTAGCGATGGAACGTTTGTCCGGATCGTAATAATCGGCGCTGTACTCGTCGACCTCGACAATTTCCATTTTCTGGCGCAGTTCGTCGATCAACGGATTAGCCTTGTGGAAGTCTTTCTCGTAGTGCTCGGCAACGAGATCGCCGAAGATCAGCGGCACGGCAACCATGTTCTGGATGCAATGATCGCGGTCAGCAGGATTGCCCAGCGGGCCGCTCTTGGAGATGATACGGACGGCAGAATCGTGGGTGCGGATAATGATTTTGTCGATCTGGTCCAGTTTATCTTTAACCTGAGGGTGCAGCGTTACGGCACACTCACAAGCGGTCTGAGCGTGAAATTCAGCCGGGAAGGAGACCTTGAACAGCACGTTCTCCATGACGTAGGTACCGTAGGGACGCTGGAAGCTGAACCTACGCTGTTGTTCAGGTTTCAGCGCCAGATCCTTGTTGGTGTGGCTGAAGGCGACATCGTAGAAGCCCCACTGCGGTGTGCTCAACACAGCCGGGATACCCATTTCTCCACGCATCGACATGTCGGCCAGGCGAACGGCACGTGAAGTCGCATCACCGGCCGCCCAAGACTTACGAGAACCGGCGTTAGGCGCGTGCCGGCAGGTACGCAGAGAAGAGCCGTCAACCCAGGATTGAGAGATAGCGGCCATGATCTGCTCACGGTTACCGCCCATCATCTTAGTAACAACAGCGCTAGACGCCAGACGAACCAGCAGTACATGGCACAGACCAACACGATTAAAGGAGTTGTCCAACGCCATCACGCCCTGGATCTCATGAGCTAGGATCATTCCTTCCAATACTTCGCGCATGGTCAGAGGCGCTTTACCGTTGGCGACATGAAGCTGAGACAGGTAATCAGCAACCGCCAGGATGCCCCCCAGATTATCGGAAGGGTGTCCCCACTCTGCAGCCAGCCAAGTGTCGTTAAAGTCCAACCAACGAATCATACAACCGATATCCCAAGCCGCTTTAACGGGATCCAGCCGGTAAGGGGTACCCGGTACGCGGGCACCGTTAGGTACTACCGTACCTTCAACGATGGGGCCCAGATGCTTGGTGCACTCAGGGAAGCGCAGGGCCAGCAAGCCACAGCCCAACGTGTCCATCAGGCAGTTGCGGGCAGTATCCAGGGCTGCACCGGAGTCGATTTTGAAGTTCAGAACGTAATCGGCGATATCTTGAATTTCTTGATCGTAATCAGGCCGATCGTTGAGGTCGGAAGTCACGTTCATTGACTTCACCTATCCATTTAAGAGTACGTTAAACCACAACCGGGTATTCGATAGTCGATCCCTGCGGCTTACGTACAGATTGCTATTTGTATTCGATCGTCAGCATTCTGCCCAAAGGTATATGCAGCCCGCCAGCCAGACGGGGAAATGAAGATTGGTATAAATAGCTTAGTCAGGATACCCATGAAGTGGGATACCGAAGTCTGGAATAAGCTTTATTTCAAGCCTCTCTGAGGCAGCATGTCGTGGTCTAAGAACCTCAGCGGCAAGCCAGCTGCGTCCATTGAGCTAAAATAGTAAGAGTCCTATTAACCGAATCACAGAGTCAAAGTCATGGGAACCGTAACGAATATTACCCGGGTTAAATTTTCCGTTGGTGAATTGGTCCACCATCGGCTTTTCGACTATCGTGGCGTCATTGTCGATGTGGATCAGAATTTTCAAGCGACAGAAGAATGGTACGAAGCAGTCGCAAAGTCTCGCCCTCCGAAAAACAGGCCTTGGTATCATGTGCTAGTTCATCAGAGCGATCATTCCACGTATGTGGCTGAACAAAATTTGGAGCCTGATGATAGCGTTGCACCCATCAAGCACCCCATGCTGGAACACTTCTTTTCCAAATTCGATAATGGGAGCTATGTTCGCAACGAACCGGTTAACTAACTTAGCGACGCTTAACAAGTCATCCAGGGAAGCCTGCTAATGGAGCCAATAAAGTTCTCCGATCCCGTTGCAACAAACTACGCAGTTGATTAAAACATAGAAGCGAAGGAGCAACGAATGGGGTGGGCCGTTGCCAGGCGTTTCCAGTCATGACCACAATTGCGCTAAAGCGGATAGTCATACTCTGCTGGAGCAGAGTCGGTAACAGGCAGTCTCCCACTCATTCCAGCCCCTGGATTATGGCAAGTAGCCTGAAACACGAAACGAGAGGTTTGATCCCTTTTCTTGTTGTTTATTTCTATACTGAACGGATCAATCCTTGCGGTGGAACCTGTCATGAAAGTACAGCTATTGGTAACTAAGACAGACTTTAACCTGCCTAACCTTGAACACGAGTTTCAGGATCTTGGAATCGATTACAAGGTGGTGTATGTTGAGGATCACCCAGATATGGTGTCTGCGCTGAATATTCGCCACTCCCCCAATATTATTGTGGATGGGGAGCTCGTGTTTCAGAGACAGCCTTCCGAATCCGAGCTGAGGGCTTATTTCATGTTGCAGGTTTAACTCCGCTGGCCCATCTGCTCCTATCTTTGAATAGTGAAAATTTACCGCAAACAGCACTCCCCAAGACCTTTAACCCGATGAGGGAACAACACCCAAAACTGGCCGAGGCTATGGATCAGCTGGGTGAACGATATCCTTGGCCATGGTGGTACTGGGCCCTATCCATAAATATCCATAGAACCCCGCCCGATATAAAATCCCGGGCCACACTGACTTGTTCCACTACCGTATACGCCTAAAACATCTACTTTTTGGACCTATGGGTTGGTGCGTCAAGCGCCACATTAGGGAGCCAGAAATGTTCGCTGCTGGGCGAAGTTAGACACTGTCAGTTAGATCAATCCTGATCGATTACAGCTTATGATAGCCTCCATACTGACAGCCTGGCACTACAACCCGAGTCAAAGGCATTGACCAACGATGGGACTAGAGACACAGTGGCTGCAGTCTCGGCAGGCACTAGCACGGCGTAGCCTAGACTTACTCTGACCTAGCGTTGCCGACTAAGGATGCCAGAGCCTCATGAAGACGATCATCGAACCATTCCGGATCAAATCCGTAGAACCCCTTCGAATGACCACCGGCGAGGAACGTGAGTCACTGATCAGCCAGGCCCACTACAACCTCTTTGCACTGCATGCCGACGATGTGATGATCGACCTACTCACCGACTCCGGCACCTCGGCCATGAGTAGCCGCCAGTGGGCTGGCGTAATGCAGGGCGACGAGAGTTATGCCGGATCGCCCTCTTTCTTCCGTTTCGAACAGGCGGTGCGTGATCTGATGCCGTTCAAGCACATCATCCCCACCCACCAAGGGCGGGCGGCCGAAAAGATACTGTTCACCATCTGTGGCGGCCCAGATGTGATCGTACCCAACAACACCCACTTCGATACCACCCGCGCCAATGTGGAAGCCACCGGCGCCAAAGCGCTCGATTTTGTCACTGAGGCGGGGCTCGACCCGCAACACGAGGCGCCTTTCAAAGGCGATATTGATCTTGACCAGCTGGAAGACTGCTTGAAGCAGCATAGCGACCAGGTCCCCTTGGTCATGCTGACCGTGACCAACAACTCAGGGGGTGGCCAGCCGGTATCTATGGCCAACCTGCGTGCCACCAAAGAACTCTGCGAACGCTACGAAAAGCCGTTATTCCTGGATGCCTGTCGCTTTGCGGAAAACGCCTACTTCATCAAGCTGCGGGAGCCGGGATATGCCGAACGGTCGGTGAAGGAGATCGTGCGGGAAATGTTCTCTCTCGTTGATGGCATGACCATGAGTGCGAAGAAAGACGGGCTGGTCAATATGGGCGGCTGGCTGGCGCTGAACGATGATGACTGGGCGATGCAGGCACGCAATCTGCTGATACTCACCGAAGGTTTCCCCACCTATGGAGGCCTGTCGGGCCGGGATCTGGAAGCCGTGGCACGGGGCCTGGAAGAGGTGATTCAGGAAGACTATCTGCAGTACCGTATCAAATCCACCGAATATCTCGGCCGTGCTTTGATTCGTATGGGCGTGCCGATTGTGCGCCCGGTAGGCGGGCATGCCGTTTATGTCGATGCACGTGCGATGCTGCCTCATATCCCAGTGATGGAGTATCCCGGCCAGTCTTTAGCCATAGAGCTCTATCGCGTAGGTGGGATTCGCAGCTGCGAAATCGGTACGGTGATGTTTGGTCGGCAGCCAGACGGCAGCGAAAAACCGGCCAAAATGGACTTGGTACGCCTGGCGATTCCACGCAGGGTCTATACCCAGAGCCATATCGATTATGTGGTGGAGTGCTTTGAAGCGGTGCAGAAACAACGCGATCAGTTCAAGGGCTGCCGTATCACCTGGGAGCCCCCGCAGCTACGTCACTTCACCGCCCAGTTCAAGATGCTGTAGGGACGGAGTTGCCGACCTTCCTTCGGCATCTATTCAATATCCGCTGTTGGGCGGGAAGAGCCGTTACAACCGACTCATATCTTTACATCACCTATGTCGGCAAAGTGCCCTCAAGCGACCCGTTGGTAGAGCTGATTACGGACACATCCAATCCATGATGTTGAATAATCGTTTCCTGCGGAAAAACCGGCGCGAAGTGCGGATCAGGCTGGATTCGCCGCAGGGCAAGGCCTGAAGTGCACAGGCTCATCGTTGCAGCCTTTACTAAGGACTACGGCCATTAGCGGACGGTATATTTCTGAACGGCTTGGATGGAGCTATTTTCATCGGATATCGAAGCTGATCCCAATCAATAACGATGTCTTGGCGGTAAGCTATGGCTTGAATGGCGATATCGATGCGTTACCGATAACTCCCCCGGCGGTGATGACTTTGGCTGGCCAATCGATGCTTCCAAGCCATTCGGTAGCCATCGTTTGCCAAGCATAGTGAACCGAACTATCTCCGCGTCGAAAGTAGCTGAAATACCACATGTTCTCTAGCTCAGAAATGACCACTGTAGTGTCATAGGAAAGGTTTTGGTGCAACGGGTTCGCCTACAGAGATGATGGCTCAAGGTCATGGTGTCAGCGGCGCATCGATTAAGCGGTGGATCGGCGGGAGCGAGAAGCATTGCTAGTATCGTCAGTCAGCAAGGGGAGCCGTTGAGCCGCTACGTGGCAGGTCGATTGATGAAGGAGCTAAAGCTCGTCAGCAATCAGCTACCTAAGCATGCGTATAAGCGATCAACGGCGGCTCATCCTGCCATACCGAACACTTTGGCCCGAGAGTTCAATGTCAGCAGGCCTGACCAGGTATGGTGCGGCGATATTACCTATAGTGTGCCCGGAGCTCAGGGCAGATATGGATGTTAAAAACTGAGCCACG
>JBALVL010000031.1:0-59863 GCA_036961355.1 Motiliproteus sp.
GGAAAAACAGGCTGCATAATTAAAGAAAACGACAACTACCTTGAAAAACACCGAACGAGTGCTTCGATGGTGTCGAAATTAATTGGAGCCGCTTTTGATGAATTGCAGGTTTCCATTTATTGCTCCTTTTCTTGGATTAAGCAGATAGGTGTCATAAAAGCCATTTGAGCGCAGGCCCTCGGAAGTGAAAACTCCCTACAACACTCTGGGCTTTCCAAGATCGGCCAAGGCCAAGGTCTCAATAAATGCCATAAGCCGAAATTTCCCATATGGACATGAAAAGGTGTAGAAATCAGGCCTACTCAGGCGAACATTCTCTTGCGAGAATGTTGAGTATAGGAAGGATAAAACCCCTTTTCACGAAAACTCTCACCTAAATATGAGAAAGCCTGGTTAGACGATCATTTTGCCGGCCTGGTCGGTTGGTTAATTTCGGGGCTCCGGTTGGGGCTCCGAGATTGATCGTGATTAAATGAAAAAATCCGCGATACTATGAAAGAGCGTGAGAGGCCTATGGTCTGTAAAGTACCGGATTAATGAGCGTTTTTAAGGATAGGCTAGATTAAATGAGAGAGGGTGATTTAAGGTCGAGGAAATCCTTTGTAGATTTCCATTAGCTTGAGAATAACCTGCTTGAGTAAGTGATCTAGCCCGCAGGTGTACGGGTGTGCCAATCTGGCAGCCGCGCATTTTATCCAGTTATGACCGAGGCTTCTACTGGGTTTTACTTCGAAGTCTGCGAAATGACTGAATAGCGCTGTCGATTGGTGTCCAGTTCAGTAAGGAATTTAGTGAATAATTCAGTGCTTGAATAGCTCAGTACTCAAAGGCGATCAGTTGATAGGCGGGTGTTTCATACGGATGGCTGCGTTTTAGCGTGGCGATCACGTCTGCTTTCAGCGAACGGCGCAAAATCAGTTCGACTTTCATTTCAGGCTCATGAGTTAGCTCTCCCAGCTGGCCGATAAAAGGGTTGGCAGCGCTGGCAGGACGAAACTGGCCGACCCCTTCGGTGATCCAGCAACACTCCGAGTAGTCACCGATCTGTCCCGCACCAGCGGCAAATAACGCCTGAGTGGTGCTCTGCACATGGCTTTTGGGAACGTAGTATTCGAGTTTAAGCATAATCAAAATCCACCATGTTGTGTTGTTCGTGGTTGGATACAGGCCTAGGAACCGTACCTGTAGCCGCTAATGCGGCTCACGTGGCGGCAATGCGGTCTTTGGGATGCGCAGTTGTTGCGCTGGCATATGGAATTGTTTGGTCAGCATCGACAGACGCTGGGTCAAAATGTTGCGCTCCGGCGGCGGTTGCTTCAGGGCAAACAGGATCAGATTTCTGCGCTCGGGAATATCGAGCACCAGTACGTCTGAAAAACTGTCACGAAGACGCATCAGTACGGTGACCAAGTGTGAGTAGTTATGGGGGAGCAGGTTGATAGCATAGACGCCGTCCTGATTAAGGCAGCCAAACGCAGCCGCGTGGAACTGACTGTCGCTAAGGCACTCTGGGTGGTTGTCACCTTGATGTATATCGCAAAATATCAGATCGTAGCTACCCTGGTGGCGGACGAGGAAGTGGCTGGCGTCGTCAACGATAACCGGTTGCTGCGGGGGGAGCATAAAATAATCACGGGCCAGACGGATCACATTCACATCGCTCTCGAGTGACGTCACTCGAAGCCGCGGTAATCGGTGCGCAAAGAAACGTTCGAAGCTACCGCCGCCTACACCGAGGTTTAAGCAAGTTATTGGTTCGGGTTGGTACAGCAGTGCTGATAACATGCCGAAACTGTACGGCAATATCAGCTGGTGGGGTTGAGCTAGGTCGATAACGGCTTGGATATCGTGATCGCCGAAGTGAAGCCAGCGAAGTTCTTTATCTTGTCGTACCTGTCTGTGTTGATTGCCTGAGCGTTCCTGGTGGATCAGTTTTCCGTCACTGTGATGGCTGATACGTTTGTTATTCACGCGCTAACTCGCTCTGCCAATATTCGTTTCTCACTGCCGGGGTGTCCTGGGAATAATAGCTGGGGTTAATAGCCTGAATAAATCGGGCGTAGTTCTGTGTGAGTAAAGCGCTCAGGGAATATTCACCAGTTTATGCATCTGCAGGCTCAGGCGCCAGCGTGGATGTTGGCGGCAGTAGTCGAGACAGGCGGCCAGGCTGGCGGTGGCATCGGGGCCGTCCAGCGGTTGCAGGAAAAAACTGTTGAATGCCATGTTGTTGAATTGTGCCGGGTCAACACCGGGTTGTGGGTGAACCAGTTTCAGTTCGTCGCCGCGGGTTAACACGATCTCGGTGCTGCCTTTAGGGCTGACGCAGATCCAGTCCAGCCCAGCTGGGGCGGGCAACGTGCCGTTGGTCTCGACTGCCACCTCAAAACCGCGCTGCTGTAGTGATTGGATCAGTTGATGGTCGAGTTGCAGCAACGGTTCGCCTCCGGTGCAGATGACATAGGGCTTAGCGCCGCTGTCGTCGTGACTGTGGCGCTGCCAGAGCTGCTCGATGGTGGCAGTTAGCTGCTCGGCAGTACTGTATTTTGCCCCTAGCTCGCCGTCGGTTCCGACAAACTCGGTATCACAAAAATTGCATTGTGCGCTAGCGCGGTCCTGCTCACGGCCGGACCATAAGTTGCAACCGCTGAAGCGACAGAATACCGCTGCGCGACCGGCGTGAGCGCCTTCACCCTGAAGGCTGTAGAACAGTTCTTTGATGGCATACATAGGTAAAATTGGTTGTCACAAGAGCGCTGGTGGGGCTACTGCTCGCCTATGCTGACGCACGGTCAGAGCAGATCGATTGATGTGTCTTTGTGGAGCCTGCCGATACCACTGACCTGAAGGTGTCGGAAGGCTCATCCTTGCCTGATAACTAGATAACTAGATAACTAGATAACTCGTGGCTAAGAGTCGATTGACTCGGCGCTGGTGTTACTGGCGGCCGTGTCAGTCGCGATAGCCGATTGGTAAGCTTCCATGTTCTCACCCCCCAACGCTTCGAGTAGTTCCGGAATCAGCTTGGCAAAGGTCTGGGTCAGTAAAAAGAAATCGGCATCGAAAGCCGCTGCGGCATCGGCTGCACCCATATCCGCAGCCTGATCGAGCAGGGTGTCGGAGAACTTCAATCGGCGCAGGATCAGGTCATCGCTGAGAATCATCTGGCAGCTATCGCGCCAGGAGAGCCCCAATTTGATCGCTTGTTTGCCGGCGGTTAGGTGGGGGCGGATCTCATCGCTGAGCAGGTCTTCCTGTTTGCAGCGCAGGGTCGCGCCGTTTTCGCTGGGATCTTTGAGTTCAGCTTCGTGGCCGAGCTCAAAACCTGACGGCATCGCTTGTTCTTCCATCAGCCACTGAGTCATCACCGAAGATGGTGCCTGCTTCAGCGCGGGAATGCTAACCGGCAATGAACCTAGCGTATGGCGTAGGTGGGTACAAAGTTCTTCGGCGCGCTTGGCGCTGCTGGCATCAACGATCAACAATCCTTGCGCCGGGTCGATATAGGCTTGGGTGCGCTGGTAGCGGCTAAACGCCTTGGGAAGCAGGTCGATAATGACTTCGTCTTTGAGTTCATCGCGCTCTTTCTTACGCACCTTTCGGTCTTGCTCTGTTTCGATCTGCTCGACTTTGTCGTTGAGAAAATCGCCTACTACTGATGCAGGTAGGATCTTCTCCTCTTTTTGAGCGCAGATCAGCAAAGCGCCATTGCCGGTATGAACCAGCTGTTCACTCAACTTTGCCATCGGTGTTGTCCAACCGTAGCGGCTTTGCTCTTGCGAGCGGCAGGGGCTGAAACGGTGCTGATCCAGCTGCTCGGTCAACGCTTCGGCGTTGAGTTCAAAGGGTCGGGTAAAACGGTAAAAGACAAGATTTTTAAACCACATGATGTAGGTATTCCTATTTACTGTAAGCAGTCGCTGGAGCGTTGTCGCAAAAAGCGCCACAGTGTACGAATTCGACTTTGTGCTGGCTACAAAAAGATGCGTATTTGGTGATATCAGGATATGTCGAAGTCGTCCTTGGATCCGTGAATATGTCGGCGACCAAGAACGGAAGAAGCTAAGGGCAGAAGGTATAGCATGAAAGGATTGTGGGATCGCGGCTATTTACTCTTATCGGTATCTTCTTAGCCCTGACTAGTAAGCGACCAAGCAGTAGACTGGGATCTCTGCCTCTTGCAAGCGGGTTGATCCTTCCAGGAAGGGCAGGTCGATGATTGCAGCCGCTTCGCTGATTTCCGCGCCAAGTGATTTAAGCAGCGTACAGGCTGCCAGCAAGCTACCACCGGTTGCGATCAAATCGTCGACCAGCAGTATTTTGTCGCCTTCACCGCAAGCGTCCTGGTGAACTTCAATACAAGCCGTACCGTACTCGAGCTGGTACTCCTGAGTAATCACGTCACCCGGTAGCTTGCCTTTTTTTCGTACCAGGATTAGTGGCAGGTTGAGTTTGTAAGCTAACAACGAGCCGAGCAGGAAGCCGCGGGCGTCCAGTGCCGCAATGTGGCTGATATCAGAATCGAGGTAGCGTTGAGTGAGCGTATCCACCACGATGTGTAGTGCTTTAGGGTCCTGAAACAGCGGGGTGATATCCCGAAAAATAACACCGGCTTCGGGCCAGTCAGGAACTGCGCGAATGGCTGATCGGATATAACACTCATCGTATGACATTACTGGTCCTCAGCAGCGAACTGCCGGTTTATAGATGGATTGAACTGCTGGGTTGGTGGCGTCAGGGCGCGAGGTTTTCGTTGAAGCGTTTCTCACCGGCGGATTGGCGTAGTTCATCAAGGCTCAGTACTTCGATCTCTTTACCTTCAACCTTGATCAGCTGTTGCTTTTGAAAGCGACTGAAGATGCGGCTAACCGTTTCAACTGCCAGGCCCAGGTAGTTACCGATCTCGTTACGCGACATCGATAAGCGGAATATGGAGGCTGAGTAACCACGGCGTTTGTAGCGATCTGACAGCTTCAATAAGAAAGTCGCGACGCGTTCTTCGGCGGTCTTCTTACTCAGCAGTAGCATCATCTGTTGCTCTTCACGAATCTCTTTGCCCATCGCATGGATCAGTTGACGACGAAGCTGCGGCACCTTATCGGATAGATGGTCGAGCTCTTCGTAGGGGATTTCACAAACCGTCGTGGTTTCAAGAACCTTGGCCGAGATCGGGTAGTAGCTTGTATCGATCGCATTAAGACCGATCAGCTCTCCGGGGAAGTAAAACCCGGTGATCTGCTCTTCGCCTTCATTGGTTACGGTATAGGTTTTGATGGTGCCGGCGCGGACCGCAAAGATGGAGGTGAACGGCTCACCTTGGTGGAACAGGTGGCTACCCTTCTTTAACGGCAGGCTTTTGTCGATAATTCTTTCGAGCTGCTCGGATTCGTGTTGGTTAAGCGAAAAAGGCAGGCACAACGAGAGTAGACCACAGGTGTCGCAGTGCTGCTCACTGAAGGGACGGGCTTTATCGGCGGAGGTTGGTTTACCAACCATAAATTTCTTCCTTGCGGCAGCGGTACAAGAGAGTGGTTGCTGAATTGAATCGCGATTATGGCTTATATATCGGCCAGGTTGAAGCCCTCTTGAGGACCATCGTTACGATGGTCCTTTATAGCAACATCTTGTAATCGAAAAGATTGTTAGATAATGCGTGAAAAGGTACGTCCCGTCTGTTGCTTCGGCATATACGCATCGAAGGTCATGCAGATACGGCGAATCAAGAGCCGGCCCGCCGGTGTGACTTCGATGCAGCGGTTGTCGAGTTTGATCAGGCCATCACTGTGGAACTGCTGTAGCAGAGCCTGTTCTTCGGCAAAGTACTGTTCGAAATCGATGCCGAACTCGGCTTCAATCTGTCGTGGGTCGAGCTCAAAATGGCAGATTAGCTGGTTGATGACGCTACGGCGAATGCGGTCATCCAGGGTTAAAATAACGCCACGCTTGATCGCTTCAGCCTTATCGTCGACCGCTTTTTGATACAGCTTTAAATCATGCTCGTTCTGATAGTAAACATCACCGATCTGGCTGATAGCGGAAACTCCCATAGCCACGAGGTCACAATCGCTATGGGTGGTGTAGCCCTGGAAATTACGGTGCAGGTGGCCTTCACGTTGGGCGATGGCTAATTCATCATCCGGCTTGGCGAAGTGGTCCATGCCGATATATTGGTATCCCGCATCGATCAGCTGGTTAATCGTGTTCTCTAAAATGATTAGTTTATCGCCAGGAGATGGT
Organism: Motiliproteus sp.; assembly: GCA_036961355.1. Taxonomy (GTDB): domain Bacteria; phylum Pseudomonadota; class Gammaproteobacteria; order Pseudomonadales; family Balneatricaceae; genus Motiliproteus. The sequence continues at coordinate 6,235 of JBALVL010000031.1, forward strand.
AGATCTTCATCTTTGATGTGCATCTGTGAACGGAAACGATCGGGCATATGGGCGTAGTTAAACACCGACAGTCGATCCGGGCTGAGTTCGATGATCTTTTCCAGCGTGCGCGAGAAACTGTCGATGGTCTGGTGTGGCAGTCCGTAAATCAGATCGACGTTGACCGATTTGAAGCCAAGTTCACGAGCGCTGGTGATGATCTCTTCAGATAGCTCGATCGGCTGAACGCGGTTGACGGCTTCCTGGACCTTAAGTTCGATGTCCTGAATACCCAAGCTTATACGATTAAACCCCAGTTCTCTAAGAACTTTCATTCGTTGAGCGTCGGCTTCTCGAGGATCGATCTCGATGGAATAGTCACCCTTATCATCATCACGCAACTTAAAGTGCTTGCGCGTTTGCGCCATTAGCTCACGCATCTCGTCATCGCTGATGAAACTTGGGGTGCCGCCGCCCCAATGAAGCTGATTAACGATGCGGTCGTTTGAATACCAGTTTGAGAGTGTTTCCATCTCTTTATACAGTTCAGCTAAGTAAGGCGCTGCTCGTTTCTTGTTGCGGGTGATGACTTTGTTGCAAGCGCAGAAGTAGCAAACATGGGTACAAAAAGGGATGTGAAAATACAGCGATAACGGATCGTTGCTGTCCGTTGTGTTCTGCCCGGCTTCGACCAGCTGGGCGGGGGTTAACGCGGGATCGAACTGAATTGCAGTTGGGTATGAAGTATAACGGGGACCCGATAAGTCATAGCGTTTTATCAGGTCCGCATCCCATAAAATTTGAGCGTCTTTTGCCACAGTCGATTACACCATTGGAGATTACAAAGTTAGCCAAACCGGCACGTGCCAGCAATTAGAACACACTGTGTGTGAGGTTGCAGCAGGCAGGAATTGACAGGGGTTAAGTGAAATATGAAAAAACGGTGATATAGATCTTGATTTTATTGGTCAAGCTCCATTACCCTTGCGCGGCATGCGGGTATTTATTGATATTCATGTTGTTTATGACCGTGTAAGCGTAATTGCTAAGTTTTTGCAATAGTTTGTTAGAGCTAATGATGTCGTCTTCTCGGGTAGGGTGTTTTTGTAATCCGACCAATTTAGTCGAGTTTTGTTGCACTGCTTTCTCTTGTTGAGTAATTGCCTTAAGTGATTTATTTCACAATAATATTTTATTGTGCGTTACACATAGTTATTTTTTAGTATCAATGACTTGGATTGTTTTTTTGTTTCAAATAAAGATGTGCTTAGAAGGATGTACGTTTGACAATTGAGCGGAAAAACGGTCTTATTATGCCCGCAAAAACCCTGAGTGAGTTTCAGGTTTTGTGCACCACAATAAATTTGTCTGACCCAAGAAGGGGGGTTCATGGACGCCAGAGCAGAGCAGAAGTACAGCCTTGGGGTTGTACGCTGGTTCGCCGTTATGGCTGTTGTCTATCTAGTGGTAGGCGCATCCGTCGGGGTATATATTGCCTCGGAATTGGCATGGCCAGTATTAAATTTCGATATTCCACAATTAACCTTTGGACGCTTGCGTCCTCTCCATACTAATGCAGTAATTTTTGCTTTCGGCGGTTGTGTGCTGATGGCAACGGCATTTTACTCTGTACAACGTACCTGCGGTGTACGGCTGTGGAGTGAAAAGCTGGCATGGTTCACATTTTGGGGATGGAACCTGATCATTGTCAGTGCGGTTGTAACGCTGCCACTGGGTCTGACTCAAGGTAAAGAGTATGCAGAGCTAGAATGGCCGATCGATATCGCGATCGCTGTCGTCTGGTTGTGCTACAGCTTCAATTTCATTATGACTATCGCTGTCCGAAAGAGTTCACACATTTATGTGTCGAACTGGTTCTTCTTAGCGATGATGATCATGATCACTTATCTGCACGTGGTAAACAGCCTGGCAATTCCAGTCGGTATGTTTAAGTCCTACTCGATCTTTTCGGGTGTTCAGGATGCCATGATCCAGTGGTGGTGGGGGCATAACGCGGTAGGTTTCTATTTGACTGCGGGTTTCCTTGGCATCATGTACTACTTCGTACCTAAGCAAGCCAACCGTCCTGTTTACTCTTATCGTCTGTCGGTTATCCACTTCTGGGCACTGACCTTTGGTTATGTCTGGCTGGGAGCTCACCACCTTCAGTACACAGCTCTTCCTGACTGGACCGGTTCGCTGGGTGCTGCAGTATCGCTGGCGATGATCATCCCATCTTGGGGTGGTGCTATCAACGGTATGATGACGCTGTCCGGGGCCTGGGATAAGTTGCGTACTGACTACACTCTGCGCTTCCTGATCATGTCTCTGGCGTTCTATGCGATGTCCACCTTCGAAGGTCCGGTAATGTCGATCAAGACGGTTAACGCCTTGTCACACTATACCGACTGGACTATTGGTCACGTGCACTCTGGTGCGTTGGGCTGGGTTGCTATGGTTGGTGCTGGTGCGTTGTATCACCTGGTGACGCGTTGCTTCCACACTGAAATGTGGTCACGTAGCCTGATCAATATCCACTTCTGGCTGTTCACTATCGGTACTGTGGTTTACATCGTTGCGATGTGGGTATCAGGCATCATGCAGGCACTAATGTGGCGTGCATACGATGAGTACGGAACTCTGGTTTACACCTTTGCCGAGTCGGTAGAAGCGATGCATCCGTACTATGCGATGCGGGCGATCGGTGGTGCGTTGTTCCTGACGGGTGCGATCATCATGCTCTTTAACGTGTTGATGACTGTTCGTAAGTCTGTTGCCGAAGGCAAAGTCGAACAGGCTCGTACAGCCGTTTTAGCCAGCGCTTAAGGGAGAATCGTAAAAATGGCAAATCAACAAAAGCCGAAAACCTTCCAGGAAAAAATGGAGGTTAACGTTTGGGCGCTGGTGCTGATGACGGCTATTGTCGTATCAATCGGTGGTATCGTCGAGATCGTGCCGCTGTTCGTCATCGATAAAACGATGGAGCACAAAAGTACCGCACCTGAGATCCTTTGGGATCGCCAGGAAGGCGATACTCTGACAACGTGGAAGGCGGGTGATGGTATCCGTCCTTACACAGCGTTGGAGCTGGCCGGTCGTGATGTTTACGTTCGTGAAGGCTGTTACCTGTGTCACTCGCAGATGATCCGTCCTTTCCGCGACGAGAAAGAGCGCTATGGTCACTATTCTCTGGCATCAGAGTCTATGTATGACCATCCGTTCCAGTGGGGCTCTAAGCGTACCGGTCCTGATCTAGCACGGGTTGGTGGCAAGTACTCCGATGAGTGGCAACGTATTCACTTGCGTGCGCCTCGTTCGGTAGTTCCTGAGTCTGTTATGCCTAACTATCCTTGGTTGCAACATGCTGTACTTGATGGCGATCAGATTGCCCGTCATATGGGTGGCATGCGAACCGTCGGCGTACCTTATTCTGATGCGGATATTGCTGCCGCACCGGCTGAGATTGCTGGTAAGACCGAAGAGGATGCAGTAGTTGCATTCCTGCAGGTGTTGGGAACCATGGCCAAACTGGATGACAACAAGGTTTACCGTGAATAGTCTGAAAGAGTATTTCAGCACTGACTGGGCGGCGATGACCGGGCATGATTGGGTCGGAACTATTCTGACTGTGGTCATCTTCGTCTTGATGGTAATAGCTTATGTCTACGCTTACCGTCCGAAAAACAAGGAGATGCTTGAAGCAAGAAAGTATCAGCTTGATGACGGCGAGCAGCTTGATAGCGGAGAAAAAAATGGCGGATGAAAAAAATCCATTCCCGGGTGAAAACAATACCGGGCATGTCTGGGATGACAACATACGGGAGATGGCGAACCCGATACCGCGCTGGTGGATGATCGGCTTTTGGGCCTCAATTATCTGGTTTGTCGCATACGGTGTGCTCTATCCGTTTATTCCACTGGCTGATGGCAGCACCAAAGGGGTGCTTGGCTGGACGCAGGTGGGTGAATTCAACGAGGGTGTTGCTGAGGTTGTAGCGGTTCGTGCCAAGTTTGAGACTCAGATCGACGGTATGACAGCAGCAGAGCTGTTGGCTGACGACGGTTTGAGTAACTACGCGGTTGCGTCTGCTCGTGTTCTGTTCGGTGATAACTGTGCTGCTTGTCACGGTGCTGGTGGTGCGGGTGGCCCCGGCTTCCCGGTACTGGCTGACGATGATTGGTTGTTCGGTGGAACTATCGAAACGATCCAGCAGACCATCACGAACGGTCGCCGCGGCATGATGATTCAGCATGGCAAGACATTGTCTGATGCTGAGCAAGGCACATTGGCACAGCATGTGGTTAACCTGAGTCAGGGCAATTCTGACGCTGAAGGTGCCAAGTTGTTCCAGGAGAAGGCTTGTTTTGCTTGTCACGGTGCGGACGCTAAAGGTATGCAGATCCTCGGTTCTGCCAATCTGACCGATGCGATCTGGCGTTTCAATGAAGCGGATAAGTTGGCTTCGGCCAAGTACACCATTACGCATGGTGTCAACGATCCAAGTGATGCTGCTTCTCGTGAAGCGGTTATGCCTGCCTTTAATGAGCGTTTATCTGAAGGCGACATTAAGAAGCTGGCCGTTTACGTCCACAAACTGGGCGGCGGTCAGTAACGATTCTGTTCGGGAGGTTTGGTTAACTCCCGATCATCACCCACGGAACAGGGGAAAGTGCTATGGGTATCGATGCTGTAGTAGTTGGATCAGTAATCTGTGTAGTCGCCTCGACCGCGATAGTAGCGTATTGCTGCATCAAAGCGGTTAGGCTGATTAATGAATCCAAGAGCCAGGGTTAAGCTCTAGGATTCGGCAGAAAATAGATTAAAGGGGGCCTAGCCCCCTTTTTTTATGCATACCAATAAGTTTGGTATTGTGTGTTGCGGGCCGATATTAGTTGTCGGTTGTTTTGATGTTCTGGTTAGAGTATTGGTGGAAGATAGATCAACACAGTATTTCTGTTTAGTTACCCTGAACGTATTAGAATAAATTAATGTATTAGTTTATCCTAATGCAACTCAATGGATTGTAATTGCAATAGATATAAGAGAGTGGTTGGTGTACTTCATGCCATTGCCGCGACCAGAATAGGAGATTATGGGTGAACGACCTGAATAATCAGATCTCATCGACCACGGTTGATGATATTTATGCGGAATCCGGCTATTGGCACGTAAATACCGGCGAAGAAAAAATACACGCGAAACGGATGCCGGGAAAATGGCGTTCACTCAAGTGGTGGGCCAACAGCTTTTGGATCTTGTTTTTTTTAGGGCCTTACCTGCGCTGGGATGATCGCCAGGCAGTACTGTTCGATATCCCTAATAGGCAATTTCATATCTTTAGCGCCACTATCCTGCCGCAGGATTTTTGGATGCTGGCGTTATTGTTACTTTTCTTTGCTATTTTACTGGCGGTTGTTACGGCGGTAGCGGGTCGAGTTTGGTGTGGTTTTTTCTGTTTCCAGACAGTTTGGACAGACCTGTTCACCTGGATCGAAGAGAAGCTGGAAGGCTCGCCGCAAAAGCGCCGTAAGTTAGATGATGCACCGTTGAGCTTCGCTAAGGTGAAAACCAAAGTGTTTAAACACTCGCTGTGGTTGTTGGTAGCGTTGTTTACGGGGATAAGCTTTATTTCGTGGTTCAATGATTCATTCACGATATGGGGAGATATGCTCAACCTCGAGTTGGGTTTTGCCTCAACGGTAATCATTGGAATGTTTATTGGCGGCACCTATTTGCTCGCCGGCTTCATGCGTGAACAAACCTGTATGTGGCTGTGTCCCTATGCCCGGATTCAGGGCGTTATGATCGACGATTCGACAGTATTACCTGCATACGATGTGGCTCGCGGAGAACCGCGAGGTCGGATCAAGAAAGGCGAAAGCGATGCTGAGCGAACCACCGGAGATTGTGTAGATTGCAACCAATGTGTGGCTGTTTGCCCCACCGGGGTTGATATTCGCCAAGGACAGCAAGAAGGTTGTATCACTTGTGCGCTGTGTATCGATGCTTGCGATTCTGTGATGGAACGGGTCGGCCGACCGAAAGGGCTCATACGTTACGAGTCGCTTGAGGGAATGGAGCAAGGGGTTAGTAGCGATATCAGAAAGCGGCCCCGAGTCTGGGTCTATTCTACGATTCTGCTGTTAGCATTGAGCGGTATTATCTACGGGCTAAGCACTTTGGATGCAATTGAGCTTAAAGTGTTGCATGAACGGCAGCCGCTGTTTGTTATGCAAAGTGACGGTTCTATTCAGAATAAATATACCCTCAAGGTGCTTAACAAGCTGACCCACGATGCTGAAGTTACGGTAACGGCAAGTGGTCCGGAGGGGCTGGTGTTAGTGGGTGCTGATTCTGGTTTCGTGGCTCGTCATGGAAATGCATCAGCTCATAACGTTTTTGTCCGTGTGCCTGCTGACTTGTTGAACGTAGGCTCCGTTCCGATCACGTTTACGGTCGTTTCCACCCAAGGAGAGGGTTTCAGTAGCAGTCGAACGAGTGTCTTCATCGGCCCGGACAAGTAAACCTTCCCTATGGCAGCGCTCAAACGTCGCGGCCATAGGATTTTCTTTTTTGTAATTGTTAAGTATTAGTTGAGAGTGATCATGTCAAAACCTTCTCCATGGCGTAGCCCAATGATTCAGGTCTGGTGCGGCCTGTTATTGCTATTTTTTATCGCCAACGGTGTGTTCATCTATCTGGCTCTGACCAGTAATCCAGGTCTGGTTGTAGATAATTATTATGATCGTGGCCAAGACTACGAGAATACGATGATGACCCGGATGGCGGCTGATGCAAATTGGGATATGCACATCGAGCTAATTGATAAGCCTGTCCAGAACCAGTCCGGTGAACTGCGCTTTTTTCTGACGGATAACACCGGGGAATTGCAGGTCCCTGATTTGGTTACGTTGTTTGTGTATCGGACTTCGAACGCGAAGGACGACTTCGATGTGCCGATGAAGGAGCTGAATACAGGCGTCTATTCAGCGGAGGTGGCTTTCCCATTACCTGGTACCTGGGATCTGTTGGCTGTTGTGCTGAAAGATGGAGCGGAGTTTAGCGAAGCCCTGCGTATTAATGTCGTTAAGGCTCAGCAATAGTCGACATTCATCCTTGTTTAATAAGACTGTGCGGCTTGAGCTCTGATCTGGTTTCAGCAGTAATGTCGCTCAGTCAGCTCCGACCAAACTGTCAGTCTTGCTGGCCAACATAATTTACGTCCTGAAGCTATGTCACAACCCAATACGATCCAATCCGAGGCTGTTGATTATTCAGCCGCGTCGCAGACTATGAGCGATCCTGAGGCGCTAACGGGTGCTTCTGAATGCTATCACTGCCAGTTGCCGATTCCTGCCAATGATGAGATTCATGCCGAGGTTGGTGGCCAGACACGCGCTTTCTGCTGTCACGGTTGTCAATCAGTGGCTGAGGCGATCCATCATGCTGGGCTGGCTGGTTTTTATGATCGCATCCTAGAAGGCGACCGGCTTGCTCCACCGCCGGAGTTGGCCGATGCGTTAGCGATGTATGATATTGATGAGGTGCAACAAGAGTTTGTCGTCGCGCATGATGAGCTGTCTGAAGTGCAGTTGCTGGTAGAAGGTGTGCATTGTGCTGCCTGTGTTTGGTTGATTGAAAACAGCCTGAAAAGAAAAAGTGGAATCGTAGAAGCACGGGTCAATCTGACGGGGCGTAAGCTCAAAGTTCGTTGGGATCGATCTCGTCTGGCGCTGTCTGAGTTGATTGGTCAGCTAGGAGCATTGGGTTATAACGCAGTGCCCTTTGATGCTGACACTGCCGAAGATAGCCTGAAAAAACAGCACAGAAATTTGCTTTATCGAATGGGCTTTGCCGCCTTTTCTATGATGAACTTGATGTGGATATCGATCGCTCTGTATAGCGGTGCAGATCAGGGAGAGTTTCGTGGCTTGTTTCATTGGATAGGGCTGATGTTAGCGACGCCGACATTGTTGTATTCGGGCTACCCTTTTTATGTCGGAGCCTGGAATGGCATCAGAAATTTTCGTCCGAGCATGGACCTGCCGATCGCGATCGGCGCAACTATCACCTATCTCTACTCTTGCTACGTCACGTTCACCGGTTCGGAAATTGGTGAAGTTTATTTTGATACCGTCGTTAACTTTCTGTTTGTGATTTTAGTCGGTCGCTATCTTGAAGCCATATCGAAGCGTAAAGCGATGGCTTCAACACAGCGCTTGTTGGATCTTCAACCTCGGGTCGCCACTCGGATAATGGCTGACAATCAAGAGCAGGAGTTGGTAGCGATCCGGTCGATCAGCGTCGGTGATTTGGTATTGGTGAAGCCGGGTGAGCGTGTTCCCGTTGACGGAGTTGTTACTGAAGGGTCCAGTCATGTCGATGAGGCGATGTTGACCGGAGAGTCGGAGCCGGTTGCTAAGCAGATTGGCAGCGAGATGAATACCGGAACGCTAAACGGTAGCGGCAGTCTGATCATTGAGGTGACGGGGTTGTTGGCGGATAGTGCGCTGGGGCAGATCATTCATTTAGTCGAAGATGCTCAGTCCAGCCGTGCCCCAATTCAGCGTTTGGCCGATAAGATTGTTCCCTGGTTTGTCACGATAACGTTATCGTTGGCGTTGATCAGTTTTGGTTGGTGGTGGAGCGCCGGAATTGAACAGGCGTTGATGGTGGCTACCTCTGTGTTAATCATCACATGCCCTTGCGCCTTTGGTATGGCGACTCCAATGTCTATAGCGGTGGCATCAGGGCTGGGGGCCCGTAACGGTATTTTGGTCAAAAATGGTGAGGTGTTAGAGCGCTTGTCTGCAATCAGCCATTTTGTCTTTGATAAGACCGGTACGCTAACGGAAGGTAAGATGCGGGTAACAGAGCTCACGATGGGGCAGCATTGCTGGCGGGTCGATTCGGGCCTGCCAATGCCTGATTCATTAAGTCGCTTGTTGGCCCAGATCGCAGCAGTTGAACGACTATCAGAGCATCCGGTGGCAACAGCCATAGTGGCAACGGCGGAGCTGCATTCGGTAGGTTTGTTAACAGCCAGCAGTGAGCATTTTAGCAGTCGCTCGGGCTTTGGGGTGATTGGTCAGGTTGATGGTCGAACGCTGTGTATCGGTACGCCGAAGTGGCTAGATACAAACGAGGTTCGCCGCAACCTTCAGCTTGACCAGCAAGCTGCAGAATACGACCGTCGGGCGGTCAGTAGTATCAGGATCGCACTTGACGGTGAGGAGTTGGGCCTAATTGCTCTTGAAGATTCTTTGCGAGAGGGGGCCGCTAAGCTGGTTCAGCGGCTTAAGCAGCAAGGAGCGCGTTTGACCCTGCTTAGTGGTGACCGGCAAGCCACTGCCGAGGCTGTTGCCAAGCGGTTGGGAGGCATGGAGGTGATTGCTGAGGTGCTCCCTGAGGATAAAGACCGGACCATTGCCGAATTACAGCAACAAGGCTGTGAGGTGGTGATGATCGGCGATGGTGTAAACGATGCGCCGGCTTTGGTACGGGCTGATGTAGGTATCGCACTGGGTTCGGGTACTGATGTATCGATTGCCAGTGCCGATATCGTGTTGCTGAGTAGTGATCTTGACAAGGTCGATCAGGCTGCGCAGTTGTCACGTCGGACGTTGCGGACGGTACGACAGAATATCGCCTTATCGATTGGCTATAACAGTATTATGGTACCGCTAGCCATGATGGGTTTGGTGACGCCACTTGTCGCTGCGATTACAATGCCTCTCAGTTCGCTATTAGTGATCGGTAATGCCGCACGTATCGGCACATTGTTTAGAAAAAAATAACCGTGTTGTGGTGGATTGCCTGCTGCAGAGGGTGGAGCCGGCGAGCGAGATAGTAGAGAAATTTTTCTTATTTAACGTTGCAACGGGTAGGAGTGAGTAAAATGGAAGTGATTTATGGCTTGATCCCGGGCATGATTATCATGGGGTTGGTCGCTGTTGCCGTCTTTTTTTGGGCGGCCAGAAGTGGTCAGTTTGATGATCTGCAAGGTGAGGCAAATCGTATCTTGATGGATGATGATCTTGATGATATCGAGGTTGTTGCTGGAGAAGAAACCGCCTCAACCTCAGAACCTTCATCGACTTCAGACAGGTCTAATTAATAACTCCCGACAAGCCGTTAGGCTTGCTGGGTGTAGTGTGTGACCAGTGCTGCCTAAGCGATTAAGCTTGTTGCGATTAGAATTACTGCGTTTGGGTTTCTGTTTCAGCTTGTGCTTTGGATTGGGCTTCCAGCAATGGCTGGATAAGTTGGTCGAAATCGGCGGGATGCAGGTATTGGAACACCTCGTTGCTCTCCGGGTTTACGATTATCCCCAGCCCTTTTGCAGGGTAGAGCCAGTGTTCGGCATTCGCGGTGTCGGTAATTCGTTGCTCGGGTTCGCCAAAGCGACTCAGTAGTAGTTCTGTTTCAAGGTCTGTGCCAGGGATGTAGGTGATGTTACGGATAATACTCTCCAGGGCTAAGCTGTTATCCGTTGCGCTCAGCTCAACCTTTTTACCGCCGCTGCCGAGTTGACTGATGCGTAAGCCGCGCTCGAACATTTGTTCAGCCGTTGCCTGATCGATGTCTAGTGCCATGATAAAGTCGGCGCGTAAACCGCTGAGCGAGGCGCGTTGAAAGTAAGCTTCAATGGCAAGAGCGCCCTCGGGAGAGCGGAACAAACTAAGTGTTGGGTCGGCTGATAATAGCTGCTTTGCATCATTAAGCGTGCTTTTCCCCAGAGTCAGGCTAAATACACGGACTGAGCCATCGGCCAGACTTTCAATCTGCCAGGGTAATTTGGGTTGGCTATCGGCTTGTCGTCCACCGGGCAATAATACTGCTAGGGCGGTTACTATCAGGGCGATGGCGAGAATGATGAAAGCGGGATTACGTATCATGAGTTGCGTCCGGGCAAGAGTAGCTAGGTGAATAGTAACCGAGTGTATGAGCGATGCAGGCCGATGTTTTAGTCTGTCGAAACGCACTGTGACGGCCAAAATTTTCGATAGCCGAGATTGTACTCTCTGGCTTAACAGTATCAAAATCAAACAGCTGAAAGCTTTGTGCTTTGCAGCGAAAAAACCCTACACGGAGAGTTGTTTATGCAGTTTGAAGTCAGCCAGCAAGAATTGGCAAAGGCAAAAGTTCCCCATGAGCTTTTTTTGACCAATTTGGTGGGTAATCACATTCTCTGGTTTGTCGCGTCGTTGGGTATTGCTAACTCATTTTGGCAACCTATTGCCATGGTACCGGTCGTTTCGCTATTGATATTGGGCTATACCGTGTTTAGGGCTCGACGTGAGCTCAAAAAAGGTGAGAGTTGGTTTGTGATGTGTCACTGGCAACTGGCAGCGCGTCGTTCAAGGGCCTTGATGTTGGTGATGTCTTTGTTGTTGTTGATCTCGCTATTGGGGTGGGTTGGTTATAGCTACCTTGGCATGATGGAGGTGGCTGTCTATGCTTTGATCGGCGGTGTTGGGTTGCTACCGATGTTGGTGTCGATTCTTGTTCTGATCGTGATGGAGATGGACGCGATGCATCTGGCTGCTCAAGGTAAATTGACCAAAGGGGTTGTTGAGCGGTTTCCCAATGCTCAAGCCGTAGTCATTCCGGAAGTCGAAACCGCAGTGAGTGAAGCCGAAGCAGGCTAGCGAGCTCAGACGATGGTATTGAAGGCTCTGAAAAGGGTCCAGCAACCAAAACCGATAATAATGCAGCCAGATAGCTGCTTTACCCAGCGGGCTTGCAGAAGGTGAGCCGCTGCGCCGGTCAGTACGCCCATTAATAGCAGGTTGGGTAGTGTGCCTAAGGCGAATATCAGCATCAACAGTGCCCCGTCAATGATACTGCCGGTTGCAGTGGCATTGATCAGCATGCTGTAAACCAATCCACAGGGTAGCCACCCCCACAACATTCCTAATTTTAGCGCTTGCATAGAGCTTCGAACAGGCAGTAGTTTTCTTCCTAGCGGTTCTATTTTTCGCCAGAATCGCCGTCCCAGTTTTTCAACGCGGTTGAGTAACATCCACCAGCCACTCAGGTAAAAACCCAATAGCAGCATAAAGATCCCGGCGGCGATCAAAAGCGCGCGCTGGGCGACCTGAATCGGTAGCCATTGCACCAGGAGTAGCCCGAGACCACCCATCAATGCGCCTGCCAGGGTATAGCTGGCAATGCGGCCGCCGTTGTAGGCCAGTTGGTAGCACAAAAGCCGTAGTGGATTGTCACGCTGACTGGGTTCTAGGCCCAGATTAAGCGTACCAATAATGCTGCCGCACATGCCGAGACAATGAACGCCGCCTAGGAGCCCGACCATGAAGGCACTGAAATATGGCAGAGCATCGGACATATAGGCTTACTCGTAATAAGAGGGGCAGAGAGACAGTGCCTAAATGAGCTGATAAAAAAAATGAGCCTGATTAGGGCTCATTTTCTTTGTAACGCCGGATTAGATGCCCAGCGGTAATCCTGAGGATTCACGCAGCAATGGCATGTCTAGGATGCGGATATGCTTGCCGCGTACTGCAATGGCTCCGGACTGATGTAGCTTGGTAAAAAGCCGGCTCAGTGTCTCTTTACGCAGACCTAAGAAGTTGGAGATATCGTCACGTGACATGGGTAGCTGGAACTGTTCGCTGGAAAACCCACGTTCCTCCAAGCGCATCGAAAGATTGATAAGAAAAGCGGAGAGTCGCTGCTCGGCATTCTTTCGCGCCATCAGCATGGCAAACTGTCGATGCAGATCGAAGTTTTCCTTATGCAGCATATCTTGAAGGCTTTGTTGCAGCTTCGGATTTTGGCTGGCTGAATCGAGGATGTCGTCCATTGGCAGTTCGCAGACGTGACTGTCCTCGAGGGCGATAGCGCTGCAAGGGTACGTTCGCGGATAGATGGCTGTTTGGCCAACGGTTTCTCCGGCTAGAACAAACCCCACCACCAACTCTTGTGTTTGTGGGTCAATGTTGACGAGTTTTAATGCCCCGGATGTCACTGCAAAGATCGCGTGAAAAGACTCTCCTTCCAGAAATAAGCTTTCTCCGGCTTTGAGAGGTTGACGGCGTTGCACAAACTCGTCTGAAATACTCAGGTCACGTCCGCTGGTTTCAATCGGGCTGCATAGAGAGAACAGGCTGCAGTTATTGCAGCTGATGTGGTCGGTGCTGCTCTTTTTAGCGCAGGTAGGAATTGTGTCAGGCATGGTGATCCTATTGATATGATTATCATAATTCAGTTAGCGACTTGTGTGCTGTGCTTACAGCGTTACAAATCAGTGGCTAAAGATGCCATAAATGCACACTAAAATCCAACTTGTGTGAGTTTTATCAAACAGGTGGTTATTCGCGTATTTTGACCTATTGTAAAGTTTTGCTCTGATAAAGTGAACTTATGGCGGCGCTGTTGCTGCTACTTTTCCCCCTGTTTCGTGCAGGGTAAATCTATCCGATCTTGGTGCTGATTAAAACGATTGTTTTAATGGTTCCGTTTTTGTTTTCCCGCAAAGAAGAGCTGGATTGTGCATCGAGCCGTGCACTATTGCTGCGGCTGGTTATAATGCCGCCCTATGAATCACTTGATATTATATTGCCGCCCGGGTTTTGAGCCGGAGTGCGCAGCGGAAATAAATGATCTGGCCCTTGATGCTGGTGTGCCCGGATACCCTAAAACTGAGCGTGGTGATGGTTATGTGTTGTTTATCACGCATGCCCCCGACGGGGCGTTGCGCTTACAGAAGATGTTGGTGTTTTCGAAACTAATTTTTACTCGTCAATGGTTTGCCGGTCCTGGGTTGGTTGATCAGTTGCCGTCGGAAAACCGAATAGGTCCTTTGTTGGCTCATTTGTCCGACCTGCCGCAGTGTGGTGAATTGGTGATCGAAACAGCGGATACTAACGAGGCAAAATCATTAGCGGGTTTTTGTCGAAAATTTACCTCTCCGTGTGCTCAAGCATTTAGAAAGCAAGGGGTTCTTAGTGCCAAGCGAAATCGTAAGCTACCTCGGCTACATCTTTTTTTCCTCGATAGCGCGAGTGTTTATGCCGGGGTTAGCTATTCCGGTAATAATGCTGAGTATGAGATGGGAATTCCCCGGTTAAAATTTCCGGCAGCAGCACCGAGTCGTTCAACACTAAAATTAGACGAAGCTTTTATTCATTTCTTGACGGTACGGCAGCAAGAAACATTACTGGCCCCCGCGATGCGGGCGGTTGATCTTGGCGCGGCACCCGGAGGTTGGACCTGGCAGTTGGTTAAGCGTCATCTACGGGTTATAGCGGTCGATAATGGTCCTATGGCAGAGTCGCTAATGGATAGCGGTTTGGTTGAGCATGTTCGTCAGGATGGTTTTCGTTTCCAACCGCAGCGCCGTGTCCAGTGGATGGTGTGCGATATGGCCGATCAGCCATCCAAGGTTGCCACTCATATGGCGCAGTGGTTGGAGCGGGGCTGGAGTGAACGGATAATCTTTAACCTTAAACTGCCGATGAAAAAACGTTACCAGTCTGTCTGCGAGTGCCGGGATATTATTCATCAGCAGTTGACGGTAGCAGGGGTTGATTACCGGCTGGATCTTAAACAGCTGTATCATGACCGCGAAGAGGTCACCGCCTATCTTCGTCTTGCTTGAAGAGTGACAGTGTTGCCTTACATAGCGATCTAAGGCTAAACATGCTCCATGATGGTGATTTTTTCATCGTCGACGAGCATCGGGCGTAATTGATCCATGATCTCCTGCCGTTGTTTGCTTTGGTGCCATTGGTGCCAATCGTTCAGGGTTCGGTAATTGGCAAAGATAATCCGGTGGTTGGGGTCGTTATGGTCTTGCAACGATTCTCCGCTGAGAAAGCCATGGCTGCTCATTGCTGTTTGAAGGGTTGCCTTTGCACATTTTTGATAGTGCTGTTCTAAATCTACTGCAACCTGCCGTTCTATCATCACTTTGATCATGGCTGCTCCTGATCGAATTGTTGGTGTTTATCATTGAGTATATGGCGATGTTGCGAAATAGGTGAAACAGGTACCGAAGATTTTGAAAAAAATGCATTAGTGGGTTTTTCCCTTGGCCAGCATTTGAGACAATAGCAGCTGTTTTTGCAGGGTAGTTGTATGGTAGATCCAAAAGCTGATCATTATATGGATGCGATCGGGCTATATTGCCCGGAGCCTGTGATGATGCTGCACAATAAAGTACGGGATGTTGCCAGTGGCGAAGTGTTGGAGGTTGTCGCAAGCGACCCCTCGACCCAGCGGGATATTCCGAAATTCTGTACCTTTTTAGGCCATGAGCTGATCAATAGCCGTGAAGATGCCGACCTCTTTTATTATTTGATCCGTATTGGTAAAAATTGAACCCATGGTTTCAAACCTTGTTATCTAATTCCCTCAAAAATGATGCCCCTTATGACCGAAAATCAACAAATAACGCCATCTTCAGCACCTACTAAGAAACCGGCTAAGAGCAAAAACCGTGCTGCTAACCAAGCCGCAGTGGCACAAATTTCTGAGCTTTATCCGAATGTGTTTAACCGCGATGCGGTTAAACCGTTGAAGATAGGTATTCAGGAAGAGCTGTTGGCAGATGAAAAACTTTCTAAAGGCAAAATCAAGCGTGCGTTGGCGTCCTACGTACGGGCTCCTCAGTATTATAAAAGTCTCAAGACGGGTGCTGCCCGGATCGGTCTTAACGGCGAAGAGGCCGGGCAGGTGACGGAGCAAGAGGCTGAGCATGCTAAGAAAATGCTCAAAGAGATGCGTGAGAAGCGTCAGCAGCGTATTCAGGTTGAAAAAGAGCAGGCTAACTCTGAGCGTATCAATGATAAGTTGGCACAGCTGCTCAGTAAGAATCTATAGGTAGGGTGTTAACGTTTTACTAGCCTGAGAATGGAGCAGGTAGCCGAGTAAGTTGCCACTTTAGTCGCCAGCCTAGCAGTGTAGCGGCGATTGAAACACCAGCTATGGGCCCTAACCAGAATCCTGTTACGCCTAATGCTGTGCCGAATAGATCGGTATAGCAGAGCAGGTATCCCACCGGTAAGCCGACAACCCAGTAAGCCAAAAAAGCGGTATACATCGCCGTGGTTGTATCTTTAAAGCCTCGTAGTATGCCGACTATGGTCACTTGCAAGTAGTCTGGAAGCTGCAGTAGCGCAGCTAGGCCGAGTATCGTGGCGGCCAGTGTTATCACTTGCGGATCAGAAGTGTAAAGTCCTGCAATCCATTCTGAAGTAGACAAAAACAGTGTGGCGGTAATAGTCGCTAGCATAAGAGCTAAGCCAAGCCCGGTATAGGCGATAAAACGTGCTTGCGAGTAATTCTTCTTGCCCAGTTGGTAGCTCACTTGAATGGTTAGGGTCATCGACAGGCTAAGCGCTAACATGAATGCAAGGGTGACAGAAGCGAAGGCGATCTGATGCCCGGCGACACTATCTTGCCCTAATGGCGCTAAGAATAATGCCATCATCGAAAACATACTGACCTCTATGAAGAGCGCGAAACCGATTGGGACTCCGATTTTGAGAAGTGTGAGTTGCTCACTGACAATAGGGCGACGCCAGTTTTTCCAATAGCGAATGGGCTTGTAGTGGCTATCGTGTCGGTTGAACAATAATAAAACCGTACACTGAATCCACATGACCAGCGCCGAAGCCCAGCCACAGCCAACACCGCCAAGCTCTGGTAATCCGAATTTGCCATAGATCAGCAGGTAGTTGAGAACAATGTTACATAGCAGCCCGAATATACTGATAAGCATCACTTGACGGGTTTGATGCAGGGCTTCAGTGCTACCGCGCAAGACGGTAAACAAAGCCCCTGCCGGGAACCCGAGGCTTACCGCGATAACATATTGGTAGCTTATCTGATCGACTGGTGCTTCGACCTGCATCAATGCGATCAACGGCGCTGCTGTGAGTTGCAGGGCGATAGTGCCTAACAGTCCGATCGTCAGTGCTAACCATAAGGCCTGCTGGATATGGTTTCGGATACTGCGATAGTCACCGGCTCCAAAGGCTAATCCAACGAGGGGGACGATAGCCGCCAGTATACCGACTAAGGCGAAGAACAACGGTTGCCAAAGTCCGTTTCCTATCGCAACAGCGGCTAAGTCTTGTTTATTGTAATGCCCTGACATCAGGGTGTCAGTTGTCCCCATGGCAGCCATCGATAATTGAGTAATGGCTATGGGGACGCCAAGTTTGAAAATGGCACGGGTTTCGTTTCGTAGTCGTTTAGAAAGGCTGGGCATCGTACTAACTTAAATAAACGGTGTTTGGGCCTGCTTCGTTGCTAGCTAGTAGTAACCGGGGTAGTTGGTCGCAACGCAGGGGAGGGCAAGGCTACAGTATGGCGCTACCGACAGCTATCGAAACGCCAATAAATACCTGCTGTTTTAAAAAATCGATATTGAGCTTACAGCATAAAAAAAGGGGCTGAATGTCAGCCCCTTATGGTTATTTTCTTTTTGAAGTTAGCTCGGCAGATTAATCTGCCCGCTTGGCAACGTAGCTGCCGGGGGCCGCCTCGATAGGTTTGTATGTGTCCGACCCTAGTGATTCAGGGGCTGCTACCTGCTTACCGCCGCGTTTCTTGAGCCAAACAGACCAATGTTTCCACCAGCTGCCTTCTTGGCGCTGAGCGGTTTCCTGCCATTTTTCGGCAGTGTCACCCAGTTCACCGTCGATCCAGTAGTGGCGGCGGTCTTTAGAAACAGGGTTAATGACACCTGCAATATGGCCACTGGCGCCCAGTACAAACTCGCACTGCTTGAGAAGTTCGGTGCCTTTGAACGTCGTCTTCCAAGGTGCGATGTGATCGTCGACACAGGAGAGGAAGTAACAAGGAACTTTGATCTTGGTCAGGTCAATTGGGACGCCGCAGATGTTCAACTTACCGGGCTTAGCCAGATTGTTTTCCAGGTACATGTTGGTCATGTAGTAGCTGTAGAACTTGGCAGGCATGTTGGTTGGATCGCTGTTCCAGTACAACAGGTCGAACGGTACCGGTGATTGTCCCTTAAGGTAGTTGTTGACCACGTATGACCAGATCAGATCGTTGGAGCGAAGCATGTTAAAGGCGTTAGACAGATTTTTGCCGCTCTGGAAACCTTCTTCATCGACCTTTTTGGTGATTTTTGAAATTTGCTCCTCATCGACAAATACGCCGATGTCGCCGGGCTCGGAGAAGTCGGTCAGAGCGGTCAGGAACGTTGCTGATGCTACTGAGTTGTCTTTCCGGGCCGCCATCACCGCCAAGCTGGCTGATAGGATTGTTCCGCCGATACACCAGGCAACAGCGTTGACTTTGCTACTGCCAGAGATCTCTTTCAGTGCTTCGATAGCCTGGAGAACACCTGATTCTACATAGTCATCCCAGCCGAGGTGGCCATGCTCTTTACCGGCATTGACCCAAGAAATTAGAAAGGTGTTTTGGCCCTGTTCGACCGAGTACTTGACGAACGAGTTACCTGGCTGCAAGTCCATGATATAGAACTTGTTAATGCAAGGGGGGATGATCAGAACCGGACGCTCGGCTACCTTATCGCAAGTGGGCTTGTAATGAATTAGCTGGAAAATCTCATTCTGGAATACCACTTCACCCGGCGTGGTAGCGATGTTTTCACCCAGCACAAAGGCGGATTCATCGGTCATCGAGATGCGGCCCTTGTCGAGGTCACCCATCAGATTTTGCAAGCCGTCGATCAGGCTCTGGCCTTTAGTTTCGATCGCCTGCTGAATCACTTCAGGGTTGGTTGCCGCAAAGTTGCTAGGCGACATCGCATCGATATATTGCTGAGTGTAAAACTCTAATTTCTTCTGGCCCTTCTCATCCAAATTAGCATTGGAAGCCGCTTTGTTTAGCAGTTGTGAGGCGATCAGGTACGATTCTTTAATGTAGTTGAAGACTGGGCTGCTGCTCCACTCATCAGACTTGAAACGACGGTCTCCGGTAGCCGGCGTGCCCGATAGATCGGAGCCTCCGGTGATCAAGGTTGACCAGAACTGAAGTGAGCTTGTTTGGTATTCGGAGATGGCGTCCATCCAGCCTTGCGGATCGGTCGGCTTGCTCAGAAGTTGCGACCATGCACTGTTAAGATTGTTGAGATACTCTTCACCAACTTTACCGCCAAGCATCTCTACCAACTTGTTGGTTTCAGAGTTCATGGCATTAAAAAAATCGGTGGAATTGGAAGAATCGTTGCGATCCATACTGTTAAGTCTCCTACAAGGCTGGAGTGGCACCCGGAAGCGTCATTTTTCGACCCTAGCTAAGTACCGCGAAAGCGGAAGTATAAACTAACGCAAGCGCGGCGTCGTGCAACCTTTGGATAGTTCCTGTTTGTTGGTAGAGTGGATTTTTTTTTGGAGTGACTATCATGTCGAAGTTGATTTTATACGGTACTTTGGGCTGTCATCTTTGCTCTGTAGCCGAGGGGGTTTTAGAATCGGCTATTGATTTTAAAAGATTTTCAGTTGAATTAGTTGATATAGCCGATGACGACCAACTCGTCGATAAGTATGGGGTCCGCATTCCGGTATTGGCTGATTCAGCCTCCGGAGATGAGTTGGGCTGGCCGTTTGATGCACTGCAGCTACAAGAGTTTATTTTTCGGCTGTATGGCCCTGTTGATCCAGATTGAAAAATTGGCGTGCGGTGTGGCTTGTTGCTTGAGTCAGCTGTTCGGTGCTGATGCCGATAAACTCTGCGGCTCGTTGGCAGATGTGTTGTAAGTAAGCCGGTTCGTTCCGGCGCGGTTTGGGTTTGGGGCGGATGTCGCGAGGTAATAAATAGGGAGCATCTGTTTCCAGCATCAGACGATCAAGCGGAATCTCCTTTAATAGAGACTGCAGGTGCTGGCCTCGTCGTTCATCGCAGATCCAGCCGGTGATTCCAATATGCAGGTCAAGGTCCAGTAATCGAAAAAGTTGTTCACGATCGCCCGTAAAGCAGTGCAGAACCCCTTTGCTAAACTGATCCCGATGGGCTTTAACCATCTCATAGAAGGTCGTTCCGGCGTCTCGCTCGTGCATCAAGATCGGTTGACCCAGTTCTACAGCCAGCTCTAACTGCTGCTCGAAGGCATGAATCTGTTGCGGTCTAGGAGAAAAATCTCGATTAAAATCCAGCCCTGTTTCCCCTACAGCTTTAACGCAAGCGTGTTTGAGCAAGGCTTTAATCTGCTCTTTACCATCTATGGGAAAGTCGCGGCTGTAATGCGGGTGAACACCTGCTGTGGCGTAGAGTTGTTGGCCAAATTGAGGCCCTAACTGCTGGCACAATTCCATCGCGCGACGGCTCTCAGCCAGGGTAGAACCGGTGATGACCATCTGTCCGACGCCAGCAGCGCTAGCTCGTGCCAATAAATCGGGCAGGTCGGATTCAAACGCTTTATCGGTGAGGTTGACGGCGATATCAACCAGTAAACTGTTGCTTTGGATCATATGATTGATAAATGCCTGTTATTTTGGTGGGTTCTCGGTATCCCTTTCGAGGCTGATTTCGCTATGCTAGCAGCTTAGGTCCGCTATTGCGGATTAGGTTGAATATTAAAAGGTACTTTCACGATGTCCGGGATTTTAGATAGTGTTGATCAACGCACGCAACTGGTGGGTCAGAACCGTTTTGAACTGTTGTTGTTTCGCTTGGGGCGGCATCAGTTGTTCGCTATCAATGTCTTTAAGGTTAAGGAGGTTTTAAAACTACCTCGTTTGAACGCCTTGCCTAACTCCCACCCTGTGGTGATTGGTGTCGCCAACATGCGTGGTCAAACCGTTCCGGTTATCGACCTGAGTGCTGCGATCGGAATGGCGCCTACCGAGATTACCGAAACGGCCCATATGATTGTGGCCGAGTATAACGGCACCGTTCAAGGCTTCTTGGTTAGCGATGTCGAGCGTATTCTCAACCTGGACTGGGCCGATGTGCTACCGCCGCCGGTGACTGCCGGACGGGCCCACTATCTGACCGCGATTACACGGATGGACGATAACAAGCTAGTTGAGATCGTAGATGTTGAGAAGGTATTAGCGGAGGTCAGCCCCTACACGACCGAGGTGACGCCAGGGTTGATTGATGATGAGGTGATGGCGCTGGCGCAGAACTATGAGATTCTGATCGTCGATGATTCGCACACCGCTCGAGATCAGGTTACACGGACATTAGAGAGTCTCGGTATTCGCGTCTACGAGGCGATCAACGGCACCGATGCACTGCACCAGTTACACGCGTTTGCAGGACAGGGACAAGTGATGTCCGATCGCTTCTTGATGGTGATAACCGATGCTGAGATGCCAGAGATGGACGGCTATCGATTAACCGCTGAGATCCGTGGCGATGATCAGTTGAAGGATATGCATGTGGTGTTGCATACGTCGTTGTCAGGGTCGTTTAACCATGCGATGGCAGAGAAAGTGGGCTGTGATGATTTTCTGCCGAAGTTTGAATCGGACCGGCTGGCGACGCTGGTAAAGAACCGTATTATCAAGGTTCACAACCTGCAGCAATAACCCGTTACTTATCGGCAATAGTCTACGATCACGTATCGGGGCTGTTGATTGAACAGAAAAGGGCGATCACGGATAGAGTGATCGCCCTTTTTTTAACGATTGTTACCTTGCTCTCTTGCCCGAACGCGATTCGCTTTGCGTTTCTACGGGTTTGGTGAGGCGGATTGGCGAAGCCAGACAAACACTCTGACATAGGCTAGCGTTGCCAGTTAGAGTGGCGTTGCAGGTTAGGGTAGCGTTGCCAGCTGCTCGTTGGGTTTGAATAGCTGTTTGGGTAAGCCTAATAAATCACTATAAATCACTGCAAAACTCAACACGTTCTGGACATAGTTGCGGGTCTCATCGAACGGTATCGTCTCGATCCATATATCAGCAGGCAAGTCACTGCGCAGTTTTAACCAGCCGTTCACCCGATGAGGACCCGCGTTATATGCGGCGCTGGCAAGTACCCGGTTGCCTTCGTAACGGCGACTCAACCGCGCGAGATAGCTACTCCCTAACTTCAGATTTAGTTCCGGATCTATCAGTTGTTGAGATCCACGGTAGCGAATTTTTGCTTTCCTAGCGGTCTCTTTGGCGGTAGCTGGCATCAGTTGCATTAGCCCGGTGGCACCGGCGTGCGAACGTGCATCAGGAGTGAAGGCGCTCTCTTGTCGAGTGATAGCTAGGATCCAGCTTTGCTCAATATTATTTAATTCTGCCGAATCGGCCGTCTCGGGGTTGTAGGCCAGAGGGAATCGCAGCAATAGGTCGTTCCATTGCCGTGCCGAGATCGCCGATCGAATTGCCTGGCCATGCCAGCCCCATTGTTTTGCCCATTGGCCCGCTAGGTGATGCTGCTGGGAGTCAAAGTCCTGGCTGGCTTTGCGCCACTCCCGGCGGGCTTCGGTCCGCTGCTGATGATGGAACAGTTCGCGGGCACGAATCACTCCCGGGTGTTGGGAGGACTGCTCTAGCTCGGTCTGGCTAATGCTGTGGGGTTGGTTGTTAAGCTGATATTCGCTGCCAAGTTTGTCGGCAGCCATAAAACCGTAAAAACTGCGGTTCTGAGCCAGTTCGGCATAGATCTGTGCAGCGCGATCATGAGCGGCAGGTTTCGTTTGTGAAGTCAGCGCTCTGGCTTGCCAATAGCGCCAACGATCCTTTGATCGGGTGGCTAGCGGTAACTGCGCTAACTGTTGATCCACAATCTGCCAATCTTGCTGAAGAATGCTGTTGCGCAGTTGCCACTCGGTTAATTCAGCATCGTCCTGCTTGGGGTTCAGTTGCTGAATCATCGCGTCGTGCGGAGGTTGGTAGCGCTTGAGTAACCGTAGACTGAAGCGACGCTGCAGCTTCTGTAGTTCCTGCTCAGGCAGGTTCAGACTCGGGCTAAATCGCTCGAGTTGCGCTAATGCCAGTGTTGGGTCCCTGCGGCCGAGGCGATTGATGCTGTGCACGACCAGTTGATCGTACCCTTGTGTGTTGGGGTTGAGTTTCACTTTGGCAAGCTGCTTTGGGTTTTTGTGCAACCAAAGGGCTTGCTTGGCAATTTTTTGCCTCTGCGGCTGTTCCAGATAGCGAGTCAGGTAATTTGCCAGTTTGGCGTTGTTACGATCCAGCGCAAGCCAGAAGCGATCCCAGGCATGTTGCTCGGAGAAATCACCACGATTGATCCAGGCATTAAACAACTCATCGCAGGCTTTAGGGCGTGAACTGCCGTGTAACCACAAAGGTGCAACTTGGCTAAATGCCTGCTCCGGGTGACCGGTTTGCAATAGTCCCCATAACTGCTGGCACTGTAGAGTGGTATTGGCTATCTCTGGGCGGAATTCTTTCAGAAAAAGGTCCCATTGCTTCTGTTTAGCCAGATGGCTCAGCCATGAACGATGCAGCCGATAAGGAAGTGGGGAGTCGGCAAAATTATCGTCGAACTGAGCCATTTTTTTGCTGTTTAGTTGCTCAAGCTGGAGCAGGTGCCGTTGATAAATCAGGTAGGAGTAAAGCGGATACTGTTTAAGCTGCTTGATCAGAGGGGACGCAGTTTTGAAATTCTTTTGTTGCAGCGCCCCTCGTGCCTGTTGGTATTGAGCGCGCTGTTGTTGGAGCTGTTTGCTTTGTTCGGGTGAACGGTTGTCGATTATAGCCAGTGTAGGGACTGACAGGCCAAGAAGAATCGTGCCTAAGAGCAGGTTGAGCATATATCGATAACGACTGGAGAAGGACTTTGACCGGTGTACTCCTTGGTTAAGGGGCGGGTTGAACGGCCATGATGATTGCAAATTTTGATCCTCTTCGTTTCAATTGCCGACCTTGATGCCGTTTGGCAGTAGAATAGAACAAAGTCGGAGTGTTTCCGAGAGAAATTATCCCAACGTTGTGGCCACTGTAGTTACTTGGAATAAACATTTATGGCGTTATTGAGATTGAACCAGGCCTGTTTGGCGTTTGGTAATAAACCGTTGTTGGATCAGGTGGACTGGGTGGTTCATCCGGGTGAACGGATTGCATTGATTGGTCGAAATGGTGAGGGTAAGTCGACTCTGATCAAAGTGATATCAGGGCAGCAACAGCTGGACTCCGGAAACATTTGGCAGGCTCCTGATACCCGTATCGGTGTACTGGAGCAAGAGCTGCCTGAAGCGGATCAGCGAACAGTATTTGAGGTGGTCGCCGAAGGGCTAAGTCATCTTCAGGTGTTGCGCAACGAATACGAACAGTTGGTGCTACAGCCCCATGATGATTCGACGATGCGTCAGTTGGAGCAGTTGCAGCACCGCCTCGAAGCAGTCGACGGTTGGCAATTGGAACAAAAAGTAGAACGGGTGCTGTTGCGATTGAAACTGCCCGCTGACAGCCGTATGTCACAATTGTCAGGGGGCTGGCGGCGCCGGGTTGCGCTGGCCCGGGCTTTGGTTGCTGAGCCTGATATTCTGTTGCTTGATGAGCCAACCAACCACCTTGATATCTACACGATCGACTGGCTGGAGCAGCAGTTGCTCGATTATCGAGGTACGCTGATTTTTATTACCCACGATCGCTCTTTTCTACAACGGCTGGCTAATCGCATCGTTGAACTCGACCGGGGAAGAATTTTTCCGTGGCAAGGTGACTACGCCGGATTTCTTAAATACCGGGATCAGGTGCTGGCAGATCAAGAGCGCCATAATGCCTTATTTGATAAAAAGTTGGCGCAGGAAGAGGTCTGGATTCGGCAAGGTATTAAGGCCCGTCGTACCCGTAATGAAGGCCGGGTTCGAGCCCTCAAAACGATGCGTAACGAGCGTAGCCAGCGGCGTGAACAACAGGGTAAGGCCAGCTTTTCACTTGAGCAGGCTCAGCGTTCCGGAAAATTGGTCGTTGATGCCAAGGGTGTTAGCTATCACTACGGTACGCGAGCGATTGTCGATAATTTCTCGATTCGGATCATGCGCGGTGATCGGATAGGCCTGATCGGACCTAATGGGGTTGGTAAGACCACGTTACTGCGCTTGTTGCTGGGTCAGTTACAGCCGCAATCGGGCACGCTGGATCAGGGGACCAACCTGAAGGTTGCCTATTTCGATCAATTACGTGAGCAGCTCGATCCGGAAAAGAATGTCATTGATAATGTTGCGGAAGGCCGTGAACATGTTGAAATTAATGGCAAAAGCCGACATATGATCAGCTATCTTGGTGACTTCCTGTTTACCCCGGCTCAAACTCGCGCCAAGGTTAAAGCGTTGTCGGGGGGCGAGCGAAACCGATTGTTGCTGGCGCGGTTGTTTAGTAAGTCCGCCAATATTCTTGTCCTCGATGAACCGACCAATGATCTCGATCTGGAATCCTTGGAGTTGCTGGAGGAGATCTTGAGTGAGTTTACCGGCACGGTATTGTTGGTCAGCCATGACAGGGCATTCCTGGACAATGTCGTTACCAGTACACTGGTGTTTAATGGCAAAGGTCATATCAAAGAGTACTTTGGTGGTTACGAGGATTGGCTCAGACAGGGCGGGGTATTACCGCAGTCAGAGGTGCCGCAAGGTGAGGAGGTTATCACTGCAAACGGTGATAATTCAGGAAACTCCGACAACAGCCCGCAAGCGCTCGAGAACTCTGCTGCAAAACCTGACAATAAACCGGTGGCGAAAAAACTCAGTTATAAGATCCAGCGCGAACTTGATCAGTTACCGGCGAAGCTGGAGCAGTTGGAGCAGCAGCTCGAGACGTTACAAGCTCAGACTGGGGCTGCTGACTTTTACCAGCAATCTCACGAGAAGGTTACCGAGCAGTTGGCCGCAATGGAGCGTTGTGAGGCAGAGTTGGAGCAGGCAATGGATCGTTGGGTCGAGCTGGAAGCGATGTAGCCTGATCCGTCTGTAATAGCTGAGAAGGGTCGCTGGCACTGAGATCGTGATGAGTGCTGGAGTAAGTGATTAGAAAAGCGGTAAGGCGAAGTAGGTAATAGGGGGCTGTTTTCAGGCCCCCTTATCACGAACAGACGCGTGCCTTGCCGTAGATTGGCAGAGGCCGTTTAGTCTGAGCTGATCTCGCTGACCCGCACTGCTAGTACATCACATCGTGCGCCGTGTAAGACACCGTTGGCGGTTGACCCTAGTAGTAGCGACAAGCCATGGCGTCCGTGGCTACCGACCACGATGAGATCGGCTTGCTGCTCTTTGGCAACACGATGAATTTCACTTTCAGTATGACCCGAGACGACATGAATTTTGCCGACGTCGAGTGGTAACTGTGCGGCGAATTCGTCCAGTCGTTGCTGGGCGTGCTCATCGAGTTGCTCTTGAATGGTGGAAAGGTCCATCGGTACATCGCCACCGTAAGCAAAGCTTAACGGTTCGATGACGTGGATTAGGCTGAGCTGACAGTCGCATTGTTGTGCCAGAAATACAGCTTTATCAGCCACCTGTTTGGACTCTTCAGTCAGGTCAACAGCCAATAAGATATGTTGGTAGCTCATTATCTATCCCTCTGTAGTTAGCCGCGGATTTGTCCGCATCACCTGTAGACCGAATCGACGAAGAGCTGAGCAGAAATTCTACCGTCACGATTAGCAGGTTCCCTAATAAATAGCTTAACATAGCCGACCGAAAAAAATAGGCGGATAACACAGATGAACTGGTTCATTATTGTACTGATTTTGTTAGCGATTTTTGGGTCAATGATGTGGATGATGCCGTCTCCCAGACAGCGGGCGCAGGCGATATTACGTCAAAAGGCGATGCGGTCCGGATTTCAGGTTCAGATCACACGTATCTTGTTGCCAAGGGCGCTGGGTGAGGCGCTGGCTGATGAACGAGACTGTGTAGCCTATCGAATTCCTCGCCTTAACAGCACCAAAAAATCCTCAGGTGCCCGTGCCAGCAACGTATTGGTACCTTGGCAGATATTTCGGCTGCAGTCGCATGCCAATGAGGGCTTACCGTCGGACTGGAGTTGGTCTAAAGGCGAGGGGCAGTTGGAGCCAACGGCGTTAACGTTGATCGCGGAATTGATCGAAACGTTACCTGATGATGTCTATGGCCTTGAATCCACACCGGTGAATGCGTCAGTGTATTGGGAAGAGCACGGCACTCCGGAAGCTGTGGAACTGATCCAGCAGCAGTTGACTCGTCTGGTTGATGCTGCGGTGTGAGCGACGTTGGTGGGGAGCTCACGACTTCGGGGTCTCAAAAAAAACCACCAGTTGCACCAGCCCCCTCTAAAAACTGAATACGTTGGACGCATCGATGATAAACGAGATTAATGGCATCAAACTAACCGATCATAAAGACATTCCCGCTGGGCTGTATCGTCACTACAAAGGCAGCCAGTATCGGGTGTTCGGAGTGGCGCGCCACTCAGAGACGGAGCAAGAGCTGGTGGTGTATCAGGCACTTTATGGCGAGGCCGGTCTATGGGTTCGGCCGCTCGAGATGTTTGTTGAAACGGTGGAGACAGAACAGGGTGTTAAGCCACGGTTTGAATTTCAGCAAGAGTGAACCGCAAGCGACTCAATTTCCCTGTTTCATCTCATTGGTACTGAACGGTAACGCCTGTGCGATCAGTTGATTGATCTCATCGACTAGATCCTGTCGGCGCGGATCGCGAGGCGGCAGGTGGGCGATAACGCTTTTAGCATGTTTAAAGCGACTGATGGCAACGGCGGGCTTATCGTTTTCTAACATCCGTTTCCCTGCTCCGATGTGGGTATCGATCTCGATTTTACTGTCGAGCCATTGTAGCTGGGCGCTGTACTCATCGCATAAGATCGATGACAGTTCGCCGACGCTACGCCGTTTATGGACAAAGCGGATCGCGAAACGGATAGCTACATGCGCTTGTTTCATTGATCGGTCGTTTTCTAAATTGAGTGATTCTGTCGGGTTTCCTGCCACGCGGTTCTGACTCTCAATTTGCTCAATCATGTCGACTTCAGGGTTGAGGTTGTTGAGTTTGGTGATCGCTTTCACGACTTCGTCATTAAACAGCTTGATCACGGCAGCAGGGCACTGGAGCTGGTTCAGCGTGGTTAAGGCCTCAAGAATTTTCTCTGTTTCGCTTTTTATTTTTCGAGCCAGCAGGGCGCGCTGTCGCTTACGCTCCTGCAATTGGTGGAAATAGTAGTTAACCAGTAGCGCGATGATAAGAATGATCATCAGGCTGACCGTAATCGTGGCGGTGTTGTACTGCGGCATGTGTGGGTCGATTCTGAGGGTTGGTCGGACAGTGTCAATGGTACTTAAAAAAAGCCTCGATAACTATCTGACTGGAGGTAAATCAAGATCAAAATGATCAATGATAATGAAATGTTTTCTTGACCGGCGTATGCGCAAGCCTTATATATGACGCTCTTCAGCCCATCCCACACACTATATTTGATTAGGCTTTAATTTTATTCATGGGTAAGTCACTAGTAATTGTTGAGTCACCAGCCAAAGCCAAGACCATTAATAAATATCTTGGAAACGATTTTATTGTCAAATCGAGCGTTGGCCATATTCGCGATCTGCCAACCAGCGGCAGTGGCCGCGGTGCGGTCGATCCCAAAGCCCGGGCTAAGGCTGCGGCGGAAACGCGTAAGCTATCGCCGGATAAGCGTGTAATCCATAAAAAGAAGAAGGCCCGGCAGCAACTGGTTGCCCGAATGGGTGTGGATCCGGACAAGGGCTGGAATCCTCGGTATGAAGTGTTGCCGGGAAAAGAGAAGGTTGTTGATGAGCTGAAACGCTTGGCAAAAAACGCAGATCAAATCTTTCTCGCGACCGATTTGGATAGAGAGGGGGAAGCGATCGCCTGGCATCTGCAGGAGGCGATCGGCGGGGATGAGAGCCGCTACAAGCGGGTCGTGTTTAACGAAATAACCAAGAAAGCGATCACCGAGGCTTTTGAAACTCCCGGCGAGCTGGATCTGGATCGTGTGAATGCCCAGCAGGCTCGGCGATTTCTTGATCGGGTTGTCGGCTACATGGTATCACCGTTGCTCTGGGCCAAAGTTGCCCGCGGCTTATCCGCCGGCCGGGTGCAGTCGGTTGCGGTGCGGCTAGTGGTCGAGCGCGAACGTGAAATTCGGGCTTTTATTCCCGAAGAATATTGGGATGTTGCCGCTGAACTGAACACGGCGGCGGGTGACCAAGTCCGATTCGATGTGACTAAACATCTGGGCAAAGCGTTTCGCCCCGGCGACAAAACTACCACCGATCAGGCGCTGGCCGAGTTACAAAAGGGCAGTTATCAGGTTAGTGAGCGTGAAGACAAGCCGACGCAAAGCAAGCCTTCCGCGCCCTATATCACCTCAACGCTGCAGCAAGCTGCCAGCACACGCCTAGGGTTTGGTGTTAAGAAAACCATGATGATGGCGCAGCGTTTGTACGAGGCGGGTCACATCACATACATGCGAACCGATTCGACCAACCTCAGTGCTGAGGCTGTTGAAAGCTGCCGGGAGTATATCCAACACAGCTTCGGTGATCAGTATCTGCCCCCTGAAGCTAAATCCTACAGCAGCAAGGAGGGCGCTCAAGAGGCTCACGAAGCGATTCGACCCTCTAATGTCAGCGTCAAAGGTTCCGCTCTTGGTGAAATGGAGCGCGATGCGCAACGACTTTATGAGCTGATCTGGCGGCAGTTTGTTGCCTGTCAGATGCCTAACGCAAAATTCACCAGCACCCGTATCAAAGTCAGCTGTGGCGACTTCGAGCTGCGTACCCGTGGTCGGATCATGAAGTTTGACGGCTTCCTAAAAGCCCAACCGTCGGCCAGTAAGAAAGATGAAGATGTGCTTCTGCCTGAGCTGAAACAGGCTGATCCATTGGAGCTGGAGCGATTAGAGCCAACCCAGCATTTTACCAAACCGGCACCGCGATTCAGTGAAGCAGCCTTGGTGAAAGAGCTGGAGAAGCAAGGGATTGGACGGCCATCGACTTATGCGTCGATCATCTCGACGATTCAAGATCGTGGCTACGCCAAGTTAGAGAACCGTCGTTTCTACGCCGAGAAGATGGGAGATATCGTCACAGAACGTTTGACCGGTAGCTTCTCTGAGCTGATGGACTATGGCTTTACTGCCAAGATGGAAGAAGCGTTAGATGATGTCGCCAACGGCAAGGCCGACTGGAAACAGCTACTGGATGCGTTCTACAAAGATTTCAGCGGCCAGTTAGAGCAAGCCGAGGACGAAGAATCGGGCATGGCGCTTAATACGCCCACCGAGACCGACATCCCTTGTCCGAAATGCGGCCGTCATATGATGATCCGCACCGCAAGCACCGGCGTTTTTCTGGGATGCTCAGGCTATAGTCTGCCCCCGAAGGAGCGCTGCAAAGGAACGCAGAACCTAGTTCATGGCGATGAAGCGATCAGCGTCGATGCCGATGATGAAGCTGAATCCCGGTTGTTACGTCAAAAGCACCGTTGCGCGAAATGCGATACGGCGATGGATAGTTATCTGATCGATGAAAATCGCAAATTACATGTCTGTGGTAATAACCCTGAGTGTTCCGGTTTTGAAGTGGAGCAGGGGCAGTACAAGATAAAAGGCTACGATGGCCCGTTAATTGAATGCGATAAGTGCGGTTCAGATATGCAGCTCAAGACCGGCCGTTTCGGCAAGTACTTTGGCTGTACTTCAGAGGACTGCAAGAATACCCGTAAGCTGTTACGTAGCGGTGAAGCTGCGCCGCCAAAGATGGATCCGGTACCGATGCCAGAGCTGGAGTGCATCAATGTTGACGATCATTACATCTTACGCGATGGCGCTGCGGGAATGTTCCTGGCTGCTAGCCAGTTTCCCCGTAACCGCGAAACACGGGCACCCTTGGTTGCGGAGTTGATTCCGCATAAGAGCGAAATCGATCCCAAATACCACTTTTTGCTGGAGGCACCGGTCGCCGATCCTGCAGGGCAACCCGCGGTTATCCGTTACAGTCGCAAGACCAAAGAACAGTACGTGATGTCAGAGGTTGAAGGTAAGGCAAGTGGCTGGCGTGCATTCTGCCAGGAGGGTAAGTGGGTCGAAGAAGATAAGCGTAAGTCGCCCACGAAGGCGAAAGCCAAGCCTAAGGCGAAAGCCAAGGCAAAACCAAAAACATAGTAAAACGTTTGATTTTAAGGGCGGGACTGCAGGAGCAACCAATGTCCAATATTTATATTTCCAGAACGAACCAGAAATTGTCATTTGCCAAGCTACACCTGGATCAGCTGAAGAAGGCTGAACAGGGAAGTGGTTGGAGTAAACATGCACTGATCGAATCGTTTGAAGAGTCGGTCCTGTTTCATTTGGTTTCTGCTTACAGCTCATATGTCAGGGAGATCGCGGCAGTTTACTACCTGCAACCTGAAAAAATCACCACCCGTGATGAGTTGCAACAACAGCTTGAAGATAAAGGGATGGAAGCCCCTGAAGCAAAAGAGTTGGGTAACTTAGCGGCAGCAGACAGTTGGTTGTCGCAATTGCTGGCCGCCTACCGTGCCTGCTGGCAGGCCCAGGAACGTGACCAGGCAACAAACTCGGGACATGCCAGTTTGTCAGAGATACAGGTTGTACAGGTGAATCCGGATCACTCCTCAGACAAAGAGGTGATCAGCCAGCTTGAAGGTTGGCTAAATAGTTTACGTGAATTGGTGGAACGGCAACGAGAGTCGCTGAAAGAATGGTAGCGGTATTGTCTAGTACTGTTTTGAAGTCGCTGTCGAGGAGCTTATGCCAGCAGAAGTGTTAGAGATAGTTCGACTAGAAGACGGGACCTTTGCATTACGCCGTAGTGACACGGAGGCAGCCAAGCAAGACAGTAGCGAGCAGCCGGTCCCGATGATCAGTATCCGTTTCTCAGAGCAAGAGTTTGACGGGGGTCAGGCCGAGTTGGCCAAAGCGATGATGGCATTGGGTGTACAGGTTATCGTTGAAAATAGAGAAAAACAGTTGATTGCAGCACTCGCGCCGACACTTCACTGAGCAAGTGTTGAAAATAAAAAAAAGAGCCTGAGGGCTCTTTTTTTGTTGATGCGCTTAGCGTTTTCAGTAAATCCATCCTCACTGCATCTAAGCGACAGATCTATCGGGGTTGAATCACGATGGCGTGGCTTTGACCACTTTTGGCTGCCAGTTCAAGTTGATTTAGCTGCTCCTTTGAAACCTGACCAGGCCAGCTGATAACCGCGTGGCAAGTACCGGTGCGCAGTGCTTTTTGAGCCAGCTTGAGCGTATCCTGCTCGGTCTTGGGTTGCAGCATCATGATCTTGTTGATATCGATGCCAGCCTCGAGCAGCCACTGCTTGGGAAGCTTAAGTGGGGGCGCGATCCAGGCGAACCAACGGTCATCACGACTGAGCTGCGCCAGCAAGGGCATCAATAGCTGGAAATTGTATTCATCTTCGTCTGGCATGATAATTTGGGTGATTTTGCCTGACATACCACTCGATAGCGTTGCAGAGCGGTAAGGGTCATAGCCGACCTCCTCGTTAGCCGATGACCAACTTTTCGCCGTTCGCCGTGCTGGAGTGTCGAAGGTTGCCGGGTGCGTCGGCACTGCAGGCCGGCCTTTGGGCGTTGGCTGCGTTAGTGTCGGGTCGATCGCCAGACTGTATGAAAAGTGTTGATTCAGTGATAGCTGCGATAGCGAGCAAGGCTGCATCGGTTGATTGATGTATGCCATAGAGTTGAGTTCGATCATGACTAGCTACCTTTTCTGAGTACGCCGACGGCTAACCCTTCAATCGTCAGTTCCTGACGTTTGAGATCAACCTCGATAGGATCAAAATCTTTGTTCTCGGCAATCAACTGAACGCTGGAACCGCTTTTCTGGAATCGCTTAACGGTAACTTCATCGTCGATGCGTGCAACCACGATCTGACCATTACGAACATCCTGAGTTTGATGCACCGCCAATAGGTCGCCATCGAGAATGCCGACATCGATCATACTTAACCCCTGAACCCGCAAGAAGTAGTCGGCTTTGGGGGAAAAGAAGTCTGGCGGTACCGCGCAGCGCTCGTCGATGTTTTCTTGCGCCAGCACCGGGTGGCCTGCTGCGACTCGGCCGACGATGGGGATTCCTGTTTCTTCTGCTTCAAGCTCAGGGATGCGGATGCCGCGAGATGTTCCGGGGACCATCTCGATAGCGCCTTTTCGTGCCAGCGCTTTGAGGTGCTCCTCGGCGGCATTTGCTGAGCGAAAACCGAGTTGCTTGGCTATTTCTGCCCGGGTTGGCGGATATCCGGTGCTTTCTATATAGTGCCGGATGCATTCGAGTACTTCGGTTTGTCGTTGGGTTAACTTGATCATCGCGTAGTACCGTTGCCTGTTTTTATGTACAGTATATGTGTTTTTATACAGTGTCTAGTCATATGTATCTTTTTATCGAGCCACCCGCTAACCCTGCATTGAGCGTGTATCCGTGAGTCAGATCCCAACAGAGTTAAAAGAACAGATCCAACAGGCCTACAGTAAATACCTCGAAAGTCGGGGTTTAAAGGCCCGTTACGGACAAAAATTGATGATCGCCGAGATCGTTAAAGGTTTGCTGGAAACCGACCAATCGCCGCCTATCTCCGTGGTTGAAGCCGGTACTGGTACCGGAAAAACGATTGCCTACTTGCTGGCTGCGATTCCATTGGCGAAACACTTGGGTAAAAAGCTCGTGCTCTCCACTGCGACCGTGGCATTGCAGGAGCAGATCGTTCTTAAGGATCTGCCCGAGTTACTCGAACATAGCGGGTTGTCTTTTGATTACGCGCTGGCTAAAGGGCGGGGGCGTTATCTGTGCCTATCGAAGCTTGACCAGGCATTACAGAATGGCGATCAGAATCCGAATTTGGCGCTCTACGATGATGAGTTAGCGCTGCAAGTTGAACCCAAGACGCTTGAACTCTATCGATCGTTTGCCGATGCCTACATCAAGGGGACCTGGGACGGTGAACGCGACAGTTGGCTCGACGAACTGACGTCGGTCGAATGGAGTGGCGTCACCACCGACCACCGTCAATGCAGCAACCGGCGCTGTTCCAATTTTAGTGGCTGCTGTTTCTATAAAGCGCGCCAAGGGCTCGACCAGGCGGACTGCATTGTCGCCAACCACGACCTGGTGATGGCTGATCTGTCGTTGGGGGGCGGTGCGATTTTGCCTGAACCCGACGAAACGTTGTATGTATTCGATGAGGGGCATCACCTGGCTGATAAGGCGCTAAGCCACTTCAACCATCAGCTGCGATTGCACAGTTGGCGTAATTGGCTTAAGTCACTGACCAAGACCGGCAATCGGATGTTGAAAGAGTTGCGCGAGCCCGAGTCGCTTGTGCGCACACTGAAACCGCTTGAGTCGCTGGTTGCAGGCCTGCTGGAGCTGTTACAGCGACTTGATCTGCCTTTGCAGCAGATGGTGGCGCAGATCCCTGATGATGATCGTAATGACGATGTCCGTTATGTTCGTTTTCCCGATGGGGTAGTGCCGGTAGAGGTGCTAGAGCTGGCGCAACAGCTGGAACCACGCTGTCGGGACCTGCAGCTGTTGCTCGATTCGGTTACCGAAAAACTCAAAGAGGCGATGGCTGAGCCGGTTCACGGCATTGACCAGCAATTGGCCGAACGTTGGTTTCCTACCGCAGGGCGACTATTGGCGCGCGCCGAAGCGGCGCGGGCGCTGTGGCGTGGGCTGGTGATAAAAGATAAACCGGGCCAGCCTCCCCATGCTCGCTGGCTCAGTTACCATCAAAGTCCGGAAGGTGAAGAATTGGAGTTGTGCTGTAGTCCGATCCTGGCCGCCGATACGCTCAACGCGAGCTTGTGGCAGCGTTGTGGCGCTGCGGTGGTGACCTCGGCAACGTTGACCGCACTGGGCCAGTTTGAGCAACTGAAGATGCGTAGCGGCGTACCTGCGGATTCGCGTTTTGCGATCGTGCCGAGCCCGTTTCATTACGCCGAGGCTGCGACTTTACGGCTGCCCCAGATTAAAGCGGCCCCTAACGAGGTCGATGCGCACGATCAGCAGGTTGCCGAAGAGTTGGGTCGCTGTCTGGCTCCGGATCAATCCGCCTTGGTGTTGTTTACCTCCTGGCGGCAGATGTTCAAGGTGCGGGAGTTGGTAAAGCCGGCGCTGGCTGAACGCATCCTGGCGCAAGGCGACAGCTCCAAGCAACAGCTACTGGTACAACACAAGCAGCGGGTTGACGATGGTGAGGGGTCGGTGCTGTTTGGCTTGAACTCGTTCGCCGAAGGGGTCGACCTGCCCGGAGATTATCTCAAGCATGTGGTGATCGCTAAAATTCCGTTTGCGGTACCGGGGCGTCCAGTGGAGAAGGCGCTTGATGAGTGGATTCGAGGACAGGGCCGTGATCCCTTCATGGAGGTAGCTGTTCCTGATGCCTCGGTGCGTTTGATTCAGGCCAGCGGGCGACTGCTGCGCTCAGAGTCTGATACCGGGCTGATTACGATTCTGGATAATCGACTGACAACCCGACGTTATGGCCGCGCACTATTAGCGGCATTACCGCCGTTTAAGCGTGAGTTACCGGTCCGTTAAACGTCCTCCCCGTGGCAGGATGGCTGTCGCCGAAACGGTCGATTTATCGATGGGAACAGCGGCGATAATGCATTAAAATAGATCAATTTATTGGGTTGTTGCATTGAGTGATAACCATTCGCCACGTTCTTAACTGAACGCTGAGGTAACGCATTGATTAAGTGGTTTTCGAAATCCAAAACGGACAAAACCTACAAGACCTACAAAACTGATCCCTCTGAGGTAGCATCACCCCGCCCGGCAACGGTAACACCGGCAGCGCCAACTGCGGCTAAAGCGACTGCAGTTAAAGCGGAAGAGTCTAAACCCGCGCAGCGCCGTTCCGGAGCAGCCAAACCTGCAGTTAAGCCAGTAGCCATACAAGCAGACAAACTAGCAGACATAGACAAGCAGCCCCAGTCAGAGCCTAAAGCCGCGCCTAGTCAGATTCCCGCAGCACCCTGGTCTCCCGATCAATTTGTGGTTGAGCCAGAAGAAGGCAAGGTCCGCTTTCACGATATGGACCTGCCCGACAGTGTGATGCAGTCGATCGCCGAACTGGGTTTTGGCTACTGCACCCCCATTCAGGCACAGACGTTGGTTCATACCTTGGAAGGTAAGGACCTTATCGGTAAGGCACAAACCGGCACCGGTAAAACCGCCGCTTTCCTGATCAATATCATCACAGATCAGATTGACTATCCGCTCGAAGGCCACCGTCGCAACGGTAAGCCACGCGCGTTGATCGTGGCACCAACACGTGAACTGGTGATGCAGATCGCCAGCGATGCCGAAGGGTTGACCAAACACAGTAACCTGTCTGTCGTGACGCTGGTTGGCGGTATGGATTACGAGAAGCAGCAGCGACAGTTACGCCAGGGACAGGTCGATATTTTGGTGGCAACACCGGGCCGCTTGCTCGATTTCAACCAGAAGGGTGATGTTGACCTGAGCGGTGTCGAAATCTTGGTGCTCGATGAAGCTGACCGGATGTTGAGCATGGGCTTTATCCCGGATGTACGGGCGATTATCCGCAGCACGCCGCATAAAAAAGATCGCCAGACTTTGCTATTTAGTGCCACCTTCTCCGATCAGATTATGCATCTGGCCAGTATGTGGACCCTCGATCCGGTAACCGTGGATATTAAAGCCGAGAACTTAACCGCGGATACGGTCGAGCAGATTGTTTATCTGGTCGGTGAGGATGAGAAATTTAATTTGCTCTATAACCTGGTTAATCAACAGGAGTTGGAGCGGGTGATGGTCTTTGCCAACCGCCGTGATCAGACGCGCCGTTTGACTGAGCGACTTAAGCGTTGCGGTATCACAACCGAATTGCTGTCGGGTGAGGTCAGTCAGGCACAACGTGTCAAGACACTGGAAGCATTTCGCGGCGGTCGTATCAACGTGCTGGTGGCGACCGATGTTGCGGGTCGGGGTATTCACGTCGAGGGTGTCAGCCACGTCATTAACTATAACTTGCCCGAAGATGCCGAGGACTACGTTCATCGTATCGGCCGTACTGGTCGGGCCGGTGCTGCCGGTGTCTCTGTCAGCTTCGCGTGTGAAAACGATGCCTTTATGTTGCCTGATATTGAGCAGTTGATTGGACGTCGCTTAGGCTGCGTCCATCCGGACGAAAAGATGCTCCAAAGACCCAAGTAACGATGCAAGGCCCTGCCAGACGGAATGCTTCGCCGGGTTAGGTTGATAACAAACGAGCCGTTCGACATTCGGGTCGTTAATCGATACGCCAGTAACATAGCAAGAGAGAAGAAACGATGACCGGTTCGACCCCATGCGATAATGATACCGTTGATTGCTCCTCGACGGAGGGGCTCGACAATCAGACCATCAGCGTTCTGGGGGGCGGCAGCTTCGGCACGGCTCTGGCTAATATCGCGGCGATGAACGGTTATAACGTCTATCAGTGGATGCGTAATGCCGAGCAGGCCCAGCAGATGATCGACGAGCGGCAGAATAGCCGCTATCTGCCCGGCTTTGAACTTGATCCCAAACTTCATCCAGTGACCAACTTTGATGCGATCAGCCGCAGTCGGGTGGTGCTGGTATCGATTCCCAGCAAGAATTTTCGCGACGTCGTCCGCCAAGTAGCTCCTCGGCTCCAACCGGGTCAAATGCTGATCAGTACCACTAAAGGGATCGAGCCCGGTAGCTTCCGACTGATGAGTCAGGTGCTGCGTGAAGAGGCTCCGCAGTGTCAGGTTGGCGTCATCAGTGGCCCCAATTTGGCGAAAGAGATCGCTACCCGGCAATTAGCGGCGACGGTGATAGCCAGTGATCACCCCGAACTATGCCGTCGGATTCAGGCAACATTACACTGCGATTTTTTCCGGGTTTACGCCGGCTCGGATATGTACGGTGTTGAACTCGGTGGTGCTTTGAAGAATATCTATGCCATTGCTGCCGGTATGAGTGCCGCGTTAGGGATGGGCGAGAATACCCGTAGCATGTTGATGACCCGCTCGTTGGCCGAGATGAGCCGCTTTGCGGTACACATGGGCGCTGATCCGCTGACTTTTTTGGGGTTGGCTGGTGTTGGCGACCTGATCGTGACCTGTATGTCGCCGTTAAGTCGGAACTACCGGGTTGGCTATGCGTTGGGGCAGGGAGGTGATCTGGAATCGGTGGTCGAGCAGCTGGGTGAAGTCGCCGAAGGGGTCAATACTCTAAAGTACGTCAAGGCGAAAGCCGATGAACTTGAGATCTATATGCCGTTGGTACAAGGGCTTTATCAGGTTGTTTTTGAAGGTCAGAGTGTACGTCAGGTGATTGGCGGCATGATGATGTCGGCGCAAGGTGAGGATGTCGCCTTTGAACTGCTTGATCCAGAAAAGCCACGCTCTGGTCTCGGCAATGCTTGAGCTATTGCTGTTACGCCACGGTGAAGCGGCGCTCACATCGCCTGACCATAATCGTCAGTTGACAGCGGGTGGAATTGCACAAACTCAGCAGGTGCTAAACCAGCGTAGCGATTGTTTAGAGGGGTTGACCGCATGTTATGTTTCACCTCTCGTCCGGGCCCGGCAAACGGCCCAGCTCGTCAGTGAGCAGTTAGTTAAACAGCGTACCGCTGAAACACCGTTACCGACTGAGTTTGAGGTATGTGACGGACTACAGCCAGAATGTTCCGTCGATGCACTGATTGAGTGGCTGCAACCGCAACAAGGTAGGGTGTTGCTGGTGGCGCATAACCCGCTGCTAACTCTGTTGCTGAACCAATTACACGATAGTGGCAGACGGGCTCAGCGGCACCATTTTACTACCAGTACGCTGGCTTGCCTGTCGATGCCGATCGCCGCAAGCGGTTGTGCTGAGATTAATTGGATCACCCATCCCACTGCTTAAATAGCCCACCCCATTCGGTTCATCGTTACCTGCTGTGATCGTATAAAACCATGGTTTCAACGCCCTTGGTGCCTGTCTGTCAGGGTACCCCTACCGGCAGTCCTGCTTCTTTGTCCTTTTTTGCCAGAGCCTTTTGGGCCTTTAGTACCAATGTATTGGTCGGATAGATCGCTAATGCCCGACGCAGTACTGCATAACTTTGTGAAAAATCCCCACGGTAGTGCCGGGCAAAACTGAGTCCAGCAAAAATTGACGGTTCAGGGGTTTGTTTCAGTACCGGTTGGGCCCACTCTATATAAGCTTGAACTATCTCGTCATCTTTCTTTTTTAACGCGTACTGCAGCAGTGTCTGCATCCGCAGATAGTCGGCAGTTTCGTTGAAGTAGATATTTTGTGACGGGTAGTCCAGCTTGCTCAGGTCTTTTAGCGGGGAGGTGATAAAGTCGATATTGCTGCGAATCGAGAGCAGGCTATGGGTAAAAAAGATGGTTGCCAATACCGGTAGACTGATACTTAACCCTAGCATCGTGGCACGTGCCATCGCGCTTAATGGGGCTGCTTTTACCTTGACGCGGTGGCTGGCGACCAGTGCGATGATGATGATAAACACTAACCAGTGGAGCTGGGAGATATAAAAGGGTAATTCGACCTGTGTGTGTAGCGTGATAGGAAGCAGCAAGGTCAGGTACGCTCCGCCACGCTGCCAGCCGAGCTGACTGCAGACTTTTAAGAAAGCCAGAACCAGCACTAAAATACCACTAAGAGCGACGATGCCGCCTTCGATGGCCCAATAGATCAATTCGTTATGCGGGTGGCTGAGTCGGGGCTGCAAAATAGCCGCCTCGGGATTTTTCGCTAAATACTCGGCTTTCTTATTGTGCCAGACGGGCTGGAATTGTCCGATGCCATACCCAAACAGCGGCTTTGCAAAAAACAGCTCCAGGCTGGAGTCGTACATCATCACCCGTACGTCGTTGCGGGTAGGGTCGGCGGAGCTTTGCGATGTATTGTTGAGTTTATTTAATCCGGCGCTGATACCGCCGGTTTTTGAATCGATCTGAAAACCAAGGCCGCAGCCGACTACCAAGGCTAGCAGTAGCAAGGCAAAGCGGCGACCGCCCAAG
The DNA here is from genome assembly GCA_036961355.1 of Motiliproteus sp. Lineage (GTDB taxonomy): Bacteria > Pseudomonadota > Gammaproteobacteria > Pseudomonadales > Balneatricaceae > Motiliproteus. Next base: position 46,154 of record JBALVL010000031.1, read on the forward strand.
CGTAGAAATTGACGGTGTCGTACCAGTAGCATCAACACGATGCCGACTGCTGCAGCAACTAGGCCGGTACGCGATCCGGAAGTGATAATGATCAGGCTATTGAGTCCCAGCGCGCTGATGACTAGCATTTTGAACAGTAGATGGCGGTGGCGATAAGAGGGCAGGCTGGCCAGAAAGAGCGCGATCAACAGTCCAGTCGCGATATAGCTGGCGGCCAGGTTTTGTTGTTGAAATATGCCTCGCGGCACTCCTGCTGATTGACTCATCCAGCTGGGCGGAGAGTCCAGTGCTAACAGGTGTACTAGGCAATAGAGCGACTGCAGTAAGGTAGAAGCCAATAGCAGATAAAGAAGGTGGTCGCGTTGGCGGCGGCTGAAGCGAAACTGGGCGAACGAGAAAAATAGCAGCATTCCTCCCCAGATCGATAAGCTGCGAAACATCCACGAGGTGGGGGTTGAAACCGTACCGATTGCACCGACGAGTGTGGTAACGGTCAGAAAGAAAAGGATCGCTGCGGTCATCTTCGGAACGATGAAAATACCGCTATAACTGAACTTTAGCAGCCCTAGAGAGATCAAAAATGAAGCCGCCAGCCATACGGTGTTGTTAAATGGCAGAAACAGCCCTTCACCACCGGGATTATCTTGATAATAGAGGGGTGCTAACAGAAACAAGATGCCGAATAAAATGATAAAAGCGCGATTAAAACGTTTTGACATTTCGCTTTGTGCTCGTGGTTGGTGAACGCTATCTGCTAAGCTGATCATTATTCGTTGCCTTGGAGTATAAGACGATGATAATAGCGGAGTTTCGTGGTATTACCTACCTAGCTTTCGGGGTCACTAGCGAGCTGGCTGGGGAGTGGTTATTATCCGCCGTGTAGAGGCGGCTAATGATAACTAAAAGCGTTAAAAATCAGCGTTGAAATGACGTCAAACAGCATACTGGGTAATGTATGAACACAGAGTCTGGCTTTATGAGTAAGGTAGCGAAGATGAAACAGTACCTATCCGACAAGCGTGCAGTTAGTGACCGAGTCATTCGGCTAGGCTGGGCGAGTGGGTGGTTGTTTTTGCTGTTTGGGACAGCAACGCTACAGGCCGCGTCCGATGTAAGAGGGTCTAGTGATCTGGACTGGCTCAGCCGGTATCCTAACTCATGGATTGTGAATTACAGCCAACAGCAGGTGCCTGAGTACATCTTAGCCACTGGTAGTATGAAAAAGGTTAACGGGGTTGTTGCACCTGAGAAACAACTGTATCTGTCGGGCTCTCTAACTCGAATCACCTATCGTTTGCCGACCGGACATAGCAGTCAGGACGCCTTTGCGATGTTGCAACAGCAGCTGACTAAACAGCCGGCAGAGGTGTTGTTTCAATGTCAGGGGCGGTTTTGCGGCGAGAGTAATCAGTGGGCTAACTTTCAGTTTAAAATCTCGAAACTGTACGGCATAGACCGTGAGCAGGACTATCTAGCGATCAAGTTAACCGCTGATACGGTTCAACCGAGCTATCTGGCCCTCTATACGGTTAAACGTGGCAATAAGCGGGTGTACGCTCATATCGACCTGATCGAACCCGTTAATGCGAGTGGTGACAACGCTGCTGTAAAATCAGGCGCTGCAGCCGCTGATTCATTACTGGCACGTTTGCAAGCAACAGAGCGGGTCTATCCTCAGCTCGAACAAATTGACGTGTCCCAATTGCAGGAATTTAGCCAGTGGCTTACGCAGAACCCGCAGCGAAAATTATTCTTGATTGGCCATAGCGATGCAGCGGCAGGAACAGACACTAAACAGGCTACGCAGCAAGCGGAGCAGGTTAAGCAGTGGTTGCTGGAACGAGGGATTAAGCCTGCTCAGGTTGAAGTGTTCGGCGTGGGAGCACTAGCGCCGCCGTATGATAATAAGGTTCCCGCACAACGGGTTGAGTGGTTGCTGTCTCCTTGATACTTCTGTTCAGCAACGTTGCTTGCCCTGTTAAGGGCAGACCGTAGTTAGTTCTTTCAAGGTACCTAGTTTTTTGCATGAATAAATTCGAAATCAGGAGTTTTTATGCCGCATGTTGTGATTGAGTATTCACAGGATCTGGCCGACAGCATGGAGTTCAGTCGGCTGCTTAACGCGGCACATCAGGGGGCGTTGCGCTCGGACCTGTTTGAACCTGAAACGATTAAAGTCAGGGCCTGCGAATTTGAACATTACCTGGTGGCAGGTGAGCCAAGGTCCTTTATTCATCTACGGGCGCAGATCCTCTCGGGGCGCAGTGAAGCGCAGAAGAAACATCTTAGTCGCTGCTTGTTGGAAGCCGTAGCTGATGTCGCGGTGACCGTTACCAGTTTGTCGGTTGATATTGTAGATATGGACAGGTTCTGCTATGACAAAAGACTGCTCTAATCTGCTACAGAGAGCGTCCGTATCCCACTTTTAAATGGCTATGACGAATAAGGTAAGTCTGACAATGGTAGAGCAAATGTTTGAGAAGGTGATGTACGCCTCACGCTGGATTTTGGCCCCGATCTATCTGGGCCTGAGCTTGGCCTTGATCGCGTTAGGTATTAAGTTCTTCCAAGAGGTATATCACCTGCTGCCGCATATTCTGGAGGTGACCGAAGCCGACATGGTACTGGTTGTGTTGTCTCTGATCGATATTGCGTTGGTCGGAGGCTTACTGGTGATGATCATGTTCTCCGGTTATGAGAATTTCGTCTCCCGGCTGGAACTCAGCGAAGGTGATGAGAAGCTGAGTTGGCTCGGAACGCTTGATACTAACAGTTTGAAAAATAAGGTGGCGGCGTCGATCGTTGCGATCTCATCCATCCACCTGTTGAAGGTCTTTATGAATGCAGAAAATATCAGTAACGACAAACTGATGTGGTTTATTCTGCTACACCTGACATTCGTGATCTCGGCGGTAGCGATGGGGATGCTCGATAAAGTCACCAAAAAGCCTGCCAGCGGTGCCGACGCCCCCTAGGTTTATCAATTCACGCGATACCCGCTATCGCTAGCTCCCCCCCATTTTTTATCTTCGATCAGCCGATGACCTGTCTTTATTGCGGCGGATCTATCTTATTTTCTCTGAACTCGCTGAAAGTAAACTAGTATTTGAGCATACGGCGCCAGGGGGGCAGCCGCTTAGCCAGAGAAAATGTTATGCCTTCGTCTTTCCGTTTGTTGTTACTGCTGCTGTGCGGCCTTAGTTTTCCTGCGTCTGCAAATGTGGGGCCGATAGATCTGACCAACTCCACCATCGGTTATACCGCTCTGTTTATCTTCACCATCGCTTATATAGTGGTGATGCTGGAAGAGAAACTTCACCTGCGAAAATCGAAACCGGTGTTGATTGCGGCAGGGGTTATCTGGGGGCTGATCGGATGGTTTTATGTCAGCCAGGGGATTAGCGGCGTCGCCGAGGTAGCCTATAAAGAGACGCTGCTGGAATTCTCAGAGTTGATGCTGTTCCTGTTGGTAGCGATGACCTATATCAACGCATTGGAAGAACGGATGGTTTTCGACGCTTTACGTGCCTGGATGGTACGCAAAGGCTTTAGTTACCGCACTCTGTTTTGGTTAACAGGTACATTGGCCTTTGTGATTTCTCCGGTAGCTGACAACCTGACTACGGCATTACTGATGTGTGCCGTAGTACTTAAAGTTGCCGAGAATGATAAAGCCTTTATCAACCTGTGCTGTATCAACATTGTGATCGGTGCTAATGCCGGGGGTGCATTTAGCCCGTTTGGCGATATCACCACGCTGATGGTGTGGCAGTCAGGTATTGTTAGTTTCGATCAATTCTTTGCTCTGTTCCTGCCTTCGCTGGTCAATTTTTTAATACCAGCACTGGTGATGAGCTATTTCGTCGAAAACCGTCATCCGGAAGCTGCAGTTGAAGATATTGAACTAAAACGAGGCGCACTACGGATTGTGTTGTTGTTTCTGCTTACTATTTCGACGGCAGTTGGCTGCCATGTGCTGCTGCACTTGCCGCCAGTGCTGGGGATGATGGTGGGGCTGGGTTATCTGCAGTTCTTCGGTTATTTCTTGCGGATGACATTACCACGATCCTTGGCCAAAAAGCGTCAGCTGGCTGAGCAGTCTGGCGATAAAGATAGATTGAGGCAGCTGGGTAGTGTGGTGCCTTTTGATGTGTTCAACCGGGTAGCACGGGCAGAGTGGGATACCTTGTTGTTCTTCTATGGTGTCATCATCTGCGTGGGAGGACTTGGGTTTATGGGCTATTTGGGATTGATGTCTGACCTGCTCTATAACCAATGGGGCGCAACCAATGCCAACATCGCTTTGGGGGTGATCTCCGCGGTGGTCGATAATATTCCGGTAATGTTTGCGGTATTGACGATGGAACCGGTGATGTCGCAGGGGCACTGGTTATTGATCACCCTGACCGCGGGGGTTGGTGGTAGCCTGCTATCGATCGGTTCAGCTGCCGGGGTAGCGTTGATGGGGCAGGCACGGGGACGTTATACCTTCTTCGGCCATCTGAAATGGATGCCGGTGATCGCGCTGGGTTATGTCGCTTCGATCTGGGTGCACCTGTGGATCAATGCGGGGTTATTCGTGGAGTGAACCCTTGTCATGGAAAATAACAACGGCCAGGCGGGAATTCCCGCCTAGGCATTAAGCGGTAATAGTTAAGAGGCTGCTGACATAAAAAACCGCCGTGAGTAACGGCGGTTTTTTTATGTCAGCAGAGGAGAGGTCGAAGGTCACACCTTAGGCAGTGCCGTAACCTGGTTGCGGCCCTTGCGCTTGGATGCGTAGAGGCTTTTATCCGCCCGTTCGATCAGCTCTTCTACCGTCTCGTTGGAGGTCAGTTCTGCCACGCCGATAGATGCCGTGATCGTTCCCAACACGGTACCACTCGAGCGTCGTTTGATCTTATTCGAACTAAACGCGTCGAGAATGTTATGGGCGACAGTTTTCGCTTCATGTTCATTGGCCTTGGGTAATAAGACCGCGAATTCATCACCACCATAGCGGGCGATTACGTCGCTTCTGCGGGTGGTGTTTTTTAATATTTTGGCGGCAAAACACAGAACTTGATCGCCGACCAGATGCCCGTGTTTATCGTTAAACGGCTTGAAGTTATCAAGGTCGATCATTAATAACGCCAGTTTTTCCTGTCGCTCGTTGTCGATCACCAACTGCCGCACAGCATTGTCCAGGCCGCGACGATTTAACACCCCGGTCAACGGATCGTTGAACACTTCGATACGTACCTGATCGTACTGTTCTTTGAGAATTGAGACCTGATTGCTGGTTTGTTTGAGTTCGTTTTCCATGGTTGATAGCGAATCGTCCATCCGTTTTGTTTCGGAGACTAAACTGTTGACGACGGCCAAAACGGACTCAAGGCTACTGTCTTGTTGCAGCTCTTTACGGGAATTTTCGAGCGTCTGATGGAAATGCTTCGCTTCCGCCTGAGGACGCGAGGTGATTGTCAGAGCTTGCTGCAATATTTGCTGGAGGCTGTCACGGAACTGATTGAGTTGGTCGCTGTTGTTGTCGCCGAAGAACTCTAGGTACAGGCCGTTGAGCTGTTGAGCTAGTGCCTCGCCTTTGCCGGTAACTTGTGACATCCGGTGGCTGAGGCCAGGATTGTCGCCGCTTAGGTGTTCGTAGCTGACGCTATAGTTGGGCGGGGTTGCTTCAACTTGTTGTTTTTTTAACCACTTAAGCGTCTCTTTGGCCAGATCTTGAACTTCATCTATGCTCTTTTGAGGTTTATACATCATCGCTCCCTCATCAAGGTAGATTGGTCATGGTCTAAGGGCGCTCTGCGGGGTTGAGGTTGTAGCATCTGTTTTTCCGGCCTGCCTAATAAGTTGATGGACTTAGTAACTGCTAGACACTTTTGATTGTCAAGGCGATACGTCGACGCTGTTGATCTATTTCCAGTACACGTACGGTTACAGCGTCGCCCGGCTTAACGACCTGATGCGGATCTTTAACGTATCTATCAGCAAGTTGAGAGATATGAACCAAACCGTCCTGATGAACACCGATATCGACGAAGGCGCCGAAGTTGGTGACGTTGGTTACCACACCATCTAACCGCATATCGGGTTCTAGATCATTAATACTGTTGATCCCTTCGGCAAAGCGAATCACCCGAAACTCAGGGCGAGGATCACGACCAGGCTTTGCTAATTCAGCCAGTATATCGGTCACGGTCGGCAAGCCAAACCCCTTTCTGTCGAAAGCTTGAGCTGGATCATTTGGCTGAGTGACGGGCTCTGGTCGGGCAAAATCAGCGGGGTTAATTTGCTTGAGAAATTCATCGTCGCCAACCAGCGATGCTACCGAGCGGCCGTAACCGCCGGCAATCTGTTGGACCAGCGGGTAAGCCTCGGGATGAACGGCCGAGTTATCGAGTGGTTGCTTAGCGCCGCTGATGCGTAGAAATCCGGCGGCCTGCTCAAACGCTTTTGCGCCCAAGCGGGGAACTTTCTTCAGTTGTGTTCGGTTGCTGAACGGACCGTACAGATTTCGGTGCTCGACGATGTTCTGCGCCAGGGTGGTATTGATACCGCTGACATATTGCAGCAGTGGTGCAGACGCGCTGTTGAGATCGACGCCTACCGCGTTAACACAATCCTCGACCACGGCCCCCAGATGCCCGGCAAGTAGCTTCTGATCGACATCATGCTGATACTGGCCCACGCCGATCGCTTTGGGATCGATCTTGACCAGTTCGGCCAGCGGATCCTGCAACCGCCGGCCGATCGAGATTGCACCACGAATCGACACGTCGAGATCGGGGAACTCATGGGAGGCAAGTTCTGAAGCTGAGTAGACCGAGGCTCCCGCCTCACTGACCATCACCTTGGTTATGGCTGTTAGCTGCGGGTCGTTAAGTAGCTCGCTCACCAACTGATCGGTTTCGCGCGAAGCGGTGCCGTTGCCGACGGCGATCAGTTGTATGGCGTGTTTGATACTGAGCTTTTTCAGCACTGCTAGTGCGGCCTGCCACTGCTGCTGTGGCGGGTGAGGGTAGATAACTGCAGAATCAAGCAGTTTTCCGGTGGCATCGATGGCCGCTACCTTTACGCCGTTACGAAAACCGGGGTCGAGTGCCAGTGTGGCTTGCCGACCGGCTGGTGCGGCCAATAACAGCTGTTTCAGGTTGACACCAAACACACGGATCGCTTCGGATTCGGCTTCTTCCTGTAGTTGCGATAGCAACAGCTTTTGCAGCTGCGGTTGAAGTTTGCTGCGCCAAGCCCGCTGGCACTGCAATTTGAGCCAGTCGCTGCAGCGTCCTTGTCGAGGCAGATTGATAGCCTGGTAAAGCGCCGGGTAGATCTGCTCTTCGATGGACTCAAGCTCAAGTTTGACCGCCAGTACCGATTCGTTACAGCCGCGCAGAATCGCCAGCGCCCGATGCGACGGGATGCGACGGATAGGCTCTGCGTAGTCGAAATAGTCACTAAATTTTTCGCTATCGGGTGTTTTGTGACGCGTTGTGGCAGCGCTGCTTGTCGCTGACGTTCGGGGTTTGGCCTTATGCACCCGTAACATACCGTCTCGCCATAGCCGCGCTCGCAGTTGCAACCCGAGTCGGGGGTGTTCGGCCAAGCGTGCCTGAACGATCAACGCCAGTGCGTCGAGTACTTGTTCAGCATCCACATAGCCGGCTTTTCGGTTGATGAATGCGCTGGCCAGCCTGGCAGGTTCGTGCTGTGGTGCCGCGTCCAGCAACCGATCCAGTAGCGGTTCTAAACCAGCTTCACGAGCATCCTGCAATTTGCTGCGACGTTGGCTCTTAAACGGCAGGTACAACTGTTCCAGTTCACCTTTGCTGGCAGCCTGATTGAGCTGCCGCAGCAGTGGGGTGCTTAGCTTTCCTTGCTGTTTGATCGCCTCAACGATGGCACGGCGGCGCAGCTGCAGTTGCCGTATTGTGGTGAGTTGCTGCTCAAACTGACGTAGCTGGATATCATCGAGCCCTTGTGTTTGTTCTTTACGGTAACGGGCGATAAAGGGCACCGTGGCGCCGTTATCAAGCAGATCGATAACGGCATTCACCTGCGTCAGGCTGATTTTTAGCTGTTGGGCCAGTTGCTGCCCAATAACCGGTTCTTGATGCGTCGATTGGTCGGCTGAGTTGTGGTCTTTAGACATGGGGTAAGCGGAATGTCGTTAGTGGTGCTGGATTAAGGATCGATGTCGACCTGTCGTGGAATCTAACAGCATCGTGCGCGAAGGCTGATGGCCGTCATAGTAACAGGCTAGCCATGAACGCGTTATGACGATACGCAAAAAGGGACACCGAAGTGTCCCTTGTGAATCCTGTGGTGCGGCTATCCATCCGTCGGTTAACTGCCAGAGGTCTGTTAGTTGCCTGTTAGCCAGCTATTAGCTCACTATGCCTCGCTGGCGCAGCTCCCGGATCTCTTGATCGGATAACTTTAACAGTTGTTGTAACAGCGGATCGCTGTGCTGCCCCAATGTAGGCGGTGCAGTGTGTTGTTGTACTGGGGTTGCCGAAAATTTGACCGGATTCGATACCGACGGACTGAGCCCCGCTTCGGGATGGGGCAGTTGTAGCTGCATCTTTCGATGTTTTACCTGTGGGTCCTCAAACACCTGATCCAAGTTGTTGATCGGACCACACGGAACACCTTTCTCAGCCAGCGTCTGTAACCACCAATCGCTGCTTTGCTGGCGCATTAGCTGCTCGATCTGCGGTACCAGCGCGGTACGGTTTTCGACCCGGCTACGGTTACTGGCAAAGTCAGGGTTGACTGCCAATTCAGGCTGTCCGGCCAGTTGGCAGAACTTGCTAAATTGAGAGTCGTTACCGACCGCCAGAATGATATGGCCATCGGAAGTGGCGAAGGCCTGGTAGGGAACGATGTTGGGATGAGCATTACCGAGCCGTCCCGGTACTTGGCCGCTGGCAAGGTAGTTCATCGCCTGATTGGCCAGCGTGGCAACCTGCACGTCGAGCAATGCCAGATCGATATACTGGCCTTCGCCGTGCCGCTCGCGATGCAGCAGCGCCGCCTGAATTGCATTGCAGGCATACAGCCCAGTCATCACATCGACCTGAGCGACGCCGACCTTCATCGGGTCACCGTCGGGCTCACCGGTGACGCTCATCAGACCACCCATCGCCTGGATCATAAAATCATAACCGGCACGCTCAGCGTATGGACCATCCTGACCAAACCCGGTGATCGAGCAATAGACTAGCTTGGGATTGACCGTTTTAAGGCTGTCGTAATCCAGACCGTACTTCTGCAGCCCGCCAACCTTGAAATTCTCCACCACCACATCGGCTTTTTTAGCCAGTTCGCGGATCAGCGCCTGGCCATCGGGTTGCGTAATATCAACCGCCAGAGACTGCTTGCCGCGGTTGGCGCAGTGGAAATAGGCGGCGTCGGCAGTATCACGGCCCTCGGTATCCTTGACGAAGGGAGGGCCCCAGCTGCGAGTGTCGTCACCGGCGCCGGGGCGTTCGATCTTGATCACCTCGGCTCCGTAATCAGCCAGCATCTGGGTGGCCCAGGGGCCCGCCAGAATACGGCTGAGATCGAGCACCCGGTAGCCGTGCAGCGGGCCTTGACCCGCTGTCGCCGTTGATGTGACGTCAGACGCCATGCCAGACATTAACTGAACGCCTGGATGCCGGTGATCGCCCGACCCAGAATCAGGCCGTGGACATCGTGGGTGCCCTCGTAGGTGTTAACCGCTTCCAGATTCATCACATGGCGAATGACATGGAACTCATCTGAGATGCCATTGCCGCCGTGCATGTCACGAGCGATACGGGCGATCTCCAGCGATTTGCCGCAGTTGTTACGCTTGAGCATAGAGATCAGTTCGACCGGGCAGTTGTCGGCATCCATCAGTCGACCCATCTGCAGGCAGCCCTGTAAGCCGAGGCTGATGTCGGTCTGCATGTTGGCCAGTTTTATCTGGATCAGCTGGGTGGAGGCTAACGGACGGCCAAATTGCTGCCGATCGAGGGTGTACTGTCGCGCGGCGTGCCAGCAGAACTCAGCGGCACCGAGTGAACCCCAGGCGATGCCGTAACGGGCTTTGTTGAGGCAGCCAAACGGACCTTTGAGGCCTTTGACGTTGGGCAGCAGTTGATCTTCACTGACCAGCACATCGTCCATCACAATCTCGCCGGTAATCGAAGCACGTAGTGAGAACTTGCCTTCGATCTTCGGTGCCGACAGGCCTTTCATCCCCTTTTCCAGAATGAAGCCGCGGATCTCACCGTCGAGCTTGGCCCAGACCACGAACACGTCGGCGATCGGTGAGTTGGTGATCCACATCTTACTGCCCTTGAGCAGGTAGCCACCGTCCACCTTCACAGCACGGGTTTTCATGCTGCCGGGATCAGAACCGGCGTCGGGTTCAGTCAGACCGAAGCAGCCGATCCATTCACCGGTCGCCAGCTTAGGCAGGTACTTCATCCGTTGTTCTTCCGAACCGTAAGCGTGGATCGGATGCATCACCAGCGAAGACTGGACGCTCATGACCGAACGGTAACCGCTGTCGACCCGTTCCACTTCGCGTGCTACCAGTCCGTAGCAGACGTAGTTGACATTGGCGCCGCCGTATTTCTCCGGCAGGGTGGCGCCGAGCAGTCCCAGCGCACCGAGTTCACGCATGATCTCAGGATCGAATTTCTCGTGACGGTTGGCTTCGAGCACTCGTGGCATCAGCTTGCCCTGGGCATAATCACGGGCGGCATCACGAACCATCCGCTCCTCTTCGGTCAATTGCTGGTTGAGGAAGAACGGGTCGTCCCATTGAAACTGGCTGCGGTTGTTGCTCATTGGATACCTCGGTGATGCTTTCGGATTAGTGAGTTGGTGATTTAGTTGTATCAACAAATCTGTATGAGTGGGTCGCTGTTGCAGCGTTTGTGCTGCTGCTCTTGTTTTACAGAGGCTGTTTCAAAGAGCCTATGTTAAAGAACCTGTGTTGAAGGTAGCGAGATCGTTAGAATAAGTACAATATATGGAAATTATAGTTTCAATCAGTTTTGTTGATACCGTTTAATCGATCGAGTTTTCATTAGAGGGGGGAGAGCGATGGATATTCGCCGTTTACGTTATCTGTGCCAACTGGCCGAGAGCGGTAACTACACTCAGGCGGCGCAGCGGTTGGGGATTGCTCAGTCGGCGCTGAGCATGGCGATCAAGAAGCTTGAGGAGGAGGTGGGGCTGAAGTTGATCAATCGCGCCGAGCGACAGATGACGCTGACCACCGATGGCCAAGTGTTATTTAAGCATGCCGGTTTGATTCTGGAAGCGGTACACGAGGCCGAACGCGAAATTCAGGAGCTAAAAGGGATCGAGTCGGGGGTGGTTAACTTCGGTGCCACCAGCATGATCAGCTCGTATTACCTGCCCAAGGTATTAGCCGCGTTCAAACAGCGCTATCCGGGGGTGCGGATCAACCTGATAGAGGCGGGCACCGCGTCGCTGCAACAGATGCTGCTCGACAGTGAGCTCGATCTGGCGCTGATCCGTACCGATAAGGTTCACGAGCAGTTGCGCCATGTTGAGCTATTTGAAGAGCAGGTGATGGCCTGCTTGCCGCGCAGTCATCCGTTAGCGCAACAGCCCACGATCACGCTGCAGGCGTTTTGTCGCGAGCCGTTGGTGCTGTTTCGAGAGGGGTATTTTCTGCGTGAAGCGGTCAGCCGTTACTGCCAACAGCATCAGTTGACGCTCGATATCCGCTTCGAGACCAATCTGGTGGAGCTGCTCAAATCACTGGTGATCAGCGGGGTGGGGATCAGTACCGGCTTATCGATGATTTTGGAGCAGGAGGACGCGTTGGTGGCGTTACCTTTTGAACCGCCAATTCCGCTCTATCTGGGACTGGGCTGGAAGAAGAGCCATTACCTGTCCAAGGCCGGGCAGGCTTTTGTTGAGTATCTGCAGCAGCACCTGTAACGAGGTGGCCGATGTGATCAACGTGATATCTCCTCTCTATAGTCATCTCCCCGTTACGCAAAATACCCCTTGGGGTGTATAGATAACCGCAGCGGTGACCCCTAGGCTGTCAGATATTATGTTATCGCCGGGTTTAGTCCGGCTGTTATTGGAGATTGATCGATGAAAACGACTGCTGATTGGAGCGCTCTGGCGCAAACGCTGACCCTGCACGGGCAGGCTTATATCGATGCCAAATTTCAGCCCGCATTAAGTGGCGAAACTTTTGCGTCGATCAACCCCGCGACCGAGCAAAAGCTGATTGATGTCGCAAGTTGCGACAGCGCCGACGTCGATCTGGCTGTTGCTGCTGCCCGCAAGGCGTTCCGTGCCGGTGATTGGTCGCAAGCTGCGCCGGCCAAACGTAAGCGAGTGATGCTTAAGTTTGCCGATCTGGTCGAACAGCACAAAGATGAGCTGGCGCTGCTCGATACCTTGGATATGGGTAAATCGATCAATGAGATGGTCAATATCGACATGCCTGATGTGATCGACTGCCTGCGCTGGACCGCCGAGACGATCGACAAGTCCTATGGCGAAATCGCACCGACCGCCAGCAACACGCTGGGGTTGATCAGTCACCATCCGGTAGGCGTTGTGGCGCTGATCACGCCGTGGAACTACCCGATGTTGATGGCGACCTGGAAATTGGCACCGGCACTGTCGGCCGGTAACTCGGTGATTCTAAAACCCTCCGAGAAGGCGTCGTTGAGTGTGTTGCGACTGGCCGAGTTGGCGACCGAAGCGGGAATCCCCGACGGTGTCTTCAACGTGGTTCCCGGCTACGGTCATACCGCCGGCAAAGCGTTGGCGCTGCATATGGATGTCAACGTGTTGGCGTTCACCGGTTCGACCCGGGTGGCCGGTATGCTGATGGGTTACTCCGGTGAGTCCAACATGAAACGTGTCTGGATCGAAGCGGGCGGCAAATCGCCGGTTGTTGTCTTTGATGATTATGCCGATATCAAGAACGCGGCAGCAACCGCCGCCGCAGCGATCTTCTGCAACCAGGGCGAAGTCTGTATCGCAGGGTCTAGGCTTTATCTGCAATCATCGATCAAAGAGCAGTTCTTGGCTGAGCTGGTCGAGGCGGCAGCGCACTACCAGCCCGGTAACCCACTCGACCCTAACACCACCATGGGGCCGATGGTCGATCGTGCCCAGTTGGCGACGGTGGAGCGTTATATTCAATCGGCGATCGACGAAGGCGGCAAAGTCCTGGTCGGCGGACTGCCCGAGTATGTCGAAGGGCAGGGCTATTTCGCCAGGCCTACCATCATCACCGACGCCAACAACAACATGACCTTCGTCCGCGAAGAGATCTTTGGACCGGTACTGGCAGTACAGGAGTTCGAAACCGAAGAACAAGCGCTGGAGCTGGCCAACGACTGTATCTATGGCCTTGGAGCCTCGGTCTGGACCGACAACCTGTCACGCGCCCATCGCGTTAGTTCCAAGATCGAAAGCGGTATGGTCTGGGTTAACACTTGGGGCGGCGGCGATACCACCATGCCGTTCGGCGGCGTCAAAGGCTCGGGTAACGGTCGCGACAAGTCGCTGCACGCGATGGAAAAGTACATGGACCTGAAGTCGGTCTGGATCAGTATCTGATCTAATAAAAACCGACGGTCATCGAAAACGTCAACGGAGTGATCCGTTGGCGTTTTTTTAGGCTCTGTTCGCATTACGTATTGATAAGCTGCTTTCCCATTGCTTCGGCAATGA
>JBALVL010000032.1:0-58713 GCA_036961355.1 Motiliproteus sp.
AAATCGACCTTGGTAGGCCGATATGGTTAAAAAACGGGACTTAATCGCACTTTCCTTAACCATCGCCACTTCGTGGCTGGACAGCCAAAGCTGCGCTTCGATTGCCGGTTATCAGGCTGTTAATCCCCACTATTCCAGCTTTATATACTCCTCCTTAACGAGTTAGCTTCAGACACAAGTGCCAAACGGGGCCATCTTGCTCCCCTTCACGGCTATTCTTCTAGCCGTGAAAAGAGGCAAGGCATCAAGCCAAGGCGTGGTCGATCTGGCTGGCCGCGGCCTCAACACCCTGCTCACTCGAAGCGACACCCTCGGCATTGATAAACGTCACGTCGGTGATACCGATAAATCCCAGCACCGTCTTGAGGTAGGTGTCTTGGTGGTTCATCGCCGCGGCTGGGCTCTCCGCGCCGTAGTTGCCACCACGGGCACTAATCACATAGGCCTTCTTGCCGGTAGCCAGACCTTCGGGACCATTGGCGCCGTATTGAAATGTGCGGCCGACGCGGGCCACATGATCGATCCAGGTTTTGAGTCCTGAAGTGATGCTGAAGTTATGCATCGGTGATCCAATCACCAGCGTATCGGCCGCCAACAACTCATCGACCAGTTGATCCGACAGCGCAACGGCCTGTTGCAAAGCCTCAGAGCGCTGCTCAGCAGGGGTGTAAAAAGCACCAATGGTGACCTCATCGATGTGCGGTGGCGGATTACGGCCCAGATCACGATTGACCAGCTCCACCGCGTCGTCAGTTGCGCTGTAGCGCTCGACAAAACGAGAAACCAGCTTGCGGGTGTTGGAGTTATCGGTGGCTGGACTGGAGTTAATCACTAAGAGCTTTGACATCGGTTATCCCTCAAGGATCGATAGTTCGTTTCTGTTGAGGGGCATTCTTAACTATATTTATTCGAATAAAAATCACATAATAACGGCCATACCGTTCGATTAAATCGAACTTTAAAACGTCTCACTAGGGCCTACATGTCGTCCTCAAAACATCGCACCACCCTCGAACAGTGGCGGATCCTGCAAGCCGTTATCGACCACGGTGGCTACCATCAAGCGGCTGAAGCACTGCATCGCAGCCCTTCATCACTCAATCACGCGGTGGCCAAGCTGCAGCAACAACTCGGTGTTGAGCTGCTGCGCGTTGCCGGTCGAAAGGCACAGTTGACCCCTGCCGGAGAGGTGATGCTCCGGCGCTCACGGCAGCTGACCGACGACGCTTTCCAGCTAGAGAGCCTGTCAGCAAACCTACAGTGCGGTTGGGAGCCTGAAATCCGGATCGCATACGATGCTATATTCCCACAACAACAGCTACTCCAAGCGCTCAAAACGTTTCACCCGCTCAGCCGGGGTAGTCGCATCCGGATCGAAGAGACGGTACTAACCGGCACCCGCGAATGTATCGACCAGGCACGCGCCGATCTGGTGATCTGCTCGACCGTACCCAAAGGCCATCTGGGCGAATACCTGCAACAGGTTCAGATGGTACCGGTGTGCCAACCCGACCACGTACTCAACCAACCGGATCGGGTGTTCAGCGCCACCGAGTTGTCGCAACAGTTACAGATTGTGATCCGCGACAGCGGTCTACAACCGCAAGAACACCAGGGCTGGCTTAAAGCCGAGCAGCGCTGGACCGTCGATTACTTCGATATGGCTATCGAACTACTGCAAACCGGGCTCGGTTTCTGCTGGCTGCCTCTGCACAAGGTTGCCCTGCTAATCGACAGTGGCCAGCTGGTGCAACTGCGACTGACCGAAGGTCGTGATCGCAGGATCACCACCCACCTGCTCGCCCCCAAGCCCGATCAGCTCGGTCCCGGAGCGCAATTACTACAACAGCTGTTATTACAACAACTGAAGGTATAACGAGCAAGGTATTCAGCGAAACGGAGATCGCTCGGGTGATCACCTTTCAGCGGTTTTGTTCGCCCAAGTAGCCACGTATAATCACCGTCATTCGATCAAGCTGACTTCGGTTAGCGTGATTCCCACACCATTGATCCCCAGCGTCGGCCTTGCCTGCGTTAACGTCCAACATTCGGTCCTCTGCGCCCCATGTCGAAACCTACCGACCAGCTTTACGCCAACCCGCTCGAGTCCATCGTCGACTTCTCGTTCGACGAACAGGTGGTCGGCGTTTTTGCCGACATGATCAATCGCTCGGTACCCGGCTACGGCACGGTGATTAAGTCATTAGGCGTGCTGGCCGCACGGTACGCTCAGCCCGACAGCAACTGTTATGACCTGGGTTGTTCGCTCGGCGCCGCCACGTTGGCGATGCATCAACAGGTACGCCAAACCAACTGCCGCTTCATCGCCGTCGATAATTCGCCGGCGATGATCCACCGCTGCCGAGAGCATCTACAGGTTGCCGCCATGTTAGAAGAGAATGAACCACGAATCGAGTTGCTCTGCGCCGACATTGTTGATGTAGAGATCAGCAACGCCAGTGTGGTTGTAATGAACTTCACCCTGCAGTTTATCGCTCCGGCGCAACGGCTAGCGCTGCTACAAAAAATCTACCGGGGTCTCAAGCCCGGTGGCGTATTGCTGTTATCCGAGAAGATCGCCTTCGACGATCCAACCAGCCAGCAACACCTCACCGACTGGCATCATGACTTTAAACGCTGCAACGGCTACAGCGATCTGGAAATCAGTCAGAAGCGCTCAGCTTTAGAGCAGGTAATGCAGCCCGAATCGATGGCACAACACCGCCAGCGATTAACCGACGTCGGTTTCGATCAGGTTCAGCCCTGGTTCCAGTGCTTCAACTTTGCCTCGCTGGTGGCGATTAAAAACGTCAATTGACCCTACGTCGGTTTAGCATTCATCCTTCAACCTTTGCAGTTGCACCCTATGATTCAAAATCACTCAGCTCTCAACTTCGATCACTTCTACCAGCAACTTCAGCAGGGTGAATTAAGCGCTTGGCAGCCAGAATTGCAGCAGGCTATCGAATCTAAGCTGGCCCGACTCAACCACGGGGACCTGCCGCAGTGGCTGGCCGCGTTTGATGCCCTGCCGGAGCTGACGACGGACCAATTAGAGCTGGATCGCGACGCTCTGTTGATTGGCAGCTCGGCCGGTGCCAACCAAACGCAACAACAACAGCTAGAAGCCGCAATGCGGCAGCTGATGCCGTGGCGAAAAGGCCCCTATAACCTGTTCGGGGTTGATATCGATACCGAATGGCGCTCGGACTTTAAATGGGATCGTCTCAAAGGCGAGATCGCGCCGCTGCACAACCGCAACGTGCTCGATATCGGTTGTGGTAACGGATATCACTGCTGGCGAATGCAGGCCGCGGGTGCCAAACAGGTGGTAGGGATCGATCCGTCATGGAAGTTTTTACTGCAGTTTCGGGCGCTGAAAAAGTATATCGGCGAGCTACCGGTGGAGTTACTACCGCTGGGTATCGAAGAGATGCCCGAGCGGATGCGCTGCTTTGATACTGTGTTCTCGATGGGGGTTTTCTACCATCGACGCAGCCCGATCGACCACCTACTGGAGCTGCAAAGTTTTCTGCGCCCCGGCGGTGAACTGGTGTTGGAAACCCTGATCGTCGATGGTGATCGAAATACTGTGTTGATGCCTGATGATCGCTACGCCCAGATGCGTAACGTCTGGTTCCTGCCCAGTGCCGATGCCCTTTGCAGCTGGCTCGAGCGCTGTGGCTACAAAAACGTGCGCTGTGTTGATATCGACACCACCAGTGCTGACGAGCAGCGTTCAACCAGCTGGATGAACTTCCACTCGCTCGCCGAGTTTCTCGACCCCGAGAATCCCAGTAAAACCGTTGAGGGATTACCGGCGCCCAAGCGCGGTCTGTTTATCGCTCAGACGCCTTGCTGATCGCTGTTGGTGTTGGTGTTGGTGCTGTTAAAGTCGTTGGCCAGTTGTTCGATTTCTTGTGCCTGTGATTCGGACAACGATCGCCACGGTAACGGTATCAAACCCGGTACTTGGTGACAGTAGTGCCGATACGCCTCGCCAAATTGCAATTTAAGTTTGCGCTCTTCCAATCGTGATCCGACCACAAAATAAAGCGTGAAGATGCTGTAGCTCAGCAGATGGGCCATATCCATCTGCCGTGTCCACAGGATCACCAACGCGAAAAAATACCACGGATGCCGCACCCGACGATGCCACCAGCCGATATGCAGCTTGGCCTGCCCTTCCGGATCTCGATCAGCCGTATGGTTACGCAACTGAGCGCTACCGCTGAACTGGCTCAGGTCGTAATCCCGCAGCGAGTAGAGAAACGCCAGCACCGCTGCCAGCGCCAAACCGTTGATCAGCCAAGCCGACAGTCCTTGCCATTGCCACAAATCAGGCCCAGCATTACGCCACAGCAATAGCGCTACCGGCAGTAATAACAACACCGCAGAAAGGTTAAACAACAGGCGGTAGTAATGCATCTGCACGGGCCAACGCCTAGCAACCCATTGCTTACAAGATAACGACGCCAACCACGAATGCAGACAACAATAAGCGAGCAGATAAACACCCAAAACGATCAATTCGGCCGACATGGCGAAACTACCTGTGGTGATGGATTAAACAGTGAATTTAAAGTTCAGCGAAGCTGGTGCACCACTTCAGTGACAAGCTTAACATTGTCGTGTAGTGGGCAACGCGAGCAAACCTGATCGAGGAACTCGCTCTTTTGTACGTCATTCAGGTCCGCGTCGATTGTCGCCTCAATCCGAATCTGGCTAAAGCCGGTACGATCCTCCGTCGGCTTGCCCAATAACCCGGCCGGATTAAGTTCACCCGCAACACTAACCTCGATGGCGCGCAGTTCAATCTTCTGCTGCCGCGCAGCTGTTCTAGCGATAGTAGCGATACACCCGCCAGCGAGAACAGAAAAAATTCCAGCGGCGTCGGCCTTTCATTGGTGCCACCGGCGTTCTCAGGCTGATCAATCACTAACTTATGACCACGAATATCGGTGTGTACGGCATAGCTATTGGCCATCGAAGCAGTCACAGCAACGGTCTTGGTTCTAGACATAACTCTCTCCATAATTAGAAATTACTAATATATAAAATAGCAATTAGCCGCACAAAGACAACGACTTACCTCTCAGCAGTCTAACAGTCACCGCTTTAACGGGTTCCCAGCCTGATATGCTAGCATTTGGATTAGATCAGCTCGTGTTGGCAGTTTTCTCAGCGCTTAGCCTGTCCGTTGGCCAATGGCACGACTATACTGAGCCGACATATCGTGTAAAGCCGGATCGAACAACCGATTAGGAGCCACATCATGCATCACCCCGATCAAATTTCCACCCGAAATACAGTCCGTTCCCCACTTAAAACGTTGCTACTGGCATTGGTGATTGGACTAACCTTCAATCCGGTTATCTCCGACTCGCTGAGCCTGACAGCCGGGGCCTATGCCAAGGGTGGTGGTGGCGGAAACGGCGGCGGTGGCGGAAACGGTGGTGGCGGCGGTAACGGTGGTGGCGGCGGAAACGGCGGTGGTGGCGGAAACGGCGGTGGCGGCGGAAACGGCGGTGGCGGTGGAAACGGCGGTGGCGGCGAAAGCGATAGCGACGATGACTCAGACCACGGTTCAAACAGTCATTCCGGCAACCAGTCAAACGCATCGAACGACAGTCACGATGAAGACAATAAGGGCCAAGGCAACGGCCACAGTAAGCACGATGACAATGATCAGATGCCGGACAGTAAGAACGAGGCCGGTCGCCTTAATGCTGCCCACGCTTCCGAGCAAGCTCGCCAAAACGCCGCCGCTCATTCCGCGGTCGGCCAACTTGGCAGCTACCAAGAGTTGATCTCTGATCAGAACGTCCAAGATCCCGAGGCAGTTGAAGAGCAGGCAGCCCTGGCGCTACACGCACTCAAGACCGCCGCCAATAAACCGGTTACCGAACAAGTTATCGACGATGTGAATCAGCTACTCGGAAAAGACTATAACTCAGCAGTCATTGAAGCGATGAAACAGCAGCTTCAAAACCCGCCAGCCGATAACGCGGTAGAGTCCTAATACGGTCAGAGGACACAGGGGCACTATCTTTCCGAGTGACAATCAGCCTCCGTACGCTCACCCGAGCATCAGGAGCCAACAAGGCGTACGCAGATTAATCACTGCAGGCCGACGGCCTGCGGTTTTTCATAGTTAGAAATATCACCGCAAAGCAATTTAGCCTATTATCGCCCCCTTTTTGATCACCTCTTACCAATACGAGTATCCCGATGAACACAGGTGTTTTAGCCGCTATAGGTGCGTTTACGCTGTGGGGGTTCCTGCCGCTGTACCTGAAGTTACTGGATCATGCCGGTGCCGTTGAGATCATGGCGCATCGAATCGTCTGGTCGCTGTTATTTGTCGTGTTTCTGTTGTCGATTCGGCGGCAGTGGCGCTGGCTGCTAACGCTGCGGCAGTCACCTAAATTGATCGCCATCGCCTGCGGCTGCGCGGTGTTGTTGAGTACCAACTGGCTGACCTATATCTGGGCGGTGACCTCCGGTCACATCATCGAAGCTAGCTTGGGTTACTTCATCAACCCGCTGCTCAATGTGTTACTGGGAATGATCTTTCTGGGTGAGCGGCTACGCCGTGGCCAATGGCTGGCGCTAACCATCGCCACTGCCGGAGTACTTTACATGACCATCGCCTACGGTCAGCCACCCTGGATTGCGCTGATCCTGGCCTTCAGTTTCGGTTTCTACGGCTTAATCCGTAAGCGTTCACCGCTGGGGTCGGTAGAGGGGCTAACGCTGGAAACGGTGGTAATTGTGGTCCCTGCGCTGGCCTACCTGTTGTACCTGAGCAGCCAAGGACAGGCACAGTTTGGGCTGGGCAGTTGGAGTGACGACCTGTTATTTGTTGGAACCGGGATCGCCACCGCCCTGCCGCTGATCTGGTTCGCCTACGGCGCTCAGCGGATCACCCTGACGCAACTCGGCTTGCTGCAGTACATCGGCCCCAGCATCCAGATGGTGGTTGCCATCGTGGTGTTCAACGAGTCGTTCTCCGGCCCCAGAGTGGTCGGTTTCGGTTTGATTTGGCTGGCATTGGCACTCTACAGCGCGGAAGGGATTTACAACCGTCGTAAGACACTCAAAGCCGCTGCGACCAGCGCTTCTCATTCTTAACAAAACACGGCTAGATGGCGGTTTCAGGTAGAGTCAGCTGTCGCACAGTTACAAGCGGACACAACTTCGTAGACAGAACGATTTCAGCAATATACGGCTACTTCCGCATCAATTGCCCAGCATCATCGATCAGGTCGTCCAATTCGCTAACCAGGTGGTTACGCTGAGTCGTCGATAAACCATTGATAAAGTCTCGCATATAGACCACCCAAAGTTTTCGGTTAGCCGCCCGACTCTGCCGTAACTGTTCGCTCTGCCATCTCTGAAGCTGCATCACCAATGTTTGTAGGTTCGTTTCAACGCTCGCCGCATCGCGCTCTTGCGCCAACAGCAGCTCCAACTGATCTATCCAGCGCGCACGATAATCAAACCACTGCGGCCGGTTATCATCGAGTTGTGGCACCAGCGCTTTGAGTTGCTGTTGCTGATCCTGATCCAGCGGGCCACTCCAACGCTGCAGCCGTTTACGGTACTGAGTGTAGCGGTGGCTTTGTTGCTCGGAGGGTGTTCGCTGCTGATACTCATCGCGTTGCTGCTGTAGCCGTTTGCGCAGTTGTTGTAACAAACGCTGTTGCTGAGCCAGTTGCAGCTGGCTTAACAGACTCTGCATCGGCCCCAGCCAGCTAAGCCGTAGCTGCTGCCAATTCTGTTCTACCTGTAATAACCAGTCTTCGACCATTTCGGTATCAACAACCGCACGATCAACAGCGGTTGAATTGGCCGGCGGCGAACTCAGTTGCTGTCGCAGACGAAGCAGTTGATCACGATATATCGGCAGTTGCTGCTGCCTGTGTTGTAGCTGCCAGCGATCAATTGAGGTTTGTAACTGCTGGCGCTGATCGTCATCAAGATCAACGTAGTCGTCGATATAACTGATCAAAATTCGATCGATATTGTTATACGCAAGACGGTAACTGCTGCAGCCCGCGAGCAATAGCGACAACACCACCAATCCGCTAAGCAGCCGGATTTGATAACCAACAATCATCAATGTCTCCTCTCCTACCGAACCGGCGATTAAGCTATGCGGAGTCGGCTCTTATCCAGTCACCAATCAATTCGGCGGTTTGTTGGGGCTGCTCCATCGGAAAACAGTGGCCCTCGCCCCAGATACGATAGCTGATATTTGAATTAAGCGAGGCGGCACGTTTAGCACCACGTAGTACAAACGGCATGCTGTTGTTGGCACAGATGATCGTTACCGGAATTTTAATCTGCTTAAGGGCCTGCCATAACTGTTTGGGGTAACTGGCAAAAATTCGGGCTTCCCACTGTGGCGAACAGGCCAGTTCAACCGCCTCTGCAGGCTGGCCAGCACTCGATAACGGCCGATGCCCCCCCTCAACAAAGCCTGACAGCGCTTGAGGGTGCCAGCGCTGGTAAAATTTTTTCCCGGCTAGCTGTTGCAGCATACTCTGGGCCGAACTCCAACGATCACCACGCCGCAGCGCTTTCTTTGACAACGGCAATTTTGTCCAGAGCCCCAGTGTTTTGGCGGTCTGTTGCCCGGCCATGATCAGCGGACTGAACAGCACCGGATCGAGCAGTAAAATACGATCAAAGCGCTGCGGGTAGCGATACGCCTGTAACAGCGTGACTACGCTCCCCAAACTATGCCCAACACCCAAACGCAGCGGTTTGACAGCATCTGAGCCTTGCAGCTGTATCACTCTTTCAACGTCATGCGCCATCCCTCGCCAATTCGGCCAGTCATCAACCGGCATCGATGAATGACCATGCCCCGGCAGATCGGTTGCATAAATACCCAGTCCCACTGTGTCGTTGCTACGAAAAGGGGTCTGTAATAGGGCATCAAATATGGGCTGATAAGCCAGACTGTTAAAGCCGTTACCGTGTAACCAATATAACTGTACCGCTGCGTTGGCAAACTGATCCGTTTGATAACCCGACAAATGTTGTCCAGACAAAGTCTGGGACCAACGAGTAAACACGGCATTTCTCCTATTGAGTCATTCCTAACCGACTGTTAGGTTTAATCTAGCTGCTGGGACTATTCTCAACCGACTTACATTAAAACAGCAACAGCTAATCTTAGTTAGGCTCGACATTCGGTTAAGGAAAACTGAAATGATTGAACACTCACTCGGTCAAACCATCCTCGAAGTCCACAATCAACTAAAACAAAAGCTCAAACGTCTGAGCCGGGTTGCCCTGGCTATTTATGACCCGCAGAGCGATACGCTCAAAACGTTCATCCACAGCAGCGAAGGCGAAACACCGCTGGCATATTACCAATCCAAACTGAGCGATATCCCATCACTGCAAGCGATCGCTAAGTCCGGCAAGGCCAGGGTGGTTCGTAACCTTGAGCTGCTGAACAATCACCCTTCGCACCACACCCAACAACTGCTCAAAGCAGGCTATCATTCGAGCTATACTGAGCCTCTGCTATTCAACCAGCAACTACTGGGTTTTCTTTTCTTCGATTCCGACAAGATCAACTACTTCCGCGACCATGTGATCGCCCACCTATCGCTGTATAGCAAACTATTAAGCACCGTGGTGGTAATGCAGTTAAGCTCTATTCGAACCCTCAACGGCGCACTGGTAACAGCACGTGAATTCAGCCGTCACCGTGATGAAGAGACCGCCAACCACCTGCACCGCATGTCATATTATTCACGTACGATCGCAATGAAAATCGCCGCCGAACATAACTGGGATGATGAGTCAGTCGAATATATCTTCCGTTTCGCGCCGCTGCACGACATCGGTAAAATTGCGATCGCCGACAGCATCCTGTTGAAACACGGTCGGCTTGATCCTGACGAACGAATCATCATGAAAACCCATGTCGCTAAAGGTGAGGAGATGGCGCAACTGATGATTGAGGAATTTGGTTTAAAGGTGATACATCACATCGATATTCTGACCAACATCATCGCCTGCCACCACGAACACTGGGACGGTAGCGGCTATCCAAGAGGGCTCTGTGGCAGCGATATCCCGCTGGAAGGACGAATCGTGGCGGTTGCCGATGTTTTTGACGCCCTCACCAGCGAACGCCCCTACAAGAAGCCCTGGTCGATCGATGCTGCATTTGATTACCTGCAACAGCACGCCTGTAGTCAGTTTGATCCCGACTGCGTCAGTGCGGCACTAGACAGCCGTGAGCAGTTCATCGAAATACACGACCGCTATCTGGACCGGCCTTTTTAGCCTGATGTGGAAAAAGGTGCTGCTGGAGAACAATACAACGTCCTCCCGACCCAACCTGATCATCAAGCGTAAAGTTCGAGTACCGTGTTCCAACCCGGAGGGCTTAAAATTCAGACCTTAAATCCAGATTTTAAAGCCCGAACGCAAACCAAAAGCTTAAAAATCTAAGCGAATCCCCACTCCAACCACATCTGAATTAAACGCGGTATCAAAGCTCAGATATTCGGCATAGATGTCGATAGTGTCGAGAATGTCCAACCCAAAACCAACACCAGCAAAACTTTCGGTACTTTTGTCATCGATATTGACCGCACCCGTCGCCTTCACATCAACTTGGGCCACACCGGCTTTACCATAAAACTCAAAAATTGACGTAAAGGGAATACTAACGACACCGGCGGCTGTCAAGGCAGAGGCTTCAGCTGTGTTTCCATCCGAACTCACCTTACCCAAATCATAGTAGCCGCCCTCAACCGATAACATTAACAACGTGCCATCGTAAAAGTTATAACCGACAAAAAATGCCGGTACCGTATCCGACTCATCCAGCGTACCCACCTCGGCACTGGCACTGTATATACCACCGCCGATATACCAATCGTCGGCCTGCGCATTCGACTGTACTCCCAACAGCATCGCTGCGGTAACGGCTAGAGTTGTGATCATTGCTGATAGCTGATTCATAGTTTCCCCAATATTATGATTTAAAACAGTAAGACGGCGGAACTATCACTTAATGTACCGCGTTAATCTGTAGCTGAAGATATTCCCGATCCCCGCAACAGTCTAGCCAAGAATGTGATCTAGACTGCACTGGCAACAAAGAAAGTTA
This sequence comes from Motiliproteus sp., assembly GCA_036961355.1. Taxonomy (GTDB): domain Bacteria; phylum Pseudomonadota; class Gammaproteobacteria; order Pseudomonadales; family Balneatricaceae; genus Motiliproteus. The sequence goes on from JBALVL010000032.1 coordinate 11,147, forward strand.
TTAATCGGCAATTGAGCTAGTAAATATTTAACAAGTGACTAATATCAAGCAACTGACTCTAATTGAATAGCCATTCAAGGAAACAAAACATGCGACTGTTTAACACATTATCCATTGCTCTGCTAACAACCTGTCTATCGCTGACAGCGCAAGCAGACAGTCATGCAGCAGACGATGCCATGCATGCGGATCAAAAACCGGCAATCATGAGCGCTCGTACCATTAAGGTCGTCGCGATGGTTGAGGCGATCGACCATAAAAGCCGGGAAGTCACGCTGAAAAAAGAAAATGGCGAGCTCGTCAGTTTTACCGCCGATGAAGAAGTGAGGAACCTGGATCAGGTCAGCGTCGGGGATACCGTCAGTACTGAATACCAGCAGCAACTGAGTGTTGAAGTATTGGCTGCCAAGGATGCCGTACCCGCTTATGCAGAAATTGAGGCGATGGAACGGGCCAAAAAAGGCGAAATGCCAGGCATGAAAGCGGTTGAAGTGCAGATCGAAGTGTCAACGGTAACGGCAATTGATCTGGAAAATAACCGCTTCACTCTGCAAACTGCAGACGGTATGCAGAACGAATATGAAGCTGCTTCTGCAGACAACCTCAAACGGGCCGCCGTCGGTGATATCGTGGTAGTGACCTTGACCCAGACGATGGCGATATCGGTTGAGAAGAAATAGAGCCCACCTGAATGACAAATAAACCCAAGCGCTGCCGTGCTGATACACGGTAGCTACGCTTGGTGTTATCACCTCACCTAAAAGGACAATTTCCCCCGGTGCTCTGCTTACCATACTCGGGACAGCAAGCCACTCAGCTCGATGTCACCCACAACACCTCGGCATCCTCGTCGCTGATCGAGATCAACGCGTGTCCCATGCTGCCGTCATAGTAACTACTGTCACCGGCTTCCAGATCGGTAGGCTCGTAGAACTCGTTGTAGAATCGTACCTTTCCACTAAGCACCAATAAGAATTCTTCTCCATCATGACGCACCCAATTGGGGTAATCGTCGAACGATCGTGAGCGAACGATCGATTTATACGGCAGCATTCTTTTATTGGTCAGCGGTGTAGCCAACATCTCGTGTTCGTAAGTCGGGGTGGGATGGACACGGCCCTCACCGGCGCGGGTAATGTCTCGACGACCAGCACTGCGCGATTCTTTGGCGCTGGCGAAGAGCTGCGGAATATCGATATTAAGGCCGTTGGCCAATTTCTGTACCGCCTGAAAGGTCGGCGACAGCTGCTCGTTCTCGATCTTGGACAGAGTCGAACGCGCCAGTCCGGTCCGCTTGCTAGCCTCTTCCAGAGTGAGGTTATGGCTCAGACGGATCTCACGAACCCGCTTTCCCAACTGCAACTCAGTGACGGGACCACCGAATTCATGGGGGTCTGGGTCGGGTGAATTCTGCTTCTCTTTGTGACGTTCTTTATCAACCATCGAAGAGATATTTTGGCTATCAGCCATGGCGACAGGCTCCATATGTATTACAAAAAAAGACTTCAATGTATACAAAGTATCACTCATACAAACACAAAAGAAGCCACGGCCGTTTCCTAAAGTAAACTTTGTCAAAGCTTATAGCGTTTCAGTCACAAAACCAGCCCTATTCCACCCCTGTTAATGATACTCCGTACAATATATACAGCTTATTACCGCCAACTAGCGCCCTCCAACAGGTTTACTCGTTTCCAGAACAAACAATAAGTTTCGTATACGAAATATTTGTTGACTGTGTTTCTGCATAGGTATAATCTGCCCTCTTATCAGGTTCAACCGTATCGCACGGCAACCGCCTCAGCGGCCTAAACTGGACAGAACAATCCGGGGCAAAGCCACTAACGCGAACATAACAACAATGACTGCGAACTGTTGTCTGAGTAGATACAACGTCTGAAGTTAGTAGTCGTCTACTCTCACAGAATTCGTCAGCGGGGCAACAAGATGTCACTGAGTCTTTTTGATCTGTTCAAGGTCGGTATCGGCCCCTCAAGCTCCCACACTGTGGGACCAATGTGGGCCGCCCAGCGGTTCCTGACTCTACTCGAACAACGCGACCTTCTGGCCCAGGCTGGACGGGTCCGAGTCTCTCTCTATGGCTCGCTGGCGATGACCGGTAAAGGACACGCCACCGATATCGCTTCCCTATTAGGGCTGATCGGCGAGCAACCCGATCAAATCGATCCCGATAGCGTCCCTGCCAAGATCACCGCAATCCGCGAAAACCAAACACTGTTATTAGCCGGAAAAGTAGAGATCCCCTTCCACGAAGAGCGCGATCTCTGCTTCCTGTTTGGCGAAACCCTACCGCAACACCCCAACGGCATCCGCTTCGAGTTATTCGACAAAGCCGGTATTCAGCTGATCGGCAAACTGTACTTCTCAGTCGGTGGCGGCTTCGTTTTGTGTGAAGACGAGATCGCCGTACCCGCCGGTGATGTGGTTAACCAACCTATCCCCTTCCCGTTCGAGACCGGCCTGGAGTTGCTACAACGCTGCAACGAGAGCGGTTTGACGATCGCCGAACTGGTATTGGCTAACGAGAAAGCGATGCGCAGCGATGCTGAAGTCGAAGCCAATCTGCGTCAGCTATGGCAGGTGATGGAAGCAAGTATCGAACGCGGCTGTCGCGAACAGGGCGTACTGCCTGGAGGCCTGGGGATCAAGCGCCGTGCTTACCAGTTGCGTAAAGAGCTGACCGACCGCCCCGAAGCGGCGATGCGTGATCCGCTAAGCATCATGGACTGGATCAACCTGTACGCGATGGCTGTGAACGAGGAGAACGCCGCCGGTGGCCGAGTCGTCACCGCGCCGACTAACGGTGCCGCCGGGGTTATCCCCGCCGTGCTAGCGTACTATCACCGCTTTATTCCCGGCGCCAATGAGGCAGGAATCTTTACCTTCCTGGCCACTTCGGGCGCCATCGGCATGCTGTACAAGAAGAACGCTTCAATCTCTGCCGCTGAAGTCGGCTGCCAGGGTGAAGTTGGCGTGGCTTGTTCGATGGCTGCCGCCGGTTTGGCTGCCGTAATGGGCGGCACCAGCGAACAGATCGAAAACGCTGCAGAGATAGGCATGGAGCATAACCTTGGCCTGACCTGCGACCCGATCAACGGCCTGGTACAGGTACCCTGCATCGAGCGCAACACCATGGGCGCCGTCAAAGCAATCAATGCCGCCAGGCTAGCACTGCACGGTGACGGCTCACACCATGTACCTCTTGATAGCGTGATCGAAACCATGCGTCAGACTGGCGCCGATATGCAGACTAAATACAAAGAGACCTCCGAAGGAGGCTTAGCTGTAAATGTGGTCGCTTGTTAACGGCAGTTTATTTACTCCCGACCCCTAACCCTTTTTTGAATTAAAACCCGAAACACTTTCACAGCAACAATCTCTGCGATGCCTACCGATAACAGGCCCCTCAAAGATTGAGCTATAACTAAATTTTACTAAAGGAACCTGCCGATTCGCAGGTTCCAAATAACAACAATGAAAAATGACCGAGAGGAAACCCCGATGACTATCAGCCAGCTGTATAACAACGATGCTCAACGCGAGAGCTTTTTCACCGCAGGACTGTCCGACATCGACCCCGCCATCAAGGCCTCGGTTGATCGCGAATTTGACCGCCAAGAGCGCCAGATCGAACTGATCGCCTCTGAGAACATCACCTCCAAAGCGGTAATGCAGGCGCAAGGTACAGTACTGACCAATAAATACGCCGAAGGTTACTCGGGTCGCCGTTACTACGGTGGCTGCGAATACGTCGACGAAGTTGAGACCCTAGCGATCGACCGCGCCAAGCAGCTGTTTAACTGTGAATACGTCAACGTTCAGCCGCACTCGGGCGCACAGGCCAACGGTGCGGTAATGCTAGCGCTGTTGCAACCAGGCGATACCATACTGGGTATGTCTCTTGATGCTGGCGGCCACCTGACTCACGGTGCCCGTCCGGCATTATCGGGAAAATGGTTCAACGCGGTTCAATACGGCGTCAGCGAGCTGGATTGCCGTATAGATTACGACGCCGTTGAGGCACTGGCGGTCGAGCACCAGCCCAAGTTAATCATCGCCGGTGGTTCAGCCATTCCACGCGAGATCGACTTCGCCCGCTTCCGTGAGATCGCCGACAAGGTTGGTGCCTACCTGATGGTAGACATGGCCCACATCGCCGGCCTGATCGCGACTGGCAACCACCCTAGCCCGCTGCCACACGCTGACATCGTCACGACTACCACTCACAAGACACTACGCGGTCCTCGCGGTGGCATGATCCTGTCCAACAACCTAGAGTTAGGTAAGAAGATCAACTCAGCAGTATTCCCGGGCCTGCAAGGCGGCCCGCTGATGCACGTCATTGCCGCCAAGGCAGTCGCCTTCGGTGAAGCGCTACAACCCCAATTCGGCGACTACATCCAGCAAGTGCTGGATAACGCCAACGCGCTGGCTGCCGTCATGGTTGAGCGCGGTTGTGACATCGTCACCGGTGGCACCGATACCCACCTGATGCTGGTTGATCTGCGTCCCAAGGGACTCAAAGGTAACGCGGTTGAGGAGAGCCTTGAGCGTGCCGGAATTACCTGCAACAAAAACGGCATCCCGTTCGATCCGGAGAAGCCAATGGTCACCTCCGGCATCCGTATTGGAACACCTGCCGGTACCAGCCGAGGTTTTGGTGTTGCCGAGTTCGAGCGAATCGGCCACCTGATCAACGATGTATTAGACGGTCTGGCCGCAAACCCAGATGACAACAGCAAGGTGGAAGACCAGGTACGCGACGAAGTGGAAAACCTGTGCAAGCGCTTCCCGTTATACAAGTAACGGGGCCACAGCACTAAACGACACAACCGCGAAGCAACATGCTGCCGGGTGAAAACCCGGCTAGCAATATATCTAGCCAGTAATTTATCCAGCCAAACATATTGAAGACAGGAATACGATTATGAGCAACATCCCAGCCAATCTGCTATTTGCTAAGAGCCACGAGTGGGTCATGAACAACGGTGACGGTACTGTGACTGTCGGCATTTCCGACCACGCCCAATCACTGTTGGGTGATGTGGTTTTCGTTGAAGTCCCCGAAGTTGGCCGCGAAATCGAAGCCGGAGAAGAGTTCTCTCTGATCGAGTCTGTGAAAGCCGCTTCTGATATCTACTGCCCGTTATCGGGTGAGATTGTTGCCATCAACGAATTACTCGAAGACGCTCCCGAAACCATCAACGAAGACCCATACGGTGACGGCTGGATCGCTAAAATCCGCCTTAGCGACACCGAGGCACTGGCGTCGATGATGGATGCCACAGCTTACGCTGAAATCGTTGCCGCAGCGGGCGAGTAACGCTGATCGTTGATTAAACAGCGCCGCTGTTAGCTAACAACGCTACAGCGCGCTGCGTTAACTCTATCAAGAGCCCACCAAGTTTACTGGCCGAGTGCCACCAGATGACAGGATCGATTATGAATGCCGCGACCCTACCCCGACTGAATGCCTTAGTGAATGCCACCGAGTTCAGCGACCGCCACCTCGGCCCGGATGCCAGCCAGGTACAACAGATGCTGGCCGAACTGGGAGTGAGTTCGCTCGACGCCCTGATCGATCAGACCGTCCCCGAGTCGATCCGACTGCAACAACCGCTAGCGGTCGCCAGTGGTCGCAGCGAGCATGACGTGCTGGCTTACCTGAAGACAGTCGCGGCACGCAACACGGTCAACAAATCCTACATCGGCACCGGTTATTACAACACTCAGGTACCCAACGTCATCCTGCGCAACGTGCTGGAAAATCCGGGCTGGTACACCGCCTACACCCCTTACCAACCCGAGATCTCACAGGGTCGGTTAGAAGCGCTACTGAACTTCCAGCAGATGGTGATGGACCTGACCGGCATGGATCTGGCCAATGCATCATTGCTGGATGAAGCCACTGCAGCGGCCGAAGCGATGGCGTTGTGCAAACGTGCCAACCGCAAGAAGAGCAACCTCTTTTTAGTCGCCGACGATGTCCATCCGCAAACCCTCGATGTAGTAAAAACCCGCGCCGAATATTTCGGTTTTGAGGTTTTGATTGGCGATCTGAGCCAACTACTAGCCGAGCACGATGCCTTCGGTGTACTGGCACAGTATCCGGGCACTGAGGGTGCAGTATGCGATATCGAACCTCTGATCCAGCAAGCGCACGACCAAAAAGCGCTGGTTTCAGTCGCCACCGACCTGCTCAGTCTGGTGTTGCTCAAAGCTCCGGGTGAACTGGGCGCGGATGTGGTGTTCGGTTCGGCACAGCGTTTTGGTGTACCGATGGGCTTTGGTGGTCCACACGCGGCGTTCTTCGCTACCCGCGACAGCTACAAGCGCTCCACCCCCGGCCGTATCATCGGTCAGTCAATTGACAGCAAAGGCACCCCAGCGCTGCGGATGGCGATGCAGACCCGCGAGCAACATATCCGTCGCGAAAAGGCTAATTCAAACATCTGTACCGCCCAGGCGCTGCTGGCCAACATGGCCGCCTTCTACGCCGTTTACCACGGTCCCGATGGGCTTAAGCGGATCGCCGAACGGGTACAGCGGCTGACCAGTATTCTGGCTAAAGGGCTACAAAGCAAAGATATTAATTTGGCGCACGACAGCTGGTTCGATACCCTGACCCTGATAGTCGGCAATCAGCAGCAAGTAATTTTAGAGCGCGGCTACAGTGCAGGTATCAACCTGCGCCCGGTCGGTTCCGACAAACTCGGCATCAGTCTCGATGAGACCACCACCGCTGCCGATATCGAGCAGTTGTGGAGCGTCATTCTCGGCAGCACTGATCAGAACATGGATCTGGCCGCTATCGACAGCGCAATCAGCGCCGGTAGTGCAGACGGCATCCCGGCCGGACTGCGTCGCACCTCGACCTTCCTGACCCACCCGGTGTTCAACAGCTATCACTCTGAAACCGAGATGTTGCGTTACCTCAAGCGATTGGAGAACAAAGATTTCAGCCTCACCCACGGCATGATCCCGCTGGGTTCGTGCACCATGAAGCTCAACGCCACCGCCCAGATGATCCCGATCAGCTGGCCTGAATTCAGCCAGATCCACCCGTTTGCACCGCGCGATCAGGCACAGGGCTATATGCAGATGATCGACGAGCTCGAAGCGATGCTGGTCGAGATCACCGGTTACGACAAGGTATCGATGCAACCCAACTCGGGCGCACAGGGTGAGTACGCCGGACTACTTGCGATCCGCAAGTATCAAGAGAGTATCGGTCAAGGCGACCGTGATATCTGCCTAATCCCCAGCTCGTCGCACGGTACCAATCCGGCCTCCGCTGCGATGGCGGCGATGAAGGTGGTCGTGGTTGATTGTGATACCGACGGCAACGTCGATGTTAACGACCTTAAAGCCAAAGCTGAGCAGCACAAGGAAGACCTGTCCTGCTTGATGATCACCTACCCGTCGACCCACGGTGTCTTCGAGGAAGGGATCATAGACATCTGTGACATCGTTCATGACAACGGTGGCCAGGTTTATATGGACGGCGCCAACATGAACGCTCAGGTTGGTCTGTCCAAGCCGGGCCTGATCGGCTCCGACGTATCGCACCTGAACTTACACAAAACCTTTGCCATCCCACACGGTGGCGGTGGTCCGGGCATGGGACCGATCGGCGTCAAGAGCCATCTGGCACCGTTCCTGCCAAACCATGTGGTCAGCCCGATCAGCGGCCCAATGAAGGAGATGGGAGCGGTCTCATCAACCCCGTTTGGTAGTGCCTCGATCCTGACAATCTCTTGGGCGTATTGCGCGCTGCTGGGGAAAGAAGGGTTACAGCGCTCGACAGAACTGGCGATCCTGAACGCCAACTACCTGACCGAGAAGCTGTCAAAGCACTATCCGATTCTGTTCCGTGGCCGTAACAACCGAGTCGCCCACGAGTGCATCGTCGATATCCGTCCGCTTAAAGAGGTGTCGGGGATCAGCGAAGAGGATATCGCCAAACGGCTGATGGACTTTGGCTTCCACGCACCAACCATGTCGTTTCCGGTTCCCGGCACGCTAATGATCGAACCTACCGAGTCCGAGTCTAAGGCCGAGCTGGATCGTTTCATCGAAGCGATGGTGACCATTCGCGCCGAGATCACACAGGTCGAATCGGGCAACTGGAGCCTGACCGATAACCCGCTGGTTAACGCACCGCATACTCAAGCCGATCTGGTCAGCGCCGATTGGGATCGGGCTTACTCGCGTGAGCAGGCCGTATTCCCGGTAGCCGGTCTCAAGAGCAATAAGTTCTGGCCCGCCAGCAACCGCATCGACAACGTCTACGGCGACCGTAATTTCGTCTGTAGCTGTCCGTCGATCGAATCTTATCGGGAGGACTGATCTGTTCCGAAACGGTGCAACACAACCACGGTGTAGCAGGTTTAATGCCTGCCACACCAACCCTTTTCTTAGATCTAAGCTATCGTCCAGACAAGAGGATGCTAATAAAAGTGCAGATAGTAGTAGCACCTATATCAGTGCCCACTCGCTCAGCACCACCGGCTTGATTAAAGAAAGCAAAGTAGTACCTGTACCACCCGGTAATTACCGGTGCTCTACCCCAAGCTGATACTAAAAACTATAAAACTATAAAAAAACTATAAATATAACAACGAGGTGAAACAGATGGAGACTCTCACGGGGCTAATCAATACGGTTAACGGCATTGTCTGGGGACCGATGATGCTGGTGCTGATTCTGGGTGTAGGACTGTTCCTGCAACTGGGCCTGAAACTAATGCCTATCCTTAAACTGGGAACCGGCTTTAAACTGCTGTGGAACGGCCGTTCAGCCAATTCTTCAGAGCAAAAAGAGGGCGAAATATCGCCGTTCAACGCGCTGATGACCTCGCTTTCCGCCACCGTCGGTACCGGTAACATTGCCGGTGTTGCCACCGCGATCTTCCTCGGTGGCCCCGGCGCCCTGTTCTGGATGTGGTGTACCGCACTGGTCGGCATGGCTACCAAGTATGCCGAGGCGGTACTGGCGGTAAAATACCGCGAGGTCGACGAGCACGGCAATCATGTCGGTGGACCGATGTACTACATCAAGAACGGTCTGGGCAAAAAGTGGGCCTGGATGGGGACGATGTTTGCTGTCTTCGGTACGATCGCCGGATTTGGTATCGGCAACACCGTACAGTCGAACTCGGTAGCTAACGTGATCGAAGCCAACTTCGGCGTACCGCTGTGGATCACCGGGGTCGTGCTGATGGTCTTAACCGGCGCGGTACTGATCGGTGGTATCAAGCGGATCGGTAACGTCGCCGGTATGCTGGTTCCGTTTATGGCGATCGCCTATCTTGTTGCGGGCCTGATCGTTCTGGCTATCAATGCCGATGCCATCCCCGCGGCACTTAACCTGATCTTCACTCATGCCTTTACCGGTACCGCTGCCGAAGGTGGTTTTGCCGGAGCGGCGGTCTGGATGGCGATCCGCTTTGGTGTGGCCCGTGGTGTGTTCTCCAACGAGGCGGGTCTGGGTAGTGCGCCGATTGCACACGCCGCGGCACAGACCAAAGACCCTGTTAAACAGGGTCTGATCGCGATGTTGGGTACCTTTATCGACACCCTGATCATCTGCTCGATTACCGGTCTGGTGATCATCACTTCGGGTTTATGGACCAGCGGTGTATCGGGTGCGGCACTGACCTCAGCTGCGTTTGCCGATGCTCTGCCCGGTGTTGGTAACTATTTGGTAGCGATCTCACTGGCGATCTTTGCCTTCACCACTATCCTGGGTTGGAGTCTCTACGGTGAGCGTTGCGCCGAGTACCTGTTCGGTGTCAAGGTTATCATCCCGTTCCGTGTCCTATGGATTCTGGCGGTACCGGTTGGTGCTATGGTCGGTCTGGACTTTGTCTGGCTGCTGGCCGATACCCTCAACGCGATGATGGCGATTCCCAACCTGATCGCACTGGCGCTGCTAAGCCCGGTAGTGTTCAAACTGACCCGTGAATACTTCGAACGGCAGATGCTGGAGTCAGGAAAGAACCAGACGCCATAATAGGCACCGTATAGATTATCGTTTGATAACGATATTTGTAAGACAGTACCGCACGGTGAGGGCTACGGCCCTCACCGTCGGAGTTTTCGAATAAACCATCCATCGATGATCTATTCAAAAACCCTAACCGTAAACCTAGCAACAACCTTAACAACAACCGTATACCCGCACCCTAGCGAGCGATTTGAGTGGCAGGCAGCCGTAGCACCGGAATCACTATACAGCTGGTTAGAGAACAGCGATAAAGATTCCGAACGCCGCCCGACACAGCACCCAAAACGCCGTAATAGTGCATTAAATACACAAAGGAGAGTCCCATGACCGAACAACTGGCCAAAACCCCGTTCTATGACCTGCACCTGGAACTCGGTGGCAAGATGGTCCCCTTCGCCGGTTACGACATGCCGGTACAATATCCAATGGGCGTTAAAAAAGAACACCTGCACACCCGCGAGGCTGCCGGTCTGTTCGATGTGTCGCACATGGGACAGGTACTGCTGAGCGGTGACAACGCCGCTTCGGCACTGGAGAGTCTGGTGCCGGTTGATATCATCGATCTGCCCGTGGGTAAGCAGCGCTACGCACTGTTCACCAACGATGCCGGTGGCATCATGGACGATCTGATGGTCAGTAACCTCGGCGACAAGCTGTTCGTGGTCGTCAACGCCGCCTGTAAAGAACAGGATATTGCTCACCTGCGCGCCAACCTGGGTCCACGTGATGTCAAGATCGAAGTGCTCGAAGATCGCGCCCTACTGGCACTGCAAGGCCCCAAAGCAGCCGAAGCACTGGCCCGAATTGAACCCTCGGTTGCCGACATGGTATTCATGGATTCGCGTGAGATCTGCATCGACGGCGTTAACTGCCTGATCGGTCGTGCCGGTTATACCGGTGAAGATGGCTTTGAGATTTCGATCCCTGCTGCCGATGCCGACCGCATCGCCCGTCTGCTATTAGCACAACCCGAGATCGAGTTTATCGGGCTCGGCGCACGCGATTCATTACGGCTTGAATCAGGTCTATGCCTGTACGGCCACGATATCGACACCACCACCACCCCGGTCGAAGCTAGCTTGTTGTGGGCGATCAGCAAGTGCCGCCGTATCGAAGGCGAACGTGAAGGCGGCTTCCCCGGTGCCGACATCATCCTCGACCAGATTCAAACCAAAAACGTCAACCGCAAGCGCGTCGGTCTGATCGGTCAGGGCAAAGCCCCGATCCGCGAAGGTGCCGAACTGGTTAATACGCAGGGCGAGCCGATCGGTATCGTCACCAGCGGCAGCTTCGGCCCCACCATCGGCACACCGGTAGCGATGGGCTACGTTGCTACCGAATACGCCGTGCTGGAAACCGAGGTTTTTGCGTTGGTTCGCGGTAAGAAAATGCCGATGAATGTGGCACGTGCGCCCTTTGTTGAGCAACGCTACTATCGTGGTTAGGAAGCTGTGGCTAGAAAGTCGAAGATAGAGGTTAAGAGCTTCCGGGGGCAATCCTAGCCCCCGGAAGCAGACCGCTTTCCTCTATCGGTTGCAAGATGCCCGGACGATGTTGCCGCTATGCTGCAAATCGTCCGGCACATTGAGCTGCTGATGTCATCGATCTATCCCGGAATTACCCACTGTAGCCATCCACCATACCCCCACCCTAGCTATCCGCGATAAAAGCCGCCTCTGGAGAACCTTATGCAACTGATCGATGCCGTCGAGCTAACCCAAACCGACTCATTGCAACAGCTCAAAGGTGAGTCGAAGATGGCCCGGCTCAAACAAAAACCTGACCCTCAACGCACCCGATTACGAAAGCCCGAGTGGATTCGTATCGACGCCCGCAGCAACGCCAACGTCGCCGCGGTCAAAGCCGAGTTACGGAAAAAAAACCTCAATACGGTCTGCGAACAAGCCTCCTGCCCTAACCTGCCCGAGTGTTTCAGCAAGAAGACCGCAACTTTTATGATCATGGGAGCGATCTGCACCCGTCGCTGTCCATTTTGCGATGTCGCCCACGGCAAACCGATGGCGCTCAATCCTGACGAGCCGGTCGAAATGGCCCGTACCATTCGCTCACTAGGTTTGAAATACGCGGTGATCACGTCGGTCGATCGCGACGACCTGCGCGACGGTGGCGCCGCTCACTTCTCCGCTTGCGTGCGAGAAGCCCGGCTACGCAATCCGAACACTAAGATCGAAACGCTGGTACCCGACTTTCGCGGCAAAATGGACCGCGCACTGGAGGCACTCGCCACCGACCTACCCGATGTGCTCAACCACAATTTAGAAACGGTTCCACGACTGTACGAAAAGTGCCGCCCCGGTGCCGATTACCAGTGGTCGCTTGAGCTATTGAAGCGCTTCAAAGCGAACCATCCCGAGGTGGTAACCAAGTCAGGCCTGATGGTGGGACTGGGTGAAACCATCGTCGAAATTGTCGAGGTGATGCAGGACCTGCGTGCCCACGGCGTCGAGATGATCACCATCGGCCAATACCTGCAGCCCAGCCGCCACCATCTGGCAGTCGAGCGTTACGTCACCCCGGAAGAGTTCTCTGAGCTGGAAAGTATCGGTTACGATCTGGGATTTGATAACGTCGCGTCCGGCCCTATGGTGCGCTCTTCGTATCACGCTGATCACCAGTCGGCATCGATCTTTGATCCTGCCCTGCAAAACGGAAAATAATCGCCTCAGTAGCGAGGCTCATGCCTCGGTACTCCCCGACTAACCGGCAACAGCGATCAGCGAACGCACTGACTTTTGATCAACATCTTGAAGGGCATTGATACGGGGATAGGTTACGTCCGGTAATATCGATACTTTCTTCGACGGATCGACCGTCTAGTGTCTCAGTGTCACCGTCGGTTTCTAATCTAACGGTTCCTAATCTAACCGATCCAGTTCATCAGCCAGGCGGTTTTTGGGCCACTCATTTCGGGCCATCCGCTCACTGAAGAAAATGTAAGAATTGCCCCCTTTACTCTTGCACTGGTACAACGCCAGATCGGCCTTTTTGATCAGGTCATCGGCATCAAGTCCCTCATCCGGGATCATAGCGATACCGGCGCTGCCACTGATTTTTACCTGATGTCCAGCAATGTCCAACGGTTGCGCCAAATGGGTCAGTATATTGATCACTGTATGCTCCACCGCATCACGACTTTCAGTGTTGTGAAGCAACACAATAAACTCATCCCCACCGACCCGGGCGACGGTATCCGATTCCCGGACATTGTGCTTCAATCGCTCAGCCACCCCGATCAATAGCTGATCGCCCACTGCATGTCCGAGTGTATCGTTGACCTCCTTAAAGTCATCTAGGTCAAGATATAGCAGTGCTGAGCGGCTGTTATCACGACGTGACAGGTTGATGGTTTGATCCAGCAACTCGCGGAACAGGCGACGATTAACCAGCCCGGTCAGGACATCGTGCGATGCCAGGTGGGCCATCTCGTCGAAGGCCTGTTTCATATCACTGATATCGGTTACGACACAGACTAGGGTGTCGCACTGCTCATCATCGCAGTTTGGGGTTATAGAGGCGTGTAACCATAGCCGTGTCCCATCGACAGCTTGATGTTCAAACTCACCATCCCAGCTAACTCCGTCATTAAAGGCCGACATCAACGCCCGGTGCAGACGGGGGTATTTTCCTACCTGAATCAGTTCCGACAACGTCCCAACGACGCCGTTCGCCGTTGACTGAAACAGGTTCAAGCACTGGGTATTGGCATATGCCAATGCGCCCGAGCGGTTAGCGATAAAAATAGAACAATGAGTTTGCTCAATCGCATGATTTAACTGCGTTGTTTGCCGGTTAGCCTCGTCCAACTGCCTGGCAGTAGCAACCGAACCCCGGGTAATATAAAAACCGATTAGCGCGATCAGAGCCAAGGAGATAGACAACGGTAGTTTAATGAAATTAATCACCGACGTACCGGGCAGAGATGGCAGCCAAGCCAACCGGCCCAGCAGCTTGTCATGCACTCCGTACAGGTTGATGGACGCCAGATTAGAGGCATGATCGTCCGGTTCAACGGGTAAAGTCTGTAGCTGGTTCAAACCAAAGCTCTCGGCCATGCCGGAAAGAAGCGTCTCATCAAACCGCTTTATCAAAAACAATACCGGCCTAGGGTCCGAAACAGGCACAACCCGATCGTCGTCATAAGCCAGCACTGCAACGCCAACTAACGAGGGAAAACCATCGACCACCATGATGGCAGAAATCGGTTCTGGAACAGCTCCCGATTCGCGCGCGCGGGAGGCCAATTCACCCAGGTCTTGACCAATGTTGCCGGTGTCACTCCAATCGACAGGCAGGCCATTTCGCAGTGCTAACACCATCTCATCAGCTTGGCTGATAAGGAACAGATCAGATATCCCAAAGGTATCGGTTAAATAGCTGCCAATATTCTTTTCGATCCAGACCAGATCTTGATCTTGGTATGCATATGCAACGGTATCGCTCCAGTAGGCATAGTCCTTAGCCAGCATCGCCAACTGGTTGCGTTTATCGACTAGAACCTGTTGCGTATTGACTTCGGACGCCGCACTGGCATCTATGTCCGCTTTTTCTGCGCTATAGAAGAGCACCATCACGATTGAGATGACTACGGAAACAATCAACAAAATGAGCGGGAGAACGATCTTGCGAGCAACCACATGATCGGAGGAGTTACAGCTATTAGGCATGGGTCTTGCTGGTGATTTAGTCATCATACTCACCTGCTACTCTCGATCGAGAGTAACTCAGGATTATAAGAGACGTCCTGTCATTGCAGCTTATGTCTACGCTATCCCTAGAGCAGACAAACAATACCTAGATATTAGAAAAGTACTCAACAAATCACCATAGGAAATACTCCTAGATCCCGACTAAATATCAGTTTTTTCTAATATTTTCTGACACCGCGCAATAACTAGCCTAACACCGGCAACGCCACTATCTGGGCCAGTGGCGTCAATGGCTAAGAAAGAGCGGAGGAGAGCCGGTGGTAATCGGGTCAGAACGACACTCGGGGCAAGCGGCAACTATCGCCAAGCCACAGATTATCAGCCAGCGCTGCAGAGCGGCAATAAAGGCGGTTTTGGTCCAGACTCCAACTCCACCACATCCGGGCGACGTTGCTTTCAACGCCTCGAAATCTAGTCAGATTAGCGACAGAGGACGGCTTATCAGGCGTTAAAACGTCGCCCTCAACCGCCGTACAGATAAAAAACTGATCGGGACACTGCAACGCCTGTGCCCGAATGTGAGCCAGTGTTTGTTGTTCGGCCGTTTCAACCCTCATCTGCTGCTGCAAGTTATCCGGCAAACGAACTTGGCAGCCCCAGGGGGGGTATGAAATCGACGGTTCAACCCCTGTCTCTTCGATCATTCTTCGCTGCCATTTGATCAGTAACGCCTGCAGGCGGGTCTGCAGCCGAGCGATCGCCGGTTGCAGTAGTTGCTGGCGGCCGTGACTCAACACCGCAACAGTCTTGAGTTGTGACTGCGCATCGATAACCTGGGTAAAACCGTGCAGCTCGGCCAGAGCTACGTTAAGAATCCAGGCCTGATTACCCAACTCGACCAACGCATCACTGTAACTTTTCATCATGCCCCTCATCTTTCTCTGCAGCGCAGACCTGTTCAAGAAAGACCCGGATCTGTTCAAAAGCCTCTTTTGCCTCGTCGAGTTCCGGCTCAAACATCTGCCAAACGTGCATCATGTTACTCCATAGCTGCAGCTTGACCGGCGAGCCTGCTGCACGGGCCTTATTGGTAAACCGGCGCGCATCATCTTCCAAACACTCGCTGGAACTGGCCTGGATCAGCAATGGCGGCAGATTACTCAGGTCGCCATGAATCGGTGATACACGCGGATCGATCGGCCGAACCCGGTTGACCAGCCAAGTAGCAGTCAGCAACAACGCTCTGGGTGACTTGACCACCGCCTCAAGCATGGGTCTGAGCATCCGGTCGGTGCCAAGATTTTTTACAATGCTGGGGCTACTGAGCGTGCCATCAACCGTGGGGGAAAGCGCTACCGCCGCCGTAGGCGCCGGCAGCAACTGGTCGCGAATCCAGCTCAACAGAACCAAGCTGATGTTGCCGCCAGCCGAATCACCAACAACAAACAGCTGGTCTGCCGGGGCTTGCCCCTGCGGGCCATGATCAATCAACCAGCGGTAAGCTCGTTGGCAATCATCAAGACAATCCAAAAGGCGGTTCTCCGGACAGAGCCGGTAGTCAACAGCAAACACAGCTGCGCCACTGATCTCGGAGAGCTTGGCGGTCAGAATCCGGTGGCTCTGCGGTCCGCCCAGCATGAAGGCACCGCCATGGATATAGAGTAAACGTTTGTTGGGGTCGGCCCCCTCTGCCAGTATCCAGTCACCAGCCACCGCCGCACCAACTGCTGGCTGTACCTGCGCCTTGACCGGCTGGCGCACACCCCAGTCATCCATTTTCTGACGCATTGCCAGCATCAGCTGTTTCTTAGGAAGCTTGGCAATTTCGGGGGCTATCCGGCAGAACTGCTCCTCTACCTCTGCGTGCTCGGCGCTGGCTGGTTGGTCAACCCACAGCGGCTCTTTCGGGCTATCGTACACACTCAGGTCCTCCCCGGTGATCCCGCGACGGACAAAGACCACAATGGCGACCAGACACAAAAACAGCAGTAACAAGCTAATCATCTATCTTCCCTATGACGTATTTACAATGATGAAGAACACAAGGGCATGGACCGAAAAGGGTCGACTATGACCGCCTGATGGAAGCCGCCGACAAGTAGCGCAGTGATGACGGATAGCTTCCGGGGACTATTTTATCTAAGCTCGATCAAAAGCGTTGTGATTTATCACAATTTAATCAATATTTATCGATATAACGCTCAACACTTCAACATAAAGGCCGTTCAATGAAACGGATCGACCAGCTACAACAACTGTCCCGCGACCATCATCAGGCACTGGTGCTGGCCAACCGTTGCAACAAGGCGGCAACAACGGCCGATCCCGAAATATGCCATCAACAGTGGCTGACGGTACGCAATAAATTTGTCGCCGAGCTATTACCCCATTTTCGAATAGAGGAGCAGACGATAATCAAACCGTTAATTCGGCTGCAAAACTCAACCCTGCTTGATCAACTGCTGCATGAGCATGGCCTGATGCAGGCGTGCGTATTCGATAATGCCTCATCCGAGATCGAGCGTCTGAAACTGTTCGGCAAGCTGTTATCAGACCACGTGCGGTTTGAAGAACGCCAGCTATTTCCCTATCTCGAGCAACACCTCACTAACGAAGAGCTGGCGCAGATCGCAGCGGTTAGCGCAACGGGCAGCAACACACCGAATGAATGAATCGACGATTGCAAACGGAATTGAGGCGTTAAGCCGATGCGATGACGATGTCGCCCGCGCGGTCGCTATTATCGGACTGCCCGCTCCGCGCATTCGTCCTGCAGGCTTTGAGACGCTGCTCAACACCATTGTCAGTCAGCAGATTTCGACCGAAGCGGCTCGCGCCATCATGGGGCGCGTGACTGCACTGATGGCAACGCTAGAGCCCAAGGCGCTACAGGCATTAGAGGCGAAGCAACTACGGCAGGCAGGAATGTCGTTTCGTAAGATTGAATACGCTCAAGGGTTAGCGCAGGCGGTTAATGATCGTACTCTGGATATTGACGGGCTTGCGCGGATGGACGATACGGCGGCGATCACCGCTATCACCGAATTGCGAGGGTTCGGCCGCTGGAGCGCCGAAATCTATCTGATGTTCTCTCTGCAGCGCCAGGATATTTTCCCCGCCGATGATCTGGCGCTTCAGGTGGCACTGGGGCGGCTCAAAGGGCTCGAACAACGGCCTAGCGCCAAGCAGAGCCGCCAAATGGTAGAACACTGGGCCCCCTGGCGCAGCGTCGGCTCACTATTTCTCTGGCATTACTACCGTGGGGCTCCCTAGGGGAATGGAATAGATGCCAATCAACCATACATATTATTTGCCTAATAACGTCACAAATAGGCAGTCAAAAACAAGCAGTGGCAATATTGCTAATAAGACCTACACTCAGTTAAATATAAATCTGGCCATAAATTCATGAGAAATCGGTTAATAATCAACCAGTAGCGACAAGTATACCGCTGATTGAATACGTCGAAAACAGAAGAGCAAAGGATAACTATGAACCAGTCCCTACAAGACGGCCAAGATCAAACATTAGAAAGAAATGTAATTAATATAACGGCAAAGCTAGCTGTCTTATTATTACTCTTCTTTTGGTGTTTTAACATTATCAGACCATTCATCATCCCTGTTGTATGGGGCGCTGTCATCGCTGTTTCTCTCTACCCAGTATATTCAATAATATTGCCAAAATTAAAAAACAACGGAAAAATAACAGGAACAGTGTTCACTCTCGCACTGTTAGCAATGTTACTGGTCCCTGTCATAATGCTATCCGGCTCTGTCGTCGATATCGTGCAGAGTTTACATACCTCACTCGAAGAAAATACCTTAAAGGTTCCGGTACCATCGACCGACGTTAAAGAATGGCCATTGATCGGTGACAAGTTATACGCAGCCTGGCACTTGGCCTCCGTCAACATTGACGGTGCTATTGTAAAATACACGCCACAAATCAAGTCTATAACCAGCTCGCTGCTGTCGAGCATCCTAAGTGGCGGCAAAGGCATTGTTCAATTTATCATTTCTATCATCATTGCCAGCGTTCTGATGGTCAATGCGGTGATGTGTGTTAAATCAACAGAAAAATTTCTTATTAAACTATCGCCCCAGCAAGGTGAAAAGTTTGCCAATCTTGCAAGCAAAACCATACGCAGCGTGGCTCAGGGAGTCATTGGTATCGGAATTGTTCAGGCGACCTTTTTGGGTCTGGGTTTTTGGGCCATCGGCGTCCCGGGTGCCGGCTTGTGGGCATTGATCATTCTAGTCTTATCCATAGCACAGCTTCCTCCCCTAATCGTAATCCTCCCCGTCATTATCTACGTTTTTTCTTTGGACGATATTTCTAACGTCGCACTTATTATATTCACCATATGGAGTTTATTCGGCGGCATTATGGATGGCTTGTTAAAGCCTTTTGTTATGGGTCGTGGCGTCGACGCCCCCATGCTAATCATTCTTATTGGTGCCATCGGAGGAATGATATTAGACGGAATTCTTGGGTTATTTACTGGCGCGATCGTTTTAGCATTGGGTTATATAATACTCGCACAATGGGTAAATGAGAGCAGTGACTCTCAACAAATAAAAACCGCCGCTAAAAATCAAACGACCTGAGACCGTTCATGAATATATCGGAAAAGGACAATTTCTCCTATCTATTAGTAAGTATAATTTTTCTTCTGTTCAGTAGTGCCTGTATCGATCAGTTTATGCCTGGGTATGGTCAAAGTTTAGTAGTCGCTGCTACCATATTAACGATGATGATAGGCATATGGAGTATAAAATCGAAGAAGCACATTTTTACAACAGGCTTAGGATTACTTGTAACGACCGTAGTCATATCTATTTTCGTAGAACTTTTGGACGTGGCTGAACTGGACTTTATACACATTATCCTATTGCTTCTGTTTTTTATACTGACATTAAAACCGGCATCGGAGCAGGCTCTATTTTCAGGAAAAATAACCGGTAACAACATTATTGGATCGGTCTGTATATTTTTTCTATTAGGACTGATATGGACGATGTTCTATCTTCTGCTAGCTGAATTCATACCCGATGCATTTTCAGGCATCGAACTTTCTAACTGGAAGCGTAACTTCCCCGATTTTATCTATTTTAGTTTTGTCACACTTACAACTCTCGGGTTTGGGGACATACTGCCAGCCTCGCCACTGTCCCGCTTTCTGGTTTACATGGAATCTGTCGTTGGCGTTTTTTATATGGCCGTTGTTGTATCAAGCCTAATCGGCGCGAAGATACCAAAGGCTAAAATTCCTTGATATCAAAAACCGTACATTTGAATTATATCGCCAGGATAACCAATGAGTGAAACAGCAACAAAAGAACAAAAGCCTGACAAAAAAGGATCTGCGAGTCAGATCCCCGACCCAACGGTCGAGCCGGTTAAAGATCCTGTTGATCGAATGACCAAGATTGTTCTTTATACCGCATTAATAATTTTTGTTTTATATTTGGTCACCGATCGTTTAGCTCCCTGGACCGACCAAGCCCGCATTAAAACCTATGTTGTTCCTATCGTGCCGCAAGTAGCAGGCAACGTTGTCGAGATAAACGTTGAAAAGGATCAATCTGTCAAAGCCGGTGACATTCTATTTAAAATTGATCCATCTGATTATCAATTAGCTCTTGAGATTGCGGAATCCAATTTAGAGCTCGCCGGACAGGAGATTAAGGCCAGCACGGCATCCGTCGCAACGTCTCAGGCCAAATTAACCGAAGCAAGAATAAATCTTGATTATGTCAATACACAGAGCCGGAGAGTATTCGAGCTAGAAAAAAGCCGGGTTCTATCGGTATCTGATGGTGATAAAGCCAGGGCGGCGATCAAACAAGCAAAAACTCAAGTAGACAGTGCCCGTGCTGAACTGGAAAAGACTAAACAGCAACTTGGCCGCGCCGGTGACTCTAACCCTAAGATCCGGTCAGCCCTCATCGCCTTAAAGAAAGCCCAAATTGATCTGGCCAGAACCTCGGTCCGAGCACCCACCAACGGAGGAGTTACCAATCTTGTGATCAACGAGGGGCAATACGCCAGCGTTGGCACCCCACTGATCACCTTCGTTGATTTTGGAAGCGTTTGGATTAATGCAGATTTCAGGGAAAACAGTATCGCTAACATCAAAATTGGCGACCCCGTTGATCTGGCGCTTGATGTCGCACCGGGAAGGATATTTGAAGGTACCGTAAGTAGTATCGGCTTTGCTGTTGAAGATTCAACAACCTCTGCTGCTGGCCAACTTGCAACAGTGGAAGGAAAAACCGGATGGCTGCGCGACTCACAGCGCTTCCCGGTACAGATAAAATTCAAAGATGGAGAGCATCCCAACAAGCTATTACGTGTTGGCGGACAGGTCGACGCTCAGGTATACACAACCGGTAACATCGTGATCAATGCGGTTGGTTGGGCGTGGATCCGATTTTTGACATGGTCATCCTATGTCTACTAAACCTATGTCTACTAAACCTATGCCTACTAATTCGCTGACACTCAGCCCTACGCTAATCATCTGTCGTGGTAATGCGGAGAACCTAAGGTTAGATCAGTGAATTGGTGTGACGTCATGTCCGATGCAAGGTCCGTAAGGGTGTTGCGACTTGCTATCGGATCGACCATCGCAATGGCTCTGGCCTATTCAATAAACTGGCCACTGGCGATGTTAACTCCGGTATTTACCGTTGTATTTTTATCGCTTCCAATGCCTAGGCCTACGTTATATCAGGGTTTAAAGAACATGGCACAAACGTTTTTGGCTGTAACGATTGGTGTCATCGTTACCTTATACCTGCTGCCTATTCCGTTTGTCTTTGCTCTGGTACTCGGTGTCCTTTTATTCCACGCTTACTATTTAATTAACAGAGGCGGCCCCTTATGGTTTGTCCTCATGCTGCTAATATCTCTGCTCGTGATGCCAATGTTAGCGACGATTGACGGCAGATTAGCCGTTAGCGTATCGATCGGTTTTGTCTGGTCGGGGGGGGTTGCCGTTTGGTTAATATTTCTAGCCTACTTCATTATCCCTGATTCTCAAAAGCTGGCGTTTCCAAAAAGGCCTCCCGCCAACAGAGGTTATGTCCCTGTCGCCAGTGATCTCGCCCTTAAAAGCACTGTCATCGCATTACCTATCACCCTTCTTTTTATCGCCTACGAGATGTCTGATTTAATCTTGATCATGGTAAATACAGCAATATTCACACTGTCGCCTGATTTAAGTAAAGGCAAAGCCGCCATAAAAAAATCGATAACCTCAACCTTGATCGGTGGAGTTGCTGCTTACGTATTCTATTGGCTACTCGTTGCAGTGCCTGAATACTATTTCTTCATGCTGACATTTTTTGTCTTCTCACTGGCCTTTTCAACACGAATTTTTTCAGACAGGTCCGATGCAAAATATTATTCATCGGCCCTGGTCGCCATGATCATCTTATTTAATGGCAGCATGGGCGAGGATAAAGATTTCACGTCACTGTTCGCGATGCGTGTTTTACTAATGACGCTAGCCGGTGTCTATGTCATTTTTGCTTTAAACGTACTGAACCGGTATTGGCCCTATCCCGTAAAACGGCAACAGCAGCCTACCGCAACTAACTGACACGGCCAGTGGAAAAGAGAGGTAGGGGTCGTTGTTGGCAAGCTGTTGTTCAGAGATTGTTGATAGAAGATTGCATCAACGCGACAACTCCGTTCAGCCTCTCATAACGGTTTCATACCACCGGCTAAGCGATGTAACCGAATGCCTAACTGTTGCGATAACTTATTCACTTTGCGCTGTAGGCGGCGCGGGTTGTAATCGGGCAACCCTCCCTTAAACGCAAGCGCAATCAAGTTTCCATCTTCAATCGGACAGCTCAGGCAGTTATCGCCAAACTGATCCCATAACCGTTGCGCCGCCAGGGGATTGATCCCCTTACCTTCATCCCACAGGTTTAGCACCAACACGCCATTATCGGTAAGATGATCAAAGCAGTTCTGCAAAAATTGATCATTAAGTTGGCTGTCGATCATGCCGTGATCGTTGTAGATATCGCTAAATATCAGATCACAGGAATCAGCCTTACTCCGCCGCATATAGCGTTCGGCATCATTGATATGGAGTTTCAATTGCGGTGATTGGGCCAACCCGAACCACTGCTGCGCCATCTCTACCACCAACGGCCGCAGTTCAACAGCCTCGATCTGCAACTCAGCATCATACCGGCATAAGCTATGGATCAGACTACCTGCCCCCAGGCCCAGCACAGTGACCTGCTGTGGACGTGACTGAAAAAGCAGCGCCAGCATCATCGCCTGAGTGTACTGGTAAGCCAGTAACGTCGGATCAGACAGATCGACGCAACTCTGCTCAGCATCAGAATCAAACGCCATATAACGCCGCGTCCCCTCCTCGAACACCCGCACCGGTCCCCACTCATCGTAACTGCGGTGAACTTCAAAACCGGGAATACTCATACATCATCCTAACAATCACACAGGTCGTTAACGCAACTACCAACCGGCGCGACTATAACACTGCCGGTTTGTGTTCGTGGCATATCGCCAACAAACGCATTGAGGTGAGAACCTGTGGCCCATTTACGGATAAGGAGGCTTATCCAGAATACTCAAGATAAAGAGATAACTTGCGTTGGAATCAGTCGAGGAAGAGGCAAAACAGCCCGCTCTTATTGGTAACTAACTCCACCTCGATTCTGGCAATACCTGTTCGATCAATTGCAGGGCTGCCACTACACCGGCCTGCTTGCAACGATGGCGCAACGCGGCAACTCTTTCAGCCAGCTCAATAACATCACGACCGGACGTTCCCTTAAACGGTTCATCACCAGAGTGTGTTGCATGTGACAACAACGTACAGCGGGCTATTTCGATATAGCAGTCACTCCAGGGTAACGGCTGCCGCTTGGTGTACCGCTGCAGCAGGTCGGCATAGTAGCCCGCCTGCTGCCAGCTCTGTTCGAGCAACGAGACTTCGATCGCAT
Organism: Motiliproteus sp.; assembly: GCA_036961355.1. GTDB lineage: Bacteria > Pseudomonadota > Gammaproteobacteria > Pseudomonadales > Balneatricaceae > Motiliproteus. Next base: position 34,837 of record JBALVL010000032.1, read on the forward strand.
CGCGCAAAAACCAGAAGTAATTCTGGCTCATCGGAGCCGACGCCAACAGTTCTTCACCGTCGGCAAGCACTTGCAAGCGCTCCCTATGGCCCCGCTTCATCACCAACGCTTTGGTGCCATAGGCGATGGCACCGACATACAAAAAATCGGTACGACGAGCGATATCGATCGCCTGATCGGCGAATTCAACCGCTAAAGCGTCGCGATCGGACCGGTATAAACTTCTGGCAACGAATAACAGATAGAGTGCTTCAAACCTCAACACACCCAGTTTCCTTGCAATCTCCAGTGCCTGCTTGGCCTGCTCCCCAGCTTCTTGATAACGCCCTAACTCGCATAACGTTTTAGCCAAACAGCTACCGCGCGCGATCATCTCTGTGCGCAGATCCTGACCTTGCTTGGCCAGCGTGATCGCCTCGACGATATCTTGTTCGGACTCCTGAAAGCGGTTCAGGTAAAGGCGAAGATGACCACGCAGTGAAAGATTCGGAGCAATATATTGCTCTAACGATGACGGTACCTGAGCGCTACTCAGCGGCGCTACAACCGATCCCTTTGAGACCGACCCTGTCAGAGCAGCCGTCGGTAGCGATGGCTGGTTACGGCACAAAACAACGCAACGATCGAACGCGTTTTCAGCCGTGATCGCCTGACCCAACAGTAAGTTAGCATCACCGATACCACTCAGGGCCTGGATCTCATCAACCACCGAGCCGGCATCTCTGGCGGCACCAATAGCGGCACGGTGGCTACTCAGACAGCCGTCGATATTACCGTCAGAGAAATGCAGATTACCGGTCAGATTATGAATTTGGGCTAATGCTTGCTGGTGCTGTAAGCGCAGCGCAACCCGTTCGGCATGTTGCAGTTGCTCAAGCCCTTCGGCGCTGCGTTCTTGTATTCTCAGCGAGCGCACCAGATCCAACCGTAATGCTAGTTCTAGCTTGAGCAGCTCGCTGGATTGACCCTCATCCGGTTCAGATTGGCTCAAAGCAGATTCCAATAACCCGATTGCGCGGCGATAGTTATTCACCGCCTCGGCATGCGCCCAAGCTGCGCTGGCATCGCGACCGGCACGCTGCCAGTGAGTAACCGCCGGCACTGTCATGCCAGCCGCCGCATAGTGCGACGCGATCACCTCTGGGGTGGACGTTACCATCTCGGGGAACTGCTCTCGAATCGCAGTAGCAATACGCCGATGGTGGCCGCGCCGGGTGCGATTGAGCAGCGACTGATAGGCCACCTCCTGCAGCATCATATGGCGAAAAGCGTAACCCCGCCGCTCGCCGCTGCCGGTACAGACCAGTAAATCCGCCGCTACCAGATCCGCCAACGCTTGATCGGTGGCGCTAATACTAAAAGGTGTACTGGCCAGAATCAGGCGGTAGCTGAACTGACGCCCCAGCACCGACATGAATTGCGCAGCATCTTTGGTTGTACCCAAATGATCTAGCCGAGCCCGTAGCGAATCATGCAAGGAAGATGGCACCTGAAAAACCGCGCTGCCGTCAGCATCACTGCTTCGTTGCGGACCACCGTCGGCGACTACTACCGTCTGCTCCAGCACCGTTTTGGTCAGCTCCTCGACGTACAACGGCGAACCATCGCAACGCTGCAAGATCTGCTGCCGGATAGCATCGGGCAGCACTCTGTCGACGACTATCGCATCGACTAACTGATTGAGTACCGATTCAGGCAATGGTGGTAGCGGTAGTCGAATCAAGGGCACTGCCGACTCCGGCAACCAGGTCAACGGTGTTCTGGAGGTGATAATCAACACCACCGACATCTGCTCTATCTGCTGAACTAAGCTGGCCAAAAAATCCGCTGTCGATGAATCAATCCAATGCGCATCTTCAACCGCGATTAGCATCGGTTTATTTCTACTACAAACACGAATTAATTCGACAAAAGCTTCTCGCGTAGCACTGCGCTTCTCTGAAGAGCTCAACACGGCAGCTTGGATCGGCTCATCGTTGCGGCCGGCCTCTCCCTGAGAGGAATCGTCGGGTGCATGACCCAGAACCTCTGCAGCGATTAGTTGTTGGCACAGTCTATCTTCCAAACCCAGCGACCGTAACAGGCCGATCAACGACCGCTGTGGACTTTGAATTTCATCGGCCGAAGCAATGTCCAGCAAACTCTGCCAGTGTCTGATCACTGGGTACATCGAGCGATCCCGATAAAAAGGGGAGCAACGCAATACCGCCCGTTCCAAACGACCAGCCGCCGAATGGATGCACTGCTCCAACAACCGGGTTTTACCGAAACCGGATTCTGCTTCGATAACGACCACAGCCCCCTGGCCGGTTAAGCGATTGCTGGTTCCGTATTGCACCGCGCTATCCAACGCGGCGGCTAATGCTGCTGACTGCGTCTCACGCCCCAGCAACGGAATCGCTGAGAAGAACCGGGGTTGCTCCGTTACCGATAATACCTGGTAGGCAGGCAGTGGCGTTGTGATTCCCTTTAACTGCTGCATACCCAGCAGTTTGAGTGAGAAATGTGTCTCTACCAAGCGTCGGGTTCCGGGACCGATCACCACTGCTTCCGGGGTAGCAACCGCCTGCAGCCGGGCCGCGATATTGGGCGTATCACCCAGCACGGAATGCTCCTGAGCCTCCCCCTGACCGATAATGTCTCCCGCCACCACCAAGCCAGTTTCGATGCCGACACGCACCTGTAGCGTTTCTTTAGAGATCGTTAATGATCGTACCTGATCAACAACCTCCAAACCGGCACGAACCGCCCTTTCTGCATCCAACTCATGCGCATTCGGATAACCAAAATACACCAGCAGACCATCACCCATATAGCGAGCAACATAACCGTCAAACCGACTAATAATATCAACGCAGCACTGTTGGAATGTAAAAATCAGATCCCGAAAATCTTCCGGATCGAGCTGTTGCGACAGCGCAGTCGATCCAACCAGGTCGCAAAACATCACCGTCAACTGCCGCCGTTCTGCCTGCTGCGTAGGCGTTCCAGCCGCGGTATTGGTGGCTAAATCGGTATCGGCCTTGGACCTTGTCGAACCCTTATCCATTTCGCTTACCGCAGCGCTATCGCGCGACGGCATCTCAGCACCGCAATGACAACAGAATAAGCTGGCAGCGGCATTGGGCAGACGGCACCTCGTACAGCAGATTGGAAGCCGGGCATGACAGCGGCTGCAATCATTCCCGGTGGAGCGATTCTTAGTGCCACATTGATCGCAATACATAACGTTTATCTGCGTTAACGGAAGACAAGCCACTCGGAAAATTGTGGATCACAACCTGCCAAGTGGCAGCAGAGTCACGCTTTAGAGTAGAAGTGATCTTTGTCAGCGGCAAGGCCAACAATAGCAATGTCTCCAATATAATATTTTAATGTATACATACATCTACAATTCCGTGGACATTAATCAAGACCCACACTTATACTCCTGCCTGACCGTCAGGTCAGAAAACAATACCAACGCACCCTGATATTAAAAAAATAACAACACTAGGAGAGCTTTATGGCGCCTTTCAAGACCCTTAAATCCACAATCATACCCACCGTTTCAGCGCTGGCATTCGCGGCTACCTTCTCAACTCCTGCCTCGGCCGAGATGCTCTGGGATCGTTTCAGCCTCAGTTACCTATACGGCAGCGACTACAAGTTTGTTGAAGACGGGGAGATGAGCGTTGTGACTATCGAGCATGCCAGTGGCCATAGCTGGGGCGATAATTTCCTGTTTATCGACCGCACCATGCCAAGCAAGGGTGACAGCAGCTTTTACGGCGAGTTATCACCGCGTTTGAGCATCGGTAAGGTTAGTGACTCTGATCTCTCTTTCGGCCCGATGACCGACCTCCTGGTCGCGACAACCTGGGAGATGGGTGATGGTTTTGATAACTACCTTTACGGTATTGGTACGGCGTTGAGCGTTCCCGGCTTCCGTTACTTCAACGTCAACCTGTACAAGGCCAACAACGACCTCTCTCTGGACGATGAGCAGCTGACGCTAAATTGGGGAGCTCCTTTTAACATCGGCTCGTCAGAATTTTTGATCGATGGTTTCCTGGATTGGTCCAGCAGCGCCGAGGACCATGCGTCTGAAATGAACTTCACACCGCAAATTAAGTGGAATGTCGGAAAATTGATGAACACCAAAGCACCGCTGTACCTCGGTGTGGAGTACTCACACTGGAACAACAAATTCGGTGTTGACGGTGTCAATGAGCGCAATGTCTCTTTACTGGCAACCTGGGTTTTCTAAAACCAGACTTGCAGTAACGGCTCAGCGAAATTGCTATCTAGTTCTGAGCCTTGCTGCAGTCGAAATCATCACCCGTGAAGAGATTGCCAGAGCCGATCATCCTCTTCTTTCCCCACGGGCAAGCGCTTGATCAAACCGCTGAGTTAAATCCCCTCGCTCAGCGTCTTGCTCCAGCTCGGCGTCAGCAGATCGTGATTCTGCGGTGCCGGTAGCAATACAATATCGATCGCTGGCAGCGGCGGTAAATCGAGATGGTCGATCGCCTCCAGATCCGCAGGAACCGTTAACCCGGCCACCGCGCTGATCGCCTGGTCGGAGCGCACCATCGATTGGATCACGCACGCGTTGGTGGTGGTACAGAGCACTTGATAAGCACGCCCCTGTTTTTCCAGCCCGTCTATTGCCGTGGTATGAAATTTACAATCCTCGCCATAAAGCACCAACGGTAACACCTGCTGCTGCGGCAATGACGAACCGCGCGCGGCCATCCAAGCACCACGATCCTGAGCCAGCAGATAACCTTCATCGCCATCGGGGCTCCGGGTCACAACCGCCAGGTCCAACGCCCCGCTATCAAGCCGTCCCCGCAGTGCGACCGACGTGGCACAAGTGACACTAACCCGCAGCGCCGGTTGATCACGACGAATTCGCCGCAGCAATTCAGGCATCAACCGCTCGACATAATCATCAGGGCAACCGATCCGCAGCGGCGGGTATTCCCCCACCGACTTAAGTTGCCCCAACGCTTCATCGTGCAGCGTCATAATCCGACGGGCGTAACTGGCCAGCAACTTACCGTCGTCGGTCAGTACCCGGTTACGGCCCTCTTTGGCAAACAGCGGGCGGCCACTTTCGTGCTCCAACCGCTTCATCTGCATGCTGATGGCCGACTGAGTTTTGAAGGTTTTAGTGGCGGCCCCGGTAAAGCTACCGCTCTCAACAAAAGCCAAAAAACTGCGTAACAGATCTATATCCATCTCTGCAGCATACCCAATCAGGTCACCGCCGACCATCGGCAACTACGCTTATACACTTCAACAATGCTGATAGTTATCATCACCACAATTCGTTTGTACTGATCCCGAACGCCGACCAGACTATGGCGTTATCTGATAGCGATAACGCCTCACATACAGGGCTACCCACAAGGAAAAACATCATGAGCGAGCTGCAACTGGTCATCGGCAATAAGAATTACTCATCCTGGTCACTACGCCCCTGGCTGGTACTAAAGCAACTACATGTCGAGTTTGAAGAGATCCGTATCCCGCTGTTTACCGACAATTTCAAACAGCAGATCCGTCAGTACAGCGAGGCAGAAAAGGTGCCGATTTTGAAAACATCGGAACTGACCGTCTGGGATAGCCTGTCGATCTGCGAATACCTGGCCGAACAACACCCACACCTGTGGCCCGATCATCCGGCAGACCGGGCACTCGCTCGCTCCGCCGTCGCAGAGATGCATTCGGGCTTTACCGCGCTACGGCACGAACTACCGATGAACTGCCGTGCCCAACAACGCAGCCTCAACTATTCTGACGCTGCCGCCGCCGACCTCAACCGAATCCAGTCGTTATGGCAGCAGTGCAAGAGCCAGTCACAACAACCCGGTCCTTGGTTGTTCGGTCGCTTCGGCATCATCGATGCGTTTTTTGCGCCGGTTGTTATCCGCTGTAATGCTTACAAAATACCGCTATCAGAGCTGGCACAAGGCTATCTAAAAACCCAACTGGCCAACCCCGACTTACAACAATGGATCGACGCAGGTAAAGCTGAAAGCGAAGTGATTGAAGAGGAGGAAGCGGGCGAAGCGTAAATGCCAGGATTATAGTGACGATCGGGAGTGGCGATGAGGAGTGACTGTAGGCAGTACGGCTACCGCTCTATTGGCGGTAACCCGCACCAGTGCTAACATGAGCGCCTTTGAACTGCCCGCCAAAGGAACTTTGAACGTCAATGGCCAGAATCCGCGAACGTAATAAAGGTCTGATTATTCAAGCCGCCAGTGAAATCTTTGCCAAGCGAGGATTCGCTGCCACCAAAACGGTCGATATCGCCGACCTGGCGGGTTTGGCCAAAGCCAACGTCTATTACTACTTTAAAAGTAAAGAGAACCTCTACCGCAGCGTGCTGGAAAGCATCGTTGAACCGTTGCTGCAGGCTTCTGAACCGTTCTACAACAACGACGATCCGGCTCTGGCATTACGGGCGTATATCCGCGCCAAGATTAGCATCTCGCGCGATTACCCTTACGCGTCCAAGGTGTTCGCCAGTGAAATCATGCACGGTGCACCGCACCTGCCCGAAGACATCAAGGCACAACTGTTGGAACAGACTCGTCAGAGCACTGCGCGGATCAATGCCTGGATCGAACAGGGTGTGATGGCACCGGTCGACCCACACCACCTACTGTTCACCATCTGGGCTTCAACCCAAACTTACGCGGATTTTGATTGGCAGATCGCACAGGTCACCGGTAAAGAGAAGCTGGACGCCGACGATTATGAAGCGGCTGCAACCTTGATCGAGCAGCTGGTGCTCAAAGGCTGCGATGTTCGCTCACCGCAAACTGACCCCGCTTAACACCAACCGATCAAAACGGGCACTCACATCGGGCATCGACCGGTTCACCACTGACCGGATGAACGAAGCAGATGCGGCTGGCATGCAGCATCAACCGCTGCGCTTTAAAGAAAGCTTCGTTGCTGGCATACAGATCACAGCCCAGAATCGGATGGCCCAGTTCGCGGCTATGAATACGCAGCTGATGGGTACGACCCGTCAATGGTGTGAACTCGACCCGACAGTTATTCACTTCGGCAAGCCGCTCAATCACCCGAAAATGGCTCTGCGCCGCCTTACCGCTGTCGTGGCAGATTTTCTGTAATGGAAAGTTGTCACGGTCTTTGGCGATCGGCAGATCGATAACACCCTCGTCAACCGCCGGCTGACCGTGCAGCAGCGCGATATATCGCTTGTCGATGGTGCGCTGTTGGAACTGCTTGGTCAGCTCGGCGTTGACGGCTTTGTTCAGTGCCACAATCATAATACCGGAGGTACCGAAATCGAGCCGGTGCGCCAAGGTCGCAGTCGGAAACTGCTGTACAAGCCGGTAGTGCACCGAATCCTGATTGAGCGGGTGTTTCCCCGACAGACTCAGTAACTTGCTCGGCTTATTGATCAGCAGGAGCTGTGAATCCTGATACAGAATCTCAATTTGGTCGGCACAATGCGGCACGATGAAGGGATCAGCTTGCGGTTGCATAACAGCTCTCGGAAGGGGGGGCAAAAATAGGTATGGAACACTGGCGAACCTGAGCTACCGTGGTAAACCTCTATACGTCGACAGCGGCAGGCAATATAACCAACTTGGTGCCAAGTTACACCACCCGATATCGGGCGACCTCCGGCAGCTAATCGGCCAACGCCGCTTATGCCTATAAACGATTACAAAACAGTGAGATCAAGATACCGAACCGCACTTGCAGCATTTTTGTTTGATTATTCAAGAATATAAAGCAACAACCGACTTCAATAAACAACCTATCAAGCCATCAATAATCCTGTTAACTTAGCGCTGATTTTTCTTTATTAGCAAGAGTCAATACAGATTCCATGGTTCGGATCCTCCTTATACTAGCCTTGTTACAACTGACCTTTTCAGTTCGTGCAGATACTGTCGTCATGGCATTTGGTGAAGCGATTCCCCCCTTCTCTTTTCCGGGTTCTGATAGCGGCATCGAGATCGATGTCATCGGTGAAGCGTTGGCTTATCACGGCCATAAATTAGCCCCCCGCTACCTGCCACTGGCACGGGTACCTATCAATTTCAGGCAAAAGAGCGTTGATGCTGCGATGACCGACCTCGGCATCGATATGACCGCTTTCGGTGCTTATTACGGCAACAGCGCCGTGATCTACGATAACGTTTTTATCAGCCTTGAAGAACGTGAGCTAACCATTAGCCAGCCGCAAGATCTCAATCGCCTATCAGTATTGTCATTCAACGGCGCGGTTCGCCGTTACCCCGAGTGGCTGAATCAGGTGGCAGATGCCAACCTCTACATCGAGCAAAACAACCAGATGTTACAGGTGCTTACCCTCGATAAAAGGCGCTTTGACCTGGCACTAAGCGATATCAACATATTTAAATACAACTACTTGCAAGCGAAACAAGCCGGTAAATACAAGCTCAAGCCGGTAGTGTTTCATCACTTTACCGACGTCGATGCAGCCGACTATCGTCCAGTCTTTTGGAGCGCCAAGATTCGTGATGATTTTAACGACGGCTTGCAACAGCTAAAGCAAAGCGGTCGTTACCAGGCGATCTACGATAAATACCTCCAGCCCGCTACTGCCGAGTAAGACCTTGGGCTATCAATCGATGGCTGTTTAAACCGATCCCGGCAACGCCTGCCTATCGATCAAAAAACATTGGTCAACTCTTCTTTCTCACAATAACTGTGATAAGATCGCCGCCCGATTTTCTGTTGAATATATTCATCATGGTGTTGCTAATTTCAGCCTGGGTCAAATTTTCGTTCCTGTTCGCCCCCTTCTTTGTGGTGTCGATGTTTCTGTCGCTGACCAAAGGCGAAAGTGCCGCGGTTAAACGTTCGATCGCCAACCGGGCGGTATTTTCAGCCGCCTGTATCTGTCTGATCCTGTTTTTCTTCGGCATGCCGCTATTTGAAGTACTGGGGATCACTCTGGATTCGTTCCGGATCGGGGCCGGTACGCTGCTGTTCCTTTCTGCGATCAGTTTGGTCAAGGATGGTGTTCGCTCGCACGCCGACGTACCCGACGACAACCGTGACGATGTGTCGGTGGTACCGCTGGCGATACCCACCATTGTCGGACCGGCAACCATTGGTGCCATTCTGGTGTTTGGGGCCGAGCTCGAAGGGCTGGAATTGGTATATGGCATCGGCGGTATGATGTTGGCGCTAACCGGGTTACTGGTACTATTGCACCTGTCGGCCAAGCTTGAGCGACTACTGGGACATACCGGGTTAAATATTCTCAGTAAAATTACCGGTCTGATACTGGCCGCTATGGCGGCCCAGATCATCTTCACCGGGATACGCTCGTTTCTTTTCAGCGGCTAGCGCTTCGGCAGTTCCAAACCGCTTCGCACCAGCCGCCGATTTAACCAGCTATCAGCTGAGTTTAAACTGCGATACCAACGTTTTTAGTCGATCAGCCTGCTCACGCAACTCGACACAGTCCTGACTGGCTTGCTCGGAGTACTGCGCATTGCTATGAGCGATACTGGCGATACCGGTGATTACTGAACTGACCTCATCAACCACACTCGATTGCTGCTCGGTCGCGGTCGCAACCTGCACATTCATATCGTTTAGACTCTGAATCGCATCGGAGATATCACTCAACCGATCGCCCGACGCTTGCGCCGATGACTGGCTCTGAGCGGTCATTTCAACACCATTCTCCATCGCAGAGACGGTCTCAGCAGAGCTATTTTGCAACGTTTCGATGATCGCTTTAATCTCTTCGGTCGACTGATGACTGCGCTGAGCCAACGTTCGCACCTCGTCGGCAACGACGGCAAAACCACGTCCCTGTTCACCGGCCCGTGCCGCTTCAATCGCCGCATTAAGCGCCAGCAGGTTAGTTTGATCGGAGACCGCCCTAATCACCTCCAGTACAGTATCGATCGATGCAGCATCCCGCGCCAGACACTTTACAGCCTGAGAGGTAGTCGAAATCTGCTGCCCCATCGCGTCGACTTGTTCGATCGTATGCTGCACAGATTGTCGTCCCAGCACCACACCCTGATCGGCCTGCGCTGCTGTCTGTGCCGCTGCCGTCGCGTTCCCGGCAATCTCCTGCACCGTATGCCCCATCTGCTGAATCGCAGTAGCGACCTGCTCGGTCTGGCTCTGTTGTTCAAGCACATCCTTATTGATGTGACTCATCTGCGAATCAATCGACTCGACTAATTTGAACACCATCAAACTGGAATCACGCACTTGCCGCATCAACCCTTCGAGCGAGGCGACAAAATGGTTATAGCCGGCGGACAACCGGCCCACCTCATCGTTACGCGAATCATCCAATCGCTGAGTCAAATCACCGTCACCCGTGGCGATCTGCTCCAGCATTTCGGCAACCTTATTAAGCGGATTGATCATCGAGCTGACCATAAACGAAGTCAGCACAATAAAGATCAGCGTGATCGCAACCCCGACGGCAACCAACAGATAAGTCGCCTGATTGATATCACCGTAGACCTCCTGCGCCGGCAATTCCGCCACCACATACCAGCCCAGTCGTGGCAGATATTTGGCCGCATAAATCGTGTCTCCCTCTGCGTTCTTAACCCGTTGCAGTTGGCTATCTTTATCCGTTGACTGCTGCGCCATCAATAAGGTTGAAACATCTAAACCGTCACGGTCTGATAACATTGCACCACTAAACTGAGGGTTCCGGTGCAATTTAATCTTGCCACTGGAGTCGACCAAAAAAAACGAGCCGCTGTCGCCAATGCTGTACTGTTGGATCGTCTCGATCACCGATGCCAGCGACAGACCGATACCGGCGACTGCCAACAATTGCGAACCGCTTCGAACTGAGTAATTGATAAACAGCGTGGCTTGGGAGGTCTCCTCATCAATGTCGAGCGACAACTCGTAGTCATTGCCGCTTTTGACAAAGTTATAAAACCAGCCATCACGGGGATTATCCTCGGCCAGCGTTTTAAACAACCCCTGATCGGTATAATAGTGGCCTGACTTGGCCGAGATAAAGAACGTAGTAATCGCGTTGTAGTCGGCCTTTAGCGTCACCAGATGCTCGGTCAGCGCAGTCAGTTGTGATTCGGGCTCGCCACTACGGACAAACGCCTGATAGCTGGGGTTGAGCGCCAAGTTCCGAGCAACGGTAATGGGTACAATCAAACTATTTTCGATGCCGGCGGAGACCGCATCGAGCACCGCCGGTAATTCAACCCTGTTAAGGCGTTTTTCAATCGCGGCGCTCGACACTTGACTGGCAATCACGGTGACTATCGCCACTGCTAGCAGTAACGCCACACTAATTGTCAGCAGAATGCGCTGTTTGATGCTCATCGTATCTCCCCCACCGGTGGCTATTGACGGCTTAAAGGAGAGATCCGCATGGCAGCAAGTCGGTGCTATTTATTTAAGAACTACACAATAGATGGCTCAGCCGAATAGTAATTTAGAGCCTCACCATCACCTCAACTCAACGTTTAGCCCGACTGTTTTTCAAACCCAAACAAGAACAAGAGCGGTCCGAGAAATCCCCGTCCGTTGCTATATCCACCATGTTAGGCCCCGCTCTATACGACTTCAGCCTTGGCCACCAGTCCGGCTGCTTCGACCCCGTAGATGGCACAAAGCTCATCGATATCCGAGGTATCACCGCTTATACCGACCGCGCCGATCACTGCATCGTTATCGTCATGGATCAGCACCCCTCCGGCCACCGGAATCAGATTGCCTTGGGCCAGCGTATTCAACGCCGACACAAATGCCGGTCGCTGTTGTGCGTCGGATGCCAGTGAGCGCGACGACTTACCCATCGCTACCGCCCCCCAGGCTTTTGCAATGGCGATATCAGGCCGCATCATGCTGCTGCCATCTTGCCGTTGCAGCGAAATAAGCCGCCCGCCCTGATCGAGCACGGCGACAGTTAGCGGCGCAGCATTGAGCTCTCTGCTCTTATTAAATGCTTCCTGGGCAATGGTCATTGAGCTGTTCAAGTTCAAACTATTCATCGATATAGCCTCCCGTGAGGTCGTCATTAAAAGAAACTGGGGTCCGCTAGCGTCAAGCTCGTCGCTCAGATGTCGATTACCTTATGTCGACTTTCCGATGTCGACTATCCGATGTCGACTATCCGATGGAATCGGGCTAACCCTGAGCGTGGGCTTATCGCTACGTTAAACGTCTTATTCTTGTTCGCTGTCACGACTATGGTGAACAGGTTTATGGGTAAAGCTGCCAGAGCTCGCAACTGAGCCTCCGCACACGTCCTTAGTCGTAGTGTTATATATCAGTTATATCCCACCACAACAAAAACAAATATTAGGGGATACACTTAGTCATGATTTTGTATACCAAAATACACATAAGCTCTCTGAACGCACATAAATCAAACAAAACCAGAGAGAAACGCAGCATAAAAATTCCGAACTGTTCGTTTTATGAGCTTTTCTGACCGATAAATCAATTTAAAATAAACGCAGGGATGTGAAATTGTATACAAAAATATCGACCATTCAGAGCAGCGATTTAACCCGTCCTATCGATCCAGATCAGCACGGGTCGTTATTAATACAACAGTTGTTAACCTGAGATTTGTAAGCCACTATTCTCGAGCCCTGTCATAGATCTTTACGGATCGATTGACGCTGTCACAGGTTCAATCAGATGTTGTAACGATGAGTGCTGATCATGAAGCTAGAGATTGTTGCGCTAACTTTTGCCCTGCTATTTAGCGCAATCGAAATCCGCGCTGAAGACATTCGGGTTGGTTTCTATAACGCGCCACCCTTGATGATTCAGCAGCAAAACAGCGGTATCTACCATGACCTGCTACTGCAGATCGGCGCTATCACCGGCGATCGCTTCATCATCCGCTACTTTTCGATCGCCCGACTGCAGCGGTTATTCGAGGAGGGAAAACTGGATCTCGAACCGGGTATCAATCCCAGCTGGAGGCAACAGTCCAACACCCCCGGTCTCTATAGCACCTCCTTTGCAACATTGGATCAGATCGTGCTGTTCCGACCCGGCAGTGCCGTCGAGATCACAGGCCCTCAAAGCTTGGCCGGGAAGCAGGTGGGCACCATCCGTGGCTATTTTTATCCCTTCTTTAATCAAAGCCTGGCGCAAGGAGATCTCGAGCGCATCGATGTCACCGATGAGCCGCAGTTATTGCAACTGCTGGAGAGAGGTCGGGTCGATCAAGTTTTTACCGACCGGGTCGTGCAGCAATACTGGGCCAAGCAGAACCCGCAGCTTAAATCTTACCCAGCCAGCCAATCGCTCAGTGCCACCCCGGTAATGATGCGGCTACACCCCGCCCGTGCTGCCAAGCTCAAACAGATCAACCGGGCACTTTCTCAACTCCGCCAACAGGGCACTATCGAGCAGATATTCAGTCAATACCGCTGAGTCATTGCCAGCGACAGTGATCCATACCACCCTCTCGTTGGCCCGCCAACCGCACCCTTTACCATGCAACGTTGCCACCCCCGGCGGCCCTATTTCCAGCTACGGCAATGCCAATACCGAAATGTCACCACCGGACCCAGCACCCCTCTCTAGCCAGGCCAAGCTCTATCAGCATGATGTCTGCCAATAAGTAGACCGAATTCCGAACCGGGTGCTAACCCTATAGATCAGGTGCCATCGTACTTAGGCAGAAAGGAACTACAAAAAAGAACGACATGAGCGAAAGCATCCTTAAATCATCATCAACATATTGATTTTTAAGAATAACATTGACAGATAATTTATTTCTTGACCCCTTAGTCAGAATATAGCTACACTATGAAAAACATCTTTGTATACAATGCTCACTAAACGAGAACACAATTATTTAGTGTTTACGCCGATACGATTGCTGCTGTCAGTTGTGAATCAAGGGACGTATCACGAAGTCACTTTCATTATTCTAAATCTACGGAGTCGATCCTAATGTCTGATCAAAATCCGGTCTTTATTCCAGGCCCTACCAATATCCCCGACCGCCTGCTCAATGCGATGCATGTCCAGACCCGCGATCACCGAGCTCCAGATTTTGTCGAAGCCTTCGCCCCGGCACTAATTGACTGCAAACGTATCTTCGGCACGGAAACCGGACAGGTGATTATGTTCCCCTCTACCGGCACCGGCGGCTGGGAAGCCACGATCAGCAACACCTTATCTCCGGGCGACAAAATTTTGATCGCTCGATACGGTATGTTTTCGCATCGCTGGATCGACATGTGTCAACGCCACGGACTTGAGGTTCAGATCATCGAATGCCCTTGGGGCGACGGTGCGCCTGCCGAGCTGTTTGAAGAAGCACTCAAGGCCGATACCACGCACAGCATCAAAGCTGTACTCGTCACTCACAACGAAACAGCAACCGGCGTTCGCAGCGATATCGGCGCGGTGAGAGGCGCTATGGATGCGTCAAGCCATCCGGCGCTGCTATTCGTTGACTGCGTGAGTTCGTTGGCCTCGATGCCCTTTGATATGGATGGCTGGGGGGTTGATATCGCCGTCTCCGGTTCACAAAAAGGCTTCATGTTGGCAACCGGATTGGCCATCTTGGGCGTTAGCGAAAAAGCCCAAGCCGCGATGGAAACCGCACAGCTACCGCGTACCTTCTTTGATTTCCGCGACATGATGGCAGCAAACAGCAATGGTGGCTTCCCCTACACGCCACCGCTGCAGCTGATCCACGGCCTTAAAGAGAGCCTGGCGATGCTGTTCGAAGAGGGTCTGGATAACGTTTTCGCCCGTCACTATCGCCTTTCCGAAGGTGTTCGCCTAGCCGTTGCAGCTTGGGGTCTGAAGCTTTGTGCAAATTCACCCGAACTTTGCTCTGACACGGTTAGTGCCATCTACGTCCCTGACGGGTTCGACAGTAACGAGCTAACCGACCACGCGTTCAATACCTACGGTGTCTCTTTCGGCATCGGGCTGGGTGAGATGAACACCAAGGCGTTCCGTATCGGCCACCTGGGATCACTGACCGACGTGATGGTTCTGTCCGGCCTGGCGACCATCGAGATGGCGATGGCAGATCTGGATTATCCGATCGAGCTGGGTAGTGGTGTTCGCGCCGCGCAGCAGTACTTTCGTCAAACCGCCCGCAAAACGGCCAGTAACAACGTCGCCTAGAGATTGAAAGAGTGTGCACAGCACCGGCGCGCCAGCCGTCGAGTTAAATCTCGCTGGCTGGCCACTTCCTTTTTACCACTTGCGTGAGGCACAGCATGAGTGATGCAACAAATACTGCACCAGCACCGATGACCATTCCCACTTATAACGACGTGCTGGCGGCGCATGAACGGATCAAACCGTACATCCATGAAACACCGGTACTGACCTCGCGTTTCTTAAACGAGCTGACCGGAGCTGAACTGTTTTTCAAGTGTGAGAATTTCCAGAAAGCAGGCGCGTTTAAGGTTCGTGGCGCCTGTAACGCGGTCTTCGGTTTGGATGAAAAGACCGCCGCTATCGGCGTTGCGACCCATTCATCGGGTAACCATGCGCTGTCGCTGTCGTACGCGGCGGGTCAGCGCGGCATTCCGGTAACGGTTGTTATGCCCCGCACCGCACCGCAAGCCAAAAAAGACGCGGTCATCGGCTACGGCGGTACCATCGTCGAATGTGAACCATCGACCAGCTCACGCGAGGCGGTGTTCGCCGATGTCGTGGCGCAATCCGGTGCCGAGTTCGTCCACCCCTATAACGATCCCCGTGTTATCGCCGGCCAAGGCACCTGCTCCAAAGAGCTGGTTGGTCAGGTCGAAAATCTGGACGCCGTCGTGGCGCCCATTGGCGGTGGCGGCATGATCTCTGGCACCTGCCTGACACTGTCGACCATCGCACCGGGGGTCAAGATCTACGCTGCAGAACCGCTCAACGCCGACGATGCTGCCCGCTCCTTCCGCGCCGGTCACATCATCGCCGATGATGCCCCCGATACCATCGCCGATGGACTGAAGGTGCCGCTAAAAGACCTCACTTGGCACTTTGTCAGCAACCACGTCACCGACATCCTCACCGCCACCGAAGATGAGATCGTCGAGGCGATGAAACTGATCTGGAAACGGATGAAGATCGTAATGGAGCCCAGCAGTGCGGTACCGCTGGCGGTCATTTTGAAGAACCCCGAGCTATTCAAGGGAAAGCGGGTCGGCATCATTATCACCGGTGGCAATGTCGATCTCGACACACTGCCGTGGCTGAAAGACTGAATCGATCTCGCATCAACCACTAAATCAAACGGCGCGGGTTGGCGTGTTAACACGCAACAACCGCCTGGACACTGTTTTGGAGAATAACAATGAACGCAAAAACCAATCTGGAAAACCTTGAAGTTGGCTTCGATATCCCTGCAGCTATCGGCATGGACGAAGCTGATATCCAAACCCCTTGCCTGGTTCTCGATCTGGACGCACTGGAATACAACATCAAGAAGATGGGCGATTACGCCAAAGCACATGGTATGCGCCATCGTGTTCACGGCAAGATGCACAAATCGGTCGATGTCGCCAAACTGCAGGAACGTCTCGGGGGTTCGGTGGGTGTCTGCTGCCAGAAAGTATCCGAAGCGGAAGTGTTTGCCCGTGGCGGTATCAAAGACGTACTGGTCTCCAACCAGGTTCGCGACCCGTTGAAACTTGATCGTCTGGCCCAGATCCCGAAACTGGGTTCGCGTACCATCGTCTGTGTCGACGACATTGATAATGTCGCCGAACTGTCAGCCGCCGCGCAAAAGCACGGCACTGAGCTGGAATGTTTTATCGAGATCGATTGCGGTGCCGGCCGCTGTGGTGTGAATAACACCGAAGAGGTCATCAGCATCGCCCAAGCGATCGCCGCGGCACAGAACCTCAAATTCAGCGGCATTCAGGCGTATCAAGGTGCCATGCAGCACATTGATTCGTACAGCGACCGTCAGGCCAAGCTCGATAGCGCCATCGCGATGGTAAAAGACGCGGCGGATGGACTCAAAGCGCTAGGACTGGAAGCGGAACTGGTCTCCGGAGGCGGCACGGGGTCGTATTATTTCGAGAGCGACTCCGGTGTCTACAACGAGCTTCAGTGCGGTTCTTATGCTTTTATGGATGCCGACTACGGTCGTATTCTGGACAAAGACGGTAACCGCATCGATCAGGGTGAATGGCAAAACGCACTGTTCATTCTGACCAGTGTGATGAGCCATACCAAGGCCGACAAGGCGATCTGCGACGCCGGTCTCAAGGCCCAGTCGGTGGATAGTGGTCTGCCGTTTATCTTCGGTCGTGACGATGTCGAATACATCAAATGTTCCGACGAACACGGCGTGATCAGCGATCCGAACAATGCTCTTAAGGTCAATGACAAGCTGAAGCTGGTTCCCGGTCACTGCGACCCGACCTGCAACGTTCACGACTGGTACGTCGGCGTACGCAACGGCAAAGTAGAATCCCTTTGGCCGGTCAGCGCCCGCGGCAAGGCGTTCTAACCGCAGCTTTAAGCCACCAAATCCCCACATCCCTGCCTATCCTTCCCGTCGGCCATCCCGGTAATAACGAACCGGGATGGCTTCTATCATGGAAACTTATTATGCCAACCGATATGAAACTGGTCGCCGATAACGACCCTAAGAACGCCAACGCCGATCACGCTATCTCGATCATCTCCGAAGCGGTCTGCGAAGCCGTTGTCGGTCGCCCCGACGCCTTTACCGCAGTCGAAAGTGTCTTTGCCGCGATGGCCAAAGGTGATGCCTACAATTTCCCGGTGGTGCGCGAGGCGATCGGCCACGCCGATGCGTTGTACGGCTTCAAGTCCGGCTTTGATAAAGCGGGTATGTCGCTGGGGGTTAAATCCGGCGGGTTCTGGCCCGGCAACATCAACAAAGGCCTGACCAACCACCAGTCCACCATCGTGCTGTTCGACCCCGATACCGGCAGAGTTAAGTCGATCGTCGGTGGCAACTACCTGACCGCGGTACG
Organism: Motiliproteus sp.; assembly: GCA_036961355.1. Classification (GTDB taxonomy): domain Bacteria; phylum Pseudomonadota; class Gammaproteobacteria; order Pseudomonadales; family Balneatricaceae; genus Motiliproteus. The sequence goes on from JBALVL010000032.1 coordinate 52,797, forward strand.
AACCGCCGCTTCCTCTGCGGTTTCGATCGCGCATCTGGCGCGTAAAGATGCCAAAGTTCTGGGAATGATTGGCGCCGGACACCAGTCAACCTTCCAACTGCGCGCTGCCGTCGAGCAGCGCAACTTTGAAAAAGTGGTCGCCTGGAACCCGCACCCTGAGCACCTGCCCCGCCTAGCTGCCGTCTGCGATGAGTTGGGGTTGCCGTTTGAAGCGGTCAATCGTGAGCAACTTGGCGCCGAGGCTGACGTAATTATCACCATCACCTCAGCCTTTGAACCGCTGATGATGAAGCAGTGGATCAAGCCCGGCACCCATATCGCCTGCATGGGAACCGACACCGCGGGTAAACAAGAGGTAGATCCGGAACTACTGGCGCTCGCCACCGTGTTCACCGACGAAGTTGCCCAGTCGATTAGCATCGGCGAAGCGCAGCACGCGATCAGCTTAGGCTTGATCAACGCAGTTGACATCACCCCCATTGGCGAAGTGATCAACGGCACTCACCCAGGACGTCGTTCCGACGATGAGATCACAATGTTTGACGGCACAGGTGTTGGCCTGCAAGATTTGGCGGTCGCCTCCGCTGCCGCGAAACTTGCTATAGAGCAAGGTAAAGCCACACATATCAGTCTGTAACGGGCGTTACCCGCTAACATCGACAGCCGCAATCAGGTTAGAGGTTCATCTAAAAACCAGCGGGGATACACCGCCAGTTTCTCCTGCTCTCCCCCACTGACTCGGAGCAGCCCCACCTTTGGACTGCTCAAGCCAGCCTCCCTCAATAGTAACAACCGTTAATCCGGATTAGGCCTTGACTAGCCCTCTCTACTTTCCGGTTAGTGTATGCTGACTACCCAGGCCAAAAATATTCTTTATCGGTAACGGCTAGCGCACGTTTATAAGTCGTCATCTTTGTAAACGGTCCTATGCCCGCCCCTATGCCTATTCCTTCTATGCCTATGTCTATGCCAAAGCAACGCCTCTATTTCGACCTCGACGGTACCCTGCTCGACACGCAGCCGGGCATCGCCGAATCGATCCGCCATACCTTAAATCACTTCGGTTTCCCCCCGGTATCGCTCACCTCAATCAAACGTTGTTTCGGGCCTCCGATGCGGGTCAGTCTGGCTCAACTGATGCAAAGCTCTGATACGGAGCAGATTGAAGCTGCGCTGATCGAGTTCCGGCGACACTATTTCGGCACCGCTATAAGCAGCGACGGCGTCGACAATCAAGGTGGGATTAGTCGCTACCGGATCTACCCCGGTATCGAAGACCTGCTGCGCCAGCTTCTGGAACAGGATGTCGAGTTGGCCGTATTAACCGCCAAGCCACAGCCACAAGCCGAATGGCTGTTACAGCACTCCGGATTAGACCAATACTTTCCGCAGTTGCACGGCAGCCACGACAAGGGAGCCAGAAGCAACAAGAGCAGTCACCTGGGTTTGCTGTTGGCGCATTCAACACTTCCGGCTGAGCGCTGCTGGATGATTGGAGACCGTGCCGACGATATCAACGCCGCCCGCAACAATGGTGTGACGGCAATTGCTGCACACTGGGGCTACGGCGACGAGGAGGAATTACAGCAGGCCGGTTTCGATCACCGTATCGATACCCCGCAACAATTGCTGAATATCCTGTAACAATCTACGCACACTCCACGCATAATCCTTATCTAACCGCGCAGCAGCACAGCGTACGTTGCTTTTTATCAAATTCTAAAGTTATATCAATATCACAGACGCGGAAATGTGCAGTAATAACGGACCACCGTATCTTGTGATCAAATACCAAGCCCCTGCCTGTACTTAGCTGGAACAACCGGATAAGAGCCAATATGACTAATAACCAGCAACCCTCGCAGCTGATGGAAAACCGCTTACGCACCCTCGACGTACTTGATCGAATCACTCAGATCAGTCTCAAGGGTGAGGGGCTCGATGCCGTCCTCAACGAAGTGCTGGAATTAATTCTCGACACATTCAATGCAGATCGAGCCTGGTTCCTCTACCCCTGTGATCCTGAAGCAGATAGCTGGAAAGTGCCGTTTGAACGCACACGCCCACAATGGCCCGGGCTACTGGAACTGGGAACCGACATTGCAATGGAGCCGGATGTTTCTCAACTGTTCGAGGGGCTGCTGACTCGAGATAACAGCCGACAATACTCGGCCAACGGTGACCACCAGATACCGGAACCGACCGCAACACAGTTTTCTATAAAGAGTCAGCTCCAGATCGCATTACGCCCCAAAACCGGCTCTGCTTGGGTAATGGGGCTACATCATTGCGAAGCTGAAATCATCCACAACAAACAACAACAAGAATTGTTTGATGCGATCGCTTACCGGATTTCAGATACGCTCGACGGACTGATATCCGTCCACCAACTACGCTCTACCCAAGCCAACCTCGACGCGACGCTCAACGCAGTGCCAGACCTATTGTTCGAGTGGGGACTTAACGGGTTTATCTATAACTACAACTCATCCAGAGACGATCTGCTGGCCGTGAGTCCGATGCAGTTTTTGGGCCGCACCCTATCCGATGTCCTGCCGGGTGAGGCAGCCAACATCTGCCTTGAGGCGCTACAGGAGGCGAATCAGTCTGGTACCTCGGCTGGACGACAGTACCCACTAGAGGTCAACGGCGAGCCGAAGTGGTTTGAATTATCTATCGCTCGTAAGGCGCAAATCAACCCCGGTCAGCCCCGCTTTATAGCGCTAATTCACGATATCACCCAGCGTAAACTAACCGAAGACGCGCTACGGGCCTCTGAGCAGTTTGCCAAGACCACCATCGATGCCGTTCCCGAACATATCTGTGTCATCGACAGCAGCGCTAAGGTGATCGCCGTTAACCATTCATGGCGAGAGTTTTATCGTCACAATATAAACACGCCCATTCAGGATAATTATGGCATCGGCAAAAATTACCTGACTATCTGCCAGGCTGCTATCGCGACCGGATCCGCAGAGGCGGCATTGATGGAGCAAGGAATCCGCCGGGTGATGACCGGCAAGCAACTGCGCTTTACGCTGGAGTATCACTGCGACAGCTCGACCGAGTTGCGTATCTACCTTGCTACCGTGACCAGGTTCCACGGCGACAGCGGTAACCTACTGATCACCCATGAAGATATTACCGAACTCAAGCAAGCCCAAAATAAGCAGCAGCTGGCTGCCAGCGTTTTCACCCATGCCCGTGAAGGGATCTTCATCACCGATCACAACGGCATCATCATTGAAACCAACGAAATCTTTAGTCACATCACCGGCTACAGCCGTGAAGAAGCGCTGGGACAGAACCCCCGGTTTTTACAATCTGGCCAGCAGGATGACAAATTCTACACGGCGATGTGGCAAAGCCTCGATCGAGATGGCCACTGGAGCGGCGAAATCTGGAACACCCGTAAGAACGGCGACCCCTTTGCCGAAATGTTGACCATCAGCGCGGTACGGGACAGTCAAAGCGGACGTCCCCAAAATTACGTGGCGCTGTTCACCGACATCACCGTGATGAAACAACACGAACAACAGCTCGAACATATCGCACACTACGATGCCCTGACCAACCTTCCCAATCGAGTGCTGTTAGCAGACCGTTTAACGCATGCGATGGCCCAAAGTCAGCGTCGCGGTTTAACCCTGGCGGTGGCGTACCTGGATCTGGACGGTTTCAAACCGATCAACGACCGTTACGGACACAGCACCGGTGACGATCTGCTCATTAACCTGTCACAGCGGATGCTTGAAGGATTACGCGAAGGAGACACCTTGGCGCGTATCGGCGGCGATGAGTTTGTGGCCGTAGTGGTCGACCTTGACCAGCCTGAAGACTATCAGCCGATACTCAACCGTTTACTGCTTGCGGCATCAGAGCAAATTACCATTGGTGACAACTTGCTGCGGGTTTCTGCCAGTATCGGCGTAACGCTATACCCGCAGGACAACGTCGATGCGGACCTTCTGCTACGGCATGCCGATCAGGCGATGTACAGCGCCAAGCAGGCCGGTAAAAACCGCTTCCACCTTTTCGATACAAACCGTGACACCGAGATTAAAACCCGGCATGAGAGCCTGCAACGCATCGACCTGGCACTGAAACAAAAAGAGTTCGTGCTCTACTATCAGCCCAAGGTCAATATGAAGAGTGGCGCAGTTATCGGGGTTGAAGCACTGATACGCTGGCAGCACCCACAACGCGGGGTACTCCTGCCATTCGATTTTCTGCCGGTCATTGATGACCACACCCTCAGCATAGAACTGGATTTATGGGTGATTGAAGCGGCCCTAAAACAGATCAGCGACTGGCAAACAAACGGCCTAGCACTGCAAGTCAGTGTTAATGTCGGCGCCAAATTACTGCAACATAGTGACTTTGTGATGCGCCTGAGCCTATTACTCAAAGCACATTCAGACGTACTGCCAAACCGGCTAGAGATAGAGATACTCGAAACCAGCGCGCTGGAGGATATCGCTCAGGTCTCTGAACAGATTAGAGCCTGCCAGAAGCTCGGGGTAGCGTTTGCTATCGACGACTTCGGCACCGGCTATTCGTCACTCACCTACCTCAAGCATCTACCAGCAGAAACGCTCAAAATTGACCGCTCCTTTGTGCATGACATGCTGGAAGATGCCGACGATTGCGCCATCGTTGAGGGTGTCATTGGACTCGCCAAAGCGTTCCGTAGAAAGGTGATTGCTGAGGGCGTCGAAACCGTGGCGCATGGTTCCAGACTACTGCAGCTCGGTTGCGAATTAGCACAAGGCTATGGCATTGCCAAACCGATGCCGGCAAACCAGATTAGCCAGTGGCTGTCTGGCAGGCAGCCTGAACAGGCATGGCAATCCAGCGATAATTGATCACAGCTAGCGTTTTTTCTCCTCTGTTCAGCAATGCTCTCTTACTGCACATCAGCGAACACTCTGGTCATTTACAGACAAACAACAGCGTACCAACCCGCAACAGTAACGATCACAAAGTAGGTAAGTCGATCCATATAGAAACTAGAACCGTAGCGTCAGGTGTTGATGCCATTGATTGAATGATTTTGAGGTAGCCCTAAACTCTTTTGAAAACATAAAAAAATCCCTACCAGGCTACCAGGCTACCAGTAGGGATTATCTTTTATCTACAAAACCGTTCAAACCTTCTTAAAAATCAGCATTAGCTTAAACATTCAAGTTCAGCAATATCACAGAAGAACAGCTGTATCAGCAAAGTACTGCGTCCAAATACCGTAGTGAAAGCCGTTATGCGTCGGTACTTGTTTACCTGTTTCAACGTTTATCAAACGCACAACGTTACCATCTGTTTGAATACGTAGCTGTTCACCAGCCAACTCAAACTCGTAACCGTCATTAGCACGTGCAAAACCAGGATCAATTGCGATCTGAGCTTTACCGTTGTTGTAACCATAGACCTCAGTTTTTACATCCATACGTGTGTCTGCAAGGTCTAACGTAGGGAAGATAAAATCTTCACCTTCGGGGTCCTAATTAAAAAAAATGCATGCCAAAAATGCGCGAGAGCCGGCCAAACAAGTCGAACTGCTCAAACTGTGCAAGAAGATGATCACTTCTTATACCAATCGTAGTTAACGTTTCATTTCGTTGAATCAAGAAAAAAGCCCAGAAAACGCTGCGAAGCCGTTCGCTTAAGAAAGCCTTGACGATCTTGCCGTTAAAAACATCTTGAGTTGGCTCAGCAATCCGTCGATACAGCGGGTCTAACCAATAGAACAACCATTAGCTTGCGGAATACAGGAGGTCTGTTGGGACAAAATGGGATAGAGGATAAACAAAAAAGCCCCGCATTGCGGGGCTTTTTAGACGTTCTGGTATATCCAGAATCGCAGAATTGGTGGAGCCTAGCGGGATCGAACCGCTGACCTCAACACTGCCAGTGTTGCGCT
>JBALVL010000033.1:0-57724 GCA_036961355.1 Motiliproteus sp.
TGCTGGGGTTTCCTATAGCTTAGCTCAGGATCAACACTTAATAAGAACATAGCCTAAAAACACTGTAGAAGAATCATTGCTGGCAATATTTCTGTCACTTATATTTTTAATTATTGCAACTCGCTGGATAACCCGACCTATTGAACAACTATCAACATTTATAACATCAGACATTAAGGACATTATTCCTGACAATAACCCTGCGCTGAACAATAAAGATGAAATAGGACTACTAGCAAGAAAATTTAACGACCTCCTCGTCGATGCCCAAAAGTATATATCTCGGATAGAGAAAACCAGCATCAAAGACCCTCTGACCAACTTGTATAACCGTCGACATTATTCCAACATTATCGATAACGAAATAAAGCGCTGCGCCAGAGATAAGCAGGTGATTAATTTTTATTATATTGATATCGACCATTTTAAAAAATATAACGACAATTATGGCCACGATGACGGCGATAACGCATTAAAACAAGTGGCGTTGCAGCTAATAGCCACCACAAAACGGGCATCTGATCTTAGCTTTCGTTTTGGTGGTGAAGAGTTTTTGATCGTAGCACCAACCTCTACCGCCGACGGTGCTTATCAACTTGCAGAGCGTATCCGCCTGGATATCGAACGACTCAATATCGTCCATGCCTATAACGGCGAGACCGCACAGATCACCGTATCAATCGGTCTGTGCTCGGTTCTACCCGGCCATCAAATTTCGTCAGTTGAGATACTAAAAGAAGCTGACAAACAGCTCTACAACACCAAGAGACTGGGGCGCAACCATGTCTCCCAGCGGGTGTATGGATCCAATAATTGAGCAGATCTAGGGAGTCTACTCCGGCACCAGCTCTGTAATACGGTACAGCGCCTGGCCATTGTCGCTAATCTGCGGCCCGAACCACTCCAGCGCTTCGCGCACATCCTGCTTTAGGGTCCACGGCGGATTGACCACAATCATGCCACTGGCGGTCATGCCGGGCTGCGCATGATCATCACTCTGGCTGACCTCATAGAGTTCGATATTACGCATACCGCTGCGGACAAACGCCTGCTCCATCCGCTTGATACGGGCCACATCCACCAGCGGGTACCAAAGTGCATAGGTACCGGTGGCAAAACGTTTATGCAGCGCCTTGATATGCGTCACCACCTTGTCGTAATCGTGTTTAACCTCGTAGGAAGGATCGATCAGCACCAGCCCGCGTCGCTCCACCGGTGGCACCAGCCCCAGCGAACGCTGAAAACCATCGTCAAAGTGGCACTTAACCCGCCGCTCGCCAGCAAACTGTTTCGCCAGTAATGCATAGTCTTTGGGGTGCAGTTCACACAGCTCCAACCGGTCCTGCTTGCGCAGTAACTGCCGGGCCAGCCACGGAGAGCCGGGGTAGTGCTTCAGCGCGGCACCTTGATTGAACTGCTCGATCAACTGCAGATACTCGCCCAGCGCCGCAGGAAGTTTCTTCTGCCCCCAGAGCTGCCCGATACCCTGCGAAAATTCGTCGGTCTTCTTCGCCTCACTGCAAAGCAGGCTGTAACCGCCTGCACCGGCATGGGTATCGATATAACACACCGGAGCCGATTTTTTGGTTAAGTGTGTCACGATCCGGGTCAACACCAGATGTTTAAGCACATCGGCGTAGTTGCCAGCATGGAAGGCGTGTCGATAACTGAGCATGAGGGTAACTCCAAAACCGCCAGCGACGCTGCAACGGTAATATTAATTAAGGAACCTGCGGACAAGCCCCCTAGATTCGAAAACTAGTCCTGGTGACTGTCCATCGGATGTATATGGGCGCTGACCGCGATCCGCCTCATCCGTCGTGCGTCCAGCAATTGCAATACACCGCAGGCCAGAATAAAAAACACACCGGTGATCATCAGCGCATCCGGAATCAGCTGCCAGAGCCAGATATCGGTCAGCAGTGCCATCAGGATACCGATATATTCAAACGGCGCTAACAAAGCGGTTCGCGCCAGACTAAACGCGTACACCAGCATGCCGAAGGCAATTATCACCGTGACTGCCGACAGCAGAATCGACAACCAGAGTGTCAAACTCAACGGCTGCCACTGCCCGATGCCCCACCAGGCCGAGACTAGCGACACCACCACAAACGAATAGAAGTTCATGGTCCAGCCCGATTCGGTCGCCGATAACTGTTTAGATAAAATCAGAATCAACGCATAACACAACGGTAATGCCGTCAACCCCAGCAATGCAGACAGCGAGGTTAATTCAAAATCGGGCTGCACAATACCACAGACGCCGATAAAACCGACGCTGGTCGCCAGCCATTGTAAGCGACTGACACGTTCGTTCAGTAGCCAGGGAGATAACGCGGTAATCAACAGCGGCGCCAGCGCTAAACCGGTATTAATCAATGTCACCGGCAGCTCGCGCAGTGCGAACAGGTAGCCCAGGTTAATCACCGAAAACAGCAAGCCGCGCAGTAACTGCTTAGCCGGTGCGGCGGTCTTAAATAATTGATAACGGCCGCTGATCAGGAAGTAACCCGCCAACAGCAGCACCGCAACCGCATTACGGGCGAAATAGAACTGCAACAGTTCTATCTCCTGAATTAGCTGCTTGTTGAGGTTGTCGCTAAACAGAAAAACCAGCAGCGCCAGCAACAAAATAACAATCGCCAGCGGTGTTTTAGATTCAGCCGTCGCTTTAGAGGTCACGTCAGTCTGACGATGCAGCGCGCCGCCGTAGCGCTGCATCGACCGTATTTCGCAGCAGCATCGCTACCGTTGTCGGGCCGACACCGCCCAACCGTGGCGTGATCCACCCCGCGACATCAGCTACCGCTTCGTCAACATCAGGCAGTAACCTCTTGCCCTGCCAGCTAATGCCACCACTGACAACAACGGCACCGGGCTTAATCATCTCCGCGGTAATAATCGACGGACGCCCGACGGCGGAAACTACGATATCGGCGCGACGGGTGTAGTCAGCCAGATTTTTAACGCCCGAATGCACCACGGTAACCGCCGCATCAGCACCGCCCTGTTTTAACGTCAGCATCAGTGCTAACGGCCGTCCCAGTGTTGGGCCTCGCCCCACCACCACCACTTCACGACCGGCAACCTCGATGTCGTAATGCGCTAACATCGCCAGAATGCCGGCAGGGGTGCAGGGACGCGGGCCATCCTCCTGCAACACCAACCGTCCCAGATTAACCGGATGCAGACCGTCGGCGTCTTTATCAGGTGACATCCGTGCCAGTGCTTGCGAGAAATCAAAGCCGTCGGGAAGCGGATACTGCAGGATATAACCATCCACTTCGGAATCGGCGTTAAAGTCATCGATCAGCGCCAACAGATCCGCCTGCGTTGCGGTTGCCGGTAACTGCCGTTGAAACGAGCGAATTCCCAGCTGCTGGCAGGTTTGATGCTTTTTGTTAACGTAACTCACGCTAGGGCCATCGTCACCGACCAGAATAGTGCCTAAGCCCGGCGTTATACCTTGCTGTTTAAGCTGTTCAATATCAGCAGCGACGCGATCCAGTACCGCTGCCGCGACCTCGGTGCCGTCAAGAAGACGGGCGGATTCAACAGATAAAACAGACATCAACGTCCCCTGAAAAAACGATTAAATTCGAAACCCTACTCAACCAAACGATCAGGCCTTGCCTCTAATCACACCAACTAGCCCGGTTGTTGCTTGCAGCGCAGATAGCGGTATTTTGTTTGGCTTTTAAAGGTGTGCAACTTTAAAGTAGTTGGCTAACAACGTATACCGACAACCGAGCTTTGACAGCATCTAAGGGGCCTACGTTAAGCTCAGGCTATGTCCAGGTTAAAAACCACAACGACAAACCCGATTGCGTTAACATCAAGCAATCAAAAACAACTTATTAAAAATGCCTTATTAGAAGCGGATGAAATCATAGCGATGCCCGTCCCATCATGAACGCCGAAGCCAGTCTGCAAGTCCACCCCGATGCGGTCTGCCCATCTCTCCCTGACGGTGATCTATGGGTGTTCGCTTACGGTTCGTTATTGTGGCGACCCGGCTTTGACTATATTGACCGGCAACCCGCCCGCCTGTTTGGCTACCACCGTTCGTTATGTGTCTGGTCGCACACCCATCGCGGCACCCTGCAACAACCGGGAATGGTGCTGGGACTTGATAACGGCGGTTCCTGCTGCGGCTGTGTTTACCGAATCGATGCGGCGCTGAAACAACAGGTTTCAGAGTACCTTTTCGCCCGAGAGATGCCGACACCGCTGTACCGCGGTGTCATTCACCCGGTACGGTTACAAAAAGGCCCGGGAAACACGGCAGAAGTGATCAACGCGCTGACCTTTGTAGTTGACCACAGCAGTCCGCAGTACGCTGGTAAAATCGCCCCGCAGCAGGCCGCCGACTCGGTTCGTGATGCGGTCGGCATCAGCGGCAGTAGCCGCGATTACCTGCTCAACACCATCGAACACCTCGATCAATTGGGACTACACGACGAGCACCTTAGCCAGATCGCAGCGCTGCTGTAACAGCAGTGCTGCCACAATTTAGAAATTATTCCCGCAACGACCCCCAAAGCTATCCCCAAAGCTACCCCCCGCTCCCTTTGGCAACAACTGCCAACAAGCCGGATTAACAGCGTCCTATCTCTTGAGCCATAGCCTCACTGTCTATATGGTTGCCGCCTGAGCGACAATTTTAGTGCGAATGCTGAACCCTTCGCCAATTCCAGAGTCACTAACCTGACTGATTACCGACACCGATGGAACCGACATGCGTTTGATACTGCTGCTGACTTTTTCTTTACTCGCCTCTTTCTTCACCATCGCAGGACCGGCGAATGCCGGCCCGTCGCTGCAAACCCTGCAGCTGCTCTACACCGGCAACCTTGACGGCGAGCTGGAACCCTGTGGCTGCTCGCTCGAAACCGATTACGGCGGTCTGCAGCGCCGCGCTACGCTGATCGACCAACTGCGTGCCGACAACCCACAACTGCTGTTGATCTCCGCCGGCGGTCTGTTCTCGCCCCAACCCGGTAACGATCAGATCAAACACCGCTTTATTCTCAGCGGCATGACCCAACTCGATTACGATGCTATCGGCGTACAGTGGAGCGACCTGGTTCACGGCAACGAATTTCTGACCGATTCGGGCTTGCCGTTCACCGTCGGTAACTGGCGCGATAAAACGTTTAGCACACAGCAGCAACCCGCACGTGCCGACAAACGACTCTATTTCAGTCAATGGCTCGACCCGCTGACCTCACCCTATCGAGCCACCCCGGCGCTATCGCCGATCAACGATGATATTGCTGGGCTGCTACAAGGGTTTAAAGCAGCCAAGGCCGCTGGTCAGCTGACGGTATTGGCGACCACCCTGTCTCTGGACGCGGCGCAGCAGCAATTCGATCTCAGCAATATTGATATCCTGATCATCGAAGCGGCCTACGAGATCTACGCCGAACCCAAGCAGCTCGGCCGCACGCTGATATTGCAACCTGGATCACGCGGTCAGCGACAAGGGCTGCTAACGCTGGATATTGATGACAACGGCAGTGCAGTCGATTGGCAGCATCGGGTGATCGAACTGCCCGACAGCGTCGCCAGTGCTCCGCAACTCGATAGTTGGTACGCCGACTACAACGAAGCGCTACGACAGGATTACCTGCAACGGGTGGCGCAGCGCAAAGTGATCAAGAGCGAGCAATCACCCTATATGGGAGAACAGGTGTGCGCGGGGTGTCACCAGAGCCAACATGAGATATGGAGTCAGAGCGAACACGCCAAAGCGTTTGCCGATCTGGAAGAGGTGGGCAAAGCGTTCGATGGCCACTGTGTCGGTTGCCACAGCGTCGGTTTCCTGCAACCCGGCGGTTATCTGGATCAGGACCTGACCCCGCAACTAAGCTCAGTGCAATGTGAGAACTGCCACGGTGGCGGCCGCGAACACGTCGCCAGTGCCGGTCAGGTTGCCACTCCAAACCATGAGTGGCCGAAGCAGCAGGTTTGCGCCCAGTGTCACGTCCGCGAGCACAGCCCAACCTTTGATACCAACAGCTACTGGCCGAAGATCGAACACCCGCTACTGCCCAAACCTTAAGGGGTCTAAGCCCTAAGGAAAGGAGCATCAGCCCAAATCCTAAGGAGGCATCAGCCTAAATCCTAAAGAGTCTCAGCCCTAAGAAGCCTCAACAGGTTACTGAGTAGCGATAGTGTGTAGGTGATAGAAGAGTCGCCGATATGAGCGACTCGAGCTAGCTGTCGTCCGACTTGCCTTCGCTCGGCTTGTCTTTCATCGACAAGGTCTGGCGCAGCTTACCGTCTTTAACAACCAGCAACTTGGGTTTGTTGGCACCGGGCCACTTACCGCCCGGTTTGGCGTTACCTGCCGCCGGACGTTTAGCCGTTGGACGGGTTTTTGCAGCCGGGCGTGCTTTAGCTGCTGGACGAGGCTTATCTGCAGGCCAAGCGGTATCCGAAGCCACCCGCTCGGGGGCTTTCTCGACGGGCAAGGTACCGCGATGTTGCTGCTGTAACCCCTTGAGGAAACCACGCAGCACCTGATCTTTACACTCCCGGTAGTGTTTGTGATCGGTCTTGCGGAAGAAAGCACTGAGTTCGTGCTTGCTCAAACGCTGACTGCCAAGTTCCATCAACTCAATGATCTCTTCCGCCTTGAGGTCGAGGGCGATCTTGAGTTTTCTGAACACGATATTGTTGTTCAAGCGCTGCTCGGGTTCGGGTTGCTCGCCGTCGCGTTTGCCCCGCTTTTGATTGATAAAACCGTTCAGAAAGGTCGCCAACACCGGATCACTGATGGTCTGGTAGGCGGCATCGTCCTCCTTCTTCAACCAATCACTGACCTGTGCCCGCGTCACCTCAAAGTCAGCCTCGGCGAAAATGGCGATCATCTGAGAGTCGTTCAGATCGAAGTTATAACGCAGGCGGCGCAGGATATCGTTGTTGATCACAGTAAAAACCTTTCTTTGTTGCTGCCGAGTCGCGCAAAGGGGCTTGGCAGTATCCGTTACATGTCAGTGAGTGTTAACTTTTGATCGTATTATGGCGATCGAGCCGCTCTATTTTGGCCGCGACAATCGTACCAGTTTAAAGCTGCCATTATCGGCAAAGGTTTCAACCTTGCCGAACAGCCCTTTGGCTTTACGCTCCAACGGAATAAACATATTGGCGACAAACAGCGCCACGCCATCGCGGGCGGTCAACCGGGCCGCGCTTGCTAGGAAACGGTCGGTCAGTTCACCTTCCACCGAAAAGCCCTGATGGAACGGCGGGTTGCACAACACCAGATCAAAACGTTCGGTCTGGTTGGCAGCGCAGTCATCGGCAACCACCGAGCCGTTGATACCCAACCGGTCAAAATTTTGCTGGCAGGCGATCACCGCGGCGGCATTGTTATCGGTCGCAACGATCGACTCAACCCCTTTCAGGTGGGCATTCACCGACAGAAAACCGTAACCGCAACCCAGATCGAGGACCCGTGGCTGCGGCGTTTTCAGCGTCGGCCAGATCGCGTCAAACTCAGCAACAAGATACTGGCTGCCCTGATCGAACTTGTCCCAACCAAACAGCCCCGGTTTGCTAATAAAGGGATCGGCGATCGGTCGTAGCGTCGGGTAATCTCTATCGTCGAGCAGCTCACCCAACGGTTCTTGCCGGGTCACGGTGCCACAAAAGCCGCCCTTACCCAGCTTCACTAATTCACCCTGCCCCAGCAGTTTGCGAGCCTTATCGTAATAGGTTTTGGTGCCTTCATTTTTGGCACCGATCAAGACCAGTTCACCGTCTTCTTTTAACAACCGACTGGCCTGATTGATGACATGATTCACCACCGCCTTCTCTTTCGACACCCGGTAATAGATACGATCAAAACTGCCGTCGTTCCAGGGTGAAAAATCAAAGTCGCTATAGCGGATAGGCCAACCCTTCGCCGAAGCGTTGGCAGACAAGTCGAAGCGATTGGTCAACAACTCCAGTCCGGCAATAGGCGGAATCTGGGTCAGCGCCGGTAAGTTCTCATCGACCACCCACAGTCCGGTTTGGTCGGCAGCGTGGCCAGTCAGTTGTTGCAGCAAAGCTTGTTCAATCAGATCCATCGGGATTCCGGGTTATTAATAGAGGTAAGAATGGCAGGCAGAACAGAAGATCAGCGCAAAACCCAAAAGTGCAGCGATTTTATCGTAATCCCGCCACCACGACAGCGTTTTCCAGGTGCATTATAACTTTGCCTCGCTAAAACAGCGCGACCTCTTCGTCACTCAGAACTCGATACTGGCCGGGCTCCAGTGCAGCATCCAAGGCCAGCGCGCCGATCTGCTCACGGTGTAAGCGCACCACTTTATTGCCCAGCGCCGCGAACATCCGTTTGACCTGATGGTAACGCCCCTCCTGAATCAGGATCTGTACCTGATCGGGTTGATCTACGATCAACTCGGCGGGTAGCGTCGGCTGGCTTTCGCCGCGCAGCATCAGCCCCTCGGCGAAACGCTGTTTGGCGTCAGCTGCCAACTCAGGTGATAAAGGTTCAGCCAACCACACCCGGTAACGTTTGGTGCATTTACGCTTGGGAGAGGTAATACGGTGGCTCCACTGGCCATCGTCGGTCAGCAATACCAGTCCGGTGGTATCCAAATCCAGCCGTCCGGCGGGATGTACCCCCGAGCGCAGTGATTCGGGCAGCAGGTCGATCACGGTGCGGTGATCGGCATCGTCGGTCGAACAGATCACCCCGTCGGGTTTATTGAGCATCAGATAGACCGGCGGCCGCAGCGCTACCGGCTCACCTCGAAACAGCACAGCCTGATCGTTGCCAACTTTAGCTGCCGCATCGCGTAAAGGCTGACCATCAACGCACACCGCACCGCGTTTAATCAGCGGTTTGAGCTGGCTACGACTTAATCCGGTGGCCTGCGCCAGGAAACGATCAAGCCGCATCCGTTCGACCTTCGCTGTTGCTGTTGCTGTTGATGTAGATGTAGAAAAACCCGCTTTCGAATTAGCCATCGAGCTGTTGCCTCCGGTTCAGCCACAGATACAGCCCGGCCAGATAAAGTGTGGCGACGGCAAACCCTGCCGCCGTGCCCCAGCCGATGCCCCAATAACGATAACTGAAGGACACGGTAACGGCATAACAGAGCAACGACCCCAGCCCCATCGGGTAGTTCTTGATCACGGTATAGACCACCCCTTTGCCGTAGCTGTAGTGCAAAATCAGCATGAACGGAAACAGTGTGATCGGGAACGCCGACAGCAAGCCCGACCACGCCGGTCCAACCCAGCCGGCGATGCCCGTTATCAACAGCACTGTCGCCGCAGCCATCAAAGCCCGCACCAGCAACACTTTACGGCTGATCGATACCTGCCCCGTCAGCGCCACATTGTCGATTGCGCCAAATAGCCGCGAGAACAACAAGATCGACAATACCGTCAGCAAGCCGGCACCCAACAGCCCGGAGGTCAGCTGTTCGTTGTTAAATTGAGTGCCGAATTGATTGTTGTCTAATTGATTACTGAGCTGATCGCCGCTGAACAATCCGGTCGCCGTTACGCCATCGCTCCAAAGAAAGGACAGATGCTGCGGCACCTCTTGAATCATCATCGCTGCTACCAAAAAGCCAGCCAACCCTGCCACGATAGCAGCAGGAAGGTGCCAACGATCCAACCTTCGAGACGCATGATAATAACAATAGGTCAGCACCAGACTGGCGCTAAAACCGGCCAGCGTATGCACCGCCGCCTCAGCGGCAAACGCACTGCCCTGCTCAACGCCGATAAAGAACAGCGCGATGGCACTCCCCAGCGGGTAGCCCGACAAGATACCCGCCAGCCGGGCGCTGACCCGCTCTGCCACCATCGACAAACCGACCACAGCGAGGATCGAAACCAGCAGTTTCCACAGGATAAGAGTGTCCATCGGGCGTCCGTAAATGGCGGGGTGAATGGCGTGCTGGCATGACAAAGCACAGAACTGATATTCAAGAGGCGGCCATCATAGCAGCCTAGTCCTCAAGGTCTAGCCAGCCAGCGGCTGTAACGGCTGCCATAACCACAACGGACATAACAACGTCTATCATCAAGGAAATAAGACGATTAACATCGTCGCTGGAAAACACTAAAAAGCGGTCACCGTCGTTGGTGACAAAATCTGCCGTTGAGGCCGTGATAACAGGGAAAGATCACGATGAATGCCTGTCAGACAAGTACAACCAACTGCTCCCCCATCACGCGAGGAATAATGAAACTTGTTACCGCGTTATTTTTTGCCATTTGTTGTTTGGCCAACATCGCCCAAGCCTACGAGTTTAAAGCTGATTTCCGTCACGTACCTCCCGACATGACTTACATTAACGATGTGCCGGCAGGTCCCATTCGAGAAATTATCGATCTGGCGGTGACACGGGCAGGCCATACAATCGAATGGCGAACGGTTCCCTGGAAGCGAACTCAGAAGGTGGCATCGCAAGGAAAAACCGACCTGCTCGTCAGGCACTCAATGAATGATGAGAGGCGTAAATTCCTATCGCCCATTATCATGGGACACCAAATACGCGAGGTGGTATTCATTACCGCACCCAATAAAGAGGTGATCATCCATAGTTTTGCGGACCTGCAAAATTACACAATCGGTCAGCACAGAGGTTATCTCTATGCCCCACAATTCGACCAAGCCAGTAACCTCAAGCGATAGATCGCCAATGAGCACAGTCAACTGGTTCAAATGCTAGAACGAGGAAGGGTCGACGCCGTGGTGATGACCAACGACCTCAAAGGCGATATCGAGTTACTACTTGCGGTAGAGGGGGCAAAAATTTCACCCTATCAAATGCTGTTTGTGAACAAACGTTTCTGTTCTATTCCGATCAACTCACCGGCCATGGAATATTTTGACCAGATCAGTAGCCAAATTTTTAAACTGCGCAGATCCGGAGAGATGGCCGAGATCATGACAAAGCACGGTGCAGAGCCTTACCTCCAGGACTTTACAACACCCGAAAGCCAAGCCCAGGAAGCCTTAGCCAATTAACCGGTCACCCGCCTGTTATTCCAACATCAACTCAGTGTCACTATGGAACTCTCTGGCCAAACCGGTCAGCGGATCGATAAATCGTAACTGCTGAGCCAGAAGCTGCAGCGGCTTGGCGTAGTCATCGGCGTGCTGTGGCTGCAACGTTGGGTAATACCTATCGTGCAAGATCGGCCAGCCGAGGGTTTGCATGTGTAATCGGAGCTGATGGGTCTTACCGGTGTGCGGTTGCAGCTCAAACAAGGCTTGATCGTCAGAGTGCTGCAGGCAGCGGATCAGCGAATTGCTGTTGGCTTTGCCTTCGACCACACGCATCAAAAACCGGGGTGAAGCGTGCTCTATCCGATTACTGACTTGCCACTGCTGACCACTCAACGGCACCTCGGCACCCAAACCAGCCCCGGCACCTACCCGCGCTATCGCCTGATAGGTTTTCTCGATTTGGCCAGCTTCAAACAGACGGTGGTAACAGTGGCGCGTTTCGGGATTGATAGAGAACAGCACCAGACCGGCAGTCACTCGATCCAACCGGTGCAGCGCTTGCAGGTTGTCTATCCCGGTCGAGCTGCGCAGTCGGTTTTGCAGGCACTCGTTGACGTAACGCCCGCCCGGCGTCACCTGTAAGAAGTGGGGTTTGTACGCGACCAGAAGGTGTGCGTCCTGAAACAAAATCTGCTCAGCAAACGGGATAACCGGTTCGTCTGCGACTTCGCGATAATAGTAGACCCGCTGTTGCGGTTTATACGTCGATTGGGCGTTGATTAAGCGGCCATCGTGCCAGTGCAGCTTGCCGTCAACCGCGCGCTGTTGCCATACCGCAGCACCGATCTCGGGGAACGTCGCTATCAGATACGCCAATACGGTCGTCACACCCGGATTAACCTGCGGCAAACTCAACTTTGAAGGGTATTTCGCGATGGTCATCGGGGGGTTCATTAACTTGCCTGAAAAAGCGACTATACCAGAGTACACCGCGATCAAAGATCGCCTCTGGCGCTGAACCCGACTAAACCGGCTATCCCCCTAACCAAAGGGACCGGTAATCCCCATCAAAGGTATCTCGCATGAACAACATCTTCGCTGCGATCCCTGACGACTTATCCACCGAAGTTTTCGATACGCTGCTGGAAAATGACAAGGTAAAGATCGAACGGATTGTATCCAAAGGCCACAGCTCACCCGATAACCCAACGGACCATCCAACCGACCATCCAATCGACAAAGGCTGGTACGACCAGTCACAACACGAATGGGTAATCGTATTGCGAGGTGAGGCGGTCATCGCCTTCGACAACGCTGCGGATAGAACACTGGCAGCGGGAGATTATCTGCATATCCCGGCGCACCAGAAGCACAAAGTCAGTTGGACCGACCCGGCGGTCGAGACGGTCTGGCTGGCGATACATTACTAGCCTGCCGTTGAATCCCCGTTGCTTGTGGGTGATTTCAGTTGCAAATCACCGGTCACAGGGCATAGTGGCTTCCCCCTGCAAGCAATTCGCTTCCAGTCAGATGTATCTTAAGGATTACTATGAGAAAAATCGTTATCGCCCTGCTCGCAGCGACCCTTTCGTTGGGCGCGTCATGGACTGCAACGGCGCTGGCTGATAAGTCCCATAAAGAAGAAAAATCGAAACATGCTAAAGCGGAAAAGCAGAAAGGTGCAAAAACGGAAAAACAATTGCCGAAAGGGCTAGAGAAGAAGCTTGCTCGTGGCGGTGAACTTCCCCCTGGCTGGGAAAAAAAGCTTCAAAAGGGCGAAGTTTTATCACCGGAATTACGGGCTTCCAGTGAACCGGTTTCCAAAGAGATCGCGGAGGCAATTGAAGCAAACGAGCAGATTGCGGCAGGTGACCAAATTGCAGCTGACGTCATACGCATTCAAGACAAGGTAATTCGTGTTTCGAAAGGTCAAGGAACCGTTCTGGATGTGATTGATCTTGCTGATCTCCTCACCGGACGGGGCATGCGAGAGCAATAAACCGAAGTACCTGACTGGGTCTTGGCCAGCGCACCCTACCCATTGCCCTGCTAAGGGTAAAATTTCTTTTGAATATATTATAGAAGTAAGACCGATTATAAAATGTAACCGATGGTGGACCGAGCCAACTTTTTAGGCACTGGACAGCTTACTGCACCCAGTACCTAAAAATAAAATTAATTAATCGATGAGCTTATTCTCAAGTACTCTTGTTAAGAGAAAGGATTAATAGATATCTATTCTACAATCTCAGATTTTTAATAGACGCGGGCAACGTCCAATCTGTACCGCTGATAGTAGGTAGCATTTGACCTACGTCATCACCGACTTCTTGTTCAATAAGCCGATTTAATTTGTTATTCATCATGTCAATTGTTTCAGAGTTTTTAAGGCGATCTTTAGCAAGGTTTGTCATTTCAAACGGATCACTAAGTAAGTCATATAGTTCCACATCATTATTAGAAAACAGTTGTTCAAGTGTTTTTGGAAGATGGCCAAGCAGGGCATCACCATGATCTACGATACCAACTACCTAATTCTTGGCGAAGGCAACTTCGTACTGAGCATCAGCGGCGGTTCATTCGCCGGTGTTAGCGTCGCCTTCTATGACCTGTTCCGGGTCGAGAACGGCAAAATCGCAGAGCATTGGGATGTTATCGAAACGTTGCTGCCAGAAGATCAGCATAAGAACAGCAACGGCAAGTTTGGCAACCATATACGGGCACTACATCCGCCTAACTGATAGTCTGCCTGACGGCCTAATTGAAGGGAGCCACAGCAACGCGCTGTGGCTCCCTTCAAACCAGCAAAGACAGGTTTGTTAATCACGACCCTCATTAAAGTATTGCCGTGTTCCGTGAGCGCTGGTGGCTTCGCTGATGCGAGTTAAGGCTGAGGTATAGGCTGCGCTGCGTAGGGAACTCTGCTTCTCCTCTGCAATCGACCAGACCCGTTCAAACGCTTGCTGCATATACTGCTCCAGCCGTTGCCGTACCTCCTCCAGACTCCAGGGGTAACCGCTGCGGTTTTGCACCCACTCAAAGTAACTGACCGTGACGCCACCGGCATTCGCCAACACATCGGGGACGATGGTGATGCCACGCTGATCAAGCTGTTGTTCGGCACCGGTTTCAATCGGGCCGTTGGCGACCTCGACGATGGTTTTGGCCTGAATACTGGCGACATTATCGGTCGTGATAACCCCCTCCAGCGCCGCCGGGATTAACAGATCCACATCCAACGCCAGCAGCTCGGCGTTGCTGATCTCGCGGTGTTCGATCAACTGACAAACCGATTGCTCGCAATAGACCGCCCGCATCTTACGCGAGGCCTGTTTCTCGGCCCACAAGCTATCGATATCAAAACCTTGTTCGGAGAAGATGCCACCTTGCGAGTCACTGATCGCCACTATTTTGTAACCATCACGCTGTAGTAACCGCCCCAGATTGTAGGCGGCATTACCAAACCCCTGGATTGCCACCCGCTGATTCTGCGGCTGCCAACCTCGCTTATGTGCCAACTGCCGAATGCACAGGTAAGCGCCACGACCGGTGGCTTCATCACGTCCCAAACTGCCACCCAGTGGTATCGGTTTACCGGTAATCACTCCAGGGCTGCGGCTGCGCTTGATCGCTTCGTATTCGTCCATCATCCAGCCCATGATGCGGGCGTTGGTGTAAACGTCAGGCGCGGGTATATCGACATCGGGACCGATAAAATCAGCCATCGCCCGGACGTAAGCGCGTGATAATCGCTCCAACTCCATCGGCGACAGCTCTTTAGGCTGCACAATTACTCCGCCCTTACCGCCGCCAAATGGCAACCCCACCAGCGCGCATTTAATCGTCATCCACAGCGCCAGCGCCTGCACCTCCGACTGGCTGACCTGCGGGTGGTAGCGAATGCCGCCCTTGGTTGGTCCCAGCACATCGTTATAACGGCAACGGTAGCCGGTGAAGTAGCGGGTTGAACCGTCGTCCATTCGTACGGGTAATGCCGCCTTGACCAAGGCTTTGGGCTGCATCAGCGAGGCGACCACCTCGGAATCTATCCCGGCACTGTCACTGAGTTGCCGCAATCGTTTCAAGGCATCGGAGAAAACATCGTTGGCCTGGCTATCGCAGGTGTTCGCTGCTTCGGTGCTGGCTGTCTCTCTGTTTAGCGTATCGGCATTGGTCATCGTCATCTCCGGAAAAGCAACTGTGAACTGGCTACTTTTTGATTCCCAACAACGGCTTTTGTTACAACGACACCCTCCCTCTCAACCGCCCTAACCTAAAATGCCGTCTTGGTACGACAATCAACAGCGGTTATTGCCTGACGCCAACGGTTATGGTCAACTAGCGCCTGCCTGCTCTTAAGCAGGCGCTACGCGGGTGTAGTTCAATGGCAGAACGGCAGCTTCCCAAGCTGCACACGGGAGTTCGATTCTCCTCACCCGCTCCAGCTTCTTTTCTCCATATAAATCAGCAGATTGAATAACATCAGTAAAACAATGTCAGACCTGTTTTCTCTGACTGGTTTCGTACTTCTCTGTCTTCTTTCGATCTCTGCGTACCGAAATATTCTAAGCGCGTCGATGCTGATTCTGCTTGTTTGAATCGAGTACATCTGGCGACTAAGGTGATGTCATTGCCGATTAAATAACAGGCAACTACCGACTCATAACAGCCTCTCTCGATTCCTCAGCCACAGGGTTGAACAGTAGAGAGCACTTGGCTGGCCTGAAGGACCTGCCAGATAGAGGACCTCATTAATCTCAATTCAGCGCCGAAAAAACAGCTGTCTACGTCCAAACTGAATTACAAGGAACGGCTGAACACCGATAGGTAACCATTGATTTTACTAGAGGATAGATTCTCAGGATTCAGCTTATCGGCAATTTTCAGCGCCACCTCGAGTTGATTCAAGGATGTTTTATCCTCATCACTCAGGGTCTGCCCTGCGTTGGAGTTTAAGTATTGATTTAATTCTGCACCGACGGTCTTGATGTCACTCGCCAGCGAGGAGGGGTTTGAACCATCGATATTCTGAATAATCGATTTAGCTTTTTGCAAGGTGTGGACTAGGCTGTTCTCGGGATCAGTTGCCTTCATATCATTACTGAACCGATCTATGAAAGTAGATAGTTCCCCAAGGGTATTGGAGGGGCTCTCATCAGATGAAGCTACAGATGGACTCAGCTTGCTCGCCTCATCGGTGCTGAGAAAACCATATTCCGTGAGCCTAGCTATAAATTCTGGCGTGATAGAGACACTATTCGGGCCAGCGGAAAAAAACTCTTCATTGAGTTTCTGGATTTTTTGCGCCCTGGTAGAAAGCTCAACACTGCGAGGATTATCACGTGATGTCTCTGTAGCACCGCTTTTGTCGGATGAATCGTTGACCGTCTTAGCGGTAAGGCCGTGGCTATTATCTTGTTTAATAGGTGCATCATTGCGGATCGAAGTGATAGTAGCCATTACACATGTCCATAAACTAATGATTTAATTGAAAGACACACGAAAAAACCGTGCCAACTCTGAAACAGAGTAGAGCGGTGCCAACAGCTTCGAGACGATGGATTCCAAGGCATCAAACGGCAAGCAGCCGCCTGAACTACGGCAAAGTGATACCACGCGATCAACCTGGCGTGACCGCATCCTGCCATGCACTTAACTGCAGACAAGGGCCGCGATACAACACCTGACCGTCCATCGT
Organism: Motiliproteus sp.; assembly: GCA_036961355.1. Lineage (GTDB taxonomy): Bacteria > Pseudomonadota > Gammaproteobacteria > Pseudomonadales > Balneatricaceae > Motiliproteus. The sequence continues at coordinate 16,689 of JBALVL010000033.1, forward strand.
ATTACCACGGACTACCAATAGTTCAGCGCTGTCCTTTATCGCCAACCATTCGGGTTTGCTGAGTAAACGCTGGGACTGCACCCGACTCAAGGCGCCAAGGTCAGTCGCTTCACCGGTTTCCCGGCTGATCGCCCACAGACTGAGCCCCGCCAGGTCCTGCTGGTTTAACCGTTCGTTCCACTGAATATGCAGGTGCGATCGCCCTGGCGCATCTCCTTTGTAGGCCGTGATAACCATCGCCGGCTCAGACTGGGCAGGAAGCGTCTGCATCACGGCCATGTAGTTGACGGACTGAATGATTTGCGGTGCTGGCTGCAACAACAAGCCAACACAAAGAACCAGCATTAATGCTGCACAACTGCGCCAAAAGCCCAGTGAAAACCAGAAGTTTGACCGTTGCGCCGGTTGGGAAGACAGCTCACTGATCTGTGCCTGAACATTACGCCAAACCCGATTTGGCGCGGCGACCGGTTCCAGCTCATCGCTGATTTTGTTCATACGGTTCTGCCATTGATAGACTCGGGCTTCGAATTCTGGATCCTGCTTCATCAATCGCTCGCAACGACGCCGGACCCGATCTGACTGTGTGCCAATCGCATAGTGGCTGGCCAGGTGTTCACGGACGGCCGGCAGTTGATATCTTAGGCTTCGAGACATTGGTTCAACTCCTTTAAACCCCGTCTGATCCAAGACTTCAGGGTGCCCAGCGGAGTCTGCAGGCGCTCGGCCAGTTCAGAATGCGTAAGGCCATGAAGGTAGGCGTAGATAATGGCTGAGCGCGGTTCTTCACGGATGGTTCGCAGGCAACGGCTGAGATCATGATTTAGTTGCCACAGGCCGCTGTCATCCCCAACCAACTGACTCAGCAGCGGGTCTTCAGGGCTTTCCGGTCGACGTAGCATCTGCCGTGCACGGTCGATCGCGCAGTTGCGTGTCAATTGGCAAATCCAGGCCCAGGCACCACCCAAGCCACTGCGATAGTTAGCGGCGTTGCGCCAAAGCTTGAGATAACTCTCCTGCAGCACGTCCGCAGCCAACTCCCGATCGGGAATAATCCGCAGCGTCAAAGCGTACAATTTGCCATTGGTCAGCTGGTAGAGTTCTTCGAATGCCGGCTGATGCCGGAGCTGGACCTGCGCTAAGCAGGATTCGACCTGAGAATTCCATAAATCCGAATGCAATTAGCCACCCTCACAGAGCCGGCCGACAACACGTCGACCGGCATTTTCAGATCACATCGCCAGTGTTGCTAGGTGCCAGACGCCTTTAACGCCGTCACCACTGATGTCGCCGGCCTGTTTATCTTTGATCCAACGGTATAACGGCTTGCCGTTCATCGCCCATTGCTGACCGCCGTCATCGCGCTTAATGGTGGTAAAAGGACCGCTGGCGGTTGCATCGTTGTCAGCCATTAAAGGCGGCCACAGGGTGGCACATTTCTGATAGCAGTTCGACTGCCCGGCACTGTCTTTATCGAAAGTGTACAGGCTGATTTGTGCGGTATCGGTAAGAACATTCATTCCTTCCTTCTGATATACCTTAACCGGCACATCGTCGGCGCGGGCAGCAAACCAGACATTTTTCACCCCGTGCCCCGTGGTATCACCCGCCTGCTTATCTTTGATCCAGGTATACAGCGGCTCACCGTTGAGCGCCCATTGCTGGCTACCGTCTTTGCGGGTAACCAGGCTAAATACGCCCGCTGCTGTCGCATCTTTGCTTGCCATCAAGGGTGGCCATTTTTCAGCGCAAGGTCCGTAGCAGTTGGATTGCCCTTGCGTATCTTTGGCAAAGGTATACAGAGTCTTGCCCGCATCGGTGCGCCAGACAATCCCCTGCGCAGTGTCTTGCTTGATAGCTGGTGACTGGGCGGCGGTGGGTGTATTGGAGGCACAGGCAGCAAGTGAACCGGCGAGGAGAAGCGGGAGTACGTTTTTGATCGTTTTCATAGGTTATTCCACAGGTTTTGGTTTTAGTACTTTTGGTTGTAGTACCTATAGAAACGCCGGTCGGTTGTTTTTGGATGCAAGCCGAACAAATATTTTTCGAACAGCCACAAAAAAGGGTGCCGAAGCACCCTTTCATCAGGACTGAATTTAGCCGGCTAATTAAGCAGCCAACACCTCTTCAGCACTTGCAAAGCTAAGACCCAAGTCTTTAGCAACCGCCTCGAACGTAACCTGGCCGAGGTGAACGTTAAGACCGTTACGCAAATGCTCATCGTCCCGCAACGCTTGCTTGTAGCCTTTGTTCGCCAGAGCGATCGCGTACGGCAGAGTGGCGTTGGTCAGTGCGAACGTTGAAGTACGGGCAACACCACCGGGCATGTTAGCAACACAGTAGTGAACCACACCGTCAACTTCATAGGTTGGCTCTTGGTGGGTCGTCGCTTTAGACGTTTCAAAACAACCGCCCTGATCGATAGCCACATCAACCATTACCGCACCCGGCTTCATCAGCTTGAGCATCTCACGGCTGATCAACTTAGGTGCCGCTGCACCCGGAATCAGTACCGCGCCAACGACAAGGTCGGCCTCTTTGATGCAGGACTCAAGCGCGTCAGCGGTCGAGTACAAGGTCTTCAAGCCAGGGCCGTATAAGTTATCCAGCTCTTTCAGGCGTCCCAGTGAGCGATCAAGAATGGTGACGCTAGCACCCAGACCCAACGCCATCCGCGCCGCGTTAGTGCCGACAACACCACCACCGATAACAACCACATTGGCCGGAGCAACACCCGGTACACCACCCAACAACGTGCCGTTACCGCCTTGCGCTTTCTCCAGCGCATGCGCACCGGCTTGTACCGACATACGGCCAGCAACTTCGCTCATTGGCGCCAGTAGAGGCAGGCCGCCGCGGTCATCAGTAACGGTCTCATAAGCGATAGCAACACACTTAGAATCCATCAGCAGTTTGGTTTGCTCTGGATCTGGAGCTAGGTGCAGGTAGGTAAACAGTAACTGGCCTTCGCGCAGCATCTTGCACTCATTCGGCTGCGGCTCTTTTACCTTAACGATCATCTCGGCGGTCGCGAAGATCTCTTCGGCAGTCTCGATAATGGTCGCGCCGACAGCCTGATACATCTCGTTAGTAAGACCGATCGCCTTGCCGCCATCGTTCTGAATCATCACCTGATGGCCATTAGCAATAAGCTCACGAGCACCCGATGGGGTCATGCCGATACGGTATTCGTGGTTCTTAATCTCTTTAGGGACGCCGATAATCATTTTTATTCTCCGGAGCAATCAGTCGAAATGACTCAATAGTTTGAACGGCTAGTCTAACCAACAAACAAAAGAATATGCCTGCTTATTTGAGAATTTATCAGAGTTTAAAACTATAAAAATATAATTTTGCAGTTTATATAATTTAACATTGCAGCACAAAATATTGTGTATTAAATCAATAATCGCCGCTCAGGCAACGTCATCGCAACCCTAGCAGCCACAACAAAACCGCACTTGGATGCGGCTTAATAGATTGATTAAAAATGGGATATAGCGAATATCTGAATAGCTGGGTGGGCGGCGACAAGCGACAACCCAGCGTAAAAAACCGGTAATGGAGGCGTTAGATAGCGGGACTAGAAAAATTTTGCAGCGCGATCACGGTGTTTGAGGGCTAAAGGTTCACTATTCGTTATGGCAATCACTTAAACCGTTATTTCAACCATTGCTGCACCAATGCCAACGGCTCGGCAGATAAACTCAGTAAACCCACAGTAATCAAGACACCAACAACGACGCCCAACACCACTCGCCTGGCCGACGTCGATTGCCTCGTATTGGCTTCAACCTTTGGCTCTTTCGATTGACGTTCCTCGGTATGTAACGACTCTCCCAAGCCAGCCCCTCCCAACTGTTCACGACCCCGTTTGAGAGTCCCTAGCTGGACCAGGTCGTTCAGCTTCTTGCGCAACTGTTGCTCCACCAGCGGCAAGCCAAGCCCCTTAACGATATGCTCATAACAGGCGAAGGTATCCAGATGAGCAGGACGAACCGGGTTATCAAACAGGCACTGGGCCATAAAACTACCCACCTCCTGCTGAATGCTACTCGAGGCGTCCCCCCCTAGATCAGCGGAATGCGCCAGCCTGTTGGTCATCAGGCTCATCTGTCGATGATAAGCCAACCCTAATCCGTAGAGCGCCAATGATCGGCTAAAGTCGGCTTCGTTCTTGCCTGCGAAGATAAACCCTTTGCGATAGTTCATCACCCAGGTATCACCCAGGTACTTACGGCTGACATCATCGAGATCGGCTTCAGCCTCACCCGTCGCCAGGCAGAGGTGACTGAGAAAATCCTGCTTCTGCAACCCCCGCGGCAGCCACAACGCCTGGTGTACATAGTCGTTGTAATGGAAGGCTTCGTTGATATTGACGTTGAGGAGTTTGGCTAGTTGAGCCTGGCACTGGGCTTGGAAAATTTTACGACTGCTGTGGCTGAGATCCCTGAGTACCACTAACATATCGACCTGATGCGGTTTCTTGAAGAAACTGAAGCCGTAAACCGTGCTATCCGGGAAACTCATCTTAGCGAAGCGGCTGCTCGCATTCAGGCTGTCATAGAGTGGGGCCACTTTCTGCACAGGCAGTTGCATGCCGTAATTTTGAGGCGCGGCAGCCTTGGTTGTATCGAGAAGAAAAAACAGTGCGACCTTTGCACCCATGACCCTATCCTTTTGTTGTCACGAAATAGGAGCAAACAAGAGACGACCTAACATATTGCAGCCCAGATCCGATCAAGACTAACCGAACCCACATTAATCGCAAGTATACTGGTCGCTTTGTTGACTTGCCGCGTATAACGCTACCCGATCGTGGATACGATGGGATAAGCCATTGATTACGGCTGGATTTAGCCAAGACCAGTCCGTTATGCTGGCACCCGGTTTGGAACGGTCCAACTTATAACTACCCGAGCTAAGACCTACCCATTAACCAATGGCGCAGCTACTACGGAGCACTACCTTGATTACTGACCCCACCTTCTACCTGTTCGCTATACCGGCAATCTTAATCGTAGGGATATCCAAAGGTGGACTCGGAGGGGGATTGGGATTAATCGCGGTACCGTTGATGTCGATGAGCATCAGTCCGTTCCAAGCGGCGGCAATCCTGCTGCCGATCCTGTGCGTGATGGACTTAGTCAGCATCTGGGGATTTCGAGGTCGTTATGACCTACGCAACCTGAAAATTCTGCTGCCTGCTGCGGTGTTGGGCATTGGCCTCGGCGCTCTCAGCTTCCAGTACTTATCCGAAGCGCATATCAAACTGATCATCGGTACCATTGCGCTGGTGTTCACGCTGAATTTTTGGCTCAACAAACTCCGCCGACGCAGCCCTAAAAAAACCGAAGCTGATCCGCTCAAAGGCAGTTTGTGGGGCACCTTGGCAGGCTTCACCAGTTTCAGTGTTCACGCCGGCGGCCCGCCGATGAATATCTATTTACTGCCACAGCAACTCGACAAAACCCTGTTCGCCGGAACCACCGTTATCTTTTTTGGCGTCGTCAACTACGTCAAACTGGTACCCTACAGCCTAATGGGGATGCTCGACGGCAGCAGCCTGAGCACCTCGTTGGTGCTGATGATTTTTGCACCGGTCGGCGTCTACTCAGGAATGTGGATGCATAAACATATCAACGACATAGGGTTCTACTTGTTGTGTTACGGCCTACTGCTGCTAACCAGCCTTAAAATTCTGACCGAAGCGGTTAATGAACTGTTCGTTTAAAGCAGATGTTATAAACAAGATGTCGTAAATAACAATCTAAGCCGAGATAACACCCGTAACCATTGACCAACCGGATCTGAAAATAATAAACGCGTGCCATCAACTGTTTGACTGGTCGCCTCGATAGACGCTGACGGAGAGTTACAATGAACAAAGGACATTTCCAACCGACCGGTACCGCTTCACAGCCCTTCCCTGCCGGATTAAAAAACGCATGGAGCCGCGGCATCGCCTTGCTGCTGACCCTTATGTTGTTGCACGGTTGCGCCAGCCTGCAACCCAACTTCGAAAACCCCACCGTCACCATCAATTCATTTGAAGTATTACCCTCAAGCGGCATGCTGCCCCGTTTTGCCATCGGGCTACATGTCATCAACCCCAACCGGACGCCATTAACCCTGCAGGGGCTGGTGTATACCGTCGCGATTGAAGACCATAAAATTCTCACCGGGGTTGCCAACGACCTGCCGAAAATCGAAGCCTATGGCGAAGGTGATATTAGGGTTGAAGCCAGCGTCGACCTGCTAGAAGGGTTGGGATTACTGTCAGGACTGATGCGACAGCAGCAAGGTAGCAGTGTCGAATACACCCTCAATGCTCGCCTCAACGTCAGCAACCTGCTTCCCGATATTGAGATCAGCGATAGCGGCCAGATCGATCTGGCTGCAGCCATGCGGCCGCAGTAATCAAAACGATCCGGACACCTCTCTGCCCGTCATACGATCAATAGCGGTAACGTGCGGTAATTATTTTGACCGAGTGTACAGTTTTATAGCCGTGGATCTTGCTACAACAGGCCGAAAAGCATACTGTGCGCGGTTACTTATTTCGCATAGCCGGTGAGGTTATTGGGCAAATAAAACCGTTGCCCAACCACCGTAACCGTTGCCAAAACCATCACCCTGTCATGATGTTCGGGGCCCGAGGAGATCACCATGGTCGATAAAGTTTACCTCTCCGCACAGGATCTGTTGGAGGATTCATTCCGCCTCGGTCTGGAGATTTTCAAAAGCGACTTCCGACCCAACTTTATCATCGGTGTTTGGCGCGGCGGCACACCGGTCGGTATTGCTGTGCAAGAGATCCTAGATAACCTCGGCGTTGAGACGGACCATATCTCAATCCGCACCTCCTCCTATACCGGCATCGGTGAACGCGGCCGTGAAGTCCGCGTTCACGGGCTTGATTACATCATCCGCAACGTTAATGCCGACGATTCGCTGCTTATCGTGGATGATGTCTTCGATACAGGCCTGAGCGTAAAGGCGGTGATCGATACTCTGAAAGAGAAGGCACGCCGCAACACACCACAGAATATTCGTATCGCAACCCCATGGTTCAAGCCATCAAACAACAAGACCGATCTGGAGCCGGATTATTACCTGCACAAATCCGAAGATTGGCTGGTCTTTCCGCACGAGCTTAATGGTCTGACCCGTGAAGAGACGATCCAGAATAAACCGGGACTAAAACAGATTTTCGAAGACTACGGAATCTAATCACTTCCGCTCAATAAACAGCCTAAAAGCCCTGCCAACACACACCGTGCCGCAGGGCTTTTTTTATATCTGAGACCTCTACTGCACTCTCAACATTCACAGCAGACTTACCGTCACCGTTATGGCTCAAGCCTGTGGCGCAGTTCTGCATCCAGGTACTGCTCGCCAAACTGCTGCCAACTGCTCTCAATCACCTCGATCTGTTGTCGCAGCCAGTTTTCAAACCGCATGACCTTAGGGCGCTGAAAATGCGATTCTGGCGCGACCAGGTAATAATCGTATGACGACTTCAACGCGATCGGCACCGGGCAGATCAACTGCCCCCTCTGTAACAGTTCGTAAGCCAAACTAAACCGCAACATGGCAAAACCCTGGCCGCTAAGCAGCGCTTCGACCAGCATCGAAGCATCGGACATATACAACCGCGCCGAGTCCTGTTGTAACGACACCCCCAACTCTTGCTCGAACTGCGGCCACACGTCCCTCATATCCGGCCCGTCATCGGCCAGCAGCGACAGCTGAGCTAACTGCGGCTCGATCGGCAGTGCGGTATTAAGCAACGACGGATGGCAGACCGGTAACAGGTACTCACGCTGTAACAACTTTGAGGTCAGTCCCGGATACTCGCCCCGACCAAAACGTACCGCCAGATCCAGATCGCCGCCGTCGAACGTCGCCAGTTTCAGATTCGGCGTCAGATGGATGTTCACGTCTGGCCACTGCTGCTGAAACGACCCCAGCCGTGGCACCAGCCAACGCCCGGCAAAGGACGGCAACACACTTAACGTCAGTCGATCCGGCTGGGGATCTTGCGACAGGCTTGCTACCCCCTGCTCCAGCGCGGCAAATCCTTTACTGATATACGGCAGCAACTGCTGCCCCTGCGGCGTCAAGACCACCTCACGGGTTAAGCGTCGAAACAGGCTAACGCCCAGATGCTGCTCCAGAGCTTTGATCTGCTGGCTCACGGCCGCCTGCGTCACAAACAAGCGTTCGGCAGCCACCTTGAAACTCAAATTTTCAGCGGCATAGCGAAATGCCTGCAACGCCTTCAAGGGAGGAAGCCGATTCATGACCAAGCACCATATAGATTAGTTTTTCTAAATCATAGCGCATTTTTACTCGTTTGTCGGGCTAAGCAATTTAGACAAAGATAGAACCCAACAACTGCAACAACGAACAATTCAGATGCCCCACAGACGAGGACAGAAAAATGACCAACGCCACTGCATGTTTGAGAACAAACAACCTAACCTCGTGTAACTCAGCGACTAAAGCACCACTTAAACAACGGCTGTCCCAATGGCGGGCTCTGATCTGCCACTGGCAGGTCAACTGGCGCACTCGTCGCCAACTGGCTCAGCTAGATAGCTACCAACTTAAAGATATTGGCGTAAGCCACGGTAATGCGATGGAAGAAGCCAGCAAGCCCTTCTGGAAGGGTTAGCAGGTCGCCGGAAGGCGACTCGGGATCTCTGCTACCGATAAACATCGGATGAAATAGTACTTAGCAGCGATCCCCGGAGGCAGCAGATCAAGCCTTACCGATTCTCCAACCGATTGTAATCGAGCAAACCCGACACGATCGGCTCGCGCTGCTGGTAGTAACCTTGTAGCCAATCACTGAACTGCCAGAAATCGGGGTCGGTTCGGCGTACCGCGTAGTTATCGAGAAGTCGCTGGTAATCCTCTTCACCGTCCATCGCGGCAAACTGGTCGATAAACTCGGGCAACAGCGTTTCGGCAACACTGATCAAGACGTTGGGGTGGGCACCGACAACACCTTCGACCACGGTCAGGGTCTGCTCTTCATCGATCAGCCGGTACGACTCGGCAAACAAGCTCGAGACATTACTGTGGCTGACGTTTCGCACCAGGCTAAACAAACGATGTGGGGAGCCTACCCGAGTCACGCGCAACAACGCCTGCTCCGGCAGCGACGTCAACACCGTTCCCTGCAACTGGGCTAAGCGCTGCATCTGTTCAATGATCGGATCAACGGTTGTAATCGAACGATTGATCGGATCGGGCGCCACTACCTTGGCTCCCAGCCGCTGTGAAATCAGCTCGAACAGTTCATGCTTGGGTTGTTCGGTGGTGAACGTTATGCCGTAATTGCTTTCTTCACGATCCTGCAAAAAATCGACATATTGTTTTACCTCCGACTCGGCACCGCGATACCAGTGTTCCAGCTCACGTTGAGCAACATCGTTGGGCAGTAGTTCCAGCAAATTGGCTTCGCCCTCCATCCGTAGAAAGTCCATGTACAGGCGAGTCATCAATTGGTGGCCGACATTGCCATAAACATCAAAACCCGATACCAGTAGGTAATGGATCCGTTCCAGCAAGGTGTAACCGATCAGCCAGCCGGTCTTAGGCTGAGCCCCCACCAACCCTTTGGTTACTGTGGCGCTGTCATTATGGCGATAGACGGTTAGTGCCGCATTACGATTATGACCATCACCATCCCAAACCATGTCGAGTGAGGCCTGCTGACCGTCGGGGAAAAGCTTCTTGAGTTGCAACTCCCGAGTGCTGAGATAGGCCTGCTGTCGTTTGGAATAGTTCCGCCAGTGGCTCAACGGCAACAGTTTCTCCACCTCACCTGCCGGTAATTTAAACAGGTCAGCTTCGCTGGCCAGAAAGTTGCTGACTTCATTAAGCTTGGCTTCATCAGGATTGACGAACACGACCCAGAAATGGTCATTGATGACGCTCAGTGCGATCTGGCCGCGACAGACAGGCCCCTTAATAAAACCGCTGATGGTGTATTGAGCCTCGTCGAGCATGAAGCGGTAGCGCGCGCCAACAGGCAGTTGTTTAAAGGTCACGAACGGGTTGGATGCCAGCTCAACGTCGTAACTAGGCAGGTAGTCGACCACATAATCCGGATCCAGAAACAACGCCTGCCAACGCTGCATCCGCGCCGCATCGAGCCAATATGGCATATGGGTCTTGGCGGTAATGGTGGTTTTCACCGACACCAGCCGGTAGTAGAAGTTATCGCGACCAGGCGCATCAAAAGGGCGGCGGGAAACAATTGTTTGCACCGGTTGGCCGCTGGGCGAAGACGACCTAACCAGCTTAAAATACTGCGGCGGTTTTAACGGATCGGTAGAGACATCGGGGAAATGCAGGTTAGCCACGAACAGGTGCTCGTAGATATAACGCGCAGTCAGCTTCTGTTTCAAGCTGCTGCCATTCAGAAAGTTCTCCCAGCTTTCAACCTGCTGTAACAATGGTTGTGATAACGGCGGTAAGGGTTTAACCGGGGAGCCGATTTCGAGCCACCGCTTGAGCGTGGAAAACTCTTCCGGCGCGACGGCGGGCAGACCATACGGCATCCCCCACTGCGGGTAGATCTCCTCGAAGAAGTCGAACTGTTCGATACTGGCGCATTGTTGGCTGCGATTGAGGCTAAGATCGAAGCTGCCCGGCACCAGCAGGTCTTCGGGCAGTAACTTCCCCTCGGGCAACGGATGGGCCTGTTTCATCGCCAGCATCCGGTAAAAGCTACTGCCCTCCAAGTTGGCCTGTGGGCTCTGCTGCCGTTCGTTGAGGACAGGATAAAAACCTTTGTCACGCCACTGCTCGGTACTGTCAGCATCAACAAACAACCGCGAAGGTGTGGCCGTCCGTAACCGGGCGCCGTCGTAAACAATACTCGAACTGACACCGCGCTCGATCCCCTCGAAGGCCGACAATTTCAACTGGCAAGGGGCGTCATAACAGGCGTGACAAACCACACAGCGGCTATCGACGATCGGTTTTACATCACGATGAAATTCGGGTTCATCGGTCAGCACAGCAATCTGCCGATCGCGAACCTGCGGCTCACCGTACTGATCGTTTAAGTGTTTATTGGCGTAGACCGCACAACCGGCCAGAAACATCACCAACAGACTGACGGCAGCGAAACGACCGGTTTGAGGAACAATACGCCTGAACAAACGATAGAGTCGACTTGAGAGAGTAGGGATCAAAACAACGCCTTTAATCTGATTACCAGTGAACAATGCAACTGAGTATAAATCGATTTTCTCATTCTCGTCGGCTAAAACAACCACATAACCCTATGAATGAGATGGTTTTATCTAACATAACACCGATTCAGCCCGCGAACCGTTCGCCTCGGTTCGCAACCCCAATCACTGGTAACAGTGACCGGAGCAAGCGCGATATCTTCTCTTTCTGGGGGAGATAGAGCGTCAGATTACCAGTAGCCAAGCTGCGGTGATCGCCGATAACAGCGTCGCCCCGCCGTAAAAGAGCAGCAGCATCAGCACCGGATTACCGCCAACATGCAGGTCGTGCAGGCCGTGGTAGATACGGTGAGCACAGTGATACAGCGTCAGCGAGATGACCGCCAGCAGCGCCAGCTTACCGATCCAACTCTGGCTGAACGCCAGCAGGTTCGGATAAAGCGTCTCAACCGGCCAACCCGGCATCAACAATCCGGTAATCAGCGCCAGCACCGGGATAATAAAGGCCACCACCATGCCGCCGGCACCGAACAACGACCAGGCGATCGGCTCGTGCGAGCGCGGGTACGGGTACGGTTTACGGGCAACCGTACTGTCGAGAGGTTTTGTCATCACAGCGACCCTCCGTTCAAAAAAAGCACCGCCAGCAGCAAAACCGCTGCACTGGTAACCACAAAACCACCGTAGTGCGCCAGCTTCACCCAGAGATCGGGGACCCGAAAAGCGCCCAGCCGGATCACCAAAATTTTCGGCGTCAGGTCAAACCAGGTGTAGGCATGCAGCAATGACGCCGCCAGCACCAGCAGATGAAACGCCATCATCGCCGGTGTCTGCATCACCGCCAACCAGTCAGCAAAAGCGGCTTCGCCTCGCGACAACGCATAGATCCCCCACATCAACACCAGCGCGTACAGGTAAATCGGCACGCTGGTCGCCTCGCGCAGCATATAGAAACGGTAGAAGCGGTTCTTCAACCACCAGCTAGCGGGTTGTTGCTGTACGTAGGGTTTGCGATGGCTCTTGGGGGTTGCCGTGCCCGCCTCAGTAGAACTCGACCTCATGACACATCCTCCGTCTTGACCGACTGTTTATCATCAACCGACAGATTATCGCGTTTAGTCTTGGAGCCTTTTCTGCTGCCAGAACCGCTCTTTGCCAGGCCGACTAAATTTAAACCGTAATCGATATTACTGGCCAGTTTACCCTGATTGATCGCCGCCGCCGGATCCACCGATTTGGGGCAGACATCGGAGCAGTAGCCAACAAAGGTGCAGCTCCAGACCCCCTCTTCGGCATTGAGAAATTCCATCCGTTCGGCGCTACCCTCATCACGACTATCCTGGTTATAACGGAACGCCAGCGCCAACGCCGCCGGCCCCAAAAACTCGGGATTACGACCAAACTGCGGGCAAGCGGCGTAACACAGGCCGCAGTTGATACAGCCGCTGAACTGCTTAAATTTTTCCAACTGCCCCGGCGTTTGCAGGTACTCCCCGTCGCTGGCAGGTTTTTCATTGTCGCGAATGATGTACGGTTTGATGGTCTCCAGCTTGTCGACAAAATCGCCGATATCGGAAACCAGATCCCGCTCAATCGGGAAGTTATCCAACGCACTGATCCGCACTTTTCCTTTGCGGCCACTGCGATTGAGATAATCACGCAGAAAGGTTTTACAGCCCAGTTTAGGGACGCCGTTGACCATGTAACCACAGCTGCCGCAGATCGCCATCCGGCAGCTCCAACGAAAACTCAGACTCGGATCAAGGTTATCTTTGATGTAATTAAGTGCTTCCAGCACCGTACTATCGTTGCTGCAAGGTACTTCGAATTTCTGATCCCAGGGCTTATCATCTTGCTCCGGACGGTAGCGAACCACCGTCATCTGAATCATTGCGGAATGTTCAGTCGCCATCGATCAGCCCTCCCCTTCATTCATAGAGACAATCGGTTCTTTTGGTTGCGGCGCTGTCGGTTGCGCCGCCGCACCGTAGGCTCGTACCGCCGGTTGCGATTTAGTGATCACCACGTCCTGATAGTCCAACCGTGGCGCCGTACCCTCCTGTTTATATGCCAAGGTATGCTTGAGGTAGTTAGCATCATCACGGCTATCAAACTGGTCGAGTCGTTGATGCGAGCCGCGTGACTCTTTACGCGCCAGCGCCGAGTGCGCCATCGCCTCAGCAACATCAAGCAGAAAACCCAGCTCAATGGCGGTGATCCATTCGGTATTGAAACACTGCGAGCCGTCCTGCAGACCCACATTGCGGTAGCGCTGCTGTAGCTGCGCGATTTTATCGCAGGTCGCCTGCACCTTGACCTCGTCGCGGTAGATCCCTACGCCGTCCTCCATGGTGTCGGCCAGCTCGCGCCGGATCGCACTGATGCTTTCAGCGCCTTTGGCAGCGCCATTGTTATTAACTGAGGTGTTTTTGGCTGAAGTGTTATTAGCTGAGCGGCTATTGGTTCTGAGCGCCTGCCACCCCGCCTCACACTCGGCAACCTGTGCTTTGACCGCGTCAAATTGCGGCATCGTCGCTTGACTGGCGTAGTCCGCCGCCTGCTCACCGGCAACTTTGCCGAACACGCCCAGCTCGGCCAGCGAGTTGGAGCCCAGCCGGTTAGCACCGTGCAACCCTGAACTGGCGCACTCACCGACCGCATAGAGCCCGGCAAGGCTAGTACGGGTATGAATGTCGGTTTGAATGCCCCCCATGGTGTAGTGCACTGTTGGCCGTACCGGAATCGGCGCATGAACCGGATCAACGCCAACATAGGAGCGCGCCAATTCGCGGATGAACGGCAACCGTTCGTTGATCTTGGCCTCGCCCAGATGGCGCAGATCGAGATTTACCGCGGTGCCTCGCTCGGTCTTAATCACCCGGCCTTTCTGTTCTTCGTGCCAGAACGCCTGAGAAAGACGATCGCGGGGCCCCAACTCCATCTGTTTGTTGATCGGCGACCCCAACGCGGTTTCCGGACCCAATGCGTAATCCTGCAGATAACGGTAGCCCTCACTGTTGGTCAAAATGCCGCCCTCACCACGGCAACCCTCGGTCATCAAGATACCGCTGCCGGGCAAGCCAGTCGGGTGGTATTGAACAAACTCCATGTCGCGCAGCGCCACCCCCTGCCGGTACGCCAACGCCATGCCGTCGCCGGTGACGATGCCGCCGTTGGTGTTGAAGCGATAAACGCGTCCGGCGCCACCGGTGGCGATAATCACCGACTTGGCCAGGATGGTGGTAAACGTGCCCTCGGCAATATTAAGCGCTAATACACCCTGGCAGACACCGTCGTTAACGATCAGGTCGGTGACAAAATATTCGTCAAAGCGTTTTATCTGCGGGTACTTAATCGAGGTCTGAAACAGTGTGTGCAGAATATGGAAACCGGTCTTGTCGGCAGCAAACCAGGTTCGCTCGATCTTCATGCCACCGAAAGCACGGACGTTGACCCGACCATCGGGTTTACGACTCCACGGGCAGCCCCAATGTTCGAGCTGGTAGTTCTCTTCGGCGGCGTGCTGCACGAAGTAGTCGACCACGTTCTGATCCGACAGCCAGTCGCCGCCGGAAACAGTATCGTCAAAGTGATAATCAAGCGAATCGTGATCCTGCACCACCCCGGCGCAGCCTCCCTCAGCCGCAACGGTATGGCTGCGCATCGGGTAAACTTTCGAGACCAGCGCGATCGACAGTTTGGGGTTAGCCTCGGCTGCAGCGATCGCCGCTCTCAGCCCTCCTCCACCCGCGCCGATAATTAAGATATCTGCTTGCAGTGTTTCCATGGATGCCTCTGTCTGTATTTGTATGCTTGTCCGGTTTGATCTGGCGCGCCACGGTCCTCAACCCGCAACTAGGCAACTCGGGTTAGAACCTAGCCTGCAACTGGCTTTTTCATCACCGCCGTAGGCAGCTGTTACATCTCATAATCGCGCTCGACCTTGCTGATCCGGGTCTTGAAGCGGGAATACCATTGTTCATGCCCCAGACGTTGCGCCTCAAGGTGCTCGGTGTTGGCCTTCCAGGCTTTGATCGAATCAAGGTCCTGCCAGTACGATACGGTAATCCCCAAACCATCAACCGCCCCGCTTTCCCGGGCCGATTCAAAACCAAGAAAACCCGGCTGCTGCGCGGCCAGTTCGCTCATTCGCTCGGCCATCGCAGCGTAACCATCTTCCAACCGTCCGCCGTCGGTTCGGTGGTTGGTGAAAATCACCGCGTAGTACGGCGGCTTTGGCGTGCTGGCGATCGCAGACAATCAGTGAACCCCTTCGAGCCGTTCGGAGGCTTTTAGCGCCTTATCGTAATTTGATCCGACCCTGTTATAGAGTTTGATCGGTGCCAGTTCTGCTGCCGCGCCTTCCTCACCCTCGGTGCGGTGCGCTTCGGCCAGTTCGACATGCTCGTGGCACAGCGTGATACCGTTCTCTTTGACGTAACCGCCGCCGGGCATTATTTCTCGGTCGGTAATGTGGTGTGCTTCGATGTTCTCTTCAGTTTTACAGATGACGCAGCGGTTACGGTCTCGCTTGAGGACGTCATCACGGAATTTTTGACGAATAAGTTTCTTTTTAGCGCTCATAGGAACCTCGTTTTATGGTCATAAACAATTATCAATGGCTAATATTTCTCTGTCCTCATTGGCAAGACTGATCAACTCTTGTCCGAGGGCCACTCTCCGACCGGAAAGGGTTGCTCCTCGCTGTTGTAAGTCAGAAAACACATGATCTGATATTGATAGCGACTCAGGTCCTGTCCGAACCTGAGCAGTTTGGGGTTGGTGTGGCGGGTAAAGAGCACGCTGGCGAATTGAAAAACCACCACCGCGAACATCACAAATTTAGCGACGCCGAGGCAGAAGGCGAAGATCACCATCATCAGTCCACGCATCCAGACGCTGCCGTCTTTATACGGCTGCCGGGATTGATCGGTGGTGTCGTTACGGTGAGTTTGATCGGTCATCGTGACCTCCCTATCAGTGTCTGGCTGGCATCCTGCAGCGGTGTCCAAACCGTTAGTCTGTTGCCCTGGTACTCAGTCTGTTGACAGTGGCTACAGGATTGATTATCTGAATGTATCAGGAACGCTAAGCAATGAGTATGGATCTATCGTAGATTATTGGTTAAGTCTGTATTGAGAGTTATTGATGCCTGCTATTAGTTCATGATCTGGCATATCAATCGGCAGGAAACGGCCACCGAGATGCAACCACCCAAACCCCACATCTACACTCCCCTCCTTCATTCAACGCCTCTATTTGTCCTCTAAATTCCAATGTAAAGTCGACCACGAATAATAAACAACCCCTTGTAACTCCAACCGTCTCCCCCCATTCTTCTCACGAACTACTAAACTTTTCGCAAATGCCGTGCTCCAACCGGTTCAGCTACCAATTAATGCAGCCCGCAACACCTAAATTGATACCAAGTTATCTAAGGACCAGGCGCTATGACGCAGTTTTTCCACCTGATCAAGACCATCGTACTGGCGGTAACGCTATCATCGTTGTTAACCCTGTTACTGACCGGCACCAGTTTGGCTGCGCTTCCATTGAACGATTCGCAGGGAAAGCCACTGCCGACACTGGCTCCGTTGCTCAAACAAGTCACTGCGGCAGTGGTCAATATCGCCGCCTTCAACCAACCATCAAAGAAAAAGCCTTCGCGGAGCGCGGGCTCCGGCGTGATCATTAATGCGGAGCAGGGACTCGTAATCACCAACCACCATGTCATCGACGGTGCCAGCGAGATCCAGATCAGTCTGACCGATGGCCGTAAATTCATGGCGCAGCGGATCGGTAGTGACCCAGAAGCTGACCTGGCGCTGCTGAAGATCGAAGCCGACAAACTGACAGAGTTGCCGCTGGCTAACTCCGATCTCCTGCAAGTGGGTGATTTTGTGGTCGCGATCGGCAATCCGTTTGGCCTCGGCCAGACCGTCACCACCGGTATCGTCAGCGCGTTAGGACGTACCGGGTTGGGAATCGAAGGATATGAGAATTTCATCCAGACCGATGCATCGATCAACCCCGGCAACTCGGGTGGTGCGCTGATCAACCTGCGCGGCGAGCTGGTAGGCATCAACACCGCCATCATCGCACCGGGCGGCGGTAACGTCGGTATCGGTTTTGCCATCCCCAGCAACATGACCCATGCCATCGCCCTGCAACTTGCCGATAACGGTGAAGTGCGCCGAGGTCGTCTGGGCGTGGTGGTACAGGACCTGTCACCGGAACTGGCCGAAGCCTTTGGCCTCAAGGACGATGAGGAAGGGGTATTGATCAGCGAGGTTGCACCGGGATCGGCCGCTAATAAGGCCGGGGTGAAAGCGGGTGACGTAATTCTCAAGGTCAACGGGGAGGTGGTAGAAACCACCGCCGTGCTGCGCTCACAATTGGGTGTGTGGCTGATTGCCGACTCGCTTCACTTTGACCTGCTACGCGACAACAAACGTTTTAATCAAACCGTCAAACTCGACCAACCGGGACAAGGTGCTACTGAAGGCAAACGTTACAATCCCAATCTGGCCGGTGCGGTACTGCTCGACAGTGATAACGGGGTGGTGATCGCGTCGATCGAGCCCAATAGCCCGGCAGCCGGATCCGGCTTGCGTCCCGGCGACCAGATTGAATCGGTCAACCGCCAGCAGATAGGCAACCTCGATGGCTTTGCCAAAGCAGCAGATCAGAAACGTTCCACGCTATTACTGTTGATCAACCGTAGCGGCAACGTCCTCTATCTGGCCTTACCGACCGATGGATAACCACCAAAAGGGAGCGAACCCTGTTGCACCGATGCTGCGCTGACGGTGCAACCGTATCACGGGTGAGCCATATCTTGCGCCTGAGGGCTGTTCCGGAACAAGTCACGGCGGTATGCTGTCTCAACGCTATAACTGATGTCGGTGTGACCAATCCCCTGCGAGTCTGATGCAGATTAGTAGAAAATACCGTCGCATTACCGCTTACTGCTCAGGAACGTTGTTATGAATCTGCCTGCCTCTGATCACCCAGCCCGCCAACGCATCAACCCTGCGTCAAAATTGCTCGCCAGCGCCGCCTTGTTGTTGCTACTGGTCGGCTGCAGCAATGTCTCGACGACCGTCACCAGCTTCCATCAGGTTGATGCGTCACACTCGGGCACCATCAGCGTGGTAGCCGGTACCGAAGAGCTCAAAGACACCCTCAATTTTGACCATCACCGAAAACTGCTGGAGCAGTATCTCAGCGCTCAGGGCTATCAGGTGGTTCCGTCCCCGGCTGATAACTCCCCACCGACCAGCGACTACACCGCCTTTCTCTCATACGGCATCGATGCGGGCAACACCGAGGTCATAGCCGACAATTCCGGGATGTCAGTGGGAATCGGCGTTGGTGCATCCAGCGCTGGCCGTCGCCATAGTGCCATGTACGGCTCCTATCGAATGCCGCTGTACGGCTCTAGTGCCGGCAGCAATAGTTCCGAGACACGTTATACCAGTGCGATTGCGGTGGACATCGTCGACAGTGCCAGCCTCAACAGCGACAAACCGATACGCCTGTACGAAGGTCGTGCCCGCAGCAGTAGCAGTTGCGCAGCCATCACCCCAATCTTCAATGAGATGCTAACGGCATTGTTTGAAGACTTCCCCGGTGTCTCGGGTGAAACCCAGACCATAAAGGTAAAATCGAGCGGCGATAGCTGCTAGCACCTACCCATATCGTTACGCTGCCTGTCGTCATCGCCAAATCTGCCGTCTTGCGATGACGGCAGCCACACCTAAAAGCCCACCAACAAGTACACTAACAAAAATACCAGCCAATCCCCCAAACCTAACATCCAACCAGCCAAGAGCCCCGCATGAGCCGAGCCCTGATCATCTCTGCCGCTAAAACCCTCGATAACATCGGATCGATGAGCCACTGTCTCGAGCTGGAACAACGGCTTGAGGCGCTGGGGCTGCCGACCCGAGCACTGCATATCGACCCGCTGCGTACCGACTGGCACAGCCCCGAGCAGGCCGATCATTTTCGTAGCGGTTGCGCACCGATCGAAGCACTGGCACGGGCCAAACAGCTCATTGAGCAGGGAATACCTGCAGTCGTGATCTGTGGTGAAGACGATGTCAAAACCGGCTATGCCCGCCACCAGCGATTACAACAGATGGCGGTCTACGGCGGCGAGTTACCGCTGACAGAGGCTTATACCGAGCTGGCCAGGCAGTTTTTGCGCAACCACAACATCGACGAGGAGCATTTTCGCCAACTGGCCCACGCCCTGTTCGACAACTACAGTCTCAGCTACCGCAACGCTCTGGACGACGACTTCAGTCCTGAGCTGATGCCCAATGAACGCTGGCACCAACCGATCACCTCGCTGTTCCGCGGTGTCGATTGCGCCAATCCGATGGTCGATTTTAAGGGACGGCTGTTGGTCGTCAGCGACAGCGTAGCGCAACAACTAAAGTGCCCGGTCGATACCCTGTTGGAGATCAAAGCGGTGGGCTTAAGCCGACTGGCTGCGGATGGCCCGCAGCAGATCGAAACCATCGCCCGTTACGATCATCTGCGCGATGCATATCAACAATGCTGCCAGCAGGCCGGAATCGACTTCGCCACACGTTTCAAACAGGGCGACGCGCTACTCGAAGCGTACACCTGCTATCCGGTAGTACCGATGGCATTTCTGCTGGCGGCAGGCCTGGTCGATACGCTGGAACAGATACCGGACTTTCTGCAACAACACAGCATTACCGTCACCGGCGGCATGAATTTAGCCCGCGCGGCTTGGAACAACCCGGCACTCAACGCCTTGATCAGCATCCACCATGCGTTGCTCGATGGCGAGCAGCAACTGGGGATGGTGCACGGCAATGGCGGGCTGGGGTATCGGCAAGGTGTGGCGCTGATCGCCAAAATGGATCACCTTTGAGTTAGGCTACTGATAGCTCCCGCCGGGTTTATTAATGGTTATCTCTGAGAACTGTTGCGATCAGTGCTGATCCGCTCCATAGCCACGTTCAAGAGACATGAAACCCCGGTATCAAAACTAAGCGTACGCATCACACCAAATAATCAAGAAAATTCGTGACGTAAATCGAACGAGGACCGCTCACCCAAAGTGTCATAATGCTGGTCTAAAAACGCTTTAGCCGACTCTCGGCCAACATCTCTGAGGTGCGTTAGAAACGGCCATTCCGCATTAACCTTACTCGAGGCGGACAAGGCTTTCATCTCAGCCGAGGCCTCTATGCGGTGCATTAATATGTCCGCATAACGCTCAGGTTCGAGTTTGTGCTCACGCAACAAACGATGCACAAAATCCACACTACGCAGTTCTCTCAGCAACGAGGAATTAAAGGATATTTCATTGACTCGGTTCAGGATATCTCGCGCCGTTTTAGGAGTTTCGAGGCGCTCAATGGGGTTAATCTGCACAATCAAAATGTCACGCGATTTTGTATTGTGAAACAAAGGAAATAAAGGCGGATTACCCACATATCCTCCATCCCAATAAGGCGTTCCATCTATCTCTACCGCATGGTAAAGAAAAGGTAAACACGCTGATGCCAAAACCATATCAGCGGTTAGCTCCGGTCTTTCGAACACTTTGATTTTGCCGGTATGCACATTGGTCGCTGCAATAAAAAGTTTGAGCGGATCACAAGCCCTGACTTTATCAAAATCGATAACCGATTCGACCAAATCGCGCAATGGGTTGATCTTTAGAGGGTTGGTGTCATAGGGTGATGCGACGCGGCTCAAGAGATCTGACATCAGATAAGCAGGTGAACCATCCAGGTTCCAGTTACCCATCAAAACATCCAGTGGCGAGCGCTGCACCAGACTCAGACTGCCGAGTTTAGAGACCGCTTTCCAAAAGGATTCAAGCGCCTCCCTGGCACCATCAGCTTTACCATCCATGTACCCCTGCGCCAGTACCACCGCATTCATTGCACCCGCGCTGGTTCCGGAGATGCCTTCAACACTGACACGACCATCTTCCATGAAGTAATCAAGCACGCCCCAAGTAAAAGCGCCGTGTGAGCCTCCTCCTTGGAGTGCCAGGCTCACTGATTTTTTACGCATCACTATCGCTCCAAAAGTATCCGTCTGGCATGTTATTGAGCAACCCAACCTCCCTCTACCGGCAAAATCACTCCGGTCATAGAAGCCGCACCCTCGCTACAGAGGAAGACAGCGACCTCAGCCACTTGATCCACAGTTACGAACTTTTTGGTGGGTTGCGCCTTAAGCATAACATCCTGCTTCACCTGCTCTTCGGTGATACCACGCGCTTTGGCAGTATCTGCAACCTGCTTTTCAACCAGTGGTGTCCACACATAGCCAGGCGCAATAGCATTGACCGTGACACCATGTTCAGCCACCTCCAGAGCAACACTTTTCGTTAAACCCGCAATGCCGTGTTTAGCGGCAACATAGGCGGACTTATACGGTGAAGCCACCAGTGCATGCGCAGACGCGGTGCTGATGATACGTCCCCAGCCCCGCGTTTTCATGCCGGGTACAACCGCTTTGATAGCGTGAAAGGCAGCGGTTAAATTGATACCAATAATCGCATTCCACTTATCTTCAGGAAAATCCTCAACGGGGGAAACAAACTGAATACCGGCATTGTTCACCAAAATATCAACGGTACCGAAGGTTGCTTCAGCCTCAACAATCATGGCGATGATATCAGCAGCGTTCAGCATATTGGCTGAGGAGAACAACACGTTAACGCCAAACTCTTGTGCCAGCGCTGCGCGAATAGACTCATTCTCTTCTGCATCACCCAAGCCATTAATCATCACATTAGCGCCCTGTGCTGCGAAACCGCGCGCAATGGCTAAACCAATCCCCGACGTAGATCCGGTTACTACGGCATTTTTACCCTTTAGCATCCCATTCATCCTTTTGTATTAATGAGTAAAAAAGCTATCTGAGTTACTGACCAAAGACCTGTTTTAACAGGTCGGTGGTGCGCGCCACCGGCTCTTCTCTGATCAATTTTTCCTGCTCGGCCAACATCACAAATAACCCTTTCAGTGCTTTGTCCGTGACATGCTTTTCCAGATCCAGATCCAGATCACCCACCAGTGGGTAGCTGCTCGCCTCTTTCACCAGAGCTTGGTAATAATGTGTTACCTGTGCGGTATCCATCGCCTCAACAATGACCGGTTGCAACAGCGCCTGCAGCTGTCCCGTATTTTGCTGCTCGAAGTAACGCGTCGCGGCATCATCGGCACCGTTGTAAATTTTGCGGGCATCCTCGATGCTCATCTGTTTCAGGGTGTCGAGGAAGTACTGGGTCGCCTGAGGGGCCGCCGCTTCAGCCGCCCTGTTCATACTGACCTCAAATTGATCAACCAGCGCGCCCATCCCGAAGCGATCCAGTAGCGTTGCGCTGCTGGAGATCACCGCCGGCAAAGGCACCTTAATCTTCGGATTGGCTAAATAGCCATCCGGTTTAGCCACCTCATCCACGGCACGCTGAGTTCCCACTGCCAGCGCCTCTTTCAGCCCGCGAACCAGCGTATCGGTATCCAGCGAACTCCCATTATTGCTTGTGTTGTTGATGGTGCTGTCGGCTGTACTCTCAGTCAGCCCCGGTACGCTCTCCTCTACCTGTTTAAGAATGTCACCCCAGCCCGCCTGCGCGGAAACGGGAATAAGGTAACATCCCAGCAAAGCCGCACCGGTCACCAGTATCCTTCTGCCGTTCATCGTCGATTCTCCACATTGGCTCCGTCTTGGCGCCACTTATATTCAATATTCAACATATAGGATTCAGCATACACAACTGAGCATATATAGTTCAGCTTAGACAGTTCAGCTTAGAGCGTTGCATAAACCGTCCCGCTCAGACTGCTCCTGCAAACCCTGTCAGCCGGAGGTCAACACCAGATCGCTTTTCGGCTTGGAACTACAAGCTAAGATGTAGCCCTGCTCGCGGTCAGCATCGCTCAAGCCGGAATCCTGCAACACCTCCACGTCGCCGCTTTCGAGCTTGACCCGGCAACTGCCGCAGAAACCGCCCCGGCAGGAAAACGGGATATCCAACCCGGCTTTCTCGGCCTGTTCCAGTAACGTTTGCTGAGTATCACCTTCGATCTGCGCATCCCAGGAATCAAATAGTATATTAACCCCCTTTGGCGCCGCCGCTTCGCGGCCACGATCACCGTCGCGAACCCCGAAACTCTCTTCAAAATACTGCTGTCCGGGAAGCCCCAGCGACAACAATAGCGACTTAGCCTGCTCCATAAAGGGGTGCGGGCCACAAACGAACGCTTGCCGCTGAGCCAGGTCAGACACGGTTTCCAGCATCGAACGGTCAAGCCGCCCTCGGAAACAACGCATATCCCCCTTTTGGGCTTGGCTTAGGGTGTAGATCACCTCGCAACCACCGTGCTGCTGCGCCAGAAGTTCGATCTCCCGTCGGGCGATCAGGTCCGCTTCGCTATGGGCGCTGTGCACAAAGACGATGTCATTACCGAGCTGTAGGTCGGTCATCCAGCGCAGCATCGAGAGCATCGGGGTGATGCCGCTACCGGCGGATAGCAACAACACTTTGTCCTGCGGCGCGCAATAACTGTGGAAGTCACCGTCGGGGGCTTTGGCACGCACCACATCGCCAATCTTCAGATTATCGTTGAGCCAGTTCGACACGCGGCCACCCTCGACACGTTTTACGGTAATCGACACTCGTTCCGGGCGTGACGGGCTACTCGACAGCGTGTAATTTCGCAGCACCGGCACACCATCGATCTCCAGCTCCAGACAGATAAATTGTCCGGCCAGAAAATCGCAACGGCTATCGATAGGCTGCAACAGTTTGAAACTAAACGTCTTCACGTCGACGGTCTCTTGCCACACCGACACGCATTGCAGCGAGGCCAATTCACCCGGTTGCCAAAGGTGCCCTTTGAGCAGGGGTTGCGGCAGCAACGGTGCATGATCCGGGTATTGCGGCGCGGTGCGACGCTGCAGCACCTCGACCTCATCGTAGAGCGAGATCTTACCGCTGTTAATGGCTACCAGATTCTGGCCGAAGTAGACCTCCGAGCCCCCTTTGCCGTTACCACCTTTGCGATATCGTGCCAACGTCGCCAGCGGCTGCTGTTGCGGATCGGGGTAGACCTCACCATTGTCGGGATTAGGCTTATCGGGGTTAATCGTGGTCAGCGTGCAACGCGAGCAAGGTTTGGTCGATTCGAAAATCACCTCACCGATACGAATCCGCTGCCAGCTATCTTCGGCAAACGGCTGACAACCTTTGAGTACCAGATTAGGGCGAAACTGCGCCATCGACACCTGCTCCTCCAAGCGCTGGTTCAGATCATCAAGCGAGGCCTGCGAAATCAATAGCAGCGGATAGCCATCAGCAAAACTCACCTCTCCGTCGTCAACACCGTCATGGCTAGCCCGCGATCGGCGGGTATCATCGCCGTAATAGAGCAGTTGCACTGGCTCATCCAGATACGCGCTAAACCAGGCATCAATCGCCGAGCCGCAGCACTGCGCCTGCATCGAATCACCCCACACCTGTAACGGCGTATAAGCGTCATCAAAATCGTCATAAAACAGATCGAGTGGCTGGCAGTCAGGCGCCCGCAGGTGTAAACCACCACGGATGAGCGCCGAATGGATCTGCAACAATTTTGGATGGCTACGGGCGGTAATAAACTGGCCGTCGAGGCGTGCCACCACCAACCGGCGATCAAAGGTTAAGCCGCGCTGCTCAACAAAAGCGTGATTAAGATGAATACCGGTGGTGGATTTAATCGGGTAAATGCTGATCTGGCTGACGCGAATTTCGGCCATCAAAAACTCCTGTAAACAATAACTTCGTCATGCCACCGTATCAGATTATTCTCACCAGAACATACCGTTTACACGATTGAATCCGCAGAAAAAAACCCGCGGCTACGGATGCCAGACACACAAAAACCGCCGCGATCTGCACCGGGCGGTTTTTTGCTTTGTTACTTAGTTAAGAAGTTGATCCGTTAGTTGGCTACGCGCTTATAACGCCAGTCTCCTTCCCAGCTCTTTGGCGGGCAGATAACCGGGCATCAAGGTACCATCTTCGAGTACCAATGCCGGCGTGCCGTTAACGCCGAAATCCTGCCCCATGCTGTACTGTGCAGCAACCGGGTTGTCACACTCTTTAGCGGCAACCGAGCGACCTTTCTTGGCCTGGGTCATCGCTTGTTGGCGGTCGTCCGAACACCAGACCGAGACCATCTGGTTATAGGTGTTGGAACCGATTCCGGCACGCGGGAACGCCAGATAACGAATCTCAATCCCTAGCGCATTGTAATCATCCATCTCTGAGTGCAATTTCTGACAGTAACCGCAGTCAATATCGGTGAAGGCATACACCGTGGCTTTGACCTCACCCTTGGGTGAGAACACCACCATATCGTCGGTACTCAACCCTTTCAGGGTTTCAGCCCGCATACCCTGCTTACGCTGCTCGCTGAGGTTAACAAAACGGTTGTCCTCAACTTGATACATTGCACCCAAAATAAAATTATCGCCCGTGGCGCTGGAATAGAGCATTTCGCCATTGGTAATCTCGACCTGATACAGCCCCGCTATCGGTGATTCCTCCACCGACACTACCTGAATCGAACTGTTGACCAGTTGCAGCTTGGCATTGATCTGCCGGCCAATATCGTCACTGACCTCCGCGGCCAAGGACAAACCGCTGCCCAAGAGCAGCGACAAAGAGAACAGGGGAGCCAGTAAACGCATGATTACCTCAGTGATTTTCAAATGATCTGTTTATAAAATAAAACGAGTTTTTGTTAATGCCAAAGCCATTGTTACGTTCCGGTTGCGCCACATAAAAAACGATACACAAAACGTCCATTAAACCGTATGTCGCTGTTAGAGCACTGAATCTGCAACAAGTTCAGCCGCGCGGGTGATGTTGTTGGTGCAGCGATTGTAAACGCTGCTGGGCAATATGGGTATAGATCTGAGTGGTCGACAGATCGCTGTGCCCTAACAGCAACTGAACCACCCGCAAGTCGGCACCGTGATTGAGCAGATGAGTGGCAAAAGCATGGCGCAGCGTATGCGGTGACAGCGGTTTTTCGATGCCCGCTTCGCCAGCGTAGTGCTTGATCCGGTACCAAAAGGTCTGCCGGGTCATCTGCTTACCGCGACTGCTGGGAAACAGCACCTCGCTATCGGCGTTATCGAGCATCATCACTCGCCCTTGGCGTATGTAGCGAGCCAACCATTCGATCGCCTCCTCACCCAGCGGTACCAGTCGCTCCTTACCCCCTTTACCGGTCACCCGCACCACTCCCTGACGCAAATTAACCATCGATACCTGTAGCGTTATTAGCTCCGTCACCCGTAAGCCGCACGCGTATAACAGCTCCAGCATCACCCGATCACGAAAACCGATCGCGGTCTGCGGATCGGGTGCTGCCAGTAACTCCTCAACTTCAGTTTCAGTCAACACTTTGGGTA
The DNA here is from genome assembly GCA_036961355.1 of Motiliproteus sp. Classification (GTDB taxonomy): domain Bacteria; phylum Pseudomonadota; class Gammaproteobacteria; order Pseudomonadales; family Balneatricaceae; genus Motiliproteus. The sequence continues at coordinate 43,373 of JBALVL010000033.1, forward strand.
ACGGTCGCCCTTGCTTAGGGCTATCGATCTGTAGAGTCGGGTCGTGTTCGATCAGTTCTTCGCGTAGCTGATAACGAAAAAAACCGCGCAGACACGACAGCATCCGCGCGGTCGAAGCCGGACTGTAACGCTTGCGCATCCGAAAGCTGAGATAACGCAGAATGTCACTGCGCTGTGCCGCCATGATGGCGATGTCAGATTCATCAAGCCACACGGCAAATGCTTTCAAATCACGTCGGTAGGACGAGACTGTATTGTCGCTGAGCCCTTTCTCCAACCATAACGCCTCGGCGTAAGTCTCAATGTCGGTGTAACCGGGATAGTTATGGCGCGAGTGGGTCGCGCTGGGTTTGTCGATTGAGGACGCGGTTGATGCTGCGGATTTGATAGGTCGGCTCATGGCGCCCTTTATAACACCGACAGGGTGACGATCGGTAACCTTTGTCGAGATCCGGCGCTCCAAGTTACCCGACCAATACCTCACGTTCATCCGTCAATGCGTTATTCACTCCGATCAATAATTTATTCAATGATCTGTTAAACAAATTATTAGACGTTTTATTAGGCAACGCTTAAGGGTCTCTTAAGAAACGCGGCATAACATCGATACCTTCTGCATCAGGATATCGATTATGTTTTCCGCCAACCTGCTTCCGATCGCCACCGGCGATAACGATATCGGCGTAAGCGTCGAAATTGATGCCGAAATGACAGCGACAACAGTAGCCAGTCACTATCGTGTCGTACACGTCAACAAGGCCGATAACCGCTGCCGTACCGAGCGCTTTATTCAACGCCGCTTTCGCTCGCAGTACGGTGCCGACATCGAAATATACACACCGAACCTGATCGCTATGCTCGACACTCAACAGCGACTCAAAGCCGCGCTGGGCTACCAATCCGCCGCAAACGCAGCGCTGTTTCTGGAGCAGTATTTAGACCAGCCAATCGAACAGCTCTTAAGTCCGTATAGCCTGGGTAAGCTGCATCGCAGTCAGATACTAGAGGTCGGCCATTTGGCATCGATATCCAAAGGCTGCACCCGGCGCCTGATCCTCTCCTTGGCACCATTTTTCTTACAACAGGGGTTTGAGTGGATGGTGATCACCGCCACCCCGCAGGTGCTCAACAGCTTCCACAAACTGGGGATAGGGTTGGACCTGATTCCGTTAACTATCGCCGATCCCGGCCGGCTCGACCAACGTGCCAGTCGTTGGGGCAGCTACTACCAATATCAGCCGCTGGTGGTCGCCGGTCGTATTGGTCGAGGGCTACAGCGCCTGAACCAACAGCAGCGCCTAAACCAACAACACCGACTCAAGCCGCAACGAGCGGTCACAGCACCACTGCAGTCCGACAGCGGCATTGCCATTCTGAGCAAGGATAATTAACCCCGTGCCAATCCACATCGACCTTCACGACCGCAACACGCAAACAGCCGGGCAAGCAGCACCGCCGTCGGCATTGCTGCAACAGATCGCCCGGCACGCGCAACAACAGCCGCAGCAAGTCGCCTTAACCGGCCCGTCGCAGTCGATCAGTTATGCCCAGTTACAGCACCGCATCGATGATCTCAGTCAACGCCTGAGCGCCAGCGGATTCCGTCAGCTCGGGCTGTTGATGGACAACAGCCCAGATTGGATCATCTGCCAACTGGCCGCGCTCAAAGCAGCAGTTTGCGTGATCCCGCTACCGCTTTTTTTCAGCCCGCAACAACTGCAGCACACGCTCGACAGCTGCGGCATCGAACTGCTGCTCTGCGATCAAACCGATCGCCTTGATCCGCTGCACCTGACTCTGCGTTCACGCCGCGAGATCCATCCCGGTGCTCTACAACGCGACAGCCAGAAAACAGGTTTGAGCCGCCCCACCGGAAGCTGCCTGATCACCTTCACCTCCGGTACCACCGGTCAGCCCAAAGGGGTCTGCCTCGACAGCATTTCGCTAGACCGTCTGTGCCAATCGCTGTATCAGCAGATCGAACCTCTCGGCATCGCACGGCACTGCTGCCTGCTGCCACTGCCGGTGTTGCTGGAACATGTCGCCGGAGCACTGCTGTCGCTCTACGCCGGCATTGAGTGCACGATCTATCCGGCCACAACCACCGGTCTATCGGGGTCAGGAAAACTCGACCTCCCCCGTTTTACCGCCTGGCTCGATCAACAACAACCCGACAGTTTAATTCTGGTACCCGAGTTACTGCAGGCGTTGGTCGGCATCGCTGAAGTCAGCGCCAAATCTAGCGAAGCAATACCCTGCAAGGGACTCAAGCCACTGCGTTTCGTGGCGGTGGGCGGCGGCCATATCGCTCCCCGTTTACTGCAGCGAGCCCAACAACTGTCGCTACCTGTATTTGAGGGTTATGGACTGTCTGAATGCGGCTCGGTAGTGACGCTGAACACGCCACAACATCGGCGTAATGGTTCGGTCGGACGGCCGCTGCCACACTGCCAAATCAAACTGGGCGAAGACAACGAGGTGTTAATCAAAGGGGCGGCGATGCTCGGTTATCTCGGTGAACCGCAGTCAACGGCGGAAGCGCATAGCCGTCAGCCGAATAGCGATGACGTCTGGCTCGCCAGCGGCGACATCGGCCGCGTCGACAACGACGGCTACCTCTATCTGGAGGGGCGCAAAAGCAACGTGCTGATCAACAGTTTCGGCCGCAACCTTTGCCCCGAGTGGATCGAAGCGGAACTCAATAGCCATCCGCTGATCGCCCAATCCTGTCTGATCGGTGACCAGCGGCCGTTTAATATCGTATTGCTGACCCTTAGCCCTTCCCTTACTAAGCCTGAAGTGAACACCGAATCATTACAGCGACTGATCGACCCACTCAACAGCCGCCTGCCCGATTACGCCAGAATCAACGACTATGTGCTGACCCGGCAACCGTTCAGCCCCGCCAACGGTCAGTTAACCGGTAACGGTCGGCTCAAACGCGAACCGATTCTGGACGCTTACCAGAGCGAGATTGAGCGTTGTTACAGCCCAGCGGGTTCTACCGGCAACACCGCTTTAAAACACACATCCTCCCGGACTTTCACGTCAACATTGGAATCATTATGAATTTCTATAGCCAACTGATTGAACAAACTCATGCCCAGCGCCAACAGCTGCTGGGGTCAACAGTGGTGCAACAAACGATGGCCGGAGAGGTCAGCCGTGAGCGTTACCTGGCTTTTCTGACGCAGGCTTACCACCACGTGCGCCATACGGTTCCGCTGCTGATGGCCTGCGGTAGCCGGCTCACCGACCAGCAGCAATGGCTGCAACCGGCATTGATCGAATACATCAATGAGGAGGTCGGCCACGACCAGTGGATTCTCAACGATATCGCTGCCGCGGGTGGTGATCCTCAGCAGGCGATTGTCGCGGGCCCTGCGTTTGAGACGGAGATGATGGTGGCCTACGCCTACCACAGCATTGAACGTCATGACTCCATCAGCTTACTCGGCATGGTTCATGTCCTCGAAGGCACCAGTGTCGCGCTGGCAACCCAGGCAGCCGATAAGATTCAAACCGGCCTACAACTACCCAACAACGCCTTCAGTTATCTCAGCTCGCACGGTGATCTGGATATCGATCATGTAAAATTTTTTGAACAACTGGTGAACCGCATTAGTGATGCGCAACAGCAGGCCTGCATTATCCATTCGGCCCGCAATCACTACCGTCTCTACGGCAACATCCTCAACAGCTTGTAGCGGCCTCAGTCTATGACAACCGCCAATGACAACTATCAATAACAACAGCGGCGAGATAACGATGGCCAACCATCCGGTGCAGATCGACCAAATGAACATTGATCAAATGAACATAATACTAACCGGATCCTGCGGCGGTATCGGCCGTGAAGCGGCGATGCAACTTAGCCGCCGTGGCGCCCGGATCATCGCCATCGGTCGTGACTCGGACCGATTACAGCAACTGCTCGATACCCTTGAACCGCATCGCTCGCAGCCGCACCAGCGTTTTTGTCTGGATCTGTGCAATCCGCAGCAACGCCTGCAATTAATACAAAAACTGAACAAACAACAACTGGACCAACCACAGTTCAGCCCCAATGTGCTGATCAATCTGGCCGGTATCAATCAGCTAGCGCTGTTCGAGCAGCAAACCCCAACCCAGATCGAACAATTGATCGACATCAACCTCACCGCCACGCTGCTACTCACCCACTGCCTGTTGCCGCTGTTACGCCAACAAGCCAGTGCACAGATCATCAATGTCGGATCCACTTTCGGCAGCATTGGTTACCCCGGATATGTCAGCTACTGCACCACCAAATTCGCCCTGCGCGGCTTTACCGAAGCGCTGCAACGCGAACTGTCGGACAGCGTAATCCGGGTGCAATACTTTGCCCCGCGCGCGACCAAAACGCCGCTTAACTCGCGTCAGGCAAACCAGCTCAACGACCAGCTGCACAACGCCACCGATGACCCGGAAACCGTGGCCCAGTCTTTGTTATTGCTGCTGACCAGTAATCGCAGCAACCGTTACCTGGGTTGGCCCGAGCGATTATTCGTCAAACTTAACGCCCTGTTTCCAGCGCTGGTTGGCGGCTCAATTCGCAAACAACTGCCGCTGATCAAACACTACGCCGGTAGCGGCGACTAGCCCACTCAGCCAATCGCTACCCGCCATCGTCAACGGCATAAAAACATCAACAACGCCCACTGACGAAGGCCTCTGTAAAAGATCCCTTCAAAAGGAAAATGTCATGAAAACGAAAACCCCAAACAACGTGAACCACATCATCACAACCCTGAGTGGCTGCCTGCTCGCCATGGCACTTCAGAGCACGGCGGCTCAGGCGGCATCAACCGAAACGGCGAGAGAGTCGTCAGCCGTGCTCACCGTGCAATCTCAGTCTGTCTCTGCGGCTCACCAAAAAGACAGCGCCAATGTAGTCATAACGCTGAGGCAGGAGTTGCAGCAACAGTGGGCGCTGATCAAATACCAGCAATCCGAAGACCAACGCGAAGCCGCGCTGGAGCGGCTATCAAAACAGGCCAATGAAGCGGTTAGCCAACACCCACAGAGCAGTGAGCTACTGATCTGGCAGGGAATCATTCTCAGCAGTCTGGCCGGAGAGACCGGCGGCCTAGGGGCTTTGTCACTGGTAGACCAAGCGCGCGAGAGTTTTGAGCGATCACTGGCGCTTGACCCTAAGGCACTATCAGGGTCTGCTTATACCAGTCTGGGCGCACTGTATTATCAGGTGCCGGGCTGGCCACTAAGTTTTGGGAGCGACAAAAAAGCCCGCCAGATGTTGCAGCAAGCACTACAGATCGATCCGGACGGCATCGACAGTAACTACTTCTATGCCGATTTTCTGGTCAGCCAGAAAGAATATCGTCAAGCGCGAACGGTACTCGACAAGGCGCTGATGGCCACAGCCCGACCTGAACGCCCGGTTGCCGATGCCGGACGTCGTGATGAGATCACTCAACTGCTGAACCGTATTGCCGATAAGGACAAGGACGTTTGAGACTACTACTGGTAGAAGATGATCCGCTGCTGGGTCAGGGGATCCAACAAGGGTTTAACCGCGATGGCGAAACCCTGGACTGGCTGCGCCATGGCCAGCAAGCGCTTGACGCACTTGCCAGCCACGATTTCGACCTGCTGATTCTGGATCTGGGTTTGCCCGATATCGATGGTCTGGAGGTGTTAAGCCGTCTACGCCAGCGCGGCGAGCAACTGCCAGTGCTGATTCTGACCGCTCGTGACCAGGTCTCCGATCGGGTTCTCGGACTCGATGGCGGGGCCGATGACTACCTGGCAAAACCCTTTGATCTGGATGAATTGCGCGCCCGTATTCGCGCCTTGCTGCGGCGCCAGACCGGCGTTAGCAGCCCGCTATTACAACACGGTACGCTGGAGATCGATCCGGCCAGCCGCGAGGTGTGTTACCAAGGCGAGCCGGTATCTTTATCGAGACGCGAATACAGCTTACTGCTGGAGCTACTGAGCCACCCCGGTCGGGTCTTTACCCGCGACCAGCTCAGCGAACGGTTGTACGGCTGGAACGATGAGGTGGAGAGTAATACCGTTGAGGTGCATATCCATCATCTTCGCAAGAAGCTCGGCAGCGAGCTGATCCGCACCGTGCGCGGCGTCGGCTATCGCATCGAACCGCTGTGACCGCCATCGCCATGCCATTATTCTCAGACAGTCCGCGACTAATCACCCCGCACAGAGAGCTCTAACCCGATGCGATCCATCAGCCGCTTCTTACTGATCAGCCTGCTCTGCACTGTCTTGAGTGTCACCCTGGTGGCCTCATTATGGAGCTACCGGGATTCGACCCATGAAGTGGAAGAGCTGTTCGATGCTGAGTTAGCGCAGATGGCGAGGGTGTTACAAAGCCTGCTGGCGGTGCAGCTCAAACGAACCCAGCTGTCTCAGCTCAAAGACGCACTGCAATACCGCCCCTATATCGACCCAACTATCGCCAACCCTGATAACACCGACGATGATAACGATGAAGCCAGCGCACTGGGGCACAAATACGAGAGCAAACTGGCCTTCGTTGTCTGGAATGAGCAGGGTGACGAACTGTTCAGTAGCAGTGGTCGTGGTAGCAATCTGAGTTTCAGCAAACAACCGGGGTACGGCGACGAAGCACTCGAACCACAAACGCCACCATCCGGACAGCAACAGCAACAGCAGCAATGGCGAAGTTTCATGCTGCACGACAGCAGCTTGAACCTGTGGATCAAGGTGGCACAACGTCACGATGTCCGCGAAGAGCTAACCGGTGAGATCGTTGAGCACACGCTGTTACCGTTATTGCTGATGATTCCGCTGCTGGGTTTGCTGATCGCCTTCGTTGTTCGACGAGGTCTCAGCCCATTACGGCAGTTATCCGGTCAGTTGGCCTCTCGCACCCCCGATCACCTGAAGCCGCTCAGCAACAAGCAGTTACCGGACGAGATAACCACCGTGGTCGATGCCATCAACGCCCTGATGCAGCGACTGGAGCAAGCGATGGAACGCGAGCGCCGCTTTAGCGCCGACGCCGCCCACGAGCTCCGCACCCCACTGGCGGCCATCCGCATCCATGCCCAGAATGTGCAGCAGCAACTTAGCCTGCAACAACTTGGGCCGCCGCAACAGATTATCGATGGGGTTGATCAGATGAGCCATACCATCGACCAGCTGCTGACGCTAAGCCGATTGGAGTTCGACACGGAACAGCCGCAGCAACCGCTCGACCTGAGCCGCTTGGTCCGACAGATCAGTGCCGAACTGGCGCCGCTGGCACTCGATCGATCGCAACGTCTGGAACTCGAAGCGGCCGACGACTGTACCATCTGCGGCAACAGCAGCGCGCTGGCCATATTGATCCGCAACCTGATAGATAACGCCATCCGCTATACGCCGCCGCAAGGACAGGTACAGATCAACGTCGAAAGCCGACCGGGGCCCAATAACCTGGAGCAGTGCTACCTCAGTATTCACGACAGCGGCCCCGGCATCGCCATGACCGAGCACGGCAAGGTGATGCAGCGCTTCTATCGACTGGCCGATCAGGCGATCAACGGCAGCGGTCTGGGGCTATCGATCGCCCAACAGATCGCCAGCCAGCACCGGGCGACCATCAGCCTCAGCGACAGTCCGCTGGCCACTACCGGGCTTAGTGTAACCGTCTGTTTTGATCGAATAGCCGATAACATTTGAGCATCAGCCGCTTTGCTTCACAGCTTATAACCGGCACTCGACAGCCAGAACGCACAGCCTAAATTCAAGCAAGAGCTCAAACCGCCCGAAAAAGGGATCGCGTCTGACTAAGCCCCCCCTGTGAGCAATAACAGCCCAACCTTTGGCAACTCGGAACACTCGAACCTGCACTTCGGTCTCCGGCAGTGTATATTCTGCCTAATATCTTAAGGAGAAGAGTAGCCACCATGACCCAATCGACTGCTATCAAGCCCGCCACCGCTCTATCAGGCAAGATCAAACTGAGTGTTGCCAGCCTGTTGCTCACCGTGACCTGTTCGACCCTGGCAACCGCCGAGCCGATGGCGCTGCGCTGCAGTTATACCCAAGCCAGCTTTAATGCATCTTATATGACACAACCGGAAAGCCGTGTTTGTCCTCAAGATCGTTGTTATTACGATCTGCGTTTTGACACCGACAGCGGCAGTGCCGCGGTAAATGCCGCCACCGATTACAGTCTGACCGTCAGTGACAGCCACTTCCAGCTGGATCGTCAAAAACGCAACATTGTGGTCGGGGGAATCGATGAGGACCAGTTTATGATCAACCGTCAGGATCTGAGCTACAGCAGTCGCAAGTCGACACCACCGGGTGTCACCTTGGAAACCGTCGGTCAGTGCCAGCCGCTGTAATCCGTTTTGCTAAGAACACGCAACGGCTCGTTAGCGCTGCCCCATCTGCTCTAGTAAGGCATTCACTGCGTCGAGATGCTCGGATTGGTGATGACACTGACCTTGAATCTCTGCGCAGCGCTTAAGAAAGGGTGCCAGCTCGGTGGTCGCGCTTTGTTGCAACAGAGCTTTGGTATGACGCAGGGCAAAGCCAGGCTTGGCAGCGATCTGTTGAGCCAGCTGCAGCGCTTGCGGTAACAATGTTTCAACATCAACAACCTTTAGCACCAGCCCCAGCGCCAACGCTTCCGGTGCTTCGACAATCCGTCCGGTCAATGCCAGCTCGGCAGCACGCTGCGGCCCGATCTTTCGCGGCAGAAACCACGCGCCACCGTCGCCGGGAATGATCCCCAGGTTGATAAAGGTCTCGCCGAAACGCGCCCGATCACTGGCCAGCGCCAGATCACACATATTCACCAGATCAAAACCGGCTCCGATCGCCGCACCATTCACCGCCGCGATGACCGGGATGTTCAGCGCCGCCATGGCCAGCGGCATCCGTTGAATACCCTGCTGGTAGCGCTCGGTCAGCTCCTCGGCCGAACCCGCAAATTCGTTGGCCCGATCGGCCATATCTTTAACATTGCCACCGGCACAAAACGCTTTACCCTGACCGGTAATCACCAAGCAGTTGATCGATTGCTGCGTATTGAGCCAGCTGGTCAACACCACAATGTCATCAACAATCTTGGTGCCGGTCAACGCATTACGGACATCGTCGCGGTTCATTCGCAGCACGGCAACCGCACCGTCGATCTCCAGCAGGCAGTCGGTTAATTGAGGTGGCGTTTGCGAAGCATTAGTTGGCGAAGTGGTTGTCATCATCGTGTCCTGTCGATTTAAACGAGGACAAAGATCCTATCAGGTTATCAAAAGCTCGGCAGCACAGCGGTGACCGTTACCCAGCCACGATGACTAACCGCTATAGTACCTATCAACTCCCACCTCCCTCCTTTCACCCGTTACGGCAGAAAAGCACTCAGAAAAAAACGGCCTGCACCGGGCAGACCGTTTATACAAGCTATCGATAACGAATGCGCGTGATCGGCAGTTCAGCCAACCGTTTCGGGATCAGACTTCGCTTATCAGATCTTTATAAGAATGCCACGTGGCATAACCCAGCACCGGAAAAATCACCGTCATCAAGATAAATCCGGTGGTGATACTTACCCCGCATAACACCACGATCATAAAGGCCCAGAACGCCATCGCTTTCTTATTGGCCATCACCGCAGTCACACTGTAACCAACCGCGCTGAAAGCATTGGTGTCCCTGTCAATAATCATCGGCACAGTAATCGCACTCAGAATAAACACCGCCGCGGCCAGCACAAAGCCAATCAAAATGAAAAACCCCAGCATCATTGCACCTTCAGTGGTTCCAAACAGCGTTCTTCCCAGCGTCGACCAAGCCGTCGGTTCGGCAAATTGGAACTGAACCGCAAACACCAGTGATGATATTCGGATCCAAGCCATCAGCACCACCAACAGCATCGCCGCGAAAAAACTCAGATTTGTCGCTCGTGATTTAATCAGCGAAAACCCTTCACGAATCGATACCGAGTGGCCGTGATGCAACTGCCATGACGCGGTATACGCCCCCACCGCAAGCAGTGGTCCAATAAGCATCAGACCGGTCAGAAATGCCAGCACAAAACCCGGGTACTGTTGTGTCATGAAGACCACAAACAGGCAACTGATCGAAAACAGAATACCGTACAACAGGCTGTGGCCGGGAGAATTGAGAAAATCACGCCAGCCCGCTTCTAACCAGAGTAGAGCCTGGTCGGTATCAACTTCATTAACTCGCAAGTGACCCTTATCGCCAACCGGATCATGCGCGTCATCCTTGTGTGTCGTGTGATAGGTGGTAGCCATAAAGCCTCCTGTGCCCGACTAAAACAGGCCCTTCGAATAAATCCCAATCAACAATCGATTAGATGCCGACCGGAAATGATTAATCTCACACAGTTAGATTAATCGCTGGATCCGGCCCACGCCTGCAAATAATTCATAGTGTTTCACCCATGCAAGAGCGAACCGACATAACCAGATCGCTTAGGGATAAGCTTCTACGGTGTTATCAAGGCGTAACATGCAACGATTCAACGACCCGGGTGTGCATGAAAAATTTCGTATCAAAGCCGGTATGCAAACATCGGTGGCGTTGTCGCAGCCGTTTAACGCGAGGTAATCACAGTTTCTTGATACCGAACTCGAAGACGGGGAGTGCCGGCTATCGCGTGATGAGTCCCCCAGCCTCGGCTGACATTCAGGTATTGGTCAAGCGGTGTCGAAAGATCTACGCGGTGCTGGTCAAGAATGGCTTGATAGAACGATGATGCACTGCATTTATTCGACTAAGGGACAAGGGGCTTGTAGGCAGGCTTCCTTATGTATGCAGTACCAAACCCGCTAAACCCTGTTACAGTTCAAACACTCTTCTCTATAAGATGTATAGAAGTTAAGTGTTATGTTAAGAATTCTCTTTTCAGCTGTCTTTATCATACTGCTATCGCTTGGAACCGCGCAGGCACAAGTGTGCAAAAAAGTTGTGTATACAGCCCACCCTGATTACCCGCCTTATCAGTGGCAAGACGGCAACAACATTGTCGGTGCCAGCAGCGATATCATGAAGCTGATTCTCAACGAGCTAGAAATTCCGTACGAGTCACGTTTTGTTGGCCCCTGGGTCCGAGTCCTAGCCAATGTCCGCGCCGGATCGGTTGATATGGTTCTGGCCCTGAAAAAAGTCCCCGAACGGCAAGAGTATATGACGTTCACCGATACCCCCTTTTATCAAAACCCGATGGCTGTTTTTACCGTTTCCGGTAATCAAGCGGACTATACACAATGGCAAGATCTGCGTGACAAACAGGTAGTCGTCCAGCGGGGAGACCGTTACGGTCAGAAATTCGATGCATTTATGCAACAGAATTTAACTCCGATAATCGTCGATTCCGCTAAATCCAGTTTTCGTATGCTACAAGCAGGAAGGGCTGACTTTTTCATTACAGGGCTGTATCCAGGCCGATCCTACCTCGCGGCTGCAGGTTTAGATGAGCAGTTCCGCGCACTAGAACCCTATATCAACAGCGGCTTTGTACATCATGCATTTTCTAAAAAGTCGCCCTGCCAATCACTGATCCCTTACATCAACAAGCGACTGCGTGAATTGATGGCCGACGGTACGACAGCCCGAGCTCTGGAAGAAAACTTACAGTATTGGAAAAAGTCCCGTAACACCGCTCAGAGACAGGACGATTAACGATTTTTCATCAAGTTCAATCACACAACATACTGTGCAGCCGTGCATCGCTTGCAGGCGAACTCCTACAGCCACCGCTTCTATCAAATCGCAGCACCCTGCCCACTGGCGATCTTGTGAAAATGACAGCACGTCATCAGCCCCCCCCCTTTCCCTTTCAACGCAGGCGAGCATTGGACCTCTTCTGCCTAGGCTCATTGGACCACTACAGAGATCCTACGTAAGTGCTATTCTGGCCTGTGTCCGGTAGTGCTATCCGCTGATCAGGGTATGAGCGTCATCAGGATCATAAAAAATAATAAAGATAGAGAGCCTCGTGCATGCAATTTGAGAAAGTCATTGTCGGTTTTTTCGTCATCCTCGCCCTGGCGCTGAATGTTGTTTTCGTCATCGGCGATATTAACAACCCCGCCCATCATAATGTCTGGATACTAACCCTAGCGATATTGGTCAATCTGATCGCTGCGGGGCTGATGCTGGGTGATCGAACCCAGTTGGGGGCCATTTTACTGGCGACCTCTCTGGTGGCCAACCTACTGTTGATCTCGGCTCGACTAATATGGGTGGTCAATGGTGACCAAGAGGTCAGCCCTGAACAGATGGTGCTGATTGTATCGCTGGGGTACGGCGCGCTGATATCGAACCTGATTTCGGTGTTTACCCTCTCAGTCGATACCATTATTTCGCGCCGTTAACGTCTACTAACGAAGGGCTCCCGCTATGGCGACAACTTCGGATCTTGGCCGGGTAACCTCTATTGTGTTGCGCTTTATGCGCGGTCCGATCCTGCTGTTAGTGGTGGTATACGGCGTCGGTATTATCGGCATGTCGCTGATACCGGGGCAGGATGAGGAAGGCAGTGCCGCCCCGATGAGCCTGTTCCACTCGTTCTATTTCTTTACCTACACAGCGACAACGACCGGCTTCGGTGAGATTCCGTATGCGTTCACCGATCAACAGCGGCTATGGGCGATTTTGTGTCTGTATATGGGGGTTATCGCCTGGCTGTTCGCCTTCGGCTCCATCATTCAGCTAATACAAAACCCGCACTTTATTATTGCAGTGGCCGAACACCGTTTTTCCCGTACTGTCGCAGCCATTAAAGATCCCTTCATTATTATTTGTGGTTTTGGTGACACCGGTAGCCTGCTGGCGCGGGGGCTTAGCGACAATCTGATGCACGCGGTGGTGATCGATGCCGATCCGGAGCGGATCAAGGCGTTGGCGATGCGTGATTACCGGGTCAAAATGCCAGGCTTGTGCGGTGATGCCAGTGTGCCTAAGCATCTGGTCAATGCCGGTATCAAGCACCCGATGTGTCGAGCAGTGGTCTCACTGATACCCGATGAAGAGCTGGATCTTAAAATTGCAGTGATGACCAATTTTTTGAATCCTGATGTTCACATTATCTGCCGGGCGACAGAGACCCAACAGCAAGAACATCTACGTCATCTGGAATCGGTCTCGGTTATCGATCCGTTTGAGTTGTTTGGTATCCAGCTATGCACGGCGGTTACTAGCCCTAAACTTCATAACCTCAGTCAATGGTTGGTGGGCGCTCACTCGGTCGACCTTGCTAGCCATGTAACGATCCCTACCGGCAGTTGGATTATTTGTGGCTATGGCCGGATGGGCCGCTGGCTGCATAAATATCTGGATAGCCATGGGGTTAGCACCGTAATTATCGATCCCGAACTGGCTGACTCGGAGATCTCAGACCGGTCGATCAAAGGCCATGCCGATCATCAGACTCTCAAAAGAGCCGGGATCGATCACGCCGTTGGACTGGTGGCAGGAACGGCGAACGATTCCAGAAATCTGCAGATCTTGCTAAGTTCAGCCAAACTCAATCCCGATACCTCTTTGGTGGTAAGGCAGAACCATCACGAGAATGAGATGGTCTTCAAGGCCGCCAGAGTTAATCTGAACATGCAGCCTAGCCTACTGACTGCTCGAACTATTTTATTGCAATTGATCTCTCCGCTGATCCAACAGTTTTTAGAGCACCTGCGCAGTAGCGAGCACCTGCTGACCGATCGGGTTGTCGAACAGTTGCACCAAACACTGGCCAAAAGCCCCCACCTTTGGACAAGACGGCTCTGCGGTGAAGACGCCATGGCGGTCCAAGAGCTGATTGAAAATGGCAAGGTGTTACGGCTAGCGGATCTGATCAGAAGCACGGCCAAAGTGAATCAGTCGCTGTCCTGCGTGCCCCTCGTTATCCATCGCCAGGGCAGCACGCTGATGATGCCCAGCCTAGAAGAGATCGTAAGACCGGGAGATTTGATCCTGTTCTGCGGTGATCATCGCAGTCAACGGCTGTTGGATGCCACGCTGAATAATCCCTACACCCTCCACTATTTGATCACCGGCCTTCAGCCACCCAAAGGGTACCTGCTGCGTTGGCTCTTCAAGGTATGCCAACGCTAGCCGTTGGAGATTCAATTTCTATTTTGAATCACCTGGCGGCTACTGCCGATGACTGCAGCCTGCGGTGGGTTTACGCATGATTTTGTGTATATAGCGAAGAACAAGCTATTGGTTCTTTCTGATTTTACGATGACTGCTGAGGGGTCTATTGCGCCTTGGCCGGGCGCTTTAAGGATATGCTCCGCCTATCCTTAAAGAATCCTAGACATTATGAATTGACCTGCCCAGCCTCGAACGCGTGGATTACGCTAAAGA
>JBALVL010000034.1:0-57206 GCA_036961355.1 Motiliproteus sp.
CGATCAGGCAGCATAGAATCGGTGAACGCGACAACTACCTTGAAAAACGCCGCACCTGCCCTGCTTAGTCCGGTCGCTGTTGAGCAGGGTGTTTAGTCAGGTAGTAATTGAGCAGCGTGTTATAGCTACCATTTCGGTGGAACTCTCCGAAGAAACTCCAAATCGACTCCGCAACATCCTTGTGGGATTGATAAAACGGCTTAGAAATTAGCAAGAACATATCGTCCTGACTCAGCGGTATGGGGAGCTTGCGGATTGCGCTTGCTGCTTGTGGCTGGGAAGTAAGAAAAGGCTCTACCTGCCTAGCATAACCCGCAATCACAGATACGCGGCGGTTGTTCAATAGTGCGAACAGTTTTGATGGACTGTACTCCTGATGAAGCTCAACCCCCAAGTTACGCAACAGATTGCCCGATGAATAACCCAGTCCAGTCGCTACACTCCCACCAAGAGGCAACCTAAGCGTTTTTCCATCCCAAGTAACAGCCTTGTCATTGCTGTATAGCCAGTAGGTATTGGAATATATGATACGACTGTAATCAATCTGCCCCATTGTTGTAGTGGGGTAATGCCCATACACCGTTCGCTCACGGGTGTAAGACGCACCAATGACTCCGTCTACTTGACCATTTTTGAGCATAATGAGGCATCGTTTCCAGGGCAGACGGACTATTTGAATGTGAATACCCAGGTTGAGCGAAGCCGCTTCAATCAGATCAAAAGCCACCCCTTTATTTTTTCCATATCCAGGGGTTTCAGACTGGGTGAAACGATAAAATGGAGGGTTAGCGATATCGATGCCGCACACCGTAATTTTGGTGTTGGCGGTTGACTCTGGACGAGACCTATCCAGTTCATCAGCCCAAACAGTCGGTGTGATAGTGGTGACGCAGACAAAAACGGCCGAAAAAAAAACTAACGTTATTCCCCTCACCGTTGAGCCTCCGCTGCATAGTTTTACAATGGTTTCTATTGTAGTTCATCGGTCCTGTACGCTTCCACGTAACAGAAAATCAATACGGATCGCCAAATCTGCTGAGTAATTTCGTTTCCCCCTCTACTCGAGGCTGCCAGTTATTGGTGACATTATTGTTGGTTACTCAGTGACGGTTATGTGTCGCTAGCTGTCTGTGAGCGGCACCAATCCTAGCTCCATTAAGCGTCCGTGGTGGGCTTTGGCGGCCTCTGTAGCAAGTCTCAGGAGTGCTGAGTCGGGGTGTTTGAAGCTATTAATAGTGGGGTACATTAACCCGTGAAATTGGCGATTAGAGAATAGGTAGCTAGACAGCCCCTTATGGCCCAATGCTGACACTTGATTAGTGACCTTTTATGGCAAGTGTTGAGCCCTAATCACATTAGGGCTTCAGATAGAGAGCTATAGTGAGGTCATCGGCGGCGTTGTCTAACTCAT
The DNA here is from genome assembly GCA_036961355.1 of Motiliproteus sp. Lineage (GTDB taxonomy): Bacteria > Pseudomonadota > Gammaproteobacteria > Pseudomonadales > Balneatricaceae > Motiliproteus. The sequence continues at coordinate 1,412 of JBALVL010000034.1, forward strand.
TGCCCCCAACCACACTACCATCCTAGCGGCCAAGCAGGTTCCCCATGCTTGAAACCAAACTCCTGATTCTGCTTGTGCTGGCTAACGGTTTTCCGATACTGGCAGATAGCTGGTTGGGCAAGCGAAATCAACCCCTGGATAGCGGTTACCGCTGGCGTGATGGGCGAGCTTTACTCGGCTGCTCCAAAACCGTAGGGGGGCTCTCTGCTGCCCTGCTGTTCACACCACTCAGTGGCTGGTTATTGGGCTGGTCGCTGGCATTTGGTTTTGGTTTCGCGATCGCTGCGATGCTGGGTGACCTGCTAACCAGTTTTATCAAACGCAGGCTGGGGCTGGCTTCTAGCAGCTCGGCTGTTGGTCTCGATCAGATTCCCGAATCACTGCTTCCGCTGCTATTCAGTCGCTATTTTATGCCCCTGGACTGGTCGGTAATCTTGTTGTTGCTGATCCTGTTTGGCATCTGGGCGTCACTGCTGTCCTGGTTACTGTTCAAGATGGGGATCAAGAACCGTCCCTTCTAGCAGCGCTTTGCAGATGGTGCAGGGTGATCTCCGGTGGGCAGTTGAACCTGACCGGAATGATCGAGGTCCCCACCCCAGCAGAGGTATAGCCCTGCATCCCTTCATAGCTCCAGGAACCAGATCCCAAAGCGCGGGGGCACTGTGCTTCAAGAATGATCGGTATCCCACCCGGGAGGCAGATCTGCCCACCATGCGTATGCCCACAGAGCATCAGGTCGACCCCAGCATGAGCTGCCTGTCGATAGATCTCCGGTGTATGGGAGAGCAGGATAACCGAGGCATCATGAGGAATGGATTCTGCCGCTTTTTGCAGGTTGTCGACGCGGTAATAATGGGCATCATCGATACCCGCCAGGTAGAGCTGCTGACCGTTACGCTCTAGGGTAATCGATTCGTTCAGCAATACCCGGATACCCATGGTTTCCAGCCCAGCAACCATATGGATGCTGTCATGATTGCCCAAAACCGCATAGCAGGGTGAACGAAGTTTTCGGCGTAACGCCGCCATCCCTTCGAGTGCATCATCGATCTCACCGCAGGTCATCGCCCGATAATCTCCGGTCAACACACAAAGATCGTAATCGTGTTCACTCACCTGCTCCAACAGCACACGATTGGTTTCTGGGTTCATGCCCACGTGCAGGTCGCTGAGGTGGAGCAGTGTCAACCTATCAAAGGCTTCGGGCAGGCCGGGCAGAGTGACCGTATTATGTTGAATGCTGAAATTGCGAGCGTTGCGGTAGCCTCGGTTGTACAACCCGGTCAACTTCAGCAGCCTGCGGGCAATATTTTGAAAGGAATACCAGTTCTCCAGATGGATAAAATTCATCCCCCCTCCGAAAACCCGTTGGGGATGCCCTTCAATGCCCAGCCGCTGTTTGAGGTGGACGCGGCCTATACGTTGTTCGAGCTGTTGGCGATCCGAGCTGTTCATAAGTGCTGCCGAGTGGGCGCAAAGAAGTATCTGTCAGGAAATATAGATGATGAAACCTGCCGGATTGTAGTGGTATGGATTTAGGCGACCTGAATGTAGGTGGCACCATTGCTTTAACAAGCGTCCGCTATGTATTCCTGTCTAATCCTGAAACTCAGGGCAGTGTCCGCTTAAGGGAACTTGGGCTGATGCTGGAAAGCCAGGGCGGAGAGATCATCTGTGGCCGCTTAGTGTCGGTAAGCGTCCCCTGCGGTCTCTACAACCAGGGGGCAAAGTACGGCCCATAGCCGCCACTTAAAAAGAACTTGTCCAGCGTCAGTAGTCGGCCCTAAGCCGTCACTTGGAGCCTGCGAACACAGCAATCTTTCCATCTCATCAGGATCGATAAAGCGGACGCTGATTTTGCTGCTATCTCCGCCTTGTAAAGGCAGGGGCTGCCATACTTCGGTTCTATCCACTGACGGAGGAACCGAGCAAGATAACAACCGACGACTTCAACGGATGTGCTCGCTGTGATTTGGCCTATATTTTGTTACTGATATACTTCAATTATTTTCTACTGCACAGTCAAATTTATGCCCGACAATACTGCGATCTATCAGACCTTTAAACAGACTTTGGATACCTATACAACCATCAGTGGCACCACTTGGCAGGCGCTGAAGGCTGTGACACAAATAAAGCGGTTGGAAAAACATCAAGTGCTGTATCAAGCAGGCGATATTCCTTCCACTTTTGCTTGGGTATTTCATGGTCTGATTCGTGGTTTTGTCTGTGATGATAAAGGTAATGAGTACAATAAAAAATTCTTTGATGAGGGCAAGTTCCCTGGGGCAATGTCTGCACTGTTGACTAACACGCCATCAAAACTTGGCTTTGACGCGCTGGAAGAAACCCTTTTGATCGAAATCGATTTTTTGGCTTACCGACGGTTGCTACTTGAGCACGATGATCTCAAGCTGTTTCAGATCTACTACCTTGAAAAAAATTGGCTCTTGGATAAAGATGAGCGCGAAATTGCACTTGTTCAGCAGGATGCCTCCGCTCGTTATCAACAGTTTTTAAGCGAATTTTCCAGCTTGGTAGAACGCCTACCGCAGTACCATATTGCCTCTCATTTGGGTATTACCCCCACACAATTGAGCCGGATCCGAAAAAAAGCATAAATCTATCAACCTATGTAAATGCCTCCGGGGCTTCGGTCACATATGATTCGTTCATCCGCTGCTGACACGCAGTACCGAAATGAATTAACACCCTGGAGGGGTAACGTATGGAATTACTTGATGCATTAAACTGGCGTTATGCCGTTAAACAGTTCTCTGAAGATATTATCCCTGATGCAGTGATCGCGGATCTGATTCGCGCCACAAGTCTTACGCCGTCTTGTTATGGTTTGCAGCCCTACCAAATCATTCAAGTTAATGACCGCTCTGTACGCGAGAAGTTACTTGCCCACTCTTGGGGGCAAGACAAGGTGGTCGAATGCTCGCATCTTTTGGTGTTTACGGTAAGCACTGCGGGCATCGAATCGATCGTTGATCGTTACTTACATCTTCAAGCCCATATCAATGATGAAGCGATAAGTGAGCTTGAAGACTTTCGCGCATATTTGATCAGAACGCTGGGGGGCAAACCGAATACGCAGGTGATCGAATGGGCGCACCGACAGGCGTATATTGCATTGGGAAATTTACTGACGTCCGCGGCAGTGAGTGGTATCGACACTTGTCCTATGGAGGGGATTAATCTTGCTGGATTTGATGAGGTATTGGGCTTACAGACTCTGGATCTGACCACCTCGGTGGCATGCACCCTGGGGTATCGCAATACTGCCGATAAGCATGCACTTAAGCCAAAGATCCGTTTTTCCAACTGTGATTTTTTGCGGGAGGTGTAAGGTGAATTATCTGCCATTGCTGGCAGTTTTTGCGGGGATTGCGATATCACTGCAAGCGACACTCAACGCACGCTTGGGCGTGTTATTACAAAATACGCTGTTAGGTACAGGTATCGCCTTTATGGTTGGCTGCCTACTGTGTTTAACCCTTGTTGCTGTCACCGGAAAATTTGATATGAAGGCGACAAGCTTACAGACGGTGCCTGTGTACCTTTGGTTTACCGGTGGAGCGCTGGGGGCGCTTGGAGTCGGCCTGTTGTACTTTTTAATTCCACAGATGGGGATTGGACCGATGACGGTTTTCTCTCTAACTGGCCAGCTTCTGGTTGCAACGGCTGCCAGCCATTTTGGTTGGTTTGATCTGCCTCAGAACCCCATTACCTTGCAAAAGCTGATTGGATTTTGCGCACTTTTCACAGGGGTTCTGTTAGTCAATGGGGAAAATTTTTATGCATATCGATAGCGCTAATCTCAATAACCTGACTCAACTGTGGCAACGCTACGGCGACCGATCACTCTATGACGATGATCAACTTCAGCTGCGCAAGAACATCAGTTGGCCTAACCGGGTATGGGCCGATATGGCAAGACCGGTATCCGGAAGAAGCCTGGAGCAAACCGCAAAAAATGCACCTGATGCAGCTATCTTTCCGCTTTGGCCCGCTATGACAGAAGATGGATCAGCCGCATCGCAAGTGACTGTTGATGCGTTAGTGCGTCAGAGCCGAGACTGGCAACTGGCAGTTCAGCACACGGCTATGGCACTGCAGCTGGATAAGCAATTGCCGGTTAATACCCACGCTGTGGCTAGATACCCGATACATATTAAACGCCTTAGCGGTGATACTGATATTGCAGCCTGGATAGCAACAGGGAGCAAGGCGTTTGGCTATACCATTGATGTAAACGTCATTGTGCCGTTGCTGGCTCGTGAGGATACCCAGATATTGCTTGCTTATAACGAAGACTCTGAGCCTGTTGCAACAGGGCTACTGTTTAAAACCGGTGATGTTGTAGGTATTCATCAGATTGGTGTGCCGGTTGATCATCAAGGTAGGGGCTACGCGACACAAATGATGCGTTTTCTCATTCAATGCGCCGAGAAATGGCAAGCAAACTATGTTGTTCTGCAAGCGTCAGAAGCAGGAAGGCCGGTGTATCAAAAGTTGGGCTTTGTTGATCAGTTTTTGATTACTTATTTGCAGAGGTATAAAAGCTGATTGTAAGCCTGTTACTCGAGTTGCTGGAGATGGCGACTTTGCCGGAATAGTAGGCTTGTTTTACACTGGAAACAAATCTGATATTGCAGCAATACCAAACTCTTAAGGAAAAGCGGCAACGAGATGCCGCGCCAACCCAACTAAGTATATGGGCCAACTCGTTTTCATTGGAGGAGAATGTCAGGTGATTCCTAAAACTATCTCTCTTTCAGATGCTTAATTAGCTTCTGACGTTTTGCCCTTCCGTGCAAAACGAGCTGGCGCAGTATTAAAATATTATAAGTCATAGCCAACCAGATCGGAGAAATCATCATGAATATAGATGAACTAGAGAAAAACTGGACTGACAGAGGTTTTTCTTTTGGCGTTGGCACCATTAAGTCTGGAGATGCTGTCGACGAAGCCGTTCACGATGACAGAGACGAATTAGTTCTGATGGAAGTTGGAGAATACGAATTTATTGTTGATGACAAATCATTTGTTCAAAAAGGTGGCGTTGAAATTATTATTCCATCTGGATCTACACATACAATTAAAAACATTGGTCCAAATGATTCGAAAATATACTATGGCTACAAGTCAAAAAAATTATAACAAGCTTATCAACCATCGCTACTTCATGGCTGGGCAGCCTAAACCGCGCTTTGCGCACGGCTGCCAGTTATAAAGTCGTTGAGATAGTTGGTGGCACTTATCCATGAAAAACTACAATGAGTATAAAATGAATTTAATAATTAAAAACATTAAGTGGGTAATGATGATCTCTGGTGCGTTGACCGCTACTATGTTCTACGGTCTGTTCGCTCCTCAAGCCGCAGTTGAATCAATGTTTGGAACATCATTTTCCGGGCCTCTTGAAACGTTAATAATTCGGAGCTGGTCATCATTGGTTGGGGTTATCGGCCTTGTTCTTCTCTATGGTGCTTTTAACGAAAGGAATCGTGTATTTTGTATTTCGATAGCCGCACTTAGCAAAGTAATTTTTGTGTCCTTGGTATTAATTTATGGTCAAGAATTTTTGGTCACAGCCGCACCGGCCATCACAATGGACTGTTTGGTTATATTATTAACTTTATCTTTTTTGGTTTCTGTGCGTGTCCAGCGACCTCCGGCATAACAAGACGCGTCAATCGGATTCAATAAGCGGTCGCATTTCTTGCAAAGAAACACAAAAACTCCGCCAGCTTATTCCACCGTTACGCTTGGCGTTATCGTGACCGCTTTGTATATGGACTACTCCGGAGCAGCAACATCGAGGCATGCCGTTTTGTAGATACAGCTGCTGATAGCGGAAGTCTTCGTGATGACCGATATGGGTTTCGACTCAGGCTAAATCTGCTTGCCTTTATTCGATACATTAGAAGTGTCTAACGGTCTGCAAAGCTCGCACAGCAGACATTTTTTCGCATGTGGTTGGTTAGTTGTCGCTCTGCGTTTATCTACTACAATGAGATCAAGGTTGATCTGGCGGGGGAGTTAGGTTTGCCGCCAATCTTTGGCATGGTTAGGCTGGTACGAATTTTTCGTATCCAGAAAATAGTAACAATATTCGATCCTGATCATCCCAAACAGCGACAGGTGTAACGTTGCTCTGCACAGGCCCCCCCCTTGATTTATCGACAGCTTCAGAGAATGACGATTCGCCAGGGTCATCGGACGTTGGGTTTAGATAAAAGCGTATCGGTATATCATTTCAGACTCCATGGTTAATAAATTTCATATGAAGAGGTTAGGGATGAAAATTTACTCGATGATATTAATGTCTGCTTTTATTGCTGGTTGCGCGTCATCGGAACCTACATATCTGCCTAATGGTGCCAAGGGACATAGCATTGACTGCTCGGCTGGTGGGCGTGATTGGGGGGGGTGCTACAAAATGGCTGGTGATACCTGCGGTTCTAAAGGGTACGAAATTATAGCTGGTGGTCCAGAAGCTCTTAGTTACCGCAGTGATAGCATGTTGATTGAGTGTAAATAGCTCTATTGGTTTGTGGTTGTATTGGGTGACCTTTAATCTGCGCTTCTGCCTTCGGGTACCACAGCCCGTAGCCGAAACGCGGTAGATGGATAGTAGGCAGATTTTGTCCCCAAAGGAGAGATGAAAGAGTGTCGATAACCGGCATCAACCAACACTTAGCCACAGCCCATATCTTTCAAGCCGCCACGGCCCACCTTCATCATATTTCTCTAAAGCAGAAAGTCTTTCTCCACAAGGATCGCTTGTTTACGCCTTATTAGCGTTGGTAATTGGGTTTGTAGCTATATTGATGGGTAGCTATCTGAATCCGAGGCATGGACGTAATGGTTCATCAACTTCCTTCTAGCCCATCAGCGGACAATCAAGATCATTCATGGCAGCTTCGATTAATGCCTTTTATGATTGGTTTGGTGCTGACACTGGCACTGTTCTTTTTTGCCGCGACCTTGTTCCAGTTGTACGAACTCAATCTCAAAATCCAAGACGCTCCCGAGCTGGAAAATACTGAATTGCTGCAGCAGGCTGAGAGTGGCGCGACGCTGATGGAGAAGCAGTGGCGAACACTGGTTGTACTCGAATCGCATGTTCTACAGCAGCGCTACCATCAAGCTAATGTCTTACTGATGGCTCGTATCTGGATCCGTTATCTGGGTTTTGTCACCGGCATGATGCTGGCCTTGATTGGCGCGGTTTTTATTTTGGGTAAATTGCGAGAGCCGACCACGACCCTGACGTTGAGTGGTGAATCGCCGGATCCAAACCTTCCTGGAAACTTTAAAGCGCAACTGCTCACTCAGTCTCCGGGTATCGTACTGGTTACCCTTGGAACGGTGCTGATGCTGCTTACAATCCTGATTCACCACCCCATTCAGGTGAATGATGCGCCGGTCTATACCTCGGTTACCACGACAGCAAACATACCGGCCACGCCACCAAAACCCGCCGACCTCGATCTGGGCCTCGATTTAGGCAAGTTAGAGCACTCATCAGGGCCTTTATCTGAACATTCAGAAAAGACGGCGATTGACCAGACTGCGGCGTTACTCGAGCAAGCTCGGGCACGACATCAGCTGGAAAGCTCAGAGGCTTCAGAATGAATCGGTTAACGGTTGGATTAATGGTAGTTTTCTGGCTGCAAACACCCGCGGCATTGGCTGTTGAACTGGCCGATATCCGTACGCTGTGGCATCAACAAAGTTATAAACAGGTGATCACCGAACTGCTGCAGTTCCGGGATACGGATTTCGGCAAAACTGTGGAGGTGGACTACATGCTGGCCACCAGTTTTTGCCGACATTCGGGGGATGATGACCTCGGACGAGCATTTCTGCTTAATATCCTACAAGTGTACGAACTCTCTCCAGAGAACCGGTTAAAGATTGCAAACGAGATGAGGCACTGCCCGGAGCCTGTTCAGACAGGACAAAGCCAGCCGCCGCAGATGGCTTTTTTAACCCTGCGCTCAACGGGTGGCGGAGATGCTGGCGTGCGCGGAAAAATGTTTTATTTTGTTGATGGACCCAATCGTGCTATCGGCGGCGACCCCTTAGAAGCACGTAAAGAGGTGCCTGCTACGGAGCTGCAAGCTCGCACGTTTAGGCTGGTAGATGGTAAAGCGGCCGCAAAGGCGATGATGCAACGTCTCAGCAAAATCGGCTATCAGCCTGAGATATACCTGAGCGAGCATTTTGTTATAGGCAGCATGAGCCAGCATACGCCCGAGCAAATGAAGGAGGTTGCTCGTCTGCTAGAGCGCGCGTTGGGTTTTTATATCAGCAATTTTAAGGTGCGAGCTCCGAGCACGTACATCAGCGTTTATCTGCTACCCGATGGTGTGCAGCTACGCACTATTGGCGACAAATTACACGGCTTGGGAGTGGCTCGTGGCACCATCGGTTATTCATTTAGAAATGATCTGAGTGTTTCGGCGGTGGTTAACGGTCCATACACCGGCACATTAAAACACGAGCTTACCCACCTGCTGGTACGTACTAATTTTGGTGATATTCCACCTTGGCTCGATGAGGGTTTGGCTGCTCTTTACGAAGTGTCCCGGCTCGAAGGTGACTTTTTACGCGGCTTACCGAATTGGCGGGCTGAAGTGTTAAAACGCTATTGGCGTGCTAAACCCTCCGTCGCGGAACTGGTTGGGATGAATTGGAAACAGTTTGATGTTCAGGGGGGGGCGATGCAGCGCCAGGCGGTGCATCATGCTCTGGCTCGATACTGGCTGTTGTTCCTTCAAGACAAGGGCTACCTTACCGAAGTTTATGCCGTGTACCGTAGCCGCGATATCCGCCTGACAACCGCCGACCCGATGGACGATGCCGCTAGACTGATCGCCGCAGCGACCGGAAAAAAGCTCGATCAACTCAGTGCCGAATTTAGCGCCTGGTTTAATGAATCCAGTCGCCAGCTAAGCAAAGATGAAGTCATGGATATGCAACGGCGTCTTACGTTTTTAGGTTACTCGCCAGGTAAGGCTGATGGCTTGGTGGGTAATAAAACCCTAAACGCAGTGAAAAAATTTCAACGCGACAATAACCTTGATGAAAATGGCCAGGTAACGATTCCCTTGCTTGGGTTTATTAAATCCAAGACGGGAAGGTAGCGCTTAATTAGTCGCTGGTCAGTGATGTAGCGTTACATCTCAAGTGACAGCCAGCTTTGCCGTGGTTCAGCACCTAGCTCAAGAAGTTTTTTATACTTGTTTTCAAGGGCAGATAAAATGCTCTACAAGGCGATTAATGCTGGGTGCAATCAGGTCATTTCCTACTCGCTGCAACGTAATGGGGATTCTATTAAAAGTGCCTGCTGTGTCCACATAGTGAAAGCTGATTTGTGAAACTGGCGGTGGTTGTTTTATCACCAACATACACCCCAACAAATCCTTATCTATCACAACAATTAACTAAGAGACAGACACAAAAAAGCCCGACAATCGCCGGGCTTTTTTCTTTTTACAAGATCAACAGTGCAATCGTTACAACACGTCGTCAATCACGCCAACTACCCGCTCCAGATTACTGCTCGATAGCCCGGCAATATTGACCCGGCTGGAATCGACAATATAGAGATGGTGCTCGGAACGCAGCTTGCGCACCTGCTCCAGAGTGATCCCCAGGAAGGAAAACATACCCCGCTCAGCTTCGATAAAGCTGAAGTCATGGCCACGGTTGGCCAACTGCTTAACCAGGTCACCGCGCAGTTGCTGGATGCGCTCGCGCATCTCTGCCAGTTCAGCCTCCCAGTTAGCTCGCAGGGTGGCATCACCTAGAATGATCTCAACGATCGCAGCGCCGTGCGCTGGCGGCATCGAGTAGTTACTACGGATGATGCTTAACAGTTGGGTGAAGGCGATCCGGCCTTGCTCGGCATCAGCTCCGATTACCATCACGGCACCGGTCCGTTCGCGGTACAGACCGAAGTTCTTAGAGCAGGAGCTGGCAACCATCACTTCGGGCAATTGCGCCGCCATCAATCGTACCCCAAAAGCATCTTCGTCCAAGCCACGGCCTAGCCCCTGATAGGCGATATCGATAAACGGCAGCAAGCCTTTACGTTGGCACAGGCTGGCTACAACCTGCCACTGTTCTTCGTTCAGATCAGCTCCGCTGGGGTTATGGCAGCAACCGTGCAGCAGTACAGCATCACCGGGAGCAGCCTGCTCCAGTGCTTCCATCATTGAATCGAAGTCAACACCGTGAGTTTGAGGGTCGTAGTAAGGGTAACGTTTGATGGCCAGACCGGCACCGCCGATCAGCGCTTCGTGGTTAGCCCAGGTCGGATCGCTGATCCAAACATTACAGTCGGGGTTGCTGACCTTAATAAACTCAGCTGCCATCCGCAAAGCACCACAACCGCCAGGAGCTTGAGCGGTGTAAACGCGGTTATCAGCGATCGCCGAATGATCAGCACCCAGCAACAGCTCGGTGATAGCGCTGTTAAAGCCGGGAGCACCCGCCGGACTGAGATAACTCTTGGTATTTTCATTCTGTGCGCGCAGGGCTTCGGCTTGTTTCACCGCATCCATAATCGGTGTATCCCCCTGCTCATCTTTATAGACGCCAACACCCAGATCCACCTTCTGCGGATGAGTGTCTTGGCGATATTGCACCATCAACGCCAGAATCGGATCTTGCGGCTGCGCCTCCAGTGTTTCAAACATCTTCTACCTCCTGATGAGCCTTGTAAACTCTGATAAATTCACGAAATCAAAGCATACACTGTTACGGCGAAATCGCGCGGCCGATTACGTAGAAAAGCGGCCATTAACGTTGTTTGCCAGCCTTACTAAGCGTATCGATTTCCCGCTTATCGAGTCACCCGCCCTTTACCCTCATCAAATTCTGTCTATGCTGAATAGATTCTTGCACCCACAACGGTGGTATCCACATGTTTCATCAGTATTTTTTTACGGCACTGTTAATTGTCACGGCAACTTTGAGCCCCGCTATTCAGGCTGAGCAGGACACCGCTCAAGCAAAGATGCCCGCTCAAGAAGTCATCGCGACTTCATCAACCGTGGATAACAATGTTGCGGGGATGCGAACCTTAAAAGCGTTCCGGCAATTAAAACTGGAGCTCAACGAGTTGCAGCAGGACACCAAGCAGGTCAACGGTGATTCTCTAACGGCAATGCAATACCGGGTGCTACAAAAACAGTTACGCGGCTTAAGTCTGCTGGAAAAGTTGTCGGATATTATCTTTACCAACAAGCAGCAAGGTAAGGATACTACCGCCATCATGGCGCAAGCGCGGCCGGTGTTCTTAGCCGTAGGGCCTGCAATCATCAAAGGGATCAAAGATGAGAATAGCGCCTATAACGGTCAATCGATTGAGGCTGAAAAGCTAACCACCGATGGGCTGCGGATCTATCTGCAACACCTTGATCGGGTATCGCTGGCATACACATCGCTGACCGACATTACCCTCAAACTCAAACGAATCGATATCGACGACGGCGTTTCCAGAAGCTACCTGGAAGATGCCTTGAAGAACCGCACCGAAATGTTCATTGGCCTGCTCAAAGTCAATGCAACCAAGCAGGCGGAAATAGCACGCATACTTAAGATCAGCCCCACTGACGAGGCAACCATACTAAGCCAGGCTATTTTGACCGAACGTGTCGCGCTGACCATTGAGCATTTCAGACAGACCAACGGGCTGCTTAAACGTTTCAACATCAATATCGATAACTACCAACAGTACCTGGTCGAGATTAGCGGTGAGATCACCACCGATATGCTCGACTTCAAGATCTTCACAGAAATGTTAATTCGCTGGTCCAAGACGGCGATCGACTACACCCTGGATAACGGTATCGAAATAATCTTCAAGATACTGCTCTTTGTATTGATCATCCTCGGCTTCAAGTTCCTATCCAATGTGGTTAAACGCCTAATGCTCAAGTCATTGGAGAGTTCGAAGTTGGAGCTATCATCGCTGATGAAGGAGATGATGGTATCGATTGTGAGCCGGCTAGTGATGCTACTGGGTTTTTTGATCGCGCTGTCACAGCTCGGTTTTTCACTCGGTCCACTGTTGGCAGGTCTGGGTGTCGCCGGATTTATTATCGGCTTTGCGCTGCAAGATACCTTAGGCAACTTTGCCTCTGGCATGATGATCTTGATCTACCGCCCTTACGATGTGAAGGATATGGTGGAAGCTGCTGGTGTCTTTGGTGAAGTCAAAGGGATGAGTCTGGTCTCAACCACCATTCTGACGATCGATAATCAGACTCTGGTTATCCCCAACAATAAAATTTGGGGCGACGTGATCAAGAACGTCACTGCCCAGAAGCTCCGGCGTGTTGATATGGTGTTTGGTATCGGTTACAGCGACGATATCGAACACGCCGAGCGGCTGTTCATGTCGATTCTGGAAGAGCACGAGCAGGTTCTGTCCAGCCCGGAACCGATGGTAAAACTGCACACGCTGGGCGAGTCTTCAGTCGATTTTATCGTCCGCCCGTGGGTTAAAACCGCCGATTACTGGGATGTTTACTGGGACGTCACCCGCGAAGTGAAGCTACGCATTGACCGTGAAGGCCTCAATATTCCGTTCCCGCAACGCGATCTGCACATCTATCAAACCACAGCACCGCAGCCGGCTATTGAGTCTTGATGGCCTAATCAAACGAGTATGAGCGGTCAGTTGATGGAAGAGATCTAGCCGCTCAGTGATATTGCCAACCAAGAAACTTCCCCCCTATCGCGCTAAATGCAGCTAACGAAGAACAAGGGGGGCGGCCTAGAAGGACAACTGTGGCAACGGGTGGCCCGCAAAGATATAGCCTTATCGCCAGAACCAAAGCACTAGAGCCGAAGTTGCCCGAGCTATAGCACCAGAACTAAGGTCTAGAACTAAGGTCTAGAACTAAGCCCCACCAATCACCTGTTACAAAAAGCACAGAGGTGACTAACAAACACCTCTAGATTCGCCGCAACAATCTGCACATACTTACACCGACAATAACAACAAGGCGTTTGTATGCATCTGTTTGACCTCATCGGGCTTGCGGTCTATTTCGTGGTATTAATCCTGATCGGCTACCTTAGCTCGCGTCGGATAAAAACCAGCGATGACTTTGCTGTCGCGGGTAACCGAATCACTTGGCCGATCCTGTTCGCGACCCTGGCGGCATCTTTTCTCGGTGGCGGTGCTTCGATGGGCCGGGCCGGTAAATCCTTCACCGATGGCTACGTGTTTATGTTCGCCGCCTGCGCCTTTCCGTTGGCGACGGTCTTGGCCGGGCTCTTTATTGCGCCCAAACTCAAACGCTACGTCGGCGCGCATACCGTCGGCGATGTCATGGCCCACCACTACGGCGCCCCGTCCCGATTGTTTACCGGTCTGTTCTCGCTGGTTTATTGCATCGGTATCCTCGGTGCTCAGGCTCTGGCCATCGGCACCGTGTTTAATGCGATTCTCGGGATCGATGTCAGCACCGGCATCCTAATAGGCATGGCGGTGGTGGTGCTCTATTCCACACTCGGCGGCATGTGGGCCGTGATCCAGACTGACGTATTACAGTTCCTGATGCTGGCGATTTTCATTCCGATAACCCTGGTGATCGGATTGCAGCAGGCCGGTGGCGCTGAAGCGCTGATAGCACGCCTGCCTGATCTGCATTTTAGTATCATGGGAGATTACAGTACCGGCTTGTTTGTCAGTATTTTTATCGCCTACCTGCTTGGCGAAACACTGGTGCCACCCTACACCCAGCGGGCGCTGGCGGCACCCGACTCACGCAACGCCAAAATCGGTTACACCGTCGCTGGCTTGTTCGGTTTCGTGTTCTATTTTATCAGCGCAACCATCGGTTTGGTGGCGCTGGTGCTGTTCCCCGATATCAGCCCCGACCGGGCGATGCCCGAGCTGATCCGCAGTGCCCTTCCAATTGGTTTGACCGGTTTGGTGTTAGCCGCACTGCTGGCCGTGGTGATGTCTACGGCTGACTCTTACCTCAACTCGTCAGCGGTGGTCTTTGTCCGTGATATCTACCAGAGCTTCATCGACCCCAGCGTTGGCGACAAGCAGCGGCTGTGGATTGAGCGCGGGGTGACACTGGTGATCGGTGTCGGCGCGGTTATTTTTGCGCTCTACGCCACCTCGATCATCGACGCCCTGCTGTTAAGTTATGCGCTGTGGGCACCCACCGTGCTGATTCCGTTTGTGCTGGCGGTGTTGCTGGATCTGAACTGTTCTCGGGCGGCATTGTGGGCGATGTTGTCCGGAGCGGCAATGACGATCATCTGGAAATGGGGGCCGTTTGAGCTTGAGCAACTGACGGGACTAACGGCGCTGATCGCAGGCGTACTGACCAATATCGCCATTTTTTCGGTGGTTTATCTGGGGCTGCGCGACCCCTTCGAGCCACCCCATTCACCCGCACCAACATCGACGCCTGGAGGCTAAGCATGCATTGGTACGAACTGGCCATCTACAGTGTCTCTGCCGTATCGGTTCTGACCGCTATTGCTATCGCCGTGCTCGCTTACCGTTTCTTCAAACAGTGAACACTGCAACCTGAACCGATGACACCTTTAAGTCGTGTGATGAATCAGTAATGGGCTGCTGATTAAGCCCGCTTACGCGCCACCGTCGCCGCTACCATCCTAGTCAAACTGGTCAGATCAAACACCGGCAGACCAAAGCGTTGGTGCAGCTGAGGGGCAAAATGGGACAGGTCGGTACATTCAAGCACCAGCGCTCCAATCTCTGGATTGGTCTCGAGCATCGCCGCCACCACATCGGTTAGCTCCTGTCCGAACTGCGCCATATCCAGGTCGTGGCTTTCGCCTTTAAGGATCACCGCATTAAATTGCGGCTGGTCCTGCATGCCGGCAATAACAATCGGTTCATCGGCGATGCCGACTCCGTCCAGATGGTCACGGCTGAGCGCATCGCGATTGGCGACCACCACGCCGACCTTCTGATCGGATCCCAGCATCCGGCTGACCAACGGAACCTGGATCAAGCTGGACATAAACACCGGTACCTTGACCGCATCAGCGATCGCCTTCTGGTGCAGCGCCAAAAATCCGCAACTACCGGTGATCGCCTTAACCCCTTCGCGTTCGAGCTCCTGTGCCGCTTCGATAAAGGGTTTGAGCAACTCAGGGTCGCGTTCACCGATCAGCCGATCGATGGTCGCGCCCTTAACAGTCTTGTAGAGCACCGGGAAATCAAAACACGCAGGATGCTTGATATGGCCATCCGGCTTGGGAAAGTAGGACTCCAGCGAGATAACACCCAGAGTGTGCCCGCAGATATTGATGCCACCTTTGATAATCATTTAAATACCCTATCAGCTAAAACGAGCGGCGGAGAACGGTTTCAGGTCAACCGACGGTGCCAGCCCTTGGACACATTCTGTAATCAGTTTGCCGGTTATTGCAGCGAAGGTCAGCCCCAGATGGCCATGACCAAAGCCCACTTTCACCCGAGGATGATGCTCCAGCGGCCCGATGACCGGTAACGTATCCGGCGTCGATGGACGGCTGCCCACCCAGGTCGACTTAATCGATGGATTGTTGCCCAGCATCACCTTAGCGTGTTGTAACATCGTATCAGCACGTTTGGGATCAAGCGGTGCGTCAGCAGAGGCAAATTCTGCGGTCCCTGCCAATCGCACGCCATCCTCCATCGGGGTGAGGAAGACCGCCTTATCCAGCCACCCGACGGGACGGGTAAGTGATTTCGAACCGATATCCAGCGTCAGGTGATAACCCCGTTCGCTGACCAGAGGCACCTTCACGCCCAGTTGCATCAGAATTTCTTTCGATGCGACCCCAGTGCAGACCACCACCTGATCATAGGTGACGGAGCTGTCGCTCAGACGCACCTTAACTTCATCATCATTAGGCAGCACAGCCTGCACTTCATCCAGCAGGATCATCCCGCCGTTGTTGGCGAAATGGCGTGCGTAACGCCGGCTCAGTTCAACCGGACTTACCGTGAACCGAGTCTCGGGATAAAAAACGCCACCCGCGTGAAAACCGGCTAGATCCGGCTCCAGATCGCGGACCTGATCTGCGTTCAGGAACTCAAGGTTTACACCCTGCTCTCTACGCTCCTGCAGATCGCCGCTTTGCGCGGTGGCAAAACCTTCTTCTGTCGCAAAAAGCCCCAAACAGCCCTCAGATTTAATCAAATCCTGCGCATTGGACAGGTTCATCAGCTGCTGATCAGCTTGCCGAGCGTGTTCCTGCAGAGACCTCATAGCCGCCTTTCCCTGGGCGTATCTCGTTGGAAAACAGGCTTTGAAGAATTCCCAGCCGTAAGGCATCAGCGAGGGCAAGTAGCTGCCCTGCATGGATAGCGGACTGGTTTTATCCAGCAGCATTCCCGGCATTTTGCACATCATCGAAAACTTGGTGAACGGCAAGCGGGCATAATCGGCAAACAGACCGGCGTTGCCGAAGGAGGTACCCATGCCCGGCGCCTCCTTATCGATCAACGTCACTTTATAACCCGCTTCTTGCAGACTAAGTGCGGTCGAAAGTCCTACGACGCCGCCCCCTATAATGCCAATATGTGAACTTTGCATACGCTCTACGTGGCGAAACCACCACGCCTCAAAAATTTAGGGGTTGGCAGCTACTACTTGAATCTCTACAAGCAGTTCAGGCCGTGCCAGACGGGATTCCACACAGGCGCGAGCCGGTGGGTTTTCACTATCCACCCAGGCATCCCAGACGTCATTCATCTGGGCAAACTGGCGAATGTCGGAGACCCAGATATTGGCGCTGATCAGATTGCTCTTATCGGTACCGGCATCTGCCAATAGCGCATCGATCTGTGCCAGGATCTGGCGTGTCTGCCCAGCCATATCCTCGGAGGGTTCTTTCGCCACCTGCCCTGCAGTCCAAACCAGGTTAGCGAAGCTCACCAGCTGACTCATGCGTTGATTAGAATGTTGGCGTTGGATCATCTGTTACTCACTTATTATTAGTTGTTATTCAACTGGCTACCGGTACCGATAACAAAAGAGATTGAACGCGAGGCACTCACGACGAGGTCATATAACCATTGAGCCGTTACAAACGCCGTGTACATCGAGGAGCTTCTTTTATGGTTCTATCCGGCCTGCTGTCTAAAACGATTCAGGCCGAGCCTTTGTGCAATCATTATTTGCCCCAAAAAACATAATGCCAAATCGAAAATACTTAGCATGTCATCAGATTTATTTATATTTTATGGGTTTCAGCTGGCATTTTGATCTATGCCAAGCACCTGTTGAGCTCTACCGTTAACAGAACTGACTCTTCTGCGGGCAACGAACTTCTGTCCAGCAACTGACTTAACCGATGGATAGGCAACGTGATGATCGCGTTGCCTATAAGGTGATCGATTTCCCGCTCTCCCGCTTTCCCGTCTCGACTAAAATCCGGGCCTTTCGTTTTATCTCTTACAACTGTGTCTTACAGCCATCCCTTACGACTCTCTCTACAACTCTGCGATAGCGACCCAACAAACCCAGCAGCGGGTCGTCATCAACCTCTTGGGCACTGCAAGCGTTTTATCAGCCCTCTATTGAGCCTCATCACTGTCTTCAAATGGGACGAGGCCCTTACAAAAAACATAAGCAAAACTTATATAATCAGAGATTTTTTAGAATATTTTTCTATTATGAGTTTGTTTACACTGGATGAATCAACTGCCAATGGCATCGACAGATCAGTTGTCACAACAGCTTTAACTGTCCGCCAGAGCAAGGTTTCAGCAATTCGCTAAACCTATAAAAATAAAAACATTCAGGTCGGACACAATGGATAGAAGAAAAATTGATGTCGTCTTATCGACGTTTTTGATCATCGTTTCAGTGATCATATTAACCAACGATAAACTCGTGGAAGGTGGTGCCGAAAGCGACCTGGACTCTATGTTTTTGCCCCGAGTTGTCGCAACCTTAATGATCATCTTCTCTGCAACTACTGCAATTCAATCGCTCAGAAAACTAGCTGTCGGCAGCAAGCCTGAAGCTCAGGAAATAATCATCACCGACGGCTTCTCCGGCATCCTCATCTATATCGGGATATTTATTGCCTATTGGCTAACCGTGCCGCATATCGGTTTTCTGGTGGCAACCCCATTCATCATGATCGCAGTCGCAATACTTCTCGGAGGCCGCAACTGGATTCCCGTCATTTCAATGTCTGTTATCACACCCGTACTGATCTATTTCGGATCTAGAGAGTTTCTGCGCGTGTACCTGCCAACCTGGACTCTATAAAGGGGAGATATTCAGATGTTTGATAATATTCTTAACGGCTTCTCCTCGATCCTGGCAGCAGGCCCTATATTGGGCATCATTGCCGGTGTCATCATCGGTATTATTTTTGGTGCCATCCCGGGCATTTCATGCATCATGGCGGTTGCCATCATTCTGCCGATGACCTTTTATGTCGAGCCGATCATCGGAATCACCATGCTGCTGGCCGTCTATAAAGCCGGTATTTACGGCGGGTCGATCTCCGCAATCCTGCTCAATACGCCAGGGGCTGCAGCCTCGTTCCTGACCGCTCTGGATGGCCATGCGCTGACCAAGGCCGGTAAGGCAGGCAAGGCGCTCGATATATCGCTGTTTGCATCTGTGTCCGGTGAAATGCTGGCAACGCTAGTACTGATTCTGGTCGCGGCACCGTTCTCTTTGATTTCGTTGCAGGCAGGTCCGATTGAGAAGGTATTCCTGCTGCTATTTGCCTTTACCGTCATCGGCTCTATGGCCGGTGAATCTATCCCGCGTGGCTTGCTCTCCTGCTGTCTGGGTATGCTGTTTGCGATGGTCGGTATGTCAACGATCACAGGGGCCTCACGCTTCACCTTCGGTTACACCGAACTGATGGGTGGTTTTACCTTCACACCGATGTTGATCGGTATCTTGGTGATGCCTGAGGTATTCAATGTGATCCGGCGGCGCAAGGTTCCACACCAAGATCTGATGATTACGCACTCAGCTAATCCGGCGGACAACCGTATCAGTTTCAAAGAGTTCCGTGCTGTGTTCGGTACCATCCTGAAATCCAGTGGTATCGGTACCTTTATTGGCGCTTTGCCTGGTCTGGGTTCGAGTGCAGCAGCGTTCATCGCCTACGGTGAAGCAAAACGTACCGCTAAAAAGCCTGCAGAGTACGGTAAAGGATCGATCGAGGGCATTGCTGCTGCAGAATCCGCCAACAACGCGGTATGCGGCTCCAGCATGATCCCGATGCTGACCCTGAGCATTCCGGGTGACGATGTCGCAGCATTGCTGATGGGGGCGTTTCTAATTCATGGTCTGACCCCCGGCCCGATGATCTTCTTCGAGCACACTGAAACCATCTACGCGATCTTTGCAGGCTTCCTGCTCACCGATCTATTCCTCTTGGTGATAGCACGCATTGGCTTCAAGTTCTTCGTCAAGATGGCATCGCTACGTCGCTACTACATCTTCCCCTGTGTGACCGTGTTTGCCTTCACCGGTGCCTTCACCGCTGGGCAAAACATGGACGATATCCTGGTCCTGATCGCCTTCACTGTGATGGGTTATGGTATGAGGATGGTTGGACTGAATCCGGCGGTATTCATCATCGGCTTTATCCTGACCCCCTTCTTGGAGCAGAACTTAGATCAGGCAATGTCGATCGTTGGCTCTGATTATCATCTGTTCTTTGCTTCACCGTTCTCCTGGGTGTTTATCGCACTGTCTGTATTCTTTGTTTACTCAAGCATCCGGATGAAACGAAAAACCTCAACAGCCCCTGCTTCGGTACAAGAAAAAATCACCTGAGCAGGAAAACATTAAACCTTCTTCTCGGATCGTAACGCCTTGTTGCTAGGCCTCTGACAAAGGCCGCATACCCTTGTGAAGACCGTTAAACATAAATATAAACAAAAATAACTAGAAGGAAATACCTATGAAAAACCTCAAGAAAACACTCACCACGCTCACCGCCGCGCTGGCCGTCAGCGTTGTATCCAGCACGGCACTGGCTGCATACCCAGAAAAACCGATCAACATCATCGTTCCTTGGGGCGCTGGCGGCGACTCTGACCTAACTACCCGTATCTGGGCCGATGCAGTAGAAAAAGAACTGGGGGTTCCCGTGGTTGTAATCAACAAGACCGGTGGTGGCGGTGTGGTTGGTACCTCGTTTGTTGCTCGTGCTAAAAACGACGGCTACACGCTGATCAATGCAGGTGTGAGTAACATGATGGTGACTCCGAACTTCAGCAACACGCCATACAACTTTGATACATTTACACCAGTTGTAAAATACACCTCTGTTCCGCTGGCTATCGTCGTTGCCAAAGACAGCCCTTATAATAAATTTGAAGACTTTATCGCTGATGCGAAAAGTAACAGGGTGACCATGGGCTCTTGGGGTGCATCCTCTTCCGGCACCATCATGGCGAATATTATTGCCAACCAGGCCGGTTACACAACGAAATATGTGCACGCTAAAGGTACTGCTGCTTCGATGGTTTCAGTAGTCGGTGGTCACATCGATTCAGCGGTTTCCTTCCCGCCTGCATTTGGCCCGCATGTAAAAGGCGACCGTGCACGTGCGTTGGTTATTAACCAGAAGATGGCTGCGTTCCCCGGGGTCCCGACCTTCGCAGATTACGGAGTCAAAGGCAGCTTTGGCGGTTGGTCTGGTTTATTTGCACCCAAAGGCGTGCCTCAGGAAGTCATAGACAAACTAGCTGCAGTTACCGCAAAGGTACTGAAAGATCCTAAGGTACTGAAAGCATACGACAACATCGGCGCCCTTGTAGATTTCCGCCATGGTCCTGACTGGGTTTCAGACTTGGAAACAACGTACAAAATCTACTCTGACGAAGCATTGCGCGTTAGCAAGAAATAACGGCAGCAACACATCATCAGCGGCACCCGATACCTTCCAAGCATCGGGCTGCCGTTGAGCCATTTTATTAACGGTCGTGCTCTTAACCACCTTGCTCTAAAATTAGTCAGCCCCCCGTTTTTTCTTTTAAAGCCCTCAATCGACATCGGTAAACCCGCCCCGTAAAGATCTCCTTCCGATCACATCAAATTTTTCCTGATCATTGCTACGCCACCATTGTTATAGCCGCACTGTAGGTACAGGCAACACGGGGGGATATACGTTATATTCTTGCTCATAACATAATTAAGAACCCGTATTTAAGACCATCCATAAGTAGAACTAATATTCTAAGGCATAGCGATGAACCTCAAACAGATGGAAGCCTTTCGTGCGGTCATGCTGACCGGCTCAGTTTCGCAGGCGGCCAAGCAGCTATTTAGAACCCAGCCAGCGGTGAGTATGATGCTCAGCTCGCTGGAGCAGCAGATCGGTTTTCAACTGTTCGAACGACGAAAAAAACGGCTATATCCCACCCCCGAAGCAAATTACCTCTACACCGAGATAGAAGCGATCTTTGCCCGTATCAACGACGTCAGTCAGACCGTGCAAGACATTCAAAACAAGCAATACGGTTTCCTGCGGATCGGCTGTATGCCCGGACCCTCCACCTTCTTCATGCCCGACCTGGTTGCAGACTTTCTGGAGGAGCACCCCAAAATTCAGGCCTCGCTGCAGACCCGGACTTCCGACTCGGTCAAGGAATGGATCGCGTCGGCCCAGTACGACATTGGCCTGGCGGAAGTGAGTGATCAAGATCCGGCGATCGACAAGGAAGTGTTCGAGATGCCCTGTCTTTGCGCACTCCCGGTCGACCACCCATTGGTCAATGAGAGTGTGATCACCCCCGAACTACTCGACGCCGAACCGATGGTGACGTTGCATCCGGATCACATGACCTTTCGCGCCCTTCAGCAAATATTTGGATCCAGCGGCTACCGAATGAACGTGCGGCTGCAAACCCGTTTTTTCATTCCGGCGCTACGGTTCGTGGAGCGCGGTCTTGGCGTCTGTGTGATGGATCCGATATCGGTTGCCAGCTACTGCTCCTACGCCCAACCGGGCAAAGTGATATTTCGCCGTTTCGAGCCCGATATCTTGCTCAAATTTGGCATCCTCTATCCCGCCAACACCCCCCGATCTGGCATCACAAAGGTATTCGCCGAGCATCTGCGTCAGCGCATTAAAACCGTGGAAGAGAAACCCGACCAGTTGATCGCCTGGTCTGATAACAAAGGCGGATAACTGCTTACCAGAAATCGTTATACAGCCCGCTTGGCATTCCCGACCATTTTGGTCTAGTTTGATAGATGACTTTAAATGCTGTCAGGGACTGCCCGGCTTTAAGCCTCTAGATCTAAATTCATCGAATTTAACGCACATGATTTGGAGGCTTTCATGAAGCCCTTTTTATCTCAAATAAATCTGCTTGGAACGACCTGCTTAGCAACTGTATTGGTGCTCGCTAGTTCCCTCACGTTTGCGGCCTCTGACAAACCCAACATTCTGGTGGTCTGGGGGGACGATATTGGCCAGTCAAACATCAGCCACTACACCAAAGGCCTGATGGGCTACAAAACACCCAACATCGATCGCATTGCCCAAGAGGGCATGACCTTTACCGACTACTACGGTGAGCAGAGCTGCACCGCTGGCCGCTCGTCGTTCATCATGGGTCAAAGTGTATTTCGCACCGGTCTATCCAAAGTTGGTCTTCCTGGGGCGAAAGAGGGGATGAATGAAAAAGACCCGACCATCGCTGGCCTGCTAAAGGAGCAGGGCTACGCCACCGGCCAATTTGGTAAGAACCACCTCGGTGATCGCGACGAGATGCTGCCGACCAACCACGGCTTCGACGAATTTTTCGGTAACCTCTACCACCTCAATGCCGAAGAGGAACCCGAGAATGAGGATTACCCCAAAGAGAGCGAGTATCCCAATTTTAGAAAGACGTTTGGCCCACGAGGGGTGATCCATTCCTATGCGGATGGCCGTATCGAAGACACCGGCCCGCTAACCAAAAAACGGATGGAGACCGTCGATGATGAAACCTCCGATGCCGCTATTGAATTCATCAAGCAGCAGCACGAGGCAGGTGTTCCCTGGTTCATGTGGTGGAGCGGAACCCGGATGCACTTTCGCACCCACGTTAAAGAGGAGATGCGGGGGATCTCGGGGCAGGACGAATACTCCGATGGAATGGTCGAGCACGACATGCACATCGGCAAATTCCTGACCCTGCTGGATGAATTGGGGATTGCCGACAACACCATCGTGTTCTACTCCACCGACAACGGTCCGCATATGAACACTTGGCCGGATGCGGCAATGACGCCATTCCGAGGTGAAAAGAACACCAACTGGGAAGGCGGCTGGCGAGTGCCCTCGATGGTTCGCTGGCCCGGAAAGATCAAGCCCAATAGCTGGTCGAACGAAATCATGCACCACATGGACTGGCTCCCCACGCTGCTGGCAGCCGCGGGTGATGCCGAAGTGAAAGAGAAGCTGCTGACCGGCCACAAGGCGATCGGTCGCGATTACAAAGTACACCTCGACGGCTACAACTTCCTGCCCTATCTGACCGGAAAGGAGGATAAAGGCCCACGCACGGAGGTGTTCTACTTCTCCGACGATGGCGACCTGACCGCGCTGCGCTATCAGGACTGGAAACTCATTTTCATGGAACAGCGGGTTGAAGGGACGTTACAAGCCTGGGCCGAACCTTTCGTTCCGCTACGGTTACCTCTGGTATTCAACCTGCGCCGTGACCCTTACGAGCGCGCCAACAAAACCTCCAATACTTACTACGATTGGATGATTGATCGCGCCTATTTGCTGGTGCCCGCCCAAGCTTATGTGGGGCAGTTCCTGGCGACTTTCCAAGACTACCCACCACGCCAGAAAGCAGCGAGTTTCAGCCTTGAAAAGGTGATGGATAAACTCATGAGCAGTGGCGGTAGCCACTAAGGGATTAAGTAAGGTAACAATACAAGGAACGATGCAGGCTGAAAGATCGGGTTGAAAAGCGCTACACGAAATAGCTCTGGCCGGATGCCTGCGCCATCCCAACCTAACAACGGTGATGCCAGCGATACGACGGAGGGCTAGCCCGCTCAACGGTGTATTTCAGGTAGCTATCCCCAGAGAATCGCACTTGTAGGAGCCCAGTCCTCTGGGCGATCTTTGGTCTTTTGGCCTTTTGGTGACAAGGATGAAGTATTGTCACCAATCCGATACGGGCGGGACAGCTAACAACGGTCAGAGATGACAGCCTGTGGCATCTCTCCTGACGGTATCTGTCTTGACGGAATCTGCTGTAAGCCGGTAAAGATCGCCGAGGGGACTCGGCTCCTACACAGACCACTGTGCAGACGTAGGTAATCAGGAACACTTATGCTATTGCGGACACTAAAACCAATGTTACTTCGCCTGTGTTCACTGCTAACAATCACGCTAGCGGTAACCTGCGGATCTATCAGCCTGTCATTCGCTCAGGGCAGCGACCCGCTTCCCTCATGGAACGACAGTAAATCCAAACAATCGATCATCGGCTTCGTCACGGCAGTCACCACCGAGGGCTCAGCTGACTTTGTAGCGCCTGCTAAGCGCATCGCAACCTTTGATAACGATGGCACTCTTTGGGCCGAGCAACCGGTCTATTTTCAACTGCTGTTCGCCATCGACCGGGTTAAGGCGATGGCTTCGCAGCATCCGGAGTGGCAACAGCAGGAACCCTTTGCCTCTTTGCTAAAAGGTGATCTGGAAAGTGCTCTGGCTGGCGGTGAACACGCGATACTCGAAATCGTCATGGCAACCCATGCCGGTATGACCACCGAAGAGTTCGAGGCGGTTGTCGAAGACTGGATTGAGACCGCCAAGCACCCTACCAGCAACCGCCCCTACACCGAGATGGTCTATCAACCGATGCTGGAGGTACTCGACTACCTGCGCGCCAACGGTTTCAAGACCTTTATCGTCTCCGGCGGGGGGATTGAATTTATGCGGCCCTGGACCGAAGAGATCTACGGCATTCCACCCCAGCAGGTAGTTGGTAGCAGCATCAAGACCGAGCTTAAAGTCCGCGACGGCAAGCCGGTACTGGTACGTCTTCCAGCGCTGAACTTCGTCAATGATAAGGAGGGGAAACCGGTCGGCATCCACCAACAGATCGGTCGTCGGCCAATCGCCGCCTTCGGCAACTCCGACGGAGACCTGCAGATGTTGCAATGGACGACGGCTGGCGAAGGCTCTCGGCTAGCAGTGTACATCCACCATACCGACGCCACCCGAGAATGGGCCTACGATCGTGATTCTGCTATCGGCCGCCTCGACAAAGGGCTTGATGAGGCGGACCAGAGAGGCTGGACCCGGGTAGATATGAAACGAGATTGGAAGCGTATATACCCCGACTAAACGGCAAAAAACTACCTTCACCCACGCCCGGGAATAACCACTATCACCTCAATACTATGCACAATCGCTGTGGATAGTTTTGTGTGCAGTCTCGTAGTAAGCCGCCTCAGACCGTATAGCTCAAGGGATGGCCCTATACGGTTGTTTTTTGTGCGGCCGCAAAACCCGTCAGGGCTCTGATTTCTCTAACCCGGTACTCTAATCAGATCGTTATAACCAGACAGTTCTAATCAGATAGTTCTAACTGGACCGAGACGATCTTTATATCTAGCTAAATAAAGATATCGCCTCTCCGGCGCTGACTAGCACTATCCATCGTTACTCGTTCCGCAGAGGGGTATCTACACCGTGACAGCACGGGGGGGGGTCAGTAACGCCGCCAGCATACCCAACGACACCAACCCAATCCCCAGCCATTCAATGAGGCTTGGTTGGTAGTTGAGTAGCCACAGACTATTGAGCATCACCCCAACGGGAGCCAGCGCGGTAAACAAAGCGCCCTTCTCCAACCCCAGCAATGTGACGGCGCGGCTATAGCTGTAGATCGCCAAGACGCCGATCAGGCCGCCTTGGTAAAACAGCTGCAGCGCCAGGTCGGCACTGTCTACCTCAGTGATACGCGGCTGCAACAGCAGCCCGTAAACCAACAGATACGGCAGCGAAAACAGGCTGGTTAAGGCAACGCCCAGCAGTGGTGATACTCGCCAGCGGTGACCGAGAAAGGCGTACAGTGCCCATAACAATGCGGCTACCGAAAAACAGAGATCACCTATCCATACACTGTCCCAGGCACTGTCGCCTGTAGCCGCATTAGCCTCAATGATCAGCACAATACCCGCCATCAGGCAGACCATGGCCAAGATGCGCCACCGTGACAAGCGGCTGCCTAAGAACAGCACCCCCAGCAGAGTCGCAAATATCGGCACCGCACCGAGACTGATCGCAGCAGCATGTGACATCGGCGCAAAGTTGAGACCCGCAATCTGGATCAGGCTATAAGGGGCTCCCGCACAACAGGCTAATAATAGCGCCTGGTGGAACTTCAGCGGTCCCAGCAGGTGACGCCTCCGAGCCAACAAGTAAGGCAAAAACAACAGACTGGCGGTAAGAATGCGCAACGCCGCTAGGTCAGCCGGTGACAGGCCAGCTTGAATTCCCAGCGCCGACATCGGGCTGTGACCACTCCAGATAGCAGCCGCTAGCAAGCCAAAAAACACACCCTGCACGGTATTTCTGGGAAAAAAAACACGCATAGGAAAACCCCTTTCGGAACTAAAGAAAGGAGAAAGACGGGCCAGAGGTTAACGCAAGAGGGCTGACATCATAGGGCTGCTGGGGCCAGATGGGAAGGCCGTTGTGTCCTGATGAGAAGGTGGTAGCGGCATGCTCACCAGCAGCCTGTTAAAAATGACCTCTCAGCGTAAGTCGATACCTTCAGCCGAGATGGGGTGCAGTGCCATCAACGCCTCACTCTGTTGCAAAAAGGTCTCGATAAATTGCTCGGCCAGGGCTGATGTCTGGCGGTGCAACGGGAAGATAAAGCCAAAATAGAACGGTATCGACGGCTGGAACGGTAATGAAACCCCGCCCTGACCCTCGAACAATTTGGCGGTGTAGGGATCGATGATCGAGACCCCCATCCCTTCGCGTACCAACGCCTGCGCGGTGATAAACAGCGAGGTTTCAATATGACATCGAGGCCGGACATTTTCGCTGGCAAAGGTCGCGTCGATCCGAAAACGGGTCAGGGTGTTTTCGTGGCCGATGGCAACGAACGGCTGATCGTTGAGATCCTGCGCCTCGATAACCGTGTTGCTGGCCAGCGGGTGGCCTTGCGGCATTACAACTCGGCAATCCACCTGATAGCAAGGTCCAAAGCGTACCTCGCTGCTATCGATCGGTAACATCACCAAACCCAGATCAAACTGTTGTGCCGCCACCAACTTGGTGACTTCCACCGAACTGCTGGGTGCCAGGGTGGTGGATACATCGGGGCACTCTTTAATAAATCGGCTCAGGGTGCTGGGCAGAATGCTATGGGCCAGCGCAGGCATAGCGGCAATACGCAACCGGCCGGTCTTATTCATCCGAATCTGACCGGCCATCTGCGCCAGGTTATCCAGACCGATAAAGTGGCGCTTAACCTCCTGATAGAGCGCATTGCCCTCAGGGGTGGCAAACAGTCGGCTATTACGCCGTTCGAACAGATCGAAGCCACAGTTCGCCTCGAGACCCTTGATCAGACGGGTCACAGCCGGTTGCGAGACGTAAAGCATCTTGGCCGCGCCGACCATGCTGCCCGACAGCATCACCGCACGAAACGCATTTAACTGTTTGGCATTCATGGTTTTTCTCCGTTAGTGCGCCAACCCGCGCGGATTGCCGGACTGGGTGGTGAGTGTGACCAGCAAAACATATCAGTTTTTATGATAGCTAGATCAAAACATGGTATTGGATGTTATCGCCTCAATGCAAACATAATGGCCCCTCAGTGAGAGAGCACTGGTTCTGAGGTTTAAACGCACTAGCAAGAGAGTATACCAATGGCAATCGACCGTATTGATTCCGGCACCCGAATGAGCCGAGCCGTGATTCACAACCAGACCGCCTACCTATGCGGCCAGGTGCCCAAGGACGAGTCCGCCGACATCGCCGGCCAGACCACAACCACGCTGGAAAAGGTGGACGCGTTGCTGGCCGAGATCGGCAGCAATAAAAGCCGGATCCTGTCGGTAACGATCTATGTCGCCGATATGACTGACTTTGCCGGCATGAATGCCGTCTGGGACGCTTGGATCGAACCCGGTCAGGCCCCAGCACGGGCTTGCGTCGAAGCCAAGATGGCTCGGCCCGAGCTGTTGGTAGAGATGTCGGTGGTCGCAGCGCTTTAACGCTCCCGACCGCGTCCCTCATCATAATCTCATCGATAACCACAACCTAACGACCTTAAGAATCCCCGAGCAGTACCCCAACCTACAACAATAATTAACAAGGAAATTCACCATGCAACTCAATACATTATTCGACAAGCGTAAATTGGTAACCGGTCTGGCGACGGTGACTCTGGCCGCGGCCAGCACGTTGGCGATAGCCGCTGAGAAATGGGATATGCCGATGGCGTATACCGATTCCAACTTCCACACTCAGAACGGAAAGTCCTTTGCCGAGGCGGTTACATTGGCCACCAGCGGCAAGCTAGACGTTAAGGTGCACGGCGGCGGCTCACTATTCAAAGGCAGCGAGATCAAGCGTGCGGTCCAGACCGGCCAGGCCCCAATTGGCGAGCGCATTCTGTCTAGCCACGCCAATGAAAACGAGCTGTTTGCGTTCGACTCTGTACCTTTTCTAGCCAGTTCATTCGAGGAATCCGACAAACTGTGGCAAGCGGCGCGTCCCGAGCTCGAGAAGATGATGGCCGGACACAATCTGGTGCTGTTGTACTCGGTACCTTGGCCTCCCGGTGGCATCTACGCCAACAAGCCGCTGCAGTCGCTGAGCGATATGGAAGGCGTTAAGTTCCGCTCCTACAACAACGCCACCGCCCGTTTTGCCGAGCTGGCCGGTGCAGTTCCGGTACAGGTTGAAGCCTCCGAACTGAGTCAGGCGCTATCGACCGGTGTCGCCGAATCGTTTATGTCGTCGGGAGCGACCGGTTACGACCGCAAGGTCTGGGAGCACTTATCGCATCACTATGTGGTTAACGTCTGGTTGCCGCGTAACTATGTGTTCGTCAACAAGCAGGCCTGGGACAGTCTCGATACCGAGACCCAAAACACGGTTCGTGGTATCTCGCTGATGGCAGAGAAGGCCGGTGCGGCGCGCTCCGAGCAGTTAGCGGGTTGGTACCTTGAGCAGTTGGCTGCCCACGGTATGACCGTGATCGGTGCGAGTGAGCAGCTTCAGGCGGACTTTAAGAAGGTCGGTGAGACCATGACCAACGAATGGTTGGCCAAGACCGGCGATGCCGGCAAGCGCATCATCGACGCTTACAAAGCTAGCCTGTAAGCGCGATTGGCTAATACTGCTTTCTGTCGTGGTTTAAGCCACGACAGCTAAACGGTTCTTTGAGCTGCGACAGGTTGACGACCTTTTAAGCTACCACCGGTTGACGACCCTATACGCCACTACCGGTTGATGACTTTTTAAGTTACCAGCGGTTGACGACTCTTTACGTCGCTACCCGCTGATGACTCCATCGTTTAACCACCTCTTGCGGGGGCATCAGCCTCCGCTTTTTTATTTTTATACCCGTGAGGCCTCCGCTCGCCAGTAGTGCTGGTGGTGCAGTCCGTCCCAGGAGTATGCGTTATGAATACAATCAATCCGATTCTGAATCAGCCCAGCGAGCGGGTATCACTAGCCCGGCGATTACGCAAGGTACTGGATGCTCTGTATCTCGGCTGCGGCGGCATTTCGGCACTGTTTCTGCTGGCGATCCTTGGCATTATCGTGGGCCAGATGGCTTGCCGTTGGCTGGGGCTTCAGTTCCCCGGTTCGACCGCTTATGCCGGTTACTGCATGGCCGCCTCGTCATTTTTTGCGCTGGCTTACACCCTCAACAACAACGCCCATATCCGGGTCACCCTGTTTATCCAGGGGCTGGGACGCCGTTCGCGCCGCGTCGCGGATGTCTGGTGTCTTAGCGTAGCGCTGTTTCTGGCCAGCTACCTGGCCTATTACGCCTGCAAGAACGTCTACATCTCGCACTTGATCCACGACATCGCCCAAGGCCAGGACGCTACACCGCTGTGGATTCCACAATCTGCGGTCGCCATCGGTTCGGTAGTATTTGCGCTGGCGTTGGCGGATCACCTGATTCGAACCTTGTTTAAAACCGACCACAGCTTTGATGACGATCATCACGTCGAAGGGGAGGAGTTTTAGTGTCCGCTCACGCAAATAGTTTGATTGTTTCGACGACTATCAGCGCCCCTGACCGTGTTACGCCTACTCGGTATAAGCCCGGCTATGACTCGGCGGCATGCCTTGCCAGAAGCACTGATCGCTCGCCGAACTTAACCCACCCATTCACCTAAGAGGACACTGTGATGAACGAATTCGTAGCCACAGGTATCTTCCTGTTTACTCTGTTTTTCCTGCTCGGTAGCGGCGTCTGGATAGGTCTGGCGTTGCTGGGCGTTGCTTTCGTCGGGATGGAGCTATTTACCGTTCGCCCGGTTGGCGATGCGATGATAACCACCATCTGGAGTTCCTCATCCAGCTGGTCGTTGACCGCGCTACCGCTGTTTATCTGGATGGGCGAGATCCTCTATCGAACCCGGTTATCGGAGGATATGTTCCGCGGCCTGGCACCGTGGATGGCACCGCTGCCCGGCGGTTTGCTGCACACCAACGTGGTCGGTAGCACCATCTTCGCCGCCGTCTCGGGTTCCTCGGCGGCAACTCTGACCACGGTCGGCAAGATGTCGATACCCGAGTTGCGCAAGCGGGGTTATCCCGACTTTATGATCTTCGGCACCTTGGTTGGCTCGGCCACGCTGGGTCTGATGATCCCACCATCGCTGACCCTGATCGTCTACGGCGTAACTATCAACGAGTCAATCTCCAAGCTGTTTATGGCTGGTATTTTGCCAGGTCTGACGCTGGCGCTGCTATTTATGGGTTACGTCGCGGCTTGGTCAGTTTTAAAGAAAGATCAGGTGCCAGCAGCTGAACCCAAGATGACGTTTATGGAGAAGGTCAACGAGTCGCGCTTTCTGATCCCCGTGGTACTGCTGATACTGGTGGTGATCGGTTCGATCTATTCGGGTACAGCTACGGCCACCGAATCGGCTGCGTTCGGCGTGGTGGGCGCGTTGGTATTGGCCACCTTTCAGGGATCGTTGAAGTGGAGCACCTTTGTCGAAAGCCTGATGGGCGCGACTCGCACCTCCTGCATGATCGCGCTGATCCTAGCCGGTGCCTCGTTCCTGGCGTTGGCAATGGGCTTTACCGGTTTGCCCGAGGCGGCCGCGCAGTTTATCGCCTCGCTTGAGCTGTCGACCCTGACCCTGATTCTGGCGCTGATGTTGTTCTATATCGTGCTCGGCTGTTTCCTCGACGGTATCTCGTCGGTGGTGCTGACGATGGCCGTAGTCGAGCCGATGGTACGTCAGGCCGGCATCGACCTGATCTGGTTCGGCATCTTTATCGTGGTAGTCGTTGAGATGGCACAGATCACCCCCCCGATCGGTTTCAATCTGTTCGTGATGCAGGGGATGACCCGTAAATCGATCGGCTATATCGCCCGTACCGCCTTCCCGATGTTCCTGATCATGATCGGAATGGTCGGCATTCTGGTGCTGTTCCCGGATCTGGTGACCTATTTACCCGAGCAAATGAGCAAGGCCCCTAGCATCCCGTAGCCAAATGATGACTACGAAACCGGGGTCATCTCCAGCCCCGGCATTAATTTTTATTCCACCTTTTATTCCACTTTTTATTCCAAGTCGGGGGTTGAGCGGCAATAGAGCGATAACCACCGATCTGTGAGGTGTTGTGATGAACACAGAAAGACAAGCCGCCGACGTGACCGTGATCGGTGCCGGCATTATCGGTATCTCTTGCGCGCTGCAGCTGCAGAAAAAAGGGCTGAGCGTGCGAGTGGTTGACCGACTGCCTCCGGGCGAGGGAACCTCGTACGGCAACGCGGGAATTTTTGCCGAATGCGGCTGCGTGCCGGTTAACCTGCCGGGATTCGCCTGGCAGATCCCCAAGCTGATGTTGGATCCGATGGGGCCACTGTCGATCCCCGCCAGTTACCTGCTCAAGGCTGCGCCCTGGGGACTGCAGTTCGTCTGGAACAGTCGCCGCAGCAAGTTTGAACAGGTCGCTGACGCACTGAATGCGCTACTGGCCGATGCCACTCAACTGCATCTGGATCAGGCGAAAGCGGCCGGTGCCGAGCAGTGGCTATCGGCATCGCCGTATTATTATCTGTACCGTGATCGGGCCAATTTCGACAAGGATTCTGTCGCTTGGCAGGCGCGTAGCAAACGCGGTATCCGCTACGA
This sequence comes from Motiliproteus sp., assembly GCA_036961355.1. Classification (GTDB taxonomy): domain Bacteria; phylum Pseudomonadota; class Gammaproteobacteria; order Pseudomonadales; family Balneatricaceae; genus Motiliproteus. Next base: position 33,784 of record JBALVL010000034.1, read on the forward strand.
TCTGCTGCAGGGCCAGCAGGTGCGCGAGTTGGAACCGGCCGTATCTGAAGAGTTCGGCTTGATGGCGTCGTTGCACAACCACGGCTTCGCCAATAATCCCGAGCAGCTGATTAAGGCGTTAGCCCGTTCATTCACCGATAACGGTGGCGAAATCCTGCTGCGTGAAATTCGCGATATCGAATTCCACGACGGACGTCCCAGCGCGCTGGTGACCCATAAGGAGCGGTTGCCGATCGACAAACTGGTGGTGGCTGCTGGGGTCTGGTCTCGGCAGCTGGCTGCCAAGCTGGACCGGGATGTACCGCTACAGTCGGAGCGTGGTTACCACATCGAGGTCAGTGCGCCGGGGGTTAAGCTAAATAATCCGATCATGTTTGCCGAGGGTAAGCTGGTTGCGACGCCGATGACCGGCGGTATCCGCTTTGCCGGGCTGGTTGAGTTCGGTGGTCTGGATGCCGAACCCAATACCCGTTTTGCCAGCCGTTTACTGCACCACGCCAAAGCGTTATTTCCCGAGATCGATACCCGCGAATACCGGGAGTGGATGGGCCACCGACCCTCGTTGCCCGATAGCTTACCGGTAATCGACCGCTCGCCTAACCATGACTCGGTCTATTACGCTTTCGGTCACCAACATATGGGATTGACCCTCGGTCCGCGGACCGGGCAATTGGTGGCAGAATTGGTAACGCGTGGCCAAACCGACATCGACCTGTCGCCCTACAGCATCCAGCGTTTTTAACCGGACCATCTCGCGATGGAAGTCGCGTGGCCTGCTTATCCGAAAGGTGTTGCTCAGGTCGCTAGGGGTTAGAATAATCTATTGGTTGAATGAGCATTGCTAGGAATAAACGGTCTATTTGAATCGCCATCGGTTCATTAGACACCAGCCCGTCTCTGCGGGTACTGCTCTCATGCTCTATCGGCGACTGCGGGTTATTGAAACCCTGTCGCCGCTTGCAGTTATAAATACACTTACCTTGATCATTGTTGCTCGATTCTTATTTTTCTAATACCACGAGTAAATACGTGGATTAATAGCTAAAGCGCGCCCCAATGCCCAGCCCCCAATCGTAGGGTCTATCACTGCCTATACCGGCCAGTACATCACCGTACAGAGCAAATTTACCGGTAACGAATTTACCGTACTGTAATTCAAACGTAGCAGGTATAGCGTTGTCATTTTCCCAATCTACAGGCACTTTTGTATCTAGTTTCAGCCAGCTTTTATTGGGAAGAGGTTGCATGCCGATTAGCCTGAATGCTGTTCGGTTAGTCTCTGTCCCTGAATATTCGGTAAAGTGCTGGACCAGAGGTATAATTGTGGTGCCACCTTCAAACCCCATTGCCAGTCCCACAAAAGGGGCAAGAAGATCTGCATCACTGCCAATACCTTTGTCGGTATCGCCAAGGTCATTAATCCAATCTAATCCCACTGCAAGCCTGTATCCATAGCTGTCTGTTTTGCCTTCTTTTGCAAAATAGATAGCTTTTACAACGGATGACTCAAGATGCTGGGTTTTAGAGCCCGTGATGTCAGTTTCGTTGTAGTGAAGCTCATACTTGATCTTAAGTTCATCGCTGGCCATGAACGCACCATCGATGAAATAGTCATTCAGATAGTTATCACCTTCTAGCTCAAAATGCTGCAAACGGAGATCGGTGTTCTTTACTTTAGCTAACGGGTTACTTGCATTCTCATCTGCATATGAAGGAAGCACTAGAGTAGCTCCAAGCAAGCAGAGCATTGTTTTTCCCGTAAGCTTTTCCCTATTGGATAGCTTTACGCTTTTCATTGGTTCATTTCCTATGAGATAAGTTATCTAAAGACATTTAACAGAAAGGATAGTTAATGATTTCTAAGAAAATTGCGAATCAATTATCGCCAACATAGACAATTAATCACATAAATTTTCCGCGAGCAATACCTGGAAAACATGCAGCCGAAAACCCCGTAAAAGCTCTGATGGCTCTAACGGGGTTACGCTAACAGCATAATTTTTAGCGGGGTCAGCCGACCTTAGGTTTAACCAGCAACACAGCTTCGTACATTCGGATCAACCGGTTTGGCCGCTGCGGTAACGTTAGCTTTGGGATCGACCACTCGCACCGTGGCGACCTTATTCTGGGTAAAGAAGTCGATCGCGTCTTTGCCCTGCACCTTGTTGTTACCAACCAGTGAGCCCTTAATTCCACCGAACGGTAGGTAGGGATGCGGCGCACAAACACCGACGTTAACACCCACCATGCCGACATCCGCTTCGTTGATAAACTTCTCGGTGTAGTAGCTGTTCTGGGTGAAGATACAGGCACCGTTACCCATTGCGTGGTTCTTGATCATCCGCAGCGCACCGTCGATACAACCCACTTTGATCACGCTCAACACCGGGCCGAATATTTCATCGGTGGCGATCGGCATGCAGGGGGTCACATCGGTGAAGACGGTCGGGCCGACAAAGTAACCGTCACGGTTAGCCTCAGGCACATTTGGATTACGCCCATCGAGTGCCAACGTGGCACCTGCCTCTTCGCCAAGACGGATATAGTTGAGGATTCGCTCACGCGCATTGGCGGAGATCACCGGCCCCATAAACACGTCCGGATCCATCGCATCACCAATTGAAAGATCTTTAGACGCCGCCAACAACCGCTCTACAAATTCGTCGTAGATCTCGGGGACCACCGCGATGTTGGATACCGCCAGACAGCGCTGACCAGCTGAGCCGTAACCTGACATCAGGACATTTTCGATCAGCAGATCCATCGGCGCGTCTTCCATCGCGACCAGGAAGTTCTTGGCGCCGCCCAGCAGCATGGTTTTCTTGCCATTACGGCCACAGCCTTCGGCGATCGCTTTGGCGGTAGGTGTTGAGCCGACCAGACAAACGCCGGTGACATTGTCATCGTCATACCAAGCTTCGACCGTCTCACGATCACCGTGAACGATGTTGACCACACCATCGGGCAAACCGATATCGACCAACAACTGCATCATCCTTTGCATAAACAACGGTGACTCGGTCGACGGCTTATACACAAAGGTGTTTCCGGTACCGATCGCAAAAGGAATAAACCAACCAAACACCAACGCAGGGAAGTTGAATGGCGCAACACCACAGAACACGCCCATGGGGGCTTTAATCAGGCGACCGTTGATGTTTTTGGCGATGCCCTGAACCGTTTCACCCTGAATCGCTGCAGGAATAGCGCATGCCATCTGTACGATCTCGATAACCCGGCCTACTTCGCCACGCGCTTCGGCAATATGTTTGGCTTGATCGATAGCGATCGCTTCGGCCAACATCTCCAGATTATCCTGCATCGCGCGATGCATTTTGAAGATAAAATCCATTCGTTTAGGCAGCGGTGTGGCGCTCCAAGCCGGATAGGCTTCAGCAGCGGCGGCCACGGCAGCGCGAGACGTCTCGGGCGATGACAACGGCACTTCGCCGATCAGACCACCGGTAGAAGGGTTGCGCAATGGGGCATATTGGCCATTGGTTTCATCCAGCCAGACACCGTTGATGTGATTTTTTATCTTAATAGTTTTGGTACTCATCGGAGTAACTCCTTTTCGCAAATGGTTGGGTCAAGCAAACGTTGAGCCCTGGTTAAACAGTACCGCTGCGATTCTTTTCGCCACGAGCACGCAAATATTCAATGCTAAATCAGATTGGAATCTGTGCTACCGCGCAGGATGCGTTACAACGGACATAATGAGTTCTCTCTCTAGTAACGCTGTCACTGCGTATTTAGTTCGTTGGCTTAGAACGGTATATAGCCGTCCGAGTATGGTCCGACTATAGATCCGAGCCTGGAACAGGTGATAGACCCAACACCAACCCATCAATTAGATCCAGCCTGCAGGGCCCGCCAGTTAATGCGTTGCCGAACCCACAAGGCGACAACATAACCATCGTAACGGCAACGGTTCACACCATTGGATCCACGACTTACAGACTGCCGAGACAACGCTGGCAGGTATCGAGTTAAGTCTGCCAATAGGTAGGATCACTGGATAAATACGCGGACAGATTGCTGGTAGGAGCAAACAGAGAAAGAAAAAGAAAAAGAAAAAGGACAAGGACAAGGACAAGGACAAGGACAAGGACAAGGACAATGACAATGACAATGACAATGACAATGACAATGACAATGACAATAGATGAGTTTGGCCGATAAAAAAAACCCGCTTTGAGCGTCTATTTAAACGCTCAGAGCGGGGAGCTTTAGCTTGCTAGGTTAAAGCGAGGATCAGTTCATCGTTACCGGCACCGGCCGAAGAATGATCTCTATGCGACGGTTCTTGCTCCGGCCTTCCGAGCTATCATTGGCCGCAACCGGATTGTTTTGGCCAAACGAGACAGCAACAAGCTGGGCCGTGGCGACCCCTTCTTGCTCTAACAGGCGCACAACACTTGCCGCACGTGCTCCGGCGAGTTCCCAATTACTCGGATACTGGTGCACCAGCTTTCCACTGATCTTAATGTCATCGGTAAATCCGGCGACCAGGGTCTGGTAAGAGCTTTTTTTCAACTCCGCCGCCGCCCGCGTCAATACATCTAAGCCCGACTCATTCAGATCAGCCGAACCGGAAGCAAACAAGATCTCGTTGGCGAGATTGACCTTAACACCCGACTTCATCATCTCGATTTTTACTTGGTTGGCTTTCTGCTCGTTAGCAAAGGTTTTTTGCAGATTACCGTATACCTGCTGCTGACGTGCGATCTCGGCCTCAGCCGCTTCCGCTTTCATCGACGCGTCTCGTTTTTGCTGTTCGGTCTCAGATACCTGCGAGTTCAACCGCACCTGATCCTCAAGCAATTGATCACGTTCCGTAACGACAGCCTCATACTTCTCTGATGAGACACACCCGGACAACGCCACCAGAGCCATACCGACCAGCCCTATTGAAACGCAAGTTCGTAATCCTCCACTCAGTGGAGTTTCTTTTCTTCTTTCCATTCTGGCCTCCTTCGGCGCAGCTAGTCTGGGGATAATCCAGCTGAGTATAGTTTTAAATTTGGCCGACGCTTGGTTAATACACTTCATAGAAACCTCAATAGATGACTACACCTGCAACCTTTCATTGGCTGAGACTCACCGGATAACATGCCTAACGCTAACCGGGACTTAGCACAGGCCTATCAATATTTGTGCCTAATGCACAAAAAACCAATTAAAACAAAAAGATAAGACAACACAAAAAAGTATTGTCTGATGAACCAAAGTGATTATTCGATCCGAACAGAGGAATCTGTCGCTAATTCGAAACAGGGCAGAGAAGCCAATAACGGCTAACAGCCGTTTGACGCACGCAGAGAGCGATTTGGGATGTCTCTATTTACCGACCACAAGGTCTTCCTGCAAAACAAAGAAGCCATAAAGGCCGTTAAATAACATTAAAATCAGCTAATTAACGAAAATTATCAACTGTATCCAAAAGCAGACAGAAGGCATATTACGGCGTTGGCAGTCGGCCAGGAGCTAAAACCATCGCTCCCACCGAATTCGTTGTTAGCTCAGACCTTCAATGATCTTCGCTACCCGCTCGATACCAGGCCGGATTCGCTCAGTCGCGATAGAGGAGTAGCCCAGTCGGAAAAAGTTGAGTGGCGGGGACGGTTGATGAAAATAGATATCCCCCGATTCGATCACCACCCCCTGCTCCAGTGCCAAGCGTTTTAACTCACGTGCATCCAGCTCTTCAGGCCCCCTAACCCAATAGGAGGAGCCCCCAAAGGTAGGCGGTTTAGCCGATTCTGGCAGGTAACTCTGCAGAGCATTCCCGACCTCGGTCCAACGCTCTTCGTAGGCCTGAACCAGACTACGGATCAGCGAGTCGTGGTAGCCACGAGACAGGAATAATCCCACCGCCCGCTGGTTGTTCATCGGCGGGTGACGCAGCATCATTCGGCGAAACTCACGCACCTCGCGAATCAGCTCTTTGGGCCCAACCATATAACCCAGTCGCAGCCCCGGGGACAGCGTTTTGGACAGGCTACCCAGATAGATCACCCGGTTGTTACGGTCCAGACTTTTCAGCGCCGGTGTTGGTTGATCCGCGAACGTCGTCTCGCACTCGTAATCATCTTCAATGATCAGAAAATTATCGCTAGACGCCCGTTCAAGCAGCGCTAATCGACGCTCCAGCGGCAAAGTCACTGTCGTGGGAAACTGGTGGCTGGGGGTCGTGAAAATCAAGTCGCAACCGCTAAGCTGCTCATCCACCACCAGACCGTCGTTATCGACCGCCAGTGGTTTGATTCGCGCGCCAGTGCAGTCGGCGATTCGTGTTAGATCGGGGTAGCCGGGATTCTCAAGGCCGAAGGTAGCATCCTGATTCAGCAACAGACGTAAACACATATAGAGTGCATGCTGAGCACCAACCGTGATTAGAATTTCATCAGGATCGGCCCAGACACCACGCCGGGGCAAGACGCGCGAATGGATCTGCTCGATTAACAGTGGATCATCATCATCATAGCGATCCCCCGACCAGTCTTGAATCGCCTGCACGCTGACCGAATCACGGCAACACTCGCGCCAGTGGTTGGTCGGGAACAGCTTAGGGTCGAGCTGACCATAGATAAAGGGGTACGGATAATCCCGCCATTGATGCAGCTTGTTCAATTTGCGGTCTGACGGTTTGAACTTGAGAAAGCGGCCCCAATTGGGTGGACTGGCCAGCGTCACCTGGTCGTTTTCAGTGGCATCCCCTTCACGAATATTTCCCTTAAGGATCTCCGCATTGACGTAAAATCCGGCCCGTTCACGCGACACAAGGTAGCCATCATCGAGCAACTGTTGATACGCCAAAATCACTGTATTACGAGACACTTTCAGCATTAACGCTAATTTTCGGGTCGACGGCAGAGGGATATTGGGGGGGATGTGGCCATCAAGGATAGCAGCGCTGATCTGCTCACGAACCTGCTGTTGCAGACTCGACTCACTGTCCGGTGATAGATGAAACAGGTGATTCTGCATAATCAATCAGGCTCTGATCGTTATCGATACAATTAAAGAATAGTCGTTAGGCGACGGCCACCAGAGCCAACGGCACACTATACCGGGTAACCCATATATTTCATGAGTTTATGCTCAAGCCCAATAGCCACTTGTTAACGCCTAGAGAGAATAGAGCCAACACCCCTATGCACAACATCCCCTACCTTGACGAATCAAACGGAGCTTCGTAGTAGCCCCCCTGACACTGTTTCACTGTCGAGGGTAGAAGGGTTAACTCGATACGGGTAGACCCAGTCACCGACATTCGACTGTACCATCGCCAGATCGGTCGAACATAACTCACCACAACGCTCCGCATCTTTAAGCCAGCCGACGTTACGAGCAGAATACAGCTACCTTCCTCCCTGAAATTGACAACCTCTCGAGCCGACAAAAAATCCAACTCTATATGAAATACTCACACCGGATCGCAACCAAAGCGCGACAGTATGTATTTAGAGTCTTAAGTAAATAACCCCACGCGGTCAGCTTTTGACCATCAATACGATAACAAAATAATTAATAACGATCGGCAATAACTGTTTATAAAAAACCGATAGAAATCGGTCGTTATAGCTGTAACACTAAAACAGAATCAAAGAACAATTCCATCTAATACCAGCCATCCTAAATAGTTAAACCATAAAACCCAATCCAAATGGAACAGCAGGACGATATGAGGCATTTTTACAGACTATCTTCTTTTTTGTTTATTGTTTTTCTGGCGGGTTGCAGTGGTGATGACTCACACGACCATCCCGACCTCGTTACAGGGCAACAGCTATTTGACCACCATTGTGCGGGCTGTCATAAAAATACGGGCAGAGGAAATTTCCTTAAAGGGGTTCCGGCCAATCAAGACACTGCCTTATCGTCAGGAGATATCGAACACAAAATTAGAACAGAGGGTGCTGAAGGCATGCCCTCATTCCCGACGATGGGTGAAGCGGAAGCAGCCAAAATCGCCTCTTACTTAAAGCAGATGTGACTCGAACAAAAACGGATTGGCCTCTGTCGGGTAGAGCATCCAGGAGGGTGGCACCGTTTGATGCGGTCAAGCCAGAGGAGTCCAGAGGTGCGATATCTCCACCCGATCAGCACCGATAAAGTTGAGTCCGCGTAACTCGCGCAGCATTCGCTGGGCTTCACGCATGCTAATCCCGCCGGCTTCCGGCGTGCCTATTCCGGCGCGAATACTGGGTCTAGCCCTTCAATATCAAATGTCAGATAGACCGGGCTGTTGCCGACGATACGTCGTGCTTCCGCGGCTACCGCCTTCCAGCTAATGTCTTCGAACTCCTCGATAGTGACCATACACTTCACCTATCAACGCATCACCAATAACACCACCGGCCACTCCTGTTAACCATCGCCATGATAACGAGCATAATGTTTGGAACAGGTTAGTCTCGGCAACATTGGCCTCAACCATTGTAAATAGTGCTAAGCCTAGTGCATCTGCACAAACAGCGTGTTGTGGGGGTATTTGTCTGATTCGTGATGGGTTATACAGGTAGTTCGGTCGAACTTGACTGGAGTCTAAAAGAAAATAAAGACCATCGTGGGGAATACAGGGTGAAATTGACAACGGAGGCGCAGATCGATAGCCAGGACTGTTCAGCCTGGGCCCCCGGTCTGGAGGCGGGTCTGCCAGCGGACTTATTATCGCTGGAGACTATCCACCGGCCAGAGCATGTCAGCTCCAATTTGGCAGATGTGGCCGAAGTGTCCCGTTACACCGGTTTGCCAGAGGAAGAACTGGTGGTGTTCAGGCCCGAACGTCTGGCCCTACACGAGTTGATCATTAGAATGACGGCCGATATTGCGGTGCGGGAGGGTGAAGAAGAAGAGTATCTGGGTAAGAATTTTCGAACCATCGCCAACCACATACTGAAGCACTATATTCAGCCCCATATGGTGGATATTGTGCGGACCCACGCCGATTTTCGCGAGCGGGTAACCGCTCTGGTCCATCAGGAGCTGGCGGATTCCCTGTTCAAACCCGCGGAGGTTGCACCGTCCCCAGTCGGTTTTTCAATCGCACACCTATTCGCCAAACAGAAAAAAATACCTAACCGTACTGAGTCGATTCAGGAGAAGACCTATCGGGTGATTACGGCCTACAAAGAGAAAGGGCTGAAGGCAGAGGATCCGCTAGCCGCGGCCATCTTTAAGAGCCTCTATAAAGTGCTCGGCTCCATAGCCAGCACCAACGGTTATGTCGGTGCGGACCAGCCGCTGCTGCTAAAGCTGGTGACGGATCGGGTTTGTAACCTCTATGGCAGCCAGCTGATAGGCGACACCATCGCACCAAAAGTCACATCAGCCATTAACGCTGAAGGCTACACGCCTTACCAGGTTGCCGAGAAACCGATCATTATCAGCCTCAAGGGGGCATCTGCAGCAGGCAAAAGCACCCTTCGTCCGATGCTTAAAGAGATGATCCGCAAGCTGGGCATCACCCCTGATGGCTATAGCACCATCAGCCCTGATATCTGGCGACGCCTGTTACTCGATTATGAATCCTTGGGTGATGCATACAAGTATGCCGGTCGCCTAACAAGTCACGAGGTGATCGCGGTCGATGCCAAGCTTGATCAATATATTCGGGATAAGGCTCAGCGGGACGGCTCCATCCCCCATCTGTTGGTGGACCGCTTTCGCTTCGATAGCTTCGCCAGTGAAAAAATTGCTCGTATCCTTCATGGCACCTACGCAAAATTTGCAGACACGATGTACATGTATTTTATCGTCACACCGCCGGAGGCGACCGTCGAGCGAGGTTGGGAGCGGGGGGTAAAAAGAGGGCGCTACAAGGCGGTGGAGGATTTTCTTGGGCATAGCGTGGAAGCCTATGAGGGGATGCCGAAACTTCTATTCAAATGGCTGGCCTATGACAAACCGCTGCTAAAGTACGAATTCCTTGATAACAACGTGCCCAAAGGCACCTACCCGAAAACGATCGCCTACGGCACTCAAGCGGCACTCAATATCGTCAACGTATCCGCTTTTATCAATATCGAGCGTTATCAAAAAATAAACATCAAGGCCAAGTCACCAGATGCGGTTTATCCCGAAGGCCAGGCGCTTGATGTGATAAACAATATGGGCTTTCTCAAGCAGTGCCTCACCCGCATCCCCCAGATCAACTTCGTGGATGAATCCACCGGTAGAGTTTACGTACAGGTCAAGAGGGACGTTTTCGAGGTGATAGACGAATCGCGATTTTCAGCATTGCTGGAAGACGATACGCTAACGCAGGTATTTCGTGAAATTGCACCGCAGATTATAGGGGACGTTTAGTGCCGGCGATGTCGCAGAAAAAAATGAACGATATGGCAAGGTAGGGCTATGGGCGGTTCCTGCTGCAGGCGATCTATATGACGACGACTGACGCCCCTTCCCCACGGCACGGAAAATCACCTCCTACTGAGAGACACATGGAAAATACTATTTTGGTTGGAACTTATGAGCTGGTTTCCTGGGAAAACAGACATCAATCGGGAGCGATCACCTACCCCTTAGGGCCCGACGCAAAAGGCATCATCAGCTACTCTCCTGATGGCTTCGTGTTTGTCCATATCATGGCAAACGATCGCAACCGACATACTGTGGGTGACCTGTTCGGTGGTGAAATTTCTGAGATCAAAGATAGTGCCACCACACACATTTCGTACAGCGGAACCTATGAAATACAAGGCAACGAAGTCTGCCACTACGTATCAGTGTCATCTTTTCCCAACTTGGTACCGTCAGAACAGCGGCGTATTTGGGAGTTCCAAAACGATCAACTGTTATTGAGTGCTCAAGGGCTGCAGGTCGGTGATGAACAGGTTGACGCTTATTTAATCTGGCGGAGGGCGGCAACAACCATTAGCTAAACTCGATTGGTACCCAAGCCATAAACGATGGTTCGATTCGGCAATAGCAGCCTTGATGGCAAAGAAGCACCGCTCCTGGCTTTTCATGGCCGCCACTTTTTAAGCAAAGACTTCTACGCACCAAACTCAACGAACTACTTGTGAGTCAGCAGACACGAACTGATGATCAATAGAAGGCACGCATTCGAACAGTTATGGCTAGAGTGACAGATGGTAAGGGAATCCTCCCTATATTGGTTGGCGTGAGAGGATTCGAACCTCAGACCCCATCCTCCCGAAAGCTTTAAATGGGTGTTTCTGCATGAACATCAGCGAACGCTAAAGCATCGAAAACCACGGTTTACATACATAGAAACAATGACTTACAAATTCACCATCGTTCATCGCTGTTTTCTAATGTTCCATTGGATTCGTTTCATTTGGACTTAATATGGACTTAATACGCACTTAGACTTACGATTGCACGGCAACGGAGAGCCGTGATGAAAGCCAAACTATCTGCAACCACCCTCAAAAACATTGACCCCTCTGACAAAGCGTTCGAAGTGGTCGATACCGAGATCAAAGGATTCCTGATTCGGGTTCAACCGACCGGTCGAAAAACCTTCTATTACTCCTACCGACTTGAAACCGGAAAGCGCAAACGGATTAAGCTGGGGGTGTTGGGTAAAGACTTCACCATCGGGCAGGCGCGCGATATGGCAATGATCCATGCCGGTGAAGTAAGGAAAGGCGTCGATGTTCAAAAAGCGCGAGTCGTTAAACGCCGAGCAGCCGAAGACGCGCAACAGCGAACGCTTGGGGTGTTCATCGAAAAGCATTACGAGCCTTGGGTATTGGCCAACCGTAAAACCGGCCTAGTCACCCTCGAAAAGATCAAAACCAACTTTCCCAACTTTATGAAATTAGCGCTGGAAGACATTTCGGTGCGTCGGGTAGAGTTGTGGCGCACCCATAAATTGAAAAAAGGGATCAAAGCGAAAGCGCTTAAACCCTCATCGGTCAATCGGGCGGTGACCGCACTCAGAGCGCTCATCTCTAAAGCGATGGAATGGGGACTGCTGGAGCACCACCCGTTAGAAAAACTCAAACCGCTCAAGGTCGATAACTCACCCAAGGTTCGCTACCTGACCGACCCAGAAGAACAGCGACTGTTGGACGCGATGAAACAACGCGATCAGCAGATCAAAGATCAACGCGACAGCGGCAACCGACACCGAGAACAGCGCGGCTATCCGCTGCTACCTGACCTATCTGAACACGCCTATGCCGACAGATTAACACCGCTCGTGACCCTATCCTTGAAAACCGGCATGCGACGGGGCGAAACCTTCGATCTACTTTGGGCTGATATCGATTTCATCAACGATGTAGTTACCATTCAAGGCGGTTTCGCTAAATCGGGTAAGACACGGCATATCCCGTTAAGCCCCGACGCTCTCAAAGTGCTCAAGACCTGGGCAAGGCAAAGCGATGATCTGAAGGGACGAGTTTTCCCCGCCGATGACGGTGGCCGATTGGATAACGTGCGAAAGTCTTGGGCAAGCACGCTGGTTCTGGCTGGTATTCAAAATTTTCGATGGCATGATATACGCCACCATTTCGCATCCAAGCTGGTGATGCGCGGTGTACCGCTAAATACCGTGCGCGAGCTTTGCGGTCATTCCGAAATGAACACGACATTACGCTACGCGCATCTGGCACCGGATCATAAAGCCGACGCGATAGCGCTGATCGATTAGACCGCTAGACGTTACAGGGATAGGAACTATGCAGGGGCCGTGGTACACGCTTGAAGATGCTGAAGAATTGCTTTCGTTCAGACGAGCAGAGCTTTTACACCATATCGATACCGGCGACCTTCGGCCAGTAGTTACCACCAAGCAGAGATCCTTACTGGTGTTTAGACGAGATAAAAACCGGCGTTGGATCGGTTTAGGTACTTGTAGCTACCGAGGCTGCTTAGCACTCCACCCCGACTCCATAATCAACCTAATCGAGAACGGAGAAATCAAACTAGGAAAAGGCTCTGCTCGATTACTAGAGTCCCATAGAGTTCAAGACTGGAGTTCACACTACCCGTTCAAGCAACTACCGCCCTTTGATGTGCTTGAAGAATGGCGTGGGTGTGAAATGGAGGCTGTAGAACTGCGTAAGCTCGCAGTCACTCCACTCCCTTTAGAAGGACAATCAAGCACCGCCTTCATTGGCGACCTTACCAAGAGTGCCATGCTATTCATGGCCAAAGACGAACAAGCTGTGACTGAATCCAAGGAAATGGCACAAATAGATGAGGTAGTAAAACTATACCCCTATGCATGGAGCTTCGATGCGAACTCCAAATTTTCATCGGAAGACTTGCGGATAGCAGCCTCTGAAATAGAGCGATTCAAGTCCGCAAGCACTGCTGAGTCGACTCTTGACTCAATAGAAGCAGACCCGACAAAAAAAGATCCCGCTCCACTGGTAGAGGGCAAACGCGCCAACCAACTGCATCAACTCTTTATCAGAGCGATAGTTGATAACCCAGATTCAAAGACACGGATACTGTGGAAGCTAATCCAACAAGATTGGGAAAGTGACGAACCGCAGTACGACCTAGACAACATCATTACCAACATGGATGGTTCAGGTATCGAGTGGCGTAGTAATCACTATAACGAACGAAGCTTTATGAGTTCTTCTTTCGGGCCAGTGCTCTCAAAATTGAAGAAACAGATGTAGACGCAGATGATTGTTGCTCATGCAGAGCAACCACTCGGAAGCTAGCAATTTGAACGCAAGCCAGCGGATCTTTTCGGCCCTAAGGAGACTCTTAGGCATTGCCTGTGACAAACCTCAAACATGTGTTTTTATACAGTATATTTAATTAGCGCTAGAGAAGTGGCTCGTTTTATAAGGAAGCCCGGTTCGTTTTTCACTGGAAATAAAGTGCATAATCCTGCATTATCAATGTCTTAAGGATGAGTGACACCTAGATACTTTGCCACCTCACCCAGATATATGACCCGGCCCGTTTTCATCGGAGGAGAATGGCAGGTGTTTCAAAAAATCACATTTATTCAATCACCTACCCCTGCAATTGCGTTTTTTCCTGCCGGACAAAACCAGCCGGCTCAGTATTAAACTGTTATAAGGTATTCCATGGCTAGAGTAGTAGCACCATACATCGTAGGGCCAGTGTGCTGGTTAATTGGTTATGGCGCTATGCTCATGCTGACCACCCTGTGGTGGGAGTTAAGGATGGATACCTATTTAACTAATGGTTTAGTTACTTATATATCTTCAGCAATTTCTACATATGCAGCCTATTTGATAATGTCACGCATCAACCCTGAAATTTCGGCACTTAGATGCTTTGTAATTATCGCAATATTCTCTTTGCTATGGATTGGGTCTGCAATAGTTTCATCTGTTTACTTGGGTAGCTATGTATATAAATATCAAATAGTTTCATTAATTGCTGCGCAAATAGGTTCGTTTTCATCTATGTCTAATGGTCTACGAAACGGTTGCTAATGATGCATATACCTTATAGCAAGTTGCTTAAGCAACGTTACGGCCAAAACATAGCCTCCACTAGGCGCGCTAAAGCGCGCCGCTTAGCAAAGCGTTAGGTCCATCAATGAAAAAAATTTCCTTACCCGCGACCAATACCATTTCTATTCCTATATCGCTTTCGTATGAAAGCGAAGCTGATGAAAATGGCATGGTATATTTAGGTGGCGTGGAACCAGAAGATATTTCAAAGCTAAGTATTGCCAGAGAGAATGGCATGCATGTTATATGGTCAACAGTATGCCTTGAGAAAAAGCTTGAAGAAGCTATAACCAACTTCTTTTTCGGGAAAACCAATTCCCCAACAAAAAGAAGAAATATATTTGTAAATGAGGTTTTGCAATCGTCATCCTTCCAGTTTAGCTTCAAGAAGAGCCTCATTAGCACAATCCTTCAGGAAACTGAGATTCTAAAAGGAAAAGAATCTAGCAAAATTCAAGGATTTCTCCGTAAGATAATGACATGGAGAAATGCCTTTGCCCATGGAAGCATGACCTTTGACACAAAAAAAGGGGTGTTGCTGAACTACTATTCTGGAGGGCATAAAACCATAATTCTAGATGAAGAGTTTTGGAATGAAGTTGAAACCATATTTGAAAAGTGCAACAAGCATGTAGAAGTACTGGTCTCAAAACTATGAGGCTTAACAAGCTGATTAACTACGCGCCCACGATGCAGGACGCAGCAAAGCTGAGTCGGTTATAAAGGCGTTATCGCTGCCAGTATCGCCTTGGGTGTCGATAACTACCCTTATCGACCTTCTCTACCTCCTATCTAGTGACCGCTATCGGGCGACTGCGACCGCTGCTCCAAGCCTGATTTTTACCTTGCCCAGTGCTTTTAACCGAACCTGTACGGTTAAGAATTAACGCTAAGCCTAAAAACTTAACGCTAAGCCAATAAATTTAACGCTAAGCTTAACGCCCCTACCCCGCCCGTTATCGTACTCCCACATTCAATTACCCATGTGAGAGCACGACGATGAAAGACGCCAAACAGCCAGCCCAAAGCCCCCGCGCTTTAACCGAGATTGAAACCGCCAACTACATCGGCATGAGCCGTTCGTTTCTGGCGCAGTCCCGGATGGACGGCCATCGCGACGGGCGCACTCAGGCTCCGCCTTTTATCAAGATCGGCCGTTCGGTTCGTTACCTACGTGAAGATCTGGATTACTGGCTCGATAGCTTCTACAAACTGGAACACCTTGGGCAGGCGAGTTAATTGTGATGCCGTTGATAGCGCTTGTTGGCCATCCGCACCGAAAGTCCAACCGGTGGGATGTCGGTGTTTGTCA
Source organism: Motiliproteus sp. (assembly GCA_036961355.1). Lineage (GTDB taxonomy): Bacteria > Pseudomonadota > Gammaproteobacteria > Pseudomonadales > Balneatricaceae > Motiliproteus. The sequence goes on from JBALVL010000034.1 coordinate 49,528, forward strand.
TGCCAAGCCAATCTCCAACGGTTCCCCTGTGGGTTCCAAAACCGATCCCGGACGGTTTCCAAACCGAAGCCAACCGAACAACGGTCAACCTATCAAAGAAACCGGGTGGTTTCCAAACAAAACCACGACCGGTTCCCAAACCGAAACCCGACCGAACCCGGTCATTTTCCAAAAGAAACCAGACAGCAGCCACATAGAAACTAGGCCAAACCCGGCCGTTTTCCAAACTGCTGCAGGTCGGTTACCAAAAAGAAACCCTGCTGATACCTCGTTCAAGGCGATTCGATACCCCTTTGGAACCCAACCGACACCCCTATCAGAGCCATGCGATACCCATTTGGAACCCGGTCGATACCCCTATCCAAGCCATGCGATACCCCTTTGGAACCCGGCCAATACCCCTATCAAAGCCATGCGATACCCCTTTGAAACCCCGTCGATACCCCTTTAAAACCGGGCTGAAACTCGCGCCATACCTGACTTATACCGGTTTAAAACCTTTCTACCTTCACTGAGTGTTGAATAAACCATGACAGACCACCCCTCATTCTCGGCTAATCCGATATCTTCGCTAACAACCGCCTTAGAAAATAGCGGCTTGGTTCGTATTGATCAGAAGTGGGTGACCAAACGAGTCGGGCTGTTCCCTTTAAGCTGGCAATCCAAAATTGGGGCTGACTACGTCCACATCTGGGAAACCAAGAGTTTTCGAGATGCCAACACTCGGTTGCGCGAGTTGGCCGATCAGATGTATCTGGCCGGTACCGGGCTACTTGCTTCAAGTACACACGAAATTGTTAAGCGCTATGCCGACATCATCTCAAAGCGGCTGGAAAAGGATTTCTTCGATTTATTGCGCCGGACGGACGATCAAGACTTCGTCATCAACAAGATCATCGAAGAGGTCGAGAGCCGGGGATTGGTGTTCCCGCTAGATCACACAGCTTATTGCACCAAAGACCAGAAGATAGCAGCCCTCGCCCGCGTCTTTAAAGCGAACTGGTGGGCCAGAAAGATTCGACGGATTCAAAACAAAAAACTAGAGCAAATTGCCAGAGATCTGAGAATCGTTCACCGGCACAACCAGGTCTATTGCAGCAACATCTCCGTTTCCAACCGCAAAGAACAGAAACGACGCAATGCGCGGATGATCGAAGGATTGGAGGTCGTCAGCGATGAGGGCGACGTATTGAACTTGGCCGAGTGCGTCGAGGCATCGGTCGCCAACCCCGAAAACCGGCGATCAGAATTGATGGTACGCATGCGTGGGTTTGAGGATGTCGCCAACCGTGCCGGTCACCAGGGTGTATTTATTACCCTTACCGCTCCCAGTAAATTCCATGCCGTCCATTCATCCGGCCACAACAACGGCAAATACCAGGGCGCTAACCCACGAGAAGCCCAAGATTACCTGTGTGGCGTGTGGGCTAAGGTACGAGCGGCATGGAAGCGCCAAGGTATCGAGCCGTATGGATTCCGGGTTGCAGAGCCGCACCACGATGGCACCCCTCACTGGCACCTGATTCTGTTTATCGAGCCGACACAGTTAGATCCAGCCATCGGTACCTTTCGAGAGTATGCAGTATCAGAAGACCGTAACGAGCTGCGTAACGGGGTTCAGGCGCGTTTTGATACCAAGCTGATCGATCCAAATAAAGGATCAGCAACCGGCTATATCGCCAAATACATCTCGAAAAACATCAACGGCTACGGCATCGACGAAGACCTCGAATCGGGGCGGGACGCGCAATCCAGCGCGGTACGGGTTGAGGCTTGGGCGTCCTTGTGGGGCATTCGACAATTCCAACAGATCGGCGGGCCACAGGTTTCTATCTGGCGTGAATTGCGCAGGGTCTCCGAAGAGGAAGCTAACGAGCTGTTTCAGCAATCCGGTAACGAACTGCCAGAGAGCATCGAACAGGCGCGAGCAGCGGCAGATGCGTCGAACTGGGCCGCGTTTGTGATGCTGATGGGTGGGCCGACCTGTAAGCGGATCGATCAACCCTTGAAGCTGCACAAAGAGATCCGTCGAACTGAAACCGGCGAGTGGGAAGAAAATGAGTACGGCGAAATCATCAGCCGTGTTCGGGGTGTCATCGATCGGGTCAAAGGAAAAGTGGCGATGCTGCTGACACGGAGTAAGCAGTGGTCAGTCCGCAGGGCTGAGCATGATAGCGCGCCGCAGGTCGCGCCTTGGAGTTCTGTCAATAACTGTACGCGAGACTCCAACACCCATAAGCAACTTGATAATCGAGGACAGGGATTGGCTTATGGTTGATCAAAGCATTGGGCATTGTTCTGCAATCAACAGACAAAGCCAAAAAAAACCATGATAATCATGACAATATTGACATCAAATCAAACCAGTGCTACGACTATATGACCGATTTACAAGGAGTTATACCCGGCTGGATGGGATGGGATGGGACTTTTCACGATACTACGCCTTCCACCCAACCAGACAATGACTAATAGTGATGAATCAATGGAGTCTGACCCCATTGATTCCTAGAATTTTGGAGTCAACGAGTGAGCCTCGATATAAAGAAAAGCTTTAAAGAATTGGTTAGACAAAAAGAAGAGAAATGGCCAACAGAGAGGTGTTATGACAGTGATAAGTGGAAGTCTTTATGGGAAAGGTCTAGTAACAACTCTCATGTAGATGAAGGACTGTATGTAGCAGGAGATGTTTTTTATAGCATATTACACGAGCTAAGAAATGAAATTGGGGCTATATACAAACAGGCTCCGAAGATAACAAGATCTCAGCTATTGCAAGCTTACTGTGGGATTTCCAATAGAGATAGATTTATAATTTCAAAGCCTGATTTATCAGACATGAATGCAAAAGATATTAGCGCAGTTACATTTTCGAAAAATAGGTTTGGAAATGAGATGACGTTACAGGAAATTGCAGATGGATGTGTGGACGGCATTGAAAATGCCGTTTCTCAACTAGTAAAAAATCAAAAAGAGATAAAGATTGGAGAAAGTCCGATAGATCACCTTGAGTTTATATCTAAAGAAATAGAAATATCCCAACTATACGGAATGTATGAGAGCTACTGGCAAGGGTTAGTATGGGGAGATTTTGAGTTTATTACGATTGATAAACAACGCAAAGTGTATGAGGTTACTCAGGGTAAAACAGATTCAGAAGTGGCTCAAGAGATAACCCAGCGTAGAAAAATGAAGCTTATGGGTCACCATAGCACAATCACGTCAGATAAAAGCTTTCAAAAGCTGTTCCAGAATAATAAGTACTTATTTATTAATGGAAGCGGAAAAAGAAAAAGCATTAAGGTTAGAGTAATATCTTATGCGGATGAAAAATATCAGGGCATAAACTCATCAATACAGTCAAATATAATATTACTGGAAAGCTCATTTCCAAAGGAATTTTTGGAAGATAAGCATGATGGGTATGACTTCAGTATAAACGAAGCTCTACAGGTGTTTAGACTGATTGTGATTTTATCAAATATCAGTCTTGACTGTTTTCCTGCTAAAGACGAGGTCTTTTCTTACCAAAGGTTGTTCCAATACTGCCCAAAGATAAAAAAAGTTGATTTAGTAAATGGGGTTGCGAAGTCCTTGGATATTGATTACACCAAGGCGCTGAATATAATTGACTTTTTGTCAATTAAAGGAAGTTATGATGAAGACCTTTGGTGTCATCCGATAGTAAATATAGATAACACGCATGTAACATTCCTTATTAGCTCATTAGCATCACCCGTTATACAAAGAGTTGTGGAGCATTGGCTTTATAGCATGAATGTTGATTTAAGCAAAAAAGGACTGTCATACGAGAACTTTGTGATTGATGAAATCAATTCAAAAATCAAAAACAACGATATATTTGAAGATGTAGACACCGCGTGTTCCAAGCGACTTAGAGTATCTGGTGAAGAAGAAGAAATAGATATACTACTTCGTTTTGGAAATATTGTATTGGTCGGAGAAATAAAGTGCATTGTAACCACAGACTCTCCTATATCTTTTTACAGAACTAGAGGTGTATTGGAAAAAGCTACGAGTCAAGCACAGCGAAAGGTAGATTTCGTTGGAAAAAATTTAACTGAAGTTTTCTCAATACTTGGGTGGGACTACTCTGAAAAAGCAAACTATAAAATTATACCTGTGGTTGTAAATAGCAATAAAATTTATTCTGGTTTTTCTATTAAAGGGATTCCAGTATGTGATGAGAGAATATTGAGTAAATATTTTGATGATAATATAGTACCAATGCTTAGCTTGAACGGTGAAAAACATATAGCATGGTTTGAAATCTATTCAAACTTTGAAGAAGCCCAAAAAAACTTTGAAAAGTATCTAAATAATCCACCTCAAGTAACCCATGATACTGATGATTTAGAATATATTAGCCATCAGGTTCCGATACTAAGTGATGACTCCTATAAAATACTTTATACAAGGCTAAGCCCTAAAGACATTAATATCGATAACATTGTGTCGAAAGAATACGGCTTTAAACTTAATCTTTCAAACGAGTTTGATGAAGAGGTTAAAGATATACGTTTGTTTTATTAGTTATTAAGGCAGTTCTTTTTTTGATCCAAACCTACGAGAATATGGATTATAATGCAACCTCACTGTTCCAACAGGACCATCTGATGCGTTTTTTGCTAATATTATTTCTGCAATGCCTTTATTTTCAGATTCTTCGTTATAAAACTCATCTCTATAAACAAAAACTACAGTATCAGAATCATCACTTAACGACCCCCATTTAGACAAATCAGACATAACAGGTCTTTTATTAGCCCTGCCATCAACTTCATTATTAACCGTACAGTTAACTATGATAGGTATTTCAAGCTCCCTTGATAGTCTATTTATAAGCCTTGATACCTTTGAGGCGTTATAAGACGAATCAACATCTTTACTATTCAAAATAAGCTGACCTAGGTCATCAACCACAATTAACTTTAAACCTTCCTCACTGTGAATTTTTCTTGCCTTCTCTATCAGTTCGTTAATGGACAACGATATAGAATCATAAATATGAATAGGTGCATCTTTCAATAGATTTACTGCATAAGTTAATTTTGGCCAGTCAGTCTCATATAACTCGCCACGAACCAGGTTATGGCCCATTATTTCGCCGTAACTTGATAGCATCTTTCGAATCAATCTATCGGCTGACAAATCAATACTAAAGTAAGCAACTGAATTTTTATCTACAGCAGAAGCGTAGGTTGCTATTTGAAGAGAAAGATCAGAGGCTCCAATATCCGAACGGCCAGAAACAGTTACCATTTGTGAGGAATAAAACCCTCCTGTCATAAGATCAAGATCATGAATACCGGAAGAAACCCCCTGATATGTATTCCCTGCATTAAATGCATCATCAAGATTATCAAGTGCGACCACAAGCAGACTGTTAATCTTGCGGAATTCTAAACTTCCATTCATATTGTTTTTTTGATCTCTTCTTTCTCTTAGACTATGAATTTCCAAAACAGACAGTTTAATACCAGAAGTGACATTTATCCAAGCTTCGTCCTGATCATTCCAAGTAGAAACTGCCTTGGCATCCTTAGGCAATGCTTGGATGCTTGAAAACGGTGTGTCTAAAAACTCAGTCGGTCTAACTATTATAGGAATAACGATTGCTTGTTTGCTTTCATGCTTTTGCATGGCTATTTCAAGCTCTTTATCATAGCAATAATCAGATGCTATAAAAGAAGTACTAACAAGTAATAAAATAATATCTGCGCTTTTTATTTCATCATCAATCTCACCCTTCCAACTTTTTCCTGGAATAATCTTTCGATCACTCCAGCTAGATACAATATTATTCCTAACCAACAAAGAAAGGTGTTCCTCAAGTGATTCTCTAAAATGTTCATCCTTGTGCGAATAGCTTATAAATAATTTTATTTCTTGATTACTCATTGCATAAAGCCTAATCGAGAGAAAATGATGTGTTAATTTGGGTTGTACCACCACTTGTGGGCAGAGTGACGTCCTTTGTTAAGTGGTACTGTTTTCTATCCAGTAAGAACTTAGCAGCGAGGTTCACCTGAACCTCGCCCATAAAGCCTTTGAACCATGGTGTACGAGACAATCCAACAAACAGGAAGAGTGGTATCAGATACCAGAATCCCAATAGTTCTGTGTAGATTGGAGTGAAGTCCATTTCCCTGGCCCTACTAGATGTCCATTTTCATCAATGGGTTAATAGACTCAGAGTATGCCAAGAAGCATGTAGAACGTCATTGTTGATTTAGGGCACCATTAGATATGGTTAAGTAACCTGATGGCTCCGTGCGGTAATTCTTTTTCCGTGTTCTTATGCTGAACAAGGTAGATTGAGCAAGTGTTGTGCCTGTCAGACCGAGGATGCCCACCTCTGCAGTCAATAGCTACGCTATCAACAGCCTCAGCCGGGCCGGTTATAAAGAACGGTTATCTTAATGCTAAGATGCCCTTGGTTGTTGATTACACACTGGAACATTGGTGACAGATTTGGTGACACAGAAGCCACTAGCTGCCATTGCTCTGACATAACTAACTGATATTAAAAGTATTAATTAAAACAATAAATAAGCAGATCCAAAACATCGAATAGCTGCCATCACATATACCGTTTAAGAGATGGACCTCGCCTCTCCTCCGCTAAAGGAAAGCAGTACTTAGCCCTAAGCAAAGCCCCCGACAAATAAGACCAAACTCGATTAAAGCTTCTTCGATCAGTAGCCAACACAAGCAACATTTGGGGGGGGGGGGGCTGTTCGCGCTACCCAAATTGCCGAGGCATCCGGAACTGACTTCAGAAAAGCATCAAAAAGTGGTTTTTATTTGGACTTAATGTGGACTTAAGTTTTGAAAAACAAACATTAGACAATACTAAATATTATGAAGCTCTTTGATTTAATGGTCGAAGTTAGAGGATTAGAACATTAGACCCCATCCTCCCGAAGGCCTTTACAAACAGTTGATACAACAGAACAAAAACCATAACCATTTGATATTAAATCATTAAACACAACAACTCTTCATTTTGCATCATCATCAATCATAACCGCAGTGTCCCATTTTTGTCCCAATACTACCCCAACAAAACTATCATCTAACTCCCACTCCAGAGGCAATTTCAATTCAAATAAAGGGCAACACATCATTTTTGGTGTTAGAAGGATAATATGTTGCATATACCAGTAAAACTCACTGCCAGAGCAATCACTTGGGAGGGGAGGATTTAATTGCCAATCACTCTTACCGACACCAAGCAGACATCACGGAGATACCGATTCTGGCTTCGCCAAACTACTGGAAGCAACGACTAGAAAGTCCTCCTCTAAGCCTATTTTTTAAAAGCTGATATTCAGCCTGGCCTGTATCACCATAGGCCTACTTATAACTAATAAGTAGGCCTATGGCCTGAAAGCCGCGTAGTTCGTGACCTAGATTGGTCTGGTCAGAAAGGTGGTAGGGATTCTGTTAGTGCATGGTTACCTTTTCCCGTTAGCAGACATCCACTTCAAACAAGACAGTGGCTATAGAACAAGGCTGAGAATTGGCCAGTGGAGTAAGTGGAGCTCTCACGTGATACTCATCATACGCTGGTAACGATTCTTCTCAGGAAGTCAGCAGCATCGACAATGTATGGACCCCTCCCTCCCAGCGAGACGCTAGGCTTAGTGTCTACC
>JBALVL010000035.1:0-56754 GCA_036961355.1 Motiliproteus sp.
TAATCACTTGGGTTCAGGCTTTCTCATTTATTCCAAACTATGGGACAGCAGTGGCCGTTTGGCTGCCTTTTTGATGGGGTCTGTCAGCCTTTCTGTGAATGGCTGGCTAGAAAGCTCTAGTTACACAAAGCATCCAGTTTAGTCTTCAACAACTTATTCACCTGCCCCGGGTTGGCGGTACCTTTGCTGGCCTGCATCACCTTACCCATAAAGAAGCCCAGCATCTTGCCGCGCTTGTCGGGCTCGGCGGCTTGATACTGCTCGACCTGTTTGGTGGCAGCGGAGATCACCTCATCGACCATCGACTCGATAGCGCCGCTGTCGGTGACCTGCTTAAGACCTTTAGCTTCGATGATGGTGTCGGCATCGCCTTCGCCGTTCCAGATCGCTTCTAGCACCTGCTTGGCGGCTTTGCCGTTGACGGTGTCATCCTTGATCCGTGCCAGCAATAGGCCTAGCGCATCGGCGCTGACCGGGCTGTCTTTGAACTCGATGTTGTTGCTGTTGAGAAGTTTGGACAGTTCGCCCATCACCCAGTTGGCCGCCAGCTTGGCGTCGCCGCAAGCGTTGATTACGGTTTCAAAATAGTCGGCGGTATCGCGATAAGCCGATAACACCCCAGCGTCGTAATCGCTCAGACCGTACTGCTCGACAAAACGGGCGTGACGGGCGTCGGGTAGCTCGGGCAAGGTGGCGCGGATCGCCTCGACATAGTCTTGATCGATGATGATCGGCAGCAGGTCGGGGCAGGGGAAGTAACGGTAATCGTTGGCTTCCTCTTTCGAGCGCATCGAGCGGGTCTCGTCCTTGTCGGCGTCGTACAGGCGGGTGGCCTGTTCGACCCGGCCGCCGTCTTCGATCAGGTCGATCTGACGGATCACTTCACCTTTAATCGCTTTTTCGATGAAACGGAACGAGTTGATATTTTTGGTCTCGGTACGGGTGCCGAACTCCTCTTGCCCTTTGGGGCGAATCGAGACGTTGCAGTCGCAGCGGAACGAACCTTCGGCCATGTTGCCGTCGCAGATCCCCAGCGTGGTGACGATGGCGTGGATCTTTTTGACGTAGGCGACCGCCTCTTCAGCGCTGCGCATGTCTGGCTCGGAGACGATCTCCAGCAGCGGCGTGCCGGCACGATTAAGGTCGATACCGGTCATACCCGGGAACTGATCGTGCAGTGACTTACCGGCATCCTCTTCCAGGTGGGCGCGGGTGACACCGATGGTTTTGTGTACACCGTTGGCTAGCTCGATATCGATATGACCGAGGCCGACGATCGGGTGGAACAGCTGGGTGGTCTGGTAACCCTTGGGTAGGTCGGGGTAGAAATAGTTCTTGCGGTCAAACACCGAGCGGTAGCCGATCTCGGCATCGATCGCGACGCCGAACATCACCGCTTTACGCAGTGCTTCGGCGTTGAATACCGGTAGTGTGCCGGGCAGTGCCAGGTCAACATTGCAGGCCTGGGTGTTGGGCTCGGCACCGTAGGTGGTGCTGGAGCCGGAGAAGATCTTAGATTTGGTCGATAGCTGGGCGTGAATCTCCAGCCCGATAACAACTTCCCATTCCATCTTAAGACTCCTTGCCTGATGTGCTGATGTTCGCTGGGGTTTGCTGGTGCCAGTCGGTCGCTTGCTGGAACTGGTGGGCGACGTTGAGCAGCTTGGCTTCGGCGAAATAGTTGCCGATGATCTGTAAGCCGACCGGCAGTCCTTCGGTGGTACCGCAAGGTACCGACATACCGGGCAATCCGGCTAGGTTTAGCGACAGGGTGAAGATATCTTCCATGTACATATCGATCGGGTTAGCGGTTTTCTCGCCAATTTTAAAGGCCGGGTGCGGGGTGGTTGGCCCCATGATCACGTCGACCTCTTTCAACGCGTCGATGAAGTCCTGGCGGATTAGGCGGCGAATCTGTTGCGCCTTCTTGTAATAGGCATCGTAGAAGCCTTCGGACAAGGCGTAGGTGCCGACCATGATGCGGCGCTTAACTTCTTCGCCAAAGCCTTCGCCGCGCGAACGCTTGTACATATCTTCCAGATCAACCGGGTCTGCGCAGCGGTGACCGTAGCGCACCCCGTCAAAGCGCGACAGGTTGGATGAGGCTTCGGACGGCGCGATGATGTAGTAGGCCGGAACCGCCAGTGCGGTGTTGGGCAGACTGATTGCTTTGGTGGTGGCGCCGAGCGCTTCAAACTCTTTGATCGCGCTTTGCACGCTGGCGGCAATGGACGGATTGAGATCGCCTGAGAAGTACTCTTTCGGCAGCCCGATCTTCAGGCCTTTGAGCGGCTGGCTCAGGTCAGCGGTGTAATCGGGTACGTCGCGGTCGAGGCTGGTCGAGTCTTTGGGATCGAAACCGGCCATCACGTTGAGCATCATCGCCGCGTCTTCGGCGGTGCGGGTCATCGGTCCACCCTGATCGAGCGAACTGGCAAAGGCGATCATGCCAAAACGTGATACCCGGCCGTAGGTCGGTTTGATACCGGTGATGCCACACAGTGCTGCGGGCTGGCGGATCGAACCGCCGGTGTCGGTGCCGGTGGCAGCCGGTGTTAATCGAGCAGCAACCGCAGCGGCCGAACCGCCGGACGAGCCGCCGGGGACACAGTCGGTGTTCCACGGGTTACGGGCGGGTCCGTAGAAGCTGTTCTCGTTTGAGGAGCCCATCGCGAACTCGTCCATGTTGGTCTTGCCTAGACTGACCGCGCCGGCGCTGTTGAACTTCTCCACCACGGTGGCGTTGTACGGCGAGACGAAGTTATCGAGCATCTTGGAGCCGCAGCTGGTCTTCACCCCTTCGGTGCAGAAGATATCTTTGTGGGCGATCGGCAGACCGGTGAACACACCGGCGTTGCCGGCGGCGCGCTGGGCGTCGGCGACCTTGGCCTGGCTCAGGGCCTGTTCGTCGGTAATGCTGATAAAGCTGTTGTACTGGCTGTCTTCGGCGTTGATGCGGGCCAGGTAGGCCTCGGTCAACTCGACGCTGCTGTAGTCGCCGTTGGTGAGCCCTTGGGCCAGCTCGGCGAGAGTCTTGTCAAACATGGAGTGCTTTCCTTAATACGGGTTTGATCGATGCAAATGAAGAGCCTAAATTAAGGCGCCTGCCGATTACTCGATCACCTTGGGAACCTGGAACAGACCCAGTTCAACCGCCGGAGCCACGGTTTGCAGCTGGTCGCGCTGGTCGGTCTCGGTGACACTGTCGACGCGTAATCGTTGCACCGCGTCGAGCGGGTTATCGAGCGGCTCGACATTGGCGGTATCGACCGCCTGCATCTGATCGACCAGCCCCAGGATATCGGAGAGGCTGTTGGCGTAACCGGCAACGTCAGCATCGTTGATCTGCAGCCGCGCCAGGTGGGCTATTTTCTGCACATCGGTAGAGTCGAGAGACATGGTTTGTTCCTGATTGTATAGCGGCGTTAGACAGCGACCAGGTTGGCTCGAATCGGTGGAGATTGGCCTGATTCGACGCTAAGGCGGTTACTGCATGCTGCGGCTGTGGGTTGTGGCTTGTATGTTGTGGCGCTAATGACGGCTAGCGGTTAGCCGCTGATGTTCCAGTCCGACATCGGGGTTGATGATGACGTTGATCCCCGTAGCCAAGCTTCAGCCAGCCTTTAACCATAAAACAGACCGCCCATAATAATGTCCCGGCCGGGACAGAGCAAACCTGTGATGGTGATATTGATGATCTGCGAGTCAAAAATCACCGATAGTGACCAAGCTTCGAATTTTCTATCAATTAAGTGTGTGATTGCTGCATTGTTACTTGCTGAAAAGTCACGTCATTGCTAGAGTTGCCCGTTTATGTGCATATGCGGCCAGCGAAGGTGTTCAGGGACTTTGGATACCGGTTGGCGTTAGTCGAGAATCAAGCGAAGCCTATCAATGTTTAAAAAATTGCGTGGTATGTTTTCCAGTGACCTGTCCATCGATCTGGGGACAGCAAACACCCTTATTTACGTCCGCGATAAAGAAGTCGTGTTGAATGAACCTTCCGTTGTCGCGATCCGGACATTGGGCAACCATAAATCGGTCGTAGCCGTTGGCGCAGATGCCAAACGGATGCTGGGTCGTACACCGAGTAATATTTCGGCTATCCGGCCACTCAAAGACGGTGTGATCGCAGATTTCCATGTTACTGAAAAAATGCTGCAGCACTTTATCAGTAAGGTTCACGAAGACTCGTTTTTGACACCAAGCCCGCGAGTGCTGGTTTGCGTGCCTTGCAACGCCACTCAGGTAGAGCGTCGAGCGATCAAAGAATCAGCCATGGGTGCAGGCGCTCGTGAAGTTTATTTGATCGATGAGCCGATGGCCGCAGCGATTGGTGCAGGTTTGCCGGTCGAAGAGGCGAGCGGTTCTATGGTTGTTGATATCGGTGGTGGTACCACAGAGATCGCGATCATCTCTCTTAACGGTATCGTTTACGCCGAGTCGGTTCGTGTTGGTGGCGACCGCTTTGACGAGTCGATCGTTGCTTACGTTCGCCGTAACTACGGCAGCCTGATCGGCGATGCTACTGCTGAACGGATCAAACAGGAAATTGGCACGGCCTATCCGGGTGCCGATCTGCTCGAGATCGACGTCCGCGGTCGTAACTTGGCCGAAGGTATTCCGCGTAGCTTCACCCTCAACAGTCGTGAAATTCAGGAAGCGCTGGAAGAGGCACTCAAGAGTATCGTTCAGTCGGTTAAGAGTGCCTTGGAAAATTGCCCGCCTGAATTGGCCTCGGATATTGCCGAGAGTGGCATCGTACTGACCGGTGGCGGTGCGTTGTTGCGCGATCTTGATAAGCTGTTGTCTGAAGAGACTGGCCTTTCAGTGATTGTTGCCGAAGATCCATTGACCTGTGTGGCCCGTGGTGGCGGCAAGGCGTTGGAGATGATCGACAAGCATGCCTTTGAATTGCTGGCAATCGAATAACCCCTGTTTTGCTTTCTTAGCATTTGGATCTGTTCATGGCGTACCTGAAACTGACCGGAATAGGGCTGTGTGTGTCGTTACCGCAGCCTAGTTTGGTCGTGGAGGGGTGGCATTAAACCGATCTTTAAGGGGCACTCCTCTCGCCGCAGTGTTCTGTTGATAGTCGCCGTCTCGATGTCGTTGATGTTGACCGACCTGATGTGGTCGCCGATGGCGTATTACCGTGGCTATTTGACGCTGGCGGTAACACCACTGCGCTGGATGATGGATATGCCATCGCGTGCCCTGACCAATCTCGATCAATCCCTGACTGAACGTGAGCAGTTGTTGCAAGACAACGATAAGCTGCGCTCGGATCTGCTGTTATTGGCCCGCAAGCTCCAACGTTATGAAACGTTGGAGGATGAGAATGTTCATCTGCGTAGCCTGCTAAACGGTGCTAAAAAGCTCGATCACAAAGTGTTGCTGGCCGAACTGATTGGCGTCAGTGCTGATCCGTTCTCACGGCAGATCGTGATCAACAAAGGGCTCAATGACCAGGTTTACCTGGGCCAGCCGGTGCTCGATGAAGGCGGTGTGATGGGGCAGGTTGTTGAAGTTGGCCCGTATAACTCCAGAGTGCTGTTGATCACCGACGTACAGCATGCGATTCCGGTTCAGGTTAACCGCAGTGGCTTTCGGGCGCTGTTGTTGGGACGGGGTAGCGAGCAGGAGATGTTACTCGATTCGGTGCCGGATACCGCCGACATCCAGGTGGGTGACTTGTTGCTCAGCTCCGGTTTAGGCGCACGTTTCCCAGCTGGCTATCCTGTCGCGATCGTGACCGAAGTGATCCATGATCCTGGCCAGCCATTTGCTATTATCCGCACCCAGTCCACCGCGGAACTGGATTCCAGTCGCTATCTGTTGCTGGTATTTGCTCAATCCAATAACCCCGTATTATTACCTGAGGTCGATTCTGCCCCGAAAGCAGAAGCGCCGCTGCAGACAGAAGAGGGATTCTGATGGTGGCACCGCCGGCCCGCGGAAGCTGGGTGATTTTGCTGAGCTTTATGTTAGCGATCATGCTGACTGAATTGCCGATGCCCGGTTTGATGGAGTGGGGGCGGCCGCAATGGACGGCGCTGGTGCTGATCTACTGGGTGGCAGCCCTGCCACACCGGGTGGGTCCCTGGTATGCCTGGATCGTCGGGCTACTGCTCGATATTTTGCAAGGTAGTCTGCTGGGGATTCATGCGCTGGCGCTAGCATTGGTGGCGATAGCCATTAACGCGTTGCATCAGCGTTTCCGCATGTACCCCTTATGGCAGCAGGCACTGCTTGTACTGATTATGGTTGGCCTTTATCAGCTATTGCTCAATTGGGGGCAATCGCTGCAGGGAGGCGTCTCTGATTCATTGTTGTTTCTGTTGCCATCGTTGGTCAGTGCCTTTATCTGGCCTTGGGTGTTTGTGCTGTTACGCAGCATCCGTCGCGCTTTCAAGGTCAGTTGAGACGGTGACTGTGGCCTCGTTGGTATTGGCCTCGGCGTCGCCGCGACGCCGTGAGTTACTTGACCAGATCGGTGTCGAATTTGTATGTGCCAGCGCAGATATCGACGAGTCGGTGGCTGCTGGTGAATCAGCAGAACACTATGTCGCTCGATTGGCTCAGCAAAAAGCCAGAGTTGTCGCCAATGACTTCCCAGGATCGTTGGTGCTGGGTAGTGATACCTCTGTCGTTTGTGATCAAAAAATACTGGGTAAGCCGCTGGACCGAGAAGATTCGATACGGATGCTACAGTTATTATCAGGACGTAAACATCAGGTCGTGACGGCCGTTGCTCTGGTAAAAAAGTCAAAAAAAAACCCACAACAAGGCGCTGCGGCAGCGGAACAGGTAGCTTCGGTGGTGGTCACAACACAAGTGTTGTTCAGGGCACTGAGTATCGCCGAATGTGAGCGCTATTGGGCCAGTGGTGAACCTCTGGATAAGGCGGGCAGTTACGCCATCCAGGGACTCGGAGCTGTTTTCGTCGAACAGATTGAAGGTAGCTATTCGGCGGTTGTCGGCTTACCGTTACAACAGACCGCTGAATTACTTCAGCAGCAAGGTATTGAGATCTGGCAGCGTCGCTAGTTACAGCCCGTTTCGCCAGTGCCAAACTTCTTAAACAGGACTGATAGCATGGGTGAAGAGATTCTGATCAACTTTACCCCGATGGAAACCCGGGTGGCCGTGATCGAGAACGGTATGTTGCAGGAGGTCCATATAGAACGGGCCGAGTGCAAAGGGATTGTCGGGAATATCTACAAAGGCAAAGTGGTTCGGGTGTTGCCTGGGATGCAGGCGGCCTTTGTTGATATCGGTCTTGAGCGTGCCGCTTTTATCCATGTCGCCGAGTTAACCGTTCCTGTTGTTGGAACTGATGAACGTCCTCAAGCCTTGCCATCGATAAGTTCGTTATTGCGTGAAGGCCAGTCGTTGGTGGTACAGGTCACGAAAGACCCCATCGGCACTAAAGGTGCGCGGTTGACGACCCGGTTGTCGATTCCGTCGCGTTATCTGGTGTATATGCCCGGGCGTGACCATCTAGGGGTATCGCAGCGGATCGATAACGAGGAGGAGCGGACACGCCTCAAAGAGATTGTTGCCCGAGTGCTCGAGTCAGATAACCATGACGGTGCGGGCTTTATCTTGCGGACGGCTGCCGAAGGCGCTCGTGCCGAAGATATCGAAACCGACGTTACTTACCTGCGCCGCCTGTGGAGCAAAGTACAGGAGCGGATGGAGAGCAGCAGCGCACCACAGGTGATCTATGCCGATCTGGATCTGCACATGCGTACCTTACGTGATGTTGCCTTTCCCGGAGTTGAGCGCATTCGGATCGACTCCCGCGAAACGTTCCAAAAGGCCAGTGAGTTTGTCGCCAGTCTGGTGCCTGAGATTGCGGACCGAATCGAATACTATCCGGGTGAACGCCCCATCTTTGATATCTACAACGTTGAAGAAGATCTGCAGCGGGCGTTAGGACGTAAGATTGAACTCAAATCCGGCGGCTACCTAATATTTGATCAGACCGAGGCGATGACCACCGTCGATGTGAACACCGGCGCTTATGTTGGTCACCGGAATCTCGAAGAAACCATCTTTAAAACAAACCTTGAAGCTGCTACGGCGATCGGGCGACAGCTGCGATTGCGTAACCTGGGCGGCATTATCATTATCGACTTTATCGATATGGAGGATCCGGAGCACCGGCGTCAAGTGCTTCGTACTCTGGAGCGGGTGTTGGAGAAGGATCACGTTAAGAGCAAGCTTACTGGTGTGTCTGAGCTGGGCTTGGTCGAGATGACCCGTAAACGCACCCGTGAAAGCCTCGAACACCTGCTATGCGAACCTTGTAGCCAGTGTCAGGGGCGCGGTTCGATCAAAACGCCGGAAACGGTCTGTTACGAGATCTTCCGAGAGATTTTGCGTGAAGCGCGCGCTTACGATACCGATACCTATCTGGTGCTGGCCTCGCAATCGGTGGTTGAACGCTTAATGGATGAAGATGCGGACAACGTCGCCGAATTGGAGTCGTTTATTGGTAAAACAATCCAGTTTCAGGTCGAGTCGCTCTACACCCCGGAACAGTTTGACGTCGTGCTGCGGTAACTAGCGATGGTAAGGCGGCATATTCACCACCTGCGACGCTGGATCGTTGTTAGTGCGCTGACGGTAGTTTTTACCGCTGCAGTGGCGCTTACTGCCGGCCGCTGGTTATTGGTGAGTCTGCCTTACTACAAAGCCGATGTTGAGCAACTCGTTAGTAATGAACCGCATTTTCAGGTGCGTATTGGTGAACTCAGTGGTCGATGGGTTCAGCTATCACCACGCCTAGAAGCCCGTCAGGTTACCGTTTCTCTAAAAGGGGGGCGGCAGGTCAGTATCGAACGGGTGGAATTTCAGTTCGATCCGTGGCAATCGGTATTGCAAGGTGAAATCGTCTTTAATCAAGTCCTGCTTGATCAATTAGACCTATCACTATTTCGTTCAAAATCAACAGGTTGGTCGTTGCTTGGCGATCTGCCTCCGAGCCCTAATGCTGTAGCGGGTGAATCCGTAGAGACGGAAACTGAACCTGCAGCGCTGGTGCCGTTATTACAAGTGTTGCTGCTGCAAGGTGAGCTGGAGCTGCGCAATGCGATGATCCAGGTGCAGTTTGAGGGCAATGAACCATTGCCGCCTCAGGTCGTCAATTTGCAGTTACAGAACCGGGATCAGCGGCATGCACTGGTAGGGGAGGTCGAACTGGGCGAAGAGCGGTCGATAGAGCTGCGGATCGTCTCGAATCGATTACCCGAACAAAGTGGATTCAGCGCTGATCTGTACCTGCGTTTTCCCGAAATGGACCAGCGCTACTGGAACCAGTTCCTGACCGATGACCAGCAACTGTCTCAACAGTTTCGCCTAGGCGGCGAGCTTTGGGGACGCTGGGGTGCGGATGGTCAGCATAAGCTACAAGGTTCATTACAACTTCCTAAGCTGCGTTGGCTGGATAAGAGATCGACCGGCGCTTCAAACGTATCGACGCAGGTTCAGCCTCTCGCTGTAACCCCCTTCTCTGCACCCATAGCTGACCCGCCCGGCTCGACCGTCGAGGGGGACTCAGATCCCCTTGTTTCTGGTTCAGCCTCTGGTTCGGTTTCCAGCACGGTTTCCGCCGCGTCAGAGTCGGTGACAGATAGTTCGATGTTACTTTCTCGAGATGACGATCCACAAGCACTGCTGCAGTTAGATCAGGTAGCGTTTGAGTTTCAACTACAGATGAGCGATTGGCAGCAGGCGACGTTGGCTATTGAGCAACTGCAGGGGCAAGTTGACGGGGTGGAGTTGCCGCTACAGCGACTGTCGTTACGACGTTTTAAAGAACGCTGGATTGTTTCCAGTGACCGTTTGGCATTGGCGCCGTTGTGGCAACAGATAAACGGCTCTCCTTTGGTTCCTGAGACACTGAAACAACGCCTGGCTGGGTTAGATCCGGTTGGGGTGCTGCAGAACGCACGGTTTGAACTGCGTCGACCCAGTGACGGGCAGCCGCTGTGGTTTGAGTTTGGTGCGGATCTGTACCAAGTTGGCGTATCGGCTTGGCATGGTGCGCCAGCATTGCAGGGGGTTGATGGGTTATTGCAGATCGATATCGATGGTGGGCGGGTAGATTTTGAAACCCAACAAGCCAGCATGGAGTTTCCTGAGCTGTATAGCCAGGGGTGGCAGTTTAATTATGCCAAAGGGGTCGTTGATTGGCAGATTGGTCCCCGGCGAATCCGGGTGCAAAGCCAGCGGCTGCAACTATCGGGTGACCGGGTCAGTGGCAACGCTCGCTTCAGTTTGGAGCTCCCGTTAGCGCAGTCGCAGGACGAGCCAGAAAATGGCGGGGGAATCACGTCAGAGCAGTTGCGCAGTGGCCAGACGCAGATTAGTTCGGCAGCGGCCTCATCGACGGCGACAGCAGCCAGCGACGCACAAGAGCAGCTGCCTGGCCGATTGATCTTGATGATCGGTATTGAAAAAACTGATGTGGCGTTAGCGCCTCTGTTTGTGCCGGATAAAATTGTGCCAGAGGCGTTATTTGGTTGGCTGCAACAGTCGATACAGGCCGGACAGTTGCAAACTGGTGGCTTAATTATTGATATTCCCTTTAGCGTTGATGATCAGCCACCGGCGTCGCCTACCGTACAGATGTTTTTTGATGTGGGGCAGGCTGCGATGAAGTATCAGCCGCAGTGGCCGGCGATCAGTCAGGCCAATCCGTTCGTGCTCTATAAAGATTCGGAGCTGTTGGTTGAGGTGCCTCAGGGGAAGTTGCTAAACAGTGAGGCCAGCCAGGTGCAGGTTTATCTGGCACCGGGTAGCCCTATTCTACAGGTGGATGCTCAGTTAGCGGGGCCTGCTGCCGATATTCGGACTACGTTGATCGAAGGACCCACTGCAAAAATGCTGGCTGAGGGCTTTACCCCCTGGTTATTGACGGGGTCGGCGCAATCGAGATTGCAGCTTGCGGTCGATCTGGAGAAGCCAGAGCAATCGAAGATCCGGATCAGCTCAAACCTGAAACAAGGCGCACTCAAAAATACAACGCTGGGGTTGAATATTGACCAAATAGGCGGGAATCTGCAGTTTCATGAGCGTGATGGTCTCTCTAGTGACAAACTTCGCGGTCGGCTTTTTGGTAATTCCGTCGAGGCTGTTATCTCAACTCAGACCTCTGGTTCAGGGTCTCGTACGGTCATTGAGGCAAGCGGAGAGGTTGCCGTCGGTCCTCTCAATCGTTGGTTAAAACAACCGTTGCTGAACAACCTGCAAGGAAAGACGCCTTACAGAGCCAAGATTCAGATTTGTGATGACGCCAACTCCGCGCCCAAAAAAGCAACACCGGCTGGTCCGGAGAGCGGGAATCTGCAAATGACCTCTGTCTGTTCGCACCTGCGGATTGATAGCGAGTTGAAGGGAGTTGTTGCTAACCTGCCGCCTCCTTTTGCCAAAAAAGCCAACCAGCAGCGGCCGTTATCGGTCGAGTTGAGCTTTGAGTCCCGCCCTTGGTTAACCCTTAACTACACCGATCAATTGCAGCTGCTGTTACCCCTCGGTGAAAATGCCAGTGGCCGTAATGGCGGAGAGCTGGTGCTGGGTAAAGGGCAGAAAGCGGCGATGCCTCGCGCTCAAGGGCTGTCGATTCGTGGTCACTTGGCTGAGGCTGATGCAGAGCCTTGGCAGCAGTTTATTAGCGATAATTTTTTCTCCGAGCAGAGTGATGATCAAGCGGGGTCGGCTGCCGCAGCGGGTATAGCCTACTCGCCCTATAACGACTTTCTTCAGGGTGTCGATCTGCAACTGGATCGCTTAAATCTGGGCGATCTGGATGTAGAGCGACTCAACATACTGCTGATGCCACGATCGGAAAGGTGGTTGTTACAGCTTGATAGCCCTATGGCGAAGGGCCAAGTATTACTGCCGACAGCGCAAGATGAGATGGATATTCGGCTAAAATATCTACGGCTGCCGCAACCGGACAAGATTGCGGAGAGCGATGAGAGCACAGAAGCAGGCTCTACGTCTGACAATGTTACGGTGTTTGATCCGCAGCAGGATCTGTTCAACCATATCGATCCTCGTACGATCCCGGCGGCGGCTATTCGTGTGGATGCTTTAAGCTATGGCGCGCATGATTTGGGGCGCTGGCAGTTAGCGTTGGTGCCTCAACCACAGGGAGTGGAGATTGCGAATGTGGATGGCAAGATGGGCAGCGTGCAGGTGCAGGCCGATATCGATTGGCAATACCGGATTCGGGGGTCTGCAGCAACGCCTTCGCATACCAGTAATGTTGCGCTGGCGCTGAAAACAGGAGACCTGGAGCAGGCATTACAGAAGTGGGATTCATCGATGGGGCTGGTGACGGAAACAGCACTGCTCAGTGGTCAGCTTAACTGGCAGGGTTCGCCCGTGGCGTACAACTGGCCGACGGTCGATGGTGAGGCTTCGCTGACGGCGAGTAACGGCCTGATGCTCGATACAGGTGCCGGCAGTCAGGTGTTGAAGATTTTCAGTATTTTTAACACCAGTACGATCCGGAAACGGTTGAGCTTGGATTTTTCAGACTTAACGAAAGATGGTATTAGCTTCGACGAAATTAGCGGTCACTACCGGCTCGATAATGGAGTGATGAATAGCACCTCGCCGCTGGCTATTAACGGTCCGACTTTTGATCTTCAGTTAGAAGGGTCGTTGGATATGGTCAACGATCAGATTCACCAAAAGATGACCGTTACGTTGCCGATCAGTGAGAATTTACCCGTGGCCGCCGCTTTTTTGGTTTCACCGCAGATAGCCGGAGCGGTGTTTCTGGTAGAGAAACTGATCGGTAAGAAGCTCAGTAAATTCACCTCGGTGCGGTACCTTATCGACGGGGATATCAATGATCCGCAGGTCACCCTGATCAAGCCGGGCCAAGATAATCAACCGGCTATGAAAATTGAGAACTAGCTTTGCTAGGAAGGGGTAACTACGACCCTGCTCTGGCAACTATTTAGATGTAGTTTATCGTTAAGGAGTACAACCGTGACACTGTCCGATAGTCAACCACCAACGCAAGATAAGAGCACTGATTCAGGTGCAGCGTCTGTCTACCGCCAAACGTTTCCTGTTGGGCCGCTGCAGTGTAACTGTACATTGCTGGGTGATACGCGTACCGGCAAGGCGATTGTGATTGATCCGGGTGGTGATGCTGACAAAATTCTGGCTTTGTTGCAGGCCAATAATCTGCAGCTGATGGCGATCTACCATACCCATGCCCATCTGGATCATGTGCTGGCAGCGGGTGAGTTGAAGGCGAAAACGGGTGCGCCGATCTACCTGCACGATCAGGATAATTTCTTGTGGGATATGATCGAACAGCAGTGCCAGATGTTCGGTGTTCCCTATACACCACAGCCCGACCCGGATAAGACGATCAGCGATGATCAGGATCTTGGTTGTTGTGGTGGCGTGGCGATACATACGCCGGGACATACGCCGGGGTCGACCAGTTTCTGGTTTGAGCAGGCCAATCTATTGGTGGCCGGCGATACATTATTCCGCCGCTCAATAGGACGTACCGATTTGTGGGGCGGCGATTATGCCCAGATTGAGAAATCGATAAAGGAGCGCCTTTATACACTCAATGAGGATGCTCAGGTGATTACCGGTCATGGCCCAGACACCACGATCGGTGAAGAACGTGAACAAAATTCAGTTGTCAGAGCTTAGCGGCAGCTATTTACATCTCGTGGTAGCAAGGTGTGACGGAGCATTAGAATATGGTTTTGAATGAGGGTCATCAGGTTGCCGTAGTGCAGATGGTTAGCGGTGCGGATCTGCAGCAAAATTTGCAGCAAGCTGCTGGCTGGATTGCG
The DNA here is from genome assembly GCA_036961355.1 of Motiliproteus sp. Lineage (GTDB taxonomy): Bacteria > Pseudomonadota > Gammaproteobacteria > Pseudomonadales > Balneatricaceae > Motiliproteus. The sequence continues at coordinate 13,848 of JBALVL010000035.1, forward strand.
AAAGCGACCGCCGCCGGTTCTCAGCTAATAGTGTTGCCGGAAAATTTTGCTGTGTTTAACGCCGCTGAACTATTGGGACGGGGCATTGATGAGTTAACGCTCGAAGGCCCCATCCGACGTTTTCTGGCTGAGCAAGCGAAACAGCACAGTGTCTGGATTGTGGCCGGCTCGATACCGGTGGTGAGTGAGGATGGAAAGCGGGTCCGTTCGGCCTGTATCGTGGTCGATGAGCAGGGGGTCGAGCAGGCGCGTTATGACAAAATTCATCTGTTCGATGTTGATGTCAGCGATAGCCAGGGCAGTTATCGCGAGTCGGATCAGATCGAGCCGGGGGATAGTGTGGTGTTGGTCGATACGCCCGTTGGTCGCTTGGGATTAACGATCTGTTATGACTTACGTTTTCCGCTGTTGTATCAAAAATTGGTGGAGCAGGGGGCGGAATTGATCAGCGTTCCCGCCGCCTTTACCTATGCCACCGGTGAAGCCCATTGGCAGACGTTGCTACAGGCCCGGGCGATTGAAACTCAGTGCTATCTGTTAGCTGCTAACCAGGGAGGCGTCCATAATGAGCGTCGACAGACCTACGGTCACTCGATGATTATTGATCCCTGGGGAGAACTGTTGGGTTGTCATTCTACCGGTGAAGGGCTGGTGCAGGCTGAAATCCAGTTATCACGAGTGCAGCAGGTTCGGAAAAACATGCCATTGCTTGCCCACCGACGTCTGCTGGATTAACCCTCGGGCTATTTATTGTCGGAGTTTTTCTCTTACCACAGCATCCGTTTCAGGGTGCCGTCCCGATCTATAAATTGGTGCTTGAGCGCTGCTAAGGCGTGCAATGCGGTGATTGCCAAGATGGCATAGGCCGTAAATTCATGCACCTCGATGGCAATATCACGCCATTCATCGCTGACGGTGAACATCGCCGCAAGTTCGATACCACCAAACAGCTCGATGCCATCGCCGGCGGAGGTCGATATCAGGTAGCCGCTGACCGGGATAGCCACCATCAATAACAACAGCAATCCGTGTACTACGCTTGACGCCCGTTGCTGCCATTCCGGTAAGGCTGCGGTAGGACCCGGGTGGGTGTTGGCCAGATACCACAGAGCTTTGATCAGCCCCAATGCTAACGCCGATACGCCAAAGGCTTTGTGCAGGTAGAGGCTGTCATGGTAGTTAGGGTCGTAATAACTGAGCCCGACCATGTAATAACCTAATCCAACTAATCCGAGGATGTGAATAGCTACCAGCCAGTGGAGAAGCCGGGTAAGCCACCCAAAGCGGGTACTGCTGTTGGTCATTGCCATGGTCGTTGGAGCCTGTTTAATCCGCTTTAGTTTGGGTTATTTGTTTTGAATGCCTTCAATATTGAACTCCATTTCAACCACTTCGGCAGCGGGGCCTAGGTTATAGCTGATATCAAAATCGGCACGTTTGAGGTTGTAAGTGCCGACGAACCCTGCCCGGTAACCACCCCAAGGGTCTTTGCCTTCTCCGACTTTAGTGACAGCGATACTGATCGGAGCCGTAACGCCGTGCAGGGTCAGGTCGCCTTTGAGGGTTGTGCCGTCAAAGCCGGTGCTTTGGAAGCTGGCTGTCGGAAATTTATCGGTCTCGAGAAAGTCTTCACTGCGCAGGTGCTTGTCGCGCTCGGCGTGATTGCTGTCGACGCTGGTGGTATTCACTGTCATGTTAACGTTGCTGGTGGTGCTGTTGTCGGCATCGTAACTAAAGCTTCCGGTGATATCGTTGAAGCGCCCCTGAAGCCAGCTAACACCGAGATGCTGTACTTTAAAAGTGATAAAGGTGTGTACCGGATCAACGGTATATTCTGCAGCGCTAAGGTTGTAGCTACTGAAACCAGCGGATGCTGCGAGGGTGGCAGCGACGAGGAGCTTCTTCATAGAATTTTCCTTAGAGTGAGTCAAAGCGGTGTAAAGCATAGTGGTTAATACATAACGGTTTAAACATGTAGTTTAAAACATAGCGACTAAGGTAGACCAAAGAAGCGGACTTGATAACATCTATTTTGGTCAAAAGATTGTTCACTATAAAGAAACAATGATTGGTTGTTTGATAGTAAGGTTATTGTTAGTTGGTCGATATTCGGTGTCAGGAACTTAATCGTGGGCGGGTAGTCTGGAGGGGATACCTGTGATTCGATAGGGACTTAACTGTAATCGCAGAGCCTTAATAGCCCTGCGTTATAGTCAGCTGTAGTCATTCGCGACTTAGCCATTTTCATCCAGCTGACGGATATATTTAAACAGTTTGCGTGAACTGGCTGCGGGTTTGTTCTGCTCCGCCTCGCGGCGTACATTGCGGGTCAGCTGGCGCAGGTGTTGGCGGTCAGCATCGGGGTACTCTGCGGCGAAGGCGTGAATCTGGGCATCGTCTTCAATCAACCTGTCACGCCAGCGCTCTAGTTTATGGAAGTGCTGGGTATAGGCTTGCGTGCCCGCGTCCTGTTGATCGAGCAGTTTCAGCACCTGTTCAATATCGATATCACGCATTAGTTTACCGATATATTGCAGATGTCGTCGCTTGGCTTCATTCTGCTTGATCCGGCTTGACTCATTCAGTGCGGCCCGTAGCTCGTCACTCAAAGGTAGTTTCGCCAAGAGTTCTGGTTTTTGGCCGATCAGTCTGGCACCGACTTTCTGTAGTGCTTCCACTTCACGCTTGAGCTGGGTTTTGCTCTTTTGCTCTTCTTCATCTTGCTCAATATCGTCAAATGGATTGCTCATGCTGGCCTCGTAAACGGTAAATGTTTTTTATCAGTGGGGTGTCAATGTGATGATGGTTGTTCTGGTCGTTATATCTTGTCTTTATCTCACACCTGCCAGAATACCTTTATTCATAGGCTGCGATAGCAGATGTAAACAGAGCGTAGAGGATTGGCTGGGTGATGGAAGGCGACGGAAATGGGCGGTTAACCACCCTCGCCAAAATAGTCATTAATCAAATTCTCAATGGCAATCATCGCTTGAGTTTCGTCCTCACCTTCGGTGGTTACGGTTAACTCGGTACCTTGAGAGGCTGCTAACATCATAACCGACATTATGCTCTTAGCATCTACGGCACGTCCGTCACGAATCAATTGGATCTGGCTGGAGAAGTTGCTGCTAACTCCAATCAGTTTAGCCGTAGCTCGGGCGTGCAGTCCCAACTTATTGATGATGGTTAACTGCTTTTCTACCATGAATCCCCCACTTTCGCGCTAACCCGATTTGGGTAGCTCTCGATGCTGAACCAATACATTATGCATGGAACGTTGAAAATGACCAGCAAGCCTCTCTGCCAGATACACGGAGCGGTGCTGGCCGCCGGTGCAGCCGATGCAGACGGTTAGGTAGCTGCGGTTGTTGTGTTGAAACTCGGGCAGCCATTTTTCGATATGGTTACAGATATCATTCTGCATCTCGGTCACCAGCGACTGTTGGCTGAGATAGTCGATCACAGGAAGATCCTGTCCTGTATATTGACGCAAACTCGGCTCCCAGTAGGGGTTGGGCAAACAACGAACATCAAACACCAGATCGGCATCTAGCGGTACGCCGTGTTTGAATCCGAAAGACTGGAACATCAGTGCCAGCTCTTGGTTGGCTCTTCCCGCCACCCGCAATTTGACCACATCTCTTAGTTCGTAGAGTGATAAACGGGTTGTATCGATTGTCAGGCTGGCCAGGTCTGCAATCGGTTCAAGTAGCAACCGTTCCTGTTCGATCGCTTGAGAGAGTCCTTTTTCGCCGCTGGAAAGCGGGTGACGCCGGCGGGTTGAGCTAAACCGTTTCAGCAATGTCGTCGGCGTGGCATCCAAGTAGAGAATGTCGCAATCGATCGACGGTTGGATCAGTTGTTTATAAATTTCCGGAAACTGCTCAAGCCCAAGCGGTGTGTTTCTCGCATCGATGCTAATGGCAATGCCGCTTTTATCAACCATCGGTTGCTGCAGAATCTGCTCGACCAGAGCAGGCAGTAACCCGATCGGTAGATTGTCTATGCAATAAAAGCCCAGGTCCTCGAGTACCTGCAGGGCAGTAGACTTGCCCGATCCGGACCGACCGCTGAGGATGATGAGTCGCATAAAGGTTGTTACCATCGATGTGTTTTGAGCAGAGGCTGTCTGTTGGTATGGACTAGATACCCGTTGGTACCAGCCAGTTTTTACAGTAGCGCCATCTCGTAGTCGACAGCCGCTTTGTAAAGTTGCTCGGCTGATTCAGTATCGCGGAATAAATTGCGAACCTCGGCTTTGCTGAACATCTCAGCCAGCGCTGCTAGTGTTTGCAGGTGTGCTTCGGTCGCTTCGGTTGGTACCAATAGGACATAGAGCAGATCGACAGGCTGGCTGTCGATAGCGTCGAAGTCGATGGGTTCCTGTAATCGTATCAGCGCACCGGTAGTTTCTGTGCAGCTCTCGAGGCGGCAGTGGGGGATTGCTATCCCCTCACCAATGCCCGTGCTGCCCAAACGTTCGCGTCCCACCAGACCGGAGAAAACCTCTTCGGCATCAAGGCTTGGAACTTGTTCGCAGATCAGTTCACTGAGCCGCTCAAGTACGCGTTTTTTACTGTTACCGGGAACGCCGAAAAAACAGCGTTCCCGTACCAGAGTCCCATGTATCAGCATAAGGCTGGTCCAGATGTGGAGTGGAAGCCTTACTTGTGGCTTTGGAGTTTTTCTTTGTGCTTGATCACCTGGCGATCGAGTTTGTCGATCAGGCCGTCGATGGCAGCATACATATCTTCAGATTCGGCTTTGGCAAAGACTTCTGCCCCTGCGAGTTTAACGGTAGCTTCTGCTTCCTGACGCAGGTTTTGAACGGTGAGGGTGACTTGGACATTGGTGATGTGATCGAAATGACGCTCGAGTTTATCAAATTTTTCGTTAACATAGGCGCGCAGTGAATCTGTCAGGTCGACGTGATGGCCAGTGATATTTAGTTGCATAGTCTGTCTCCTAATATGCGACTTGGTGTAGCGAGCAGGTGCTCAGGTTATTCTGTTTATCACCCATATTGATCGCCTTGTTAGTGATCAAAGTGGTCTTTGGAATCTTGTAGTTATCACCCTTTGTTGAATTCATCATACCAGACGTTTTCGCTCATTGGAGGGTGGTATTTGCAGTGCTTCGCGATATTTTGCAATGGTACGACGAGCGACTTGGATACCTTGCTCTTCGAGCAGGGCAGCAATTTTGCTGTCACTCAGAGGTTTGGATGGTTTTTCGGCGGCGACCAGCTTTTTAATGATGGCGCGGATGGCGGTAGAAGAGCACTCGCCGCCAGTGACAGTGCTTACATGGCTGGAAAAAAAGTACTTCAGCTCGAAAATTCCGCGCGGTGTGTGCATAAATTTTTGGGTGGTGACTCGCGAAATGGTTGATTCATGCATCTCGACCGCCTCGGCGATCTCTGCCAGCACCAGCGGTTTCATCGCCTCTTCGCCGTACTCGAGAAAATCCTGCTGGTGTTCGACAATTTTGCTGGAGACTTTGAGCAACGTCTCGTTACGGCTTTGCAGGCTTTTAATAAACCAACGCGCTTCCTGTAGGTGGTTTTTCAGGTAAGTGTTGTCGCTGCTGTTGTCGGCTCGTTTAACCAGGCCGGCATAGCCTGAGTTAATTTGCACCTTAGGCATGGCATCGTTATTGAGGCTGATGAACCAGACGCCGTTCTCCTTTTTAACGGTGACATCGGGGATTACATACTCCGGATCACCGTGGTCGACCATGTTGCCGGGACGCGGATTGAGGCTCTGGATCAGTTCTATGATCTCTAAAAGCTCATTTTCCTTTAGTTTCATGCGTCGCATCAGTTGTTTGAAATCGCGACTGCCCAAGAGCGTGAGATGCTGATTAACTAACTGCCTTGCACGGTTGTGTTGATGGCGAAGCGGCGTGCTTTCGGGGGTTGGTAGCTGATCGAGTTGGATTAGTAAGCATTCGCGCAGATCACGACCGGCAACGCCGGGGGGATCAAACTGCTGAATGCGGCGTAGCACTGCCTCCACCTCTTCCGACTCGGGGCGCTGCTCTTCGCTAAGATTGAGTTGCTGCAAAACCGGGCTGGCTAAGACATCTTCAACTGTTGTATGGAGATACCCTTGAGGGTTGATGCCGTCGATCAGCGTTTCAGCGATAAAGCGATCAAGGTCGGTCATTGGTGTCAGATTTAACTGCCACAACAGGTGTTCATTCAGTGTTTCGCCAGAGCGGTCGGCCGATTCGAATTCCATCCCTTCGAAATCGCTAGAGTTGCCGTTGCCGCTGGAGAGTGTGGCGGATTGATAGGTGTCATCCCAATTGCTATCGGTGGCTAGCTCAACCGGGATGTGGTCGTTCCAGTCCTCGTTCAGGGTGTTCTCTTCAGGGGTGTTTTCTGCTGAGTTCTGAGCGTTGTTGTCAAGGTCTTGGTTTTTGCTGGTATCGCTGCTGCCGGCAACCTGATCGTTTTGGCTGCTGTTGGCGATTTCAGCATCGCTAATCGGCTGCTCTTCTGTCGTCTCCAGCATCGGATTGGATTCAAGCGTTTGTTGAATCTCTTGCTGCAGATCCAACGTCGACAGTTGCAACAGTCGAATGGCCTGCTGCAACTGCGGTGTCATGGTGAGTTGTTGGCTGATCTTGAGCTGGAGAGAGGGTTTCATTGAATAGTACAGCTGCCTTGTGTCGTGTCGGGCTGGGTGGATTCAGCCATGGCCGGTGTTAAAAACTATCGCTTGGATCAGGCACGATAATAGCATGGTTTTTTGCAAGCCCAACGGTTTTTAGCGGTACCGTCGTTGTTCTGTTGTAAGTCGCTTTAGGCGCACCTGGTTTCTAATGCGTATATTTTAAAATGTATATGGTTTCAGAGTTGGAACTGATCGCCCAGGTAGACCTCTTTGACTTGCTCGTTGGCCAGAATCGACTCAGGGGTCCCTTCTGCCAATAGGTAGCCGTCGTTGACGATGTAGGCGTGCTCGCAAATATCGAGGGTCTCGCGGACGTTGTGGTCGGTGATAAGGACGCCGATTCCTCGGTCCCGTAAGTGCTTTACGATCTCTTTGATATCATTAACAGAAATAGGGTCAACGCCTGCGAATGGCTCATCCAGCAGAATGAACGCCGGGTCGGTTGCCAGTGCTCTGGCAATCTCAACCCGACGGCGTTCTCCGCCGGAGAGGCTCATGCCTAGGGTGTCGCGAATGTGCTGGATATGGAACTCGTCTAGCAGATGCTCCAGCGCCTGGTTGCGTTGGCGGCCATCGAGCTCTTTACGGGTTTCCAGAATCGCCATGATGTTATCGCGGACACTGAGTTTGCGGAAAATCGATGCCTCTTGGGGGAGGTAGCCGACCCCTTTACGGGCGCGTCCGTGCATCGGCAGGCGGGTGATATCTTCGCCATCGATGAGTACCTGACCGTGATCAGAAGGAACCAGTCCGACGATCATATAGAAACAGGTGGTTTTACCCGCGCCGTTTGGGCCTAACAGACCGACAATCTGGCCTTGGCTGATAGAAAGAGAGACATCTTTTACGACTTGACGACGGTTATAGGATTTGGCGAGATGTTTTGCTTCAAGTTGGCTCATTTTGCTGCAGGCTCCGCTCCATCGTTATTGGCCTCTGTCTCTTTCGTAACGGCCTTATTCACGGCGGTCGCACTTTCATCAGCGGTACTGGCTGCCGATTTTACGTTTGTGGAGGTGGCCGAGGGCGTCGCTTGAGACGCAGGCGCCTGGTTTTTGGTGGCGGGCTTTGGTGCCGTGTTACGGGGTTGAATAACCATCTCGACGCGGCTGTTGGGTTGTTTCTGGTCGCTGAAGGCTTGAATGACGTTGTTGGTGGTATCGATCTGGATCTGGTTGCCCGTGAAACTGTCAGAGGCGCGCAACAGCTTGGCTTCCGACGTCAGGGTTAATATGTTTTTGAGCACATCAAACTCGACCGTCAATCCATAGCCGTGGGTTAGTGGCGAATCGGCTTGGTGCAGCTGTTGGAAGTGCGCAGGCTTGCCGTTGGCGACCAGTAAGCTTATATCGCCAGCGTCGTTGGTATGAAGCGTTAGTTTATCGGCTTCGAGTTCTAGTGATCCTTGGACCAATTTGACGCTGCCGGTATAAACGGCGGTACCGCTGTTGTCGTCCAGCTGAGCGTTGTCGGCTGAAATTTGGATCGGCTGTTGTTTGTCATCCGGTAGAGCCAGACTGTTGTGCGAGAAAAACAGCCAGCTGCAAACCAGCAGGCAACGATTAATTGGGTTCATAGGTGCCTCGTACCGCATGATGCAGCTGTAGATTGTTTGTTGCAAAATCAACGGTTAGGCCGGTCGCGTATGTTGCACCTATTGGTTGGTACAAGATTACGTCGGCGTCGGTCTCGGCCAATTGTTGTTTGGTTAATATTTTCAGGTAGGAAGATTCTAACCGGAAACGCTGGTCAAGCTGATTAAAAACTACCGCGTCTTCACGCAACCACAAGGTCTCATGGTCCGGCTCTATCTCACCAAATCGCGCTGTAGCAGTGATGGGGGCTTTGTTCTCCCGAAACAGGGTTAAGTGCGGTTGGTCGATCAGGGTGCTGCCGTCGTTGGGCAGGTGGCGAACACGATCGCCTTTAACCGAGTGGGTTAACACCCCATTAACATCGTACTGTTGAATTGTTACGCCGCTGACGTAAGCGTCTACTTCGCCGATATACTCTGGTTGGCTGAGCAGGGTCGGCCGTTCCGGCTCAAGAAACCCCCATAACAGTAGTATCAGGGCGCTGGCCGTCATTGATAGGGCTAACTTAACCCGTTTGCGATTCATGCAGGACGTTGTCCGGTTGGGAGTTCGAGGTAGGGGGCCAGGGTCGCATCGTAGTTGTTTTGTGCGGTCATGATCAACTCAGAAAGTTTCCGCATAGTACTCCGGCCGCCTTCGTGGCGTGAACCCCAATGGGCATGCTGACATACGGTATCGCGGGAATGTAGATATTTACCGTCCATCATCAACCCTTCTACAGTACGCCGGCGCGGAGCAAGTCGTGCATATTCAACGCCCCGACAGGCCGGTTGTCCTGATCGACCACGATCAACCCGTTGATTTTTTTGCCTTCCATCAGGTGTAGCGCTTCGGCGGCAAGGCTCTCAGCGGTGGTTGTCTGAGCGTGGCGGGTCATCACCTGTGAGATAGGTGTCTGGTTTAAATCGAGTTGCAGGTCCAGTGTGCGGCGCAAGTCGCCGTCGGTAAAGATGCCGGTCAGTCGGCCTTCGCTATCGATGACCGCGCTCATTCCCAGGCCTTTGCTGCTGATCTCGAGCAGCGTATCGCGCAGGCTGGTCTGTTCAGAGACCTGCGGTAACCGGTCGTCACAGTGCATCAGATCTTTGACCTTTAATAACAGTTTTCTTCCCAGCGCGCCGCCGGGATGCGAGAAGGCGAAGTCTTCGGCGCTGAAGCCTCGGGCTTCCAACAGAGCGATCGCCAGGGCGTCGCCGATGACTAGCGCGGCAGTGGTGCTGGATGTCGGTGCCAGCCCTAACGGGCAGGCCTCCTGCGATATGCTGACATCTAAGTTGGCATCGCTGGTATCAGACAGGGTTGAGTGGAGCTTGCCGGTAATGCTGATCAGCGGGCTGCCGAGGCGTTTGATCAGTGGCAGCAGAGTGACGATTTCTGCGGTACTGCCAGAATTTGATAGGGCGATGACCACATCGTCGGCGGTGAACATTCCCATATCACCGTGGCTGGCTTCGGCGGGGTGAACGAAGAAGGATGGTGTGCCGGTGCTGGCCAGTGTTGCGGCGATTTTGCTGCCGATGTGGCCGGATTTGCCCATTCCGGTAACGATGACTCTGCCTTTGCAGGCCAGAATTAGCTCGCAGGCACGACTGAAATGATGGTTTAGCTTCTGGGTTAGAGAGGCTACGGCAGCCGCTTCGATTTCGATGGTACGGCTGGCAGATTGAATGAAGCTATCAGCTGAAGTCATGGTGTGGTCGAATTGTAGGTTAGTAAAGGGAGCGGTGTTTGCTGGCAGCTCCGGTGTATGCGCTGTGGTCGATAGACTGTGGCTCACTATCAGGCGCTGGTCATATAATATAGCAATCCCAGATAACCGGAATAGCCTGCCAGCAATAAGCAGCCCTCGGGGCGATTGATTTTACCGCGTCCAAAGACGTAACCGAAGGCCATAAGTGCCAGAGTGAACAGCATCATCATGCCATAATCGCGCCATACGACCTCGCTACTAAACGTGATCGGATGGATTAGCCCCGGTAGCGACATGACGGCCAGCAGGTTGAAGATGTTCGAGCCCACGATGTTACCGATAGCGATATCGTGGTGGCCTTTAAGGGCGCTCATAATAGAGGCCGCCAATTCCGGCAGGCTGGTGCCGATCGCGACAATGGTTAGACCGATCACTAGATCACTGATGCCCATGGCGGTAGCAACTTCGACTGCCCCCCAGACCAGTAAACGTGAACTGCCCGCCAGTAAGATCAATCCGATGATCAGCCAGACGATGGCGCGCGAGGTGCTCATATCAGGCAGCTCTTCCTCTTCATGCTCAACCTCTTCGGGGTCGGCATAGCGTTGGAAGCGGGCAAACAGAATCAGAGTGATGACCAGGCCGATCAACAAAATCGTGCCGTCAATACGGTTTAGCTCGCCATCAAATAGCGTCAGTCCCGCGACCAGAGAAACAGCCAGCAGTAGCGGCAACTCTTTTCGCATCAGCCCTGTCTTGACGGGAAGTGGTGCGATCAGGGCAGTGGCGCCCAAGACCAGTCCGATATTAGCGATGTTAGAGCCCAGCGCGTTACCGATTGCTAAGCCGCCAGCACCGGTATAGGAGGCGATAGCTGAGACCAGCATTTCGGGGGCAGAGGTGCCTAGCGATACGATGGTCAAACCGATCAGCATCGGTGACATGCCGAAGTTTTTAGCGGTCGCAGCAGCACCGTTAACGAAGCGATCGGCGCTCCAGACTAAAATAACGAAGCCGATCAGTATGGCGATTACAGGGAGTAGCATCTCAAACATCGAGATCTCCAAAAAAGTGATAAAGATGAATTTTCTGCGAAAGTGCGATTGCGTCTCTGTATCGCGCCGTGCTGTGGTTTTACCAGCCTTTTTGATGGGGCTTTCCGGCTACACAGATCAAGATTTCGGGCAGTCTACATTCCCCTGCGGACAGATGCTATAGTAGCGCCCCTCATGCCACCCGGACATAGTGTTACGGGGCTTAATTATTGATGTTGCTGATACATGGATCTACTCGACGATATTGTCATTCGTATCGAAGGCCTGACTTTTACTCGTAACGGTCGTTATATATTCAACGATATTTCGATGCAGTTACCACGAGGCAAGGTTACCGCCATCATGGGGCCTAGCGGCACCGGTAAGACCACCTTACTGAAATTGATCGGCGGACAGCTGCAGCCCGATGCCGGGCATATCTATATCGACGGCCTGGATGTGCCTAATCTGGGGCGCTCGGCGCTGTTCGATCTGCGTGAACGTATGGGGATGCTGTTCCAGAGCGGTGCCCTGTTCACCGATATGACGGTGTTTGAGAATGTTGCTTTCCCGATTCGGGTACATACGCGCTTGCCTGAGGATATGATTCGGGACCTGGTGCTGATGAAGTTACAGTCGGTCGGGCTGCGCGGCGCTGCCGAATTGATGCCGAGCGAATTGTCCGGGGGGATGGCGCGCCGAGTCGCGCTGGCCCGTGCCATCGCGCTCGATCCGGATCTGATGATGTATGACGAACCTTTCACCGGTCAGGACCCGATCGCCATGGGGGTGCTGGTGAAGCTGATTAAAGCGCTTAATGGTGCTTTGGGGCACACAAGTATCGTGGTTTCGCACGATATTCAGGAGACCTTGAGTATCGCTGACTATATCTATCTGGTTGCCGATGCTCAGGTCGTAGCGCAAGGTACTCCTGAACAGGTATTGGCCGATGACTCTCCAAAAGTGAAGCAGTTTCTGCAAGGGTTGCCGGACGGCCCTGTGCCGTTTCATTTTCCGGCCGAGGATTATGTTGGCAGCCTATTGCAGGGAGAGGAACGCTCATGATCGAGTTTATCGCCGCGATGGGGCGTGATGTGTTGGCTCGCCTGATGGCGCTGGGTAATGCGGGCATCTTCCTGTTTCACTCAATAGTGGCAATTCCGGTACCTCGTACCGGTTTTCCGCTATTAATTCGCCAGCTTTACTCGGTCGGTGTGTTATCGCTAATCATTATTATCGTATCGGGCCTGTTTATCGGCATGGTGCTGAGTCTGCAAGGCTATAGCATTTTGGTGGACTACGGCTCAGAGCAGGCGGTTGGTCAGATGGTGGCGTTGAGTTTAGTGCGTGAACTATCGCCAGTGGTGACCGCGCTGCTGTTTGCGGGTCGAGCCGGTTCAGCACTGACCGCAGAGATCGGGCTGATGAAAGCAACCGAGCAGTTAGCCAGCATGGAGATGATTGGTGTCGACCCGTTACGCCGGATTGTGGCACCGCGGTTTTGGGCTGGTTTTATCTCAATGCCGATCCTGTCGATGATTTTTAGTGTGGTCGGTGTTTGGGGCGGCATGCTGGTTGGTGTTGAATGGCTGGGCATTTTTGAAGGGTCGTTCTGGGCTAACATGCAGGCATCGGTCGATTTCGGCGAAGATGTTGTCAACGGCATAATCAAAGCTACCGTGTTTGGTTTTGTGGTGACCTGGATCGCCGTCTATCAAGGTTACGACTGTATCCCTACGTCGGAAGGGATCAGTAAAGCGACCACAAAAACTGTTGTTTATTCATCGTTGGCAGTACTCGGACTCGACTTCCTGCTGACTGCGCTTATGTTTGGAGATCTATGATCATGCGGATGCGAACCCTGGAACTGGGTGTGGGTACCTTTATGCTAGCGGGAATGATTGCGCTGGTCGTGCTGGTGGTAAATATAAGCGGCTTGAGTGTTTCGACGTCGAAAGAGAGCTACACCGTCTATGCGTTGTTTGAGAATGTCGGCGGGCTGACTGCCCGTTCGAAAGTATCGATGTCTGGCGTAGTAATAGGTCAGGTGGCAGCGATCACTATCGACGAGGATGCCCTCAAAGCCAGGGTTGAAATGACTATCGAAAGCGATGTCGATTATCTCAGTTACGATAGCTCAGCGTCGATTCTCACAGCCGGCTTGCTGGGTGAGAAATATATCGGAATCACGGTCGGTGCAGACGAAGAGACGTTGGCGGACGGCGATTACATCGACGATACTCAGTCGGCGCTAGTGCTTGAAGAGCTTATAGGTAAGTTTTTGTTTAACAAAGTGAATGAATAGTTTTTTGGTGGTCGATTAGGGCCACTTTTAAAAAGATTCTCGTGTCAGTAGTTTGAAGGCCTCGATGCGTATCAAGGGTTGAATAGCAAAGATTAAGTAGGAAGGTTTAGGTATGTTACAGCGGTTTTTTCAGAGCGTTTTTCTAGTCTGTAGTATGGGGTTACTTTTGGCGCCGCAAGCACAAGCGTCGTGGGAAGAGGCGGGTGCGGTGGTGAGTGATGCCACACTGCAGATGAAGCAGTTGTTGGTTGACGAGACGTTACGAGACGAGTCTGAGTTTCAGCGGCTGTATGTGGGAGTCGATCAACTGCTGTCTCCGGTGGTTGATTTTAATCGTATTTCCCGTGGGGTGATGGCCAAGCATTACCGTAACGCCTCAGACGAACAGCGTCAGCGTTTTGCTGACGTGTTCAAAGGTACCTTGATTAAGACCTATTCCAAAGCGTTGACCATCTTTCAGATTGCCGACTTTGAACTGATCCCCAATCCATCGCCAAGCCGTAAGAAGGGTCGTGAGTTTGTTCGTGTTGATGTGTTGGGAACCGACGGCCAGCACTATCTGCTTGATTACTTCATGGTGCAAGGCGATCAAGGTTGGAAATTGGTTAATGTGAGGGTCGACGGTATCAATCTGGGTCAGGTGTTTAAGCGTCAGTTTGCCGAGGCTCTTGAAACGAGCAAGGGCGATATTGATGCAGTGATCGACCAATGGGCTGCAATGTCTGATCCGTCATCACAGAAAGGGTCTTGAGCTGTGGTCTCCTCCTCTCCTTTACCTGCTTCAATGGTGCAACAAGCGTCGAAGGCCTGGTTGCTGTCTGGTGACCTTGATACCCTTTCAGGGGTGGCACTGCGTCAGGCGGGTGTTGCTGCTGTGGCCCAATCTGAGGGTTCCTGCCGGTTTGATTTTTCCGGCGTGACGTCGGTTACCAGTGTCGCACTGTCGTTGGTTCTGTGCTGGTCACGTCAGGCGCGACAAGACGGTGTGGCACTTCAATTTGATAACCTGCCCGACGGTCTCTCTGCCATTGCAGAACTTTGCGACTTGGGTTCGTTGCTGGATGGTTCTGGCGCTGTTTGATCACCCCGTTGTTGTGGGTGATCGTCACTTTAGTATCTTTCAATCTTTCTTTCTCACGGGCTACTTTCTTCTCGACCTCTGGCGCTGTGATTCTATGCCGACAGATTGACCTCATTGCTGTGGAACTCATCGCTTAGACTTCGCCTTTTGGGGTGAGTTTCTATATCATTGATCGTTTAAATTTTTGAGTATACAGCGCGATCATAACGCGCAATTAACTAGGTGGGCAGGCTATGCAAGCGGCAGAAGTAAAACAACTGATAGAACAGCAACTAGACGGTTGTGAGGCGATAATGGCCGGTGAAGGTTGTGATTTTCAGGTTTCGGTTGTCGGTGAGATATTTGCCGGGCTCTCGCCGGTAAAGAAGCAGCAATTGGTATATGGCTGCGTAACCGACCTGATCGCCAGCGGTGCGATTCATGCGATAACGATCAAGACCTACACACCTCAGCAGTGGCAGGCATTATCAGCGTAGGCCGTTTCTTTAACCTCTCTCATATTTACACAGCATTCCGATTGATTGGGTCGGGATGTTCTAGCGGAACCCAATATGGATAAATTGATGATTAGCGGCGGTGGTCCAGTAGACGGCAGCGTCTGGATTTCCGGTGCCAAGAATGCGGCGCTGCCGATTCTGGCTTCGGCCCTGCTAGCCGATGGCCTGGTAACGATCGGAAATTTGCCGCACCTTCAAGATGTTACCACCATGATCGAGCTACTAGGCCGGATGGGTGTTGATATCACCATCGATGAGAAACTCAACGTCGAGATCGACAGCCGTACCACCAACACGCTGGTTGCACCATATGAGTTAGTGAAAACCATGCGCGCGTCGATTCTGGTCCTAGGCCCGATGTTGGCACGTTTTGGTGAGGCCGAGGTATCGTTGCCCGGCGGTTGTGCAATCGGCAGCCGTCCGGTCGATCTGCACATTCGTGGGTTGCAAGCGATGGGTGCCGATATCCAGGTTGAAGATGGCTACATCCGCGCCAAGAGTAATGGTCGCTTGTCCGGAGCGCATATCTTTTTTGATATTGTCACGGTGACCGGTACTGAAAATATTCTGATGGCTGCGACACTGGCGGATGGCACTACCACGATCGAAAATGCTGCCAAAGAGCCGGAGATCGTTGATCTGGCCGAATGTCTGATCGCCATGGGCGCAAAAATCAGTGGCCACGGTAGCGACACGATCACCGTGGAAGGGGTTGAGCGGCTCGATGGTTGCAAACACTCGGTGATGGCTGACCGAATTGAAACCGGTACCTTTTTGGTAGCGGCCGCTGCCAGTCGTGGGCGTATCAAAGTGACCAATACTCGCGCCGATATTCTTGAGGCGGTATTGCTGAAGCTGGAAGAAGCGGGAGCCGAAATTGACAGTGGGGATGGGTGGATCAGCCTCGATATGCACGGCAAACGACCCAAGGCGGTGAATTTGACCACAGCGCCTTATCCGGCGTTTCCGACCGACATGCAGGCGCAGTTTTCGGCGATGAATGCTGTCGCCGAAGGGGTTGGTATCATCAAAGAGACCATCTTCGAAAACCGTTTTATGCACATCCAAGAGATGATGCGGATGGGGGCTAAGTGCACCATCGACGGTAACAGTGTCATCATCGAAGGGGTTGAGCGCCTCAACGCCGCGCCCGTGATGGCGACCGACCTGCGGGCGTCAGCCAGTCTGGTGATCGCTGGTATGGTTGCCGATGGTGATACCCTGATCGACCGGATCTACCATATTGATCGTGGCTACGAATGTATCGAAGAGAAGGTGCAGTTGATGGGTGCGACCATCCGCCGTGTGCCAGGTTAGCCCGCAATCTTAACGATCAACACATACGCACTTTTTATTGAACCATTTATTGAACCACAGCGATTAGCAGAGCATTACCATGACCAACGCAGCGTCACAGAGCCCGACCTCAATATCTACCACCGCTAGCCAGTCGATCACCATCGCCTTGTCGAAAGGGCGGATTTTGAAAGAGACGCTGCCGTTGCTGGAGCAGGCGGGTATTGTGCCGGCCGAAGATATCTTTTCCAGTCGTAAACTGATCTTTGCCACCAATCATCCCAATATTAATCTGCTGGTGATTCGTGCCACCGATGTGCCGACCTACGTTGAGTACGGTGCTGCCGATATGGGTGTGGCGGGTAAAGATGTGCTGTTGGAGCACGGCGCTGCGGATATGTATGAGCCTCTTGATCTCAATATCGCCCGCTGTCGTTTGATGACTGCGGGTTTGGTTGAGCCGAAACCACTGCAGGGCCGACCTAAGGTCGCAAGCAAGTTCGTCAATATCACTAAACGCTACTTCGCCAGCCAGGGAATGCAGGTGGATATCATTAAGCTATACGGTGCCATGGAGTTAGCGCCGATTATGGGGCTGGCCGACTACATCGTTGATATTGTTGATACCGGTAATACCCTTGTCGCTAACGGCATGCAGCCGTTGGATCTGATCGCGCCGATCAGTACTCGTTTGGTAGTTAGTAAAGCCGCGATGAAGATGAAACACGCCGGTATCCAGCCGATCATTGAGCAGCTAGGCATCGCAGTTGAACGTGCCAAAACGGCGGAGGTCGAAGCATGAGCCAACAGAACGCGGTTGATGAACAGAGCCAACCACTGCAGCTGACCCGGTTGCAACGCTCGCAAGCTGATTTTGCCAGTCAGCTGGATCGCTTACTGGCGTGGGAATCGGTCTCCGATACCGCCGTTAACGGTACCGTTGATGAGATCTTGGCCCGGGTGCGTCGTGATGGCGATGATGCGGTGGTGGAGTTTAGTAATCGCTTTGACCGATTGAATGTGACGTCGATGAGTGAACTTGAACTCAGTCAGGATCGTATGCAACAGGCGCTTGAAGGCCTCGGCGACGAGCAGCGTCAGGCGCTGGAGGTGGCGGCTAAACGGGTGCAGGATTATCACCAGCATCAATTGCAGCAGTCGTGGCAGTACAGTGAAGCCGATGGCACAGTGCTGGGCCAGCAGGTGACGGCGATGGATCGGGTCGGCATTTATGTACCGGGCGGCAAAGCATCCTACCCTTCGTCGGTGCTGATGAATGCGATACCGGCCAAAGTCGCTGGCGTCAACGAAATCATTATGGTGGTGCCGACCCCAGATGGTGAAGTCAATGAGCTGGTGATGGCTGCTGCGGCGCTGGCGGGGGTGGACCGGGTGTTTACTATCGGCGGCGCACAGGCTGTTGCTGCACTGGCGTACGGAACCGCCAGCGTACCGCGGGTTGATAAAATTGTCGGCCCCGGCAATATCTACGTCGCTACCGCGAAACGGGCGGTGTTTGGGTTGGTTGGGATCGATATGATCGCAGGCCCTTCTGAGATTCTGGTGGTTTGTGATGGCAAAACCGATCCGGATTGGGTAGCGATGGATCTGTTCTCGCAGGCCGAGCACGATGAGGATGCGCAATCGATTCTTATTAGTCCTGATGCCGAGTACCTAGACCGGGTGCAGGCCAGTATCGAAAAATTGCTACCCACGATGGAGCGTCAAGCGATCATCCGTCAGTCGCTGCAGCAGCGCGCAGCACTGATCGAAGTCGATGATCTAACCCAAGCTGTTGAACTGATCAACCGGATTGCTCCCGAGCATCTGGAGCTGTCGGTGGAAGATCCGGAGGCGCTGTTACCCTCGATTCGCCATGCAGGTGCGATTTTTATGGGGCGTTACACCGCCGAAGCGCTGGGTGATTACTGTGCAGGCCCCAATCATGTGTTACCCACATCCGGTACTGCGCGCTTTTCATCACCGCTGGGAGTTTATGATTTCCAGAAGCGTTCATCATTAATCCGTTTCTCCGCCGAAGGTGCCAGCGTGTTGGGTCATACCGCATCCGTTTTGGCCCGGGGTGAGGGGCTGACGGCGCATGCCCGCTCGGCTGAATACCGGATAAAGCCCTGATTCAGATTCTGAAGTGCAGCTTTGAGGCTGCCGGTGTGGTTTCCCGCAGATATTCTTAGCGCCACTAAGCGGCGACGGATGCGTTAGCGCCAAGCTCTTTGTTGAGTCTCTTTATCAGAAGAGACCTTACTTAGAGGCTTTAATTAAAAGCCCCTTACTAGAAATCTTAGTTGCTTTGCGTCGGTGGTCGATCGCCGAGTGTAACGCTGAGCTTGATTGGCGCGCCATTTCGTATCAGTTTCATCTCCAGAACGGTGCCTGGCTTGGTGACGGCAATCTGCCCCATTGCGTTGCGGCCGCTTTTGATCGGTTGGTCGTCGATACTGTAGAGAATATCACCCGGTTGTAGGCCGGCCTGATGTGCTGGACTGTCGCGGAAGATACCGGCGATGATCAACCCTTTGGTCTCTTTGGTACCAAATGACTCGGCCAACGCCGGAGTCATCTCCTGAATCTCAATCCCCAGCCAGCCACGTACAACACGCCCCTGTTCGATTATGCCCTTGAGCACGCTTTGTACTAAGTCGGAGGGGATAGCAAAGCCGATCCCTTGCGAGCCACCTGAGCGGGAGAAAATTGCTGTGTTGATGCCGATCATATGGCCGCGGGCGTTGATCAATGCGCCGCCCGAATTGCCGGGGTTGATCGCAGCATCGGTCTGGATAAAATTCTCGTAGGTGTTAATGCCAAGCTGGTTTCGACCGGTGGCGCTGATGATACCCATTGTTACTGTTTGGCCAACGCCGTAGGGGTTGCCGATCGCCAAAGCCACATCGCCGATACGGATCGACTCTGATGAGACCAGCGTGATCGGTGTCAGCCCGCGTAGCTCTACTTTGAGAACCGCCAAATCGGTTTCCGGATCGGTGCCGATCACTTTAGCGACCGTTTCACGACCATCGCGCAAGGCGACAAGGATGCTATCGGCATCTGCCACAACGTGGTTGTTGGTGACGATGTAACCATCTTCACTGAAGATGACACCTGAGCCTAGGCTTGCGGGGGAGCGGCCATTGTCAGATTGGGTCGGTTGTTTAGAGGGATTCTCAAAAAAGGGATCGTTTAACTGTGGAGCTGGGGTCTTCTCGGGTTTTATTCGGGTGTAGATATTGACAACCGCCGGCGCGGCCTCGCTGACGGCATCGGCGTAAGAATAGGGGCCTTGTCCCGGCTGCAGTGTATCGCTGGCGGGTTCTTTGATCTGATTGATCTCTACCGGAGCCAGGCTGGGGCTGATACCCTGCGGAAACAGGGTAAGCATCGCCGCCGCAACCAAGATGCCAGCGATAATAGGCCACAGTAAAAAGGTTGTTACTTTACGCATGGTTATTCCGGATTATACAAAACGAGTATTATACGGACTGCAGGTTTTGTTTGGTAAGCGTTTTTCAAAGATAGCGCAGTGGTGACATGGGAAAGAAGTCTCTGATTGAGTTCGACAGCGTTTGGCAAGGGGCTTAATCAGAGACTCCTTAGAGGCTCTCTAAAAAGGTAGGTACGTAAATGATCAGTTTGAATAAGATCGTAGCGCAACTGGATAGTTGGCTGCAGCCGGATCAGCTCAAGGATTACTGCCCAAATGGTCTCCAGGTCGAAGGACGAAGTGATGTTGGCCTAATTGTTACGGGAGTGACCGCCTCCCAGGCTCTGTTGGATGCTGCGGTAGATGCGGGTGCAGATATGATTCTGGTCCATCACGGCTACTTCTGGCGAGGTGAAGATCCGTGTATTCGTGGGATGAAGAAGAAGCGCCTGCAGACGCTACTCAAACATGATATCAGTCTGGTGGGTTATCACTTGCCTCTCGATGTTCACCCTGAAATGGGTAATAACGTCTGTTTAGCCCGGCGATTGGGGCTAGTTATCGAAGGCCCGCTGGAGCTGAATACGCAGCAGCCCATCGGTATGCGGGGGCGGCTGGCTGAGCCGCTGAGCGCCCGTGATTTTGCTGACCAGATCGAGCAGGTTCTGGGGCGCAGTCCTCAGCATATAGCAGGGCGTAGCGAGCGGATCGAAACTGTTGGTTGGTGTACCGGTGCTGCGCAGGGTTATATCGACCATGCAATCGCTCGGGGGCTGGATGCGTTTATCAGTGGTGAAATTTCGGAGCCAACTGTCTATTCCGCGCGCGAAGGCGGGGTTCATTATTATGCCGCCGGTCATCATGCCACCGAGCGTTATGGCGTGCAGGCGCTGGGTCAGAAGTTAGCCGAGCAGTTTGGTATTGAACATCGCTATATCGAGCTGGATAATCCCGTCTAGCAGCGTTATGGGATGTCGAAGCGCCGACAGAGAAAGTCAAAAAAAGCCCTGGTGTTTCGATCAGGGCTTTTTTTTAGTTGAGCTATAGAGGAGATCTCGTATCGCTGTTTATTTTGGGTTCTCAGGATCCTGAGGAGGGATATGAGAGGGATCGTGGATCGCTTCATTTTGCTGCAGTCCATATTGCTCTGACAGTGTGCCTTCGGCTGCCGGATCGGCTTTGGGGGCGTAATCGCGAGGCGGCTCGACCGGGTCTGGGGTCTCTGTTTCCGCGGGGACTTCTGCTTCTACCTGTTTGTGTTCAAGACTGACCAGTAGTTGGCTGTCATCGTTACAGAGTTGGCTGGCACTGTCGGCCAGGTGTTGATGCACTGCGCGATAGTCGTCGGTTAGCTTGTTTACCAGCGTAGCCGTTTGGACGAAATGACCGGCTACGTCAGTTTTGTAGTTTTCCAACTCACGGTGAGCGTCATTGAGCTCTTCAATCAGTGACTCTTTACTACGTGCGCTGCTGCTGCTGCGAGCGATGAGAAGGCCTAAAACAATACCGATGATCAGGGTCGCTGCTCCAACGAGCCAAACGGTCTGTGATGCTGATTCCACGAAAAAAACTCCTTCAGTGACGATTATTATATAGGAGCAAGATACTGCAAATCGATGTTGAAAACAAAAGTGAAAACAAAGCTATTACAACGCAGATTTGTCAGAATTTTCGCTGCACAGATTTTGGTTGTGTTTTGGCTATCAAGTCAGGGTTCGGTTTTTATCGTTGGCAACTTTTGTCGACTCGGTAATCGGTTACACTAGCGTCACATTGAGGCTGTCGTTGTACCTTTCGAAGATGCAGGAAGTTACTGCTCAATGCTAGGATGTCTGATGCTACGTTTTTTGACCGTTATGGACGAGCTTGAATGGCCACGAGTGAGGATTTTGAGTGCAACAACTGATTTTGGGTGGCGCCCGCTCCGGCAAGAGTCGGCTGGCTGAACAGCTGGCGTTGCGTTCGGGGTTAGAAGTTACCTATATCGCTACCGCCACGGTTGGCGATCAGGAGATGTCGGAGCGGATTGAACTGCACCGTCATCGCCGTCCGCCTCATTGGGGGTTGATCGAAGAACCGATTGCGCTAGCGCAAACGCTACAGCAGCAGGCTGGTGAGCTACGGCTATTGCTGGTTGATTGCCTGACGCTGTGGCTGAGTAATCTTGTCTGTCAGGAGCAAAAGGAGACGTTACGGCGAGAGACCGACGCGTTGCTGCGGGTATTGCCCGAACTGCCGGGGCAGGTGGTTTTTGTCTCCAACGAGGTTGGTATGGGCATTGTGCCGATGGGAGAGCTGAGCCGTATTTTTCAGGATGAATTGGGCTGGCTGCATCAGCGGGTCGCCCAGCAGTGTGACCGGGTGGTATTGACCGTCGCCGGGTTGCCGCACGTACTTAAACCGGCTGGCAGCATACTTGATCTTGGTGACTAGTGGGGATCGATAAAGGAGCAGACAGATCCTCCGATATGGTTGTTCTTAATGTCCGCCCGCTTGTTCAAGCTAAACCAAACAAGGCGTTATCGAGCGGCTTCATGACGCCGAAACTTCACCATCATTTATCCAGAGCGAGAAGTAGAATTGGACTCTAGTTGGATCTATCAAGCAGTAACCCCGGTAAACGAAGAAATGCAGCAGCAGGCGCTGGCCTATCAGGATCAACTGACCAAACCTCAAGGGTCGCTGGGACAATTAGAGCAGATCGCAGTGCAGTTTTCGGCCATGCAGCACAGTCTTAAACCCAAACTCGAGCAGATCGCCATCACTGTCTTTGCCGCTGATCATGGGGTCGCGGCCGAAGGTGTGTCGGCGTTCCCACAGGCGGTGACGGCCGAAATGGTACGCAATTTTTCAACCGGTGGTGCCGCGATCTGTGTATTAGCGCGTCAACTCAAAGCCTCGTTTGAGGTGGTTAATTTGGGTACGGTAATCGAGCTCGGTCCACTGCCGAGCGTGCGAGATCAGCGCATTGCCAACCAAACTGCCAATTTTTGCCAAGCCCCTGCAATGAGCGAATCTCAGTTGCAGCAAGCTCTCGATGCCGGGCAAGCCGCCGCCCAGCGTGCCTCTGATCAAAAGGCACAGCTATTTATTGGTGGTGAGATGGGGATCGCCAACACCACGGCCGCTTCGGCGCTGGCTGCTGCTTTGCTGAAAGCGCCGGTAGCGACGCTGGTCGGTTCCGGTACCGGTATTGACGCCTCTGTGATGGCGCACAAAGTGGCCGTGATCGAGCGGGCGCTGGCGCTACACCTTGACGAAAAGACGGTTCCATTGGAGCTGCTGCGCTGCTTGGGCGGCTTTGAAATCGCTGCACTCACCGCCGCGTACATTCAGTGTGCGCAACAAGGCATTGCGGTGTTGGTTGATGGCTTTATCAGCACCGCGGCGGCGTTAGTGGCCTGTCGTATTAACCCGTCGGTTAAAGAGTGGTTGCTGTTTTCCCACAACTCAGCGGAACCCGGACACCGTTTGATGCAGCAGGCGCTTAATGCGAAACCGCTGCTGGATCTTGGGATGCGACTGGGTGAGGGCAGTGGTGCTGCTGTGGCTGTGCCGTTGTTGCAAGCTGCTTGTGTGTTGCAGTCGGAAATGGCGACTTTCGCCGAAGCTGCCGTTAGTGATCGAGAGTGAGTTGAGCGTTTGAATACGGCAGAGAATTTTTTTGCATGAGTTATCTCTGACTATGAGCAAACGACTAATCATCGATCTGTTACGCCACGGTGCATGCCATGATGGCGATATCTATCGTGGCCGTACCGACTCGTTGCTGTCTGAGCAGGGGTGGCGGCAGATGGATCGTGCCTTCGTTGCGGTCGCTTCGGTACCGTACCAGGCTCTTTTTAGTTCGCCGTTACAGCGTTGTCTGTTACCGGCGCAGCAGCTGTCGCAACGGCTGGAATTGCCGTTAAAGACGGATGTCCGGTTGCGTGAGATCGACTTTGGCGATTGGGACGGCCAGTTATACGCCAAGGTGTGGCAGCATTCGCAACAGCAGGTGCTCGACTTCTGGGACGATCCTTCAGCCAACCCACCACCGGCCGGCGAATCGCTGCAAGCATTGCAGTGTCGTTTGCAAGAATTTGTAGCGCAGCAACTCGAGCCTCTGCTACAAGCTGAACCGCAATCTGTTTGTGCAGATTCAGCCGAAGCGGATCGGTATTTACTGTGTCTGTGCCACGGTGGCGTCATTCGTACGTTGCTGACGCTGTTGCTGGGTATGCCGTTCGCGGTGGCGCAGAAAATTAGCTTGGATTACGGCTCCCTAACTCGGATTGAGCTCTATTTTGACGCGGGTTCAGCTACTGGTTATCAATCGCAGCTGATTTTTTTGAACAGGATGCCCGATCTTGAGAACTATCAATGAACACTAGTTTGGTGCAATCGTTGCTGATAGCGATGCAGTTTTTAACCCGTATACCGGTCCCTTCAGTTGGCCGTGTCGATAACCGCATTGTTGGTCTTTCGCTGCTGTGGTACCCACTGGTTGGGCTGTTGATAGGCGCGATTTTGTGGCTGTTTCAGATTGGTTTAGCGCTAGTGCTGCCACAGCTGTGGATGGTGCAGGCGGCGCTGTTGTTGACGTTGTGGTGCCTGCTGACCGGCGGTCTGCATCTGGATGGATTGGCCGATAGTGCAGACGCCTGGGTGGGTGGTTTTGGTGACCGCCAACGCACGCTGGAGCTGATGAAAGATCCTACTTGTGGTCCGGCGGCGGTACTGCTGATCGTGTTGCTGCTATTGGTGAAGTTCAGCGCGCTGTCGGCATTGCTATCGCTTAATCCGGCGTGGTTACTCGTCGCACCGGTGGTGGGGCGAGCGCTATTGTTACTGCTCTTTTTGACAACCCGCTATGTACGACAAGGTGGATTGGGGGCGGTGTTGAGCGAGGCCTTCCCCCGTCGCGCCGCACAAGGGGTATTACTCGTACTGTCGGTCTTGTTGTTGTTTGCCGGTAGCATCGGGTTTATCGTTCTGCTGTTGGTGTTACTGCTGTTTTTTGGACTGCGATATATGATGATCGAGCGACTTGGAGGCACCACAGGGGACACGGCAGGGGCGTTGGTTGAACTTAGTGAAGCGATGGTTCTGCTGGCGTTACTTAGCGCCCTTCATAGCACCTGATGGGTTGTTTTTATCCTTGTGTACCTGTCGCGGGGTTGTGATGCCCAGTTATTCGTTTTCATCGTACTTGAAGGGCGCGCTCAAACTATTACCCGCGAAATAAAATGATACTAGTGTTATTTTCGAATTTTATCACATGGACTATAAAATCGATTCGGTTTTCCTCTATTATTAGCATGCTTGATTAAGTTTTATAATTTGGTTTGGCGCTTCGCAGTAAACTTGTCGTAACGTATTAATGTAGTGTTTTTAATGCCTATCAAAACTGATCTTACCGATCCGCAAAAACTACGGATCGCGACCCAATCTTTAACTACTGAGCAACTGGCCACGGTGTGTGACCGGGTACAGACGTTGATTGACGAACGTCATCAACTGCGTCAGCAAAAGCTGGATGAGAGTAATATTAAACAGATGCGCGGGCTGATGTCGAAAGCGGGAATTAGCTGGGAAGAGTTTCAGGATGCGTTGAAATAGCTTTCAAAGCACCCTGTTCTGTTCTTGATCTATGGCCGTCTTTTCTTTTATCGGATGGGTTCTACAGGACTCGCTTCATCGGACTTGTGTCACTGGATCGGCTTAGCGCACGTACTCGAACATCTTGACCACTTTCTGAATGCCGGCTGTTTGACGGGTGATATCAACCGCGCGTCGTGCTTGATCATCGGTCACTAGCCCTAGTAAGTAGACCGTACCATTTTCGGTGACGATTTTTATGCGCATCGACTGTAGCTCGCGTTCGGCCAGCATCTTGCTTTTGACCTTGGTGGTAAGCCAGCTGTCGTTGGTGCGGATGACGGCGGATGTAGGGCCAGCTACGGTCAGCTCGTTATGCAGCTTACGTACTTTACGAACCTTGTTGGTGACCTGTCCTGCCAATGCGCGATCCTGAGCGGTCGCCACTTGGCCCGTTAATAAGACAATACCGTTAAAACTTGTTACCGATATATGCGACTGTTCCAAGGACTCAGAGGCTTTGCCGATATTAACCAGCGCTTTGATTTCGATCACTTCATCGTCGATAAAGCTGCCTGTCGTACGGCTTGTTGAGTCTTCCTGAATCGGCTCTTCTTGGGTGACGTCGATCACGCTGGCACAACCCGATAGCGTCAGTAATGCGCCGAACAGGGCGGTGAGGGTGAGATTGCGAAACTGAGGTAGAGAATGGGATAGATAAAACGTTGGCATGGTCGTTAATGTCCACCGAAAAGTTGATGTTCGATCAGGTCACAGAGCGCGTGAATGATCATTAAATGTACCTCATGAACCAACGCGATTGAAGCGGAAGGAATTCGCATCTCTATCTCGTCGGCGGTCAGTAGTGCGGCAATATCGCCACCCTCATCACCGCTGAGGGTTATGACTGTCATGCCACGGTCGTGAGCTGCCTGAATGGCCTGAATCAGGCTGGCCGAGCGACCATCATGGCTGATCGCCAGCAGGATATCACCGGGCTGGCCGAGAGCGCGAATCTGTTTTGAATAGACATCACTGAAATGGCTGTCGTCGGCGATGGCGGTCAGTGTGGCGCTGTCGGCATTGAGCGCGAGTGCCGGTAGTCCCGGACGCTCGTGTTGATAGCGGTTAAGCATCAGAGCGCAGAAATGCTGAGCCAGCGCTGCCGAACCCCCGTTGCCACAACAGAGCACTTTGTTTTCCGATGCCAGACAGCTAAACAGTTGTTCTGCGGCCTGGGCGATATGGGGGGCAAAGGATTCAACCACATGGACCTTAAGATCCAGGCTCTGATGAAAGTGGTCGATGACGCGTTGTTGCAGTTCCATAAGGCGTTACAGGTCCGTTAATTGCTGTCACTCAGCTGGTTTCAAAAGCGTTCTTGAACCATTCGATACCGAGTCCGTGGGTACTATTATCCGGCTGACAGGCAACAACATCAAACCGGCAGGCCAGATTACAATATTTGGGGTGTTGTTGCAGAAATTGCATCGCGCTGTTGATGATGCGTTGTTGTTTTCGATAGTCGACCGTTTCTGCAGCACTGCCGTAGAGATTGGATCGGCGGAAGCGGACTTCGATAAAGACCAGAGCGGTCTTGTCGTGCATGATCAGGTCGATCTCACCGCCGCGTGCTTTGAAATTACGCTGCAACGGTTTCAGTCCCTGCTGTTGCAGGTAGCGCTCAGCCTGCTGCTCTATCTGGTCGCCTTTCCTTCGGCTCATACGTCGTTACTCATTAACGGCGGTGTTATTCATTAGGCTACTGATTCGCGGTGGTACTGACTAATCAGGGCGCTGATTAACTGCGTACAACAGGCAGTTGTTCTATTGAAGTGATAGCAGCAAGTTGCGGTTCTATCAATTGATTGGTAGTAAATTGCCCTGGCTGATTAGAATCCAGCGTTGGCGGCGGCTAACCTGCCCCAGCAGGTCGATCGACAGTTCGCCGCACTGTCCTTCCAAGTGGGCATCGGGTCTTGCTTGTAACTGTGACAGGTAGGGGGCGATTTTGTAGCTATCAGCGCCCAGAGCGTAGAGGCGGCCGAAGCGGCTGCGGGTATCGTCTCGGTAGCCGGATAGGGTGGCGCGCAACGGATTTTCAGCATCGATGACCCAAGGCATGGCATTAAAACGAATCCGGTCCAAATCTCGGTAAGCGGCCTTGTCGGGCTTGCCATTAAACAGGTGCGAGGTCGCGTAGACCGGCAGATCACTGGCGTAATGAAATGCCAAGATCGGTTTTATTTGACGGGCATCTTTGTCTAGCGCGGTGAGAAATACCAGGTCGATATCCTGGCGACGTCGGGGCTCGGTTTCCAGCTCCTGTCCGAGTTTTGCCGCCATTGCCCGGTTGCGCTCTTCACTGTTGTCGATAGCGACCAGATGACTGACCTTTTCTGAGAAATCCTTCTCTCCTGTGAACCGCTCACTGCCAGCGATAACTCCACCCAGTTCGATCCAGTGTTGTTCGAACGTGGTACGAATGGTGTCGCCCCAAGTTGTCGCGGGTGTCAGGCTGATCGCAACGCGGTGCCCGTCTTGCCAGGCCTGTTCAGCACTTTGGATCGCTTCGTCTTCGTTGCGTAAACCGAACTGGTAGAGGTTAAGCGTGGTGGTGGCGCTGCTAACGGTGTTAAGTGCCAGCGTTGGAATCGGTAAACGCGACAAACGGGCCAGTTGGCTCAGTTTTTCTTTATCCAGCGGCCCGATCACCAGGTCGATCTGTTGCAGTTCTGCCTCGCGATAGAATTGTTTCAGGTCATCGATCTTAGCGCTGTCAAAGAAGTTCAGTTGTGGGGCTTGCCGACCTTCCTGACGCAGTTGGAAGTGCGCTGCCAGTAGGCCTTCGGCAATCGCCTTGGCTGGCCTAGCGTAGCGACCGGTCTGAGGTAGTAGTACCGCAATTTGTTGAGGTACCTCCGGACTGAACTGTTGTAGCAGTTGCAACTCGGTGGGTAGATTGCTGGCGGCAGGGTGCATCTTCCATAGCTCAAGCCAGCTATTGAACGATTGGTTGAGTTGCAGAATGTTTTGATCCGAACTGTGACCAAACTGTGCTAATTCGAGCCAGCCTTGGGCGAGGTAACTGTTCTGCTGTTGTGTCAGGTCGTTGATCCGCTCGGGTGTGAGTTGCAGCAGCAATTGCCAGATCTCTTGGCTCATCAGTTGTTGCTGTTCATCAGTCGCTGTTTCAGATTCGGTAAATAATGAAAAAAGAGTGGCTTCAATGTTCCCCAATAGACGGTTGCTGGTGCTGCGCAGCTGTGAAAATTGTTGTCTATCAATTGGGTTGAGCAGATTGGGGTTTTCGATCCGGGCAAGCCAGTCAAGGCTTTGCTGGGGCTGTTGCTGCTGACTGGCGGCTTCGGCTAAAAGTAACCACAAACGAGGGCGCTGCAGTTCAGGCAGAACGTTGGCATCGATCTGCGTGAGCAGATTGGTTGCCGCTTCGGGTTGCTGCTGTAGCAACAACAGCTCAGCGGCCTCTAGTGTATACTGCGCTCGAGCTAAGGGGGCTGCTGTTTCAGCCTGTAGCAGTAACTGCTCGACTTCGGTCAGCTCGCGGCCCTGCGATTCAACAGCGGAAACGGCGTTCGATGGAGTCGGTGGGGTGCTGCTACAACCAATCACCAGTAGCGGTAGTAACAACAGTAGCGCGGCGTTTCCGCCATTTAATAACTTCACTTTATCATTCGACTCGTTTGTACGTGGATGCGTATCGGCGACAGCGTTGGACAGAGCATGACAAATACCCGTCTCGATGAAACTAACCACAACGATACAGACCCGCTCAATACTTGCCTGTACATCGTCCCGACGCCGATCGGAAACTTGGGCGATATCACAGCCCGGGCTTTGGAGATCTTGCAATCGGTTCAGCTGATTGCGGCAGAAGATACCCGTCATAGCGCCCGATTGTTACAGCATTTCGATATCAGTACCCAGATGTGGGCGCTGCATGACCATAACGAGCGGGCGCAAGCCGATAGAATAGTACAGCGTTTATCCGGGGGTGAAAACATCGCCCTGATCTCCGATGCAGGTACGCCGCTGATCTCAGACCCCGGCTACCATCTGGTGCGCAAGGTTCGTGAGGCCGGATTTCGGGTGGTGCCGCTGCCTGGTGCCTGTGCCCTGATTGCGGCGTTGTCAGCTTCAGGGCTGCCGACTAACCGCTTCACCTTTGAAGGGTTTTTACCGGCCAAGTCGCTGGCACGCAAGCAGCGCTTGGAGGAGGTTGTTGCCGATACCCGGACATTGATGTTTTACGAATCCCCGCATCGCTTGCTGGCATCGCTCGACACCATGCTTGAAGTGCTCGGCCCGGACCGCTACGTCGTCATGGCGCGCGAGCTGACCAAGACCTTTGAGACCATCCACGGTGATCGCCTCGGTGATCTGGTCGAATGGATCAAAGCCGACACCAATCAACAGCGCGGCGAATTTGTGCTGCTGGTACACGGTGCCGAAGAGCAGGTCGACGAGGAAGCTCTGACCCCAGAGCAGTTGCGAATTTTAACCCTGCTATTAGAAGATCTAAGCGTTAAACAGGCGTCGGCTCTGGCGGCTAAGATCTGTAACTGCAAGAAAAAGAAGATGTACCAAGCCGCGTTGGATCTACAGTCGGCTAATGATTAGTCAGCGCGTCTTGAGTGGCAGCGATAAAGCACGTAGACTCGCCGCCAGAGTTCGCCAGGCAGTCGCCGCTATCCTTGGATAGGGGAGGAAAGTCCGGGCTCCATAGGGCAGAGTGCCAGGTAACTCCTGGGGGGCGTGAGCCTACGGAAAGTGCAGCAGAGAGTAGACCGCCTAAGTCATCTTCGGATGACCGGTAAGGGTGAAAGGGTGCGGTAAGAGCGCACCGCGTGAGTGGTAACACTTCACGGCATGGTAAACCCCACTTGGAGCAAGACCAAATAGGGATCCAATAGGCGTGGCCCACGCTGGATCCGGGTAGGTCGCTTGAGGCCTGTGGTGACGCAGGCCCTAGATGAATGACTGTCCACGACAGAACCCGGCTTAACGGCGGACTCTAACTTTTTATAACTCAAAAGTCCTAGTAAGTAATTGAAATTGCTAGCTATTGAGTGAGAAGAATAGTGTAAGGAGCGATGCGAAGAAATGCATCGTTACCCTATCTACAAAAAGCAACGATCGCTACTTCTTCCGGTACTTACCTCTTCTTGTACTATGTCCCCACTGCGCTAATCCCCACTTTGGGGAAGCGAGAGATCAAGTAAAGCTTCAAAATTGACTCCAAGCGTTTGGCCTTCGCTGCTGTAAAAACTGGCAGCTGAGATAGAGTTCCCGTCACACCAGTCATGAGTTAACTTTCTTGAATAACACTCGACGAGGCTATGTTTTGACAGATCGACGTTTAGAAAAGTTATCAGATCTCGCCACTGACGCTCACGCACGTATTCAACAAGACTTTGAGCACATCAACCCTATCATCGGTCTAAGCACTAACATGAGGTCGAAGGGCTTTTCTGCTGATGTGATGACTATCGATTGTCTGACTGATCGTAAACGAATTGTCCTAATACTGAATGACAATCAGCTGGACATTATTAGTTACCAGTTTTCATTGATTGATACTGATTCAACCAGTGAATTCCAGGCTACTTCGTTTGATGATTTTGATTCTCAGAAGCTTTATGAATGGATGAGGGACTACTTTTCGAACTCCCCAACTAGCAGTTTGAGAGAGCTGTGAATTTTATTCGATGACTGGTTCGGGGTGAGTGTGTTGCAACGATCCATTGAACTCACACCCCAAAGGAGACATTCAGGGGGAGATGAAAGAGCATCGGTAACTGGCAGCTATCGACACAGAGGTCATTAACGCCAAGCATCACCTGAGCGGGCCAACATCATGATCGGTAAACTCCTCGATGAGGCTTTCTGGCGCGTATTTTAAGCCTATATGAACATGAAAGAAGCTGAACTCAGAACGCGCTCTTCCATTGCTCGGTGTCGATGAACCACCGCTCCTCGTAGATCTTGTCACCTTTGAACTTGAACAGGACAGACAGCTGGGAATCAGCCACCTTATTGGACTTCCACTCAAGGATCGAGACGACTTCGCTTGTCCCTTCGATCTGACGCAGCCCTGTGATTTCGAAACCTGGCGGGAGAATTTCACCAAGACCATTGAGTGCCGTGCGGAACGCCTGTCGCCCCTCAAGAACGTCGCTCTGACCTGGCATGATAAACGTCATATCCTCCACGTAGTCGGCCACCAAGGTATCGAAATTTCCAGCGCCAACCGCATCCCAACCGCGTTGTACTATATCTTTTAACTTCATTGGTTCTGTCCTCTCTACTGGTTTTATTGTTTGTGCGATGCTCTAGACGAGTGTCCGATGTAAAGCAACGAAGTATTGCGACAGCCCAAGCCCTAATAGTGACTTTGGATTGTTTAGTTATAGGTCAAATTCGTAAAAAGAGTAGCGCGCCTATGTGGCCGTTCTATTCAGTTAACAGAGCCGAAATCCACAAAAGTGTGTGGGACGAGTCTAATCATTGTGACGGTTCCCGGCTTGGACAGCCGATTGATACTAAAATACAGATTCCATACACAGCGTGGTTGCTTTTGAAAAGGGGAGCGCAGAGATGAAAGCTCACAACGGATACTTGCTTATTGCCGATATTTCCGGGTACACGGCCTTTCTGACCTCGTCCGAACAAGACCACGCCAACCCGATCCTACATTCGCTTCTCACCTCGCTGGTGGAGCAGGTGGGCGATCCTTTACGCTTTTGGCGCATGGACGGCGACGCCGTACTGGCCTACTCCACTAACGAGGATTTTCCTTCGGGCGACATGTTTCTGGCCATCTGCGAAAACCTCTACAATGCTTTCGCCACCCGTCGGCAGGACATCATCGCCAACACCTCCTGCCCCTGTCGCGCCTGCGCCAATGTGGAAAATCTGAATCTCAAAATCATGGCCCATTATGGTTCCTTCGAGGAGATGAAGTTCGGCACCATGACGGACATTTCGGGTTCGGATGTGATCCTGGTTCACCGCATGGCCAAGACCGACGTTAAGGCGACGACGGGGATCCAGAGCTATGCCCTTTTCAGCGACGCAGCCGTCAAGGCCATGGACATCGACGCGGTGCTGAAGCCTTACTGCCAAGAGATCGAACACTTCGGCGATGTCTCCATGAAGGTCTACGATCTCGGTGCAGCCTGGGAGAAGCTCCGCGCCAAGCGCGAACGTTTTTTCTTGGAGGAGGAGGACGGAGTCTGGACCTACCGCCGCCATTTCGACCTTCCGATTGCTATCGTCTGGGAGGCGTTGACTGCGCCGGAACTGAAACAACGTTGGATGGTTGGTATGCGGTCGGTCACTGTCGATCGTCCCGAGGGCCGTATCGGCACAGGTTCGGGTTATCATTGCGCGCACGAGGCGGCGGATTTTCGTTACTGGGTCACCGACTGGGAGCCATTTGACTACTTTTCCACCCGCATCAACGATCCAGCACGTGACGGCATAAGCATGCCGGAGACCTATTCTCTGATGGCTACGGAATTCGGAACGGAGTTGCGCTATACCATCGGCCAGGCCCATGACGCCGACGGCAATCGTTCCGAAATTTCGGAAGAGGAGGCAGTTGGCTTCCTGTCAGTATTTTGGCCACAGTGCTTTGACGAGATGGAAATGCTAATCAAGCGGGAAGACTAGAAGCGTTTTGGGGTCATCCATTAACCGGAGCAAATCCGAACTCTCAAACAAAAAAACGCCGCAGCTTGTTTCTAGTGTTTTGTAAACGTTAAAGTATTAGTGATAATACCAACAGAGTCCAACCTGTGAACAAGAGGGTATTATGAGTAATACGAATAGCCGGATTATGGTTCTCTAAGTGGAAGAACACCAAGCGGTTTCCCGGTTACAGATTCTCACTGGAAATTATAGGCCGACTGTCATCGCTCAGGTTATCAGGAAGCCAGTGTCCGCTTTGTTCGCTTAGCAGTCTTTCTGCATGCGCCAGTAACAACTGTAATGCCGTTCAAGTATGACGCTTCAATTTTAGGTGGCTTTATCAACTACAAATGGGTCTTGAGCAGGTACACAAAGTTGTAAATAGTGATGGTTAAGCGGCTGATCTTATTGATTTACTATTTCGCTTATCGGCGAACGCTACTGACTCATCTGCATCATTTTTATCAGGCTGGTACACGGTTTGAAATGCTAAAAAATAGTACTGTTACAGTTTTTAAGCATTCTCAACTGTGTGAAATGGCCGACGACGTTCGCTTCAAAGCCTTTAAACTTACCCGCTCACTTAAGCGCAGCTATGCGACTGCGCGCTTGGTATCATGTAGCGACGACCAATACCCCGAAGAACCGAGCCTCCCATGCCGTATTCTGCTTCAAGCCATAAGACCGCTTTTGTTGACCGTTTAACCGCTGGTGCTCCCATTCTGTTAGACGGCGGCTTGTCGAACCAACTTGAAGCGCAAGGGCTGGATCTCAACAGCAACCTTTGGTCGGCATCTTTACTCAGGGATGATCCGACTCAGATTGTTAACGCGCACCGCTTTTATCTGCAGGCAGGGGCGGATTGTCTGATCACCGCCAGTTATCAGGCCTCTACGGCGGGCTTTGAGACGATCGGAATCAGTCCCGATCAAGGCGATGAGTCGATCGCCAACTCGGTTGTATTGGCGCAGCAGGCCATTGATCAGTACAGGCAAGATTCAACGTCAGGGGCACCACGCAGACCGCTGGTGGCGGCGAGTATCGGCCCCTATGGCGCCTTTCAGGCTGATGGTTCCGAGTATCACGGTAATTACGGTGTTGACGATGCGGTGTTAGCGGCGTTTCATGCGCCCAGGCTTCGGCTGCTCGATTCGACCAGCGCCGACGTGCTGGCCTGCGAAACGATACCCAGTCTGCAGGAGGAGCGGGTGCTGCATCGGTTGTTGCTTGAGATTGATACTCCTGCGTGGCTCTGTTTCTCCTGTCGAGACGGCCAGCATGTTAACGACGGTTCGACGATCGAAGCGTGCGTGGCGTTGTTCAACGACCACCCTAAGGTAGCAGCCGTTGGGGTTAACTGCACTGCGCCGCAGTATGTCAACGAACTGATCCGGCGGATTAAAAACGCGGCAGCCGATAAAGCGATCGTGGTTTATCCCAATTCGGGTGAACGCTACGACCCGGTTGATAAATCCTGGCACGGCACCTCGACGCCACAAGCCTGCGGTGCGGCGGCGCAAAGCTGGCTTGAAGCGGGTGCGAGCATCATCGGCGGTTGCTGCCGGATGGGACCGGATCATATCCGGGCGATGAAGCAGCAATGCTGTTGTTAATGATCCAGCTAATGCTTCAAGTGCCCATCTGCGAGGCTCAACCAACGTTATGATTCGAGTGCTGATCATCGGCTATGTCTGGCCAGAACCCAATTCGTCGGCAGCCGGTTCGCGGATGCTACAGTTGATCGAACTGTTTTTGCAGCAGGGCTGGCAGCTGACTTACGCCAGCCCCGCCGCCGATAGTGATCATATGGCTGACGTCGAAGCGCTGGGGGTGACTAAGGTTTCGATTGAGCTGAACAGCGACAGTTTCGATCGCTTTGTGCAGCGCTGTGCTCCCGATATCGTTATGTTTGATCGTTTTATGATGGAGGAACAGTTTGGCTGGCGGGTGGAAAAACAGTGCCCGCAGGCGCTGCGACTGCTCGATACCGAAGACCTTCATTGTCTGCGTCAGGCACGTCATCAGGCACTGAAGCAGCAACGCGAGATGAGCCAGCAGGATCTGGTCGGTGATCTGGCGTTGCGCGAGGTTGCCAGTATTCTGCGCTGTGACCTGGCGCTGATGATCTCTGACGTTGAGATTGAATTACTACAGCAGCGTTTCAACGTGCCGTCGGCGCTACTGCACCATTGCCGTTTTATGCTGCCTGCGGTCGATGCGGCGCAGCAGGGCAGTTGGCCTACGTTTGAGCAGCGTCAGCACTTTATTTCGATCGGTAATTTCCGCCATGCACCCAACTGGGATGCGGTGCTCTATCTCAAGCAAACGATCTGGCCATTGATCCGACAACAATTACCGCAAGCGCAGTTACATATCTACGGTGCCTATCCGCCTCCCAAGGCGACGCAGTTGCATAACCCCGTACAAGGATTTCATGTTGATGGCTGGGCTGAAGATGCCCCGGCGGTGATGCGTTCAGCGCGGGTCTGTTTGGCACCGTTGCGTTTTGGTGCTGGCATCAAGGGTAAACTGGTCGAGGCGATGCAGTGTGGTACCCCCAGCGTGACCACGGCGATCGGTGCTGAGGCGATGCACGATCAACTGTCGTGGAACGGTTTTATCGAAGATCAGCCACAAGCGTTTGCCGACCAAGCCGTTCAGCTCTATCGTGACAGGCCGTTATGGCAGCAACAGCAGTCGCACGGCGCGACCCTTATTAACCGCTGTTATGATGGACTTGTGCTGGGCGCGCTGTTGATCGAAAGGATCGAGCAGCTTCGGCAAGGACTTGACCAGCACCGACTGGATAACTTTACCGGCGCGATGCTGCGTCACCACAGCATGAAAAGCCTGCAATATATGTCGCAGTGGATCGAGGTCAAAACTCGCCATCAGGCGTTGATCGACAACCCCGCACAGGTTCAGGCTGAATCTTCGGTAGAAGAGGAGCCGTCATCGTGAAACCGATCGCGCCGCTCAACTACATTGCGGGTTATCCGGCAGAGTTGCAGCAGCAGGTGCAGCAGCTGATCGACAACAACAAGCTGGCGCCGTTTCTGCAGCAACGCTACCCCTACTTTCATACGGTCAGCAACGATAAAGCGTTGCGCGGTTATGTGATGACGATCAAAGACCGTTATTTGAAAAAATCGGCTCCGCTCAGTCAGATCGTTTACGATAATAAGATCCATGTGATCAACAATGCGCTGGGTTTGCACCGGTATATCTCACGAGTGCAGGGCGGCAAGCTCAAGAGCAAAAATGAGATCCGCATCGGCTCGGTGTTTAAACAGACACCTGAGCCCTTTTTGAACATGATCGTGGTGCATGAACTGGCACATATCAGACACAAAGAACACGATAAAAATTTCTACCAGCTTTGCCTGCATATGTTGCCCGATTACCATCAGCGGGAGTTCGATCTGCGGCTTTATCTGATTCAGCAACAGCTAAGTGACCTCTGACCAAGCGACCCCGGAATAAGTGCCTTTGATTGATGGAATCGGGTTTCTGCAAGGATAAGAAGGGTTCGGAACCGAGGCACAGGCTGCCGCTAGTGGTCGTCGTTCTTGGTGCCGTCCCCCCTAACAGTCTTGAATCCTCTTTTTTTATAACTAAACAGTGCCGGTTTCTGGCTTCCTAACGATGATCAGGGTATAAAACCGCCATGAAAATCCCTAAACGAATTCAGCCATTAATTGAAGATGGCGTAGTTGATGAAGTGATCAGTCAGCTGATGAGTGGCAAAGAAGCCACGGTCTATGTCGTACGTTGCGGTTCCGAGATCCGTTGCGCCAAGGTCTATAAAGAGGCGCACAAGCGCAGTTTTCGCCAGGCGGTGCAGTATCAGGAAGGGCGCAAGGTGCGTAACAGTCGTCGTGCCCGTGCGATGGAGAAAGGCTCCAAATTTGGCCGTAACCAGCAGGAAGATGCCTGGCACAACGCCGAGGTGGAAGCACTGTATAAACTGGCCAATGCCGGTGTGCGGGTGCCGCAGCCTTACGGTTGCTTCGACGGTGTGCTGCTGATGGAACTGGTCACCGACGATGACGGTCAAGTGGCGCCGCGCCTCAACGATGTTTCGATGTCGGCTGAGCAGGCGGTGGAAGACCACGCCGCGGTGATCGGCGATGTGGTACGGATGCTCTGCGCCGGACTGGTACACGGCGACTTGTCGGAGTTTAATGTGCTGGTCGATGCTTATGGCCCTGTCATCATCGATCTGCCGCAGGCGGTTGATGCGTCAGCCAACAACCACGCCCAGTGGATGCTGGAACGCGACGTCGACAACATGACCAGTTACTACGGCCAGTTCGCCCCCGAGCTGCTTGGGAGCAAATTTGGTAAAGAGATCTGGGCGCTGTACGAGGCCGGTGAACTGCACCCCGAGGTCGAGTTAACAGGTGTCTTCGAAGACGATAGCGAGGAGGCCGATGTCGATTCTGTGCTAAACGAGATCAAGGCCGCTTTTGCTGAGGAACAGGAGCGACTGGAGCGGATCCGCGATGCTGACGAAGCCTAGAAATAGGCCATCTCCTGCCACGTTTAAACGTGGTTTTGTTATCAGCGATAAGCCTTGTTGAGATAGAGTACCCGGACGCCTCAATGCCGCAGCTTTCCACCGGCTTTAAAAAAATTCTGATCTACACCCTGACGATCACGCTGCTTTCGGTGGCGTACTTTGTTTATGCCAAATCACTGTACCCACCGACTGAGGAGAGTGAGACCTTTCTGTCCGAGTTGGGCGAAGGTTTTGGTGAGATCGCCTTGTGGCTGCTGTTGTTTGTCTACCTGCGCACCGCGATGAAGTTATTGCTGGGCAGAGGCTCGATCGCTAAACGGTTGATCCCCGAATACAGCGCGCCGGTCAACGACGCGCCGTTTAAGATGGTGTTGCGCTTTTTGGATCGCACGCATATCTATTTCGGTATCGCCGCCATCGCCGTGATGGTGCTGCATATCGCCCTGTTAGGGGTACCGATGCAGATACTGTTCTTTCCGGCGGTGATCGCATTGATCGTCTGGCAGGGGCTGTTTGGCCTGTTTATCTCGTGGCGTTATTCGCCCAAGCAGGTTAAGAAATTCTCCTATCTGGTCCATGCCCAGTTTGTTACCGGTATCATGCTGGGTGTCTTTTCCTACTTTGGCCATCTGCTGATCGATGACTAATACGGGCTAACGATGGCTTCTAGGCAGCTCTGGCTGGGCTGCCTCTTACATTACAATCGTTGTTTTCGACGCTTCTGTCTTCAAAGCCTCTTCCTCAACGCTTCTGTCTTTAAAACGCCTGTCATCAAGGCTTCTGTATCAACGCTTCTGTCATCAAAGCCCCTCTCTTCAACGAGCCTACTGAACTAGACTTGCGGCAAGACGGCGCTGTTAGGCAGTGTCGATGAGCGGGAGCAAGGCGTTGTCTGATACCAGTATAACGATCGCAATGTTTGGTTTAGTGGGGGCGCTATTGGGTGCGGTGCCCGGCATTTTGGGTGTGTTTTTCACCTGGTTGCGCAACCGGGACTCGGTGCAGCGTTCGCTCAAGAAAGTGGAGCTGGCGCAAGCTGAGGTGGAACTGATCGGTTCTTGGTTAACTGTTGTGTCGAAGCTGGATGACGACGATTTTTTGCAGCAGAAACAGCAAACGGCTCGCGATCGGCTGGACGGGTTGATGGCGTCGATCGATGCGCAGCTCGAACGAGATGTGGTTGATACTGTCGCTCAGCGTAAACCCCAGCGTAGTTTAGGCTTCTACATCTACTCTGGATTTTTCTTTGCCATGCTGCTGGGGACTGCGGTGGATGATAACGATGACTTTTCGTGGGACTACTTCGCTGCCGCCATTGTTGGCGAAGATGGCTTTATCCTGCTGTTGTTTGCACTGCCCTGGTTATACCTGCTGGTGAAACATATCAGAGCACGATTGGCGTAGCGCACTCAAAACCCCTGTTGTGTTGCTGCCTTACGGGCCAGTTTTTTGGATAAGTACTCGGGTTTGGCGCGTAATGTGGTACGGCGTTGTTGCCGTAACTCTGCCCGTTGCTTGGCGGTCAGGTCACCACGCTTTCTGAAATCATTCAGCACTTTGCGGTTGCGTAGCTGCTGCAGCTTCTGGCCAATATTGTGGTAGGCACTATGGCGTGGTTCAGCGTCTCTGGGTTGGTTGTCGTAGTTGCTCGTAACTGAAGTGTTCGTTGCGGCTTGGGTATCGAGTC
Organism: Motiliproteus sp.; assembly: GCA_036961355.1. GTDB lineage: Bacteria > Pseudomonadota > Gammaproteobacteria > Pseudomonadales > Balneatricaceae > Motiliproteus. Next base: position 52,967 of record JBALVL010000035.1, read on the forward strand.
TTGACGGCGGTGCCGGTGTGGGAAGGCTGTCGAGGTAAGCGCGGATCTGTTGATGGTTATGGGTGCTAACGTTGTTACTTGGTGTCTTTTGTTGTGTGGCTGAAGCTGTCTTGATCAACGTCGAGGCGACTCCCGCGGGACGCTTCTGGCTAAAGCTAAGGGTGCCGTCGGCGTCGATCCAACGATAGATATTGGCACTGGAACTGGGCCCTGAATAGAGCGTGACGGCTAACAGGAATAACAGTACCGGTGACCTAGGAAGGGGATGTTTACACTGTAGGATCAACGTTCGAAGGCGCATGGCTTGGCTCCCGCTTAGCGGCTGGCCCCTTCGTCTTGTCGTTACAGCGTGTTGATGATCGGTTTGGGATTGAGCGTGTCGTTCAATATTTCCTTTAAATTAGACCCACATTGGCCGCGGCTGGTTCAGTGGTCAGCGTAGATTACTGTCGCGGGCTATTTTCGCTAGCTGTCGGGGATCGGTTCGAGTTGTTGGCGACAATACCGCACCAGCGATTCACTCAAACGCCTACTCAGTTCGGTGGTCAGGTTCCATGAGTGCCAGTACAGCGGTACTGATAAGCTGTTGCCGGGACTGATCTCGTACAGTAAGCCTTGATCAATCAGCGATTGGCTCTGTTGATCCGGTACCATCCCCCAGCCATACCCGCGTAGCATGAAATCTAAGAAGCCGTGCGGTGAAGGCACCCGGTGGCGTGGGTAATCCCCCTCAATGCCAAATACGGTAGCGAGGTAGCGATCCTGCAACTCATCTTTTTGATTGAACTCGATTGATGGTGCCTGCAGGAACCGTTGTGGGTCAATGTCGTGGTGCTGCCCGGTATGACCGGTCCTAGTATCGGTAAAATAGCGGGCTATAAATTCAGCACTGGCTAGCGCTCGGTAGCGGGTGATGCCTAACGGGGTGCAGTTGGTGCCTTGCATCGGTTGGTCGCTGGCGCTGATACAACCAATGACCTTGCCTTGGCGCAGGAAGTGATGGGTCTGATCCTGATCGTCGATGCGCAGTTCCAGCAGTATCGGGGACTGTTGCATTAATGGATCGATCGCATCGAGAAACCAGGTCGCGAGCGAATCGGCATTGAGACCGATCGCCAGTTTGGTAAAGCCTTCGGCTTTGGCGTCGCCGAGTGACTCCAGCAGCTCGCTCTGTAGCAGACTGATCTGACGGTAATGGCGCAGCAGTTGTTGGCCGGCGTCCGTCGGACGCAGAGGCTGACTGCGAATGATCAGCAGCTGTCCGAGCGATTCCTCCAGTTGTTTAACCCGTTGAGAAACTGCCGATTGGGTCAGGTGTAAGCGCCGAGCGGCCTTGTCGAAACTCTGGGCTTCGATGACGCTGGCCAGTGCCTGTAACTGGCGGTAGTCGAGCATGGCTGAATCCTCCGGTTTGGATAACTTGTATTATTAATTATTTTAATCAAACCTAAATATTATTAGTTTTACCGATAGAATGCGATAGCTTAAGCTTGGGTCTCTATTGATTGTCTTCCTATTGACCGACGAGATGTTGTGATGAGTCTGCTTTCTATTCCTGCCCCTTTTTATACCGGACTGGCGACCAGTGCCGGGCTAATTATGGCGATCGGAGCACAGAACGCCTTTGTGTTAAGTCAGGGGGTTCGGCGTGAATACCACTGGCCGATCGCAGGGGTCTGCAGTCTGATCGATACTGTGCTGATCTTGCTTGGCGTCGCAGGCATGGGGGTGTTGATCAGCGACTCGCCGACGGTGCTGACCTTAGTGACTTGGGGCGGCGCGCTGTTTCTGTTCTGGTACGGCGCTAACGCGCTACGCTCGGCGCTGAAATCGGAGACGCTGGAGGTGCAGCGTGGCGGACTTACATCACTGCGTTCGGCATTGTTGACCACGGTGGCTCTGAGTCTGCTAAACCCGCATGTGTATCTTGATACTGTTGTGTTATTGGGTAGTATCGGCGGCCGCTACCCAGATGATGGACGTTATTGGTTTGGTGCTGGCGCAGCGTTGTTCTCGTTTGTCTGGTTCTTCTCGCTCAGCCTGGGTGCACGCTGGTTGGCACCGCTGTTTCGCAAGCCGATCGCCTGGCGGATTCTGGATGGTTTGGTCTGTCTGATGATGTGGACGCTGGCGGGGCTGTTGGTCTTAGGTGCGCTGGGCTGATTCTGATTTGCAGTGTTCGACAATCTTTGTTTTTACCCTTTGTTTCGCCCTTTATTTTTTTAACCCTGTGTAAACAGAAGCTTGATGGATCAATTGTGATGTCTACCCGTTTTAATCGTACGGCGGTGAGCCTGCCTGTGTTTAGTTTGATTGCAGCGATGTTGCTGTGGGCCAGCTCGTTTATTGCGCTGAAACTGGCGTTTGAGATTTACGACCCGATGCTGGTGATCTTCGGTCGGATGCTGATCGCTTCGATCTGTTTTTTGTTGGTGTTTCGTAAAATCTATCATTTTGAGTACCGTCGCTCAGACATTAAGTATCTGCTGTTGATGGCCGCCAGTGAGCCCTGTCTTTATTTTCTGTTTGAAGCGGCCGCCTTGGAAAATACCAGCGCCTCACAGGCGGGCATGATCACCTCGCTGATGCCGTTGATGGTGGCTATCGGGGCATTCTTAGTTTTCGCCGAACGGATTCATCGCAATATGATGGCGGGTTTTGTGTTGGCGATTATCGGCGCCTGTCTGCTTAGTGTGGCGGCAGACGTCGATAGCCATGCGCCCAACCCGTTGTTGGGTAACTTACAGGAGTTTATGGCGATGATTTGTGGTGCGGTCTATACCCTCTGCTTGAAGCATCTGGCGACACGGTACTCGACTTGGTTACTGACGGCCGTACAGGCTTGGGTGGGGAGTCTTTTCTTCCTGCCGTTCCTGTTTTTTCCGGGCACTGAGCTGCCGGATCCCACCTTGTCGAGTGGCTACGACTTGCAAGGGATCTGTGCGATTATCTACTTGGGAACGCTGGTGAATATCGGTGCTTACGGTATGTTCAACTATGCGGTGTCACGAATTCCGGCCAGCCAGGCATCGGCCTATATCAACCTGATTCCGGTGTTTACGTTGTTGATGGCGATGTTAGTGCTGGGCGAGAGCCTGAACCTGATGCAGTGGTTGGCTTCGGTGCTGGTGTTTGCCGGAGTCTGGCTCAGTCAGGTTAAACCGGCTGAACCAGAGGTAGTTGCACAGCCGCTATAAAGCGGCTTGCCTGTATAGTTTCCGCTGCCACTGTGGCTCGTTTGGCGTTGTTTATTTATAGAAATGCGGCGTAAAACCCACTGATCGCGCAGCGTCGGTGGGATGTAAGCCGCTACCCTTGGTTCTGAATGTATTGCCTAACAGTGTCAACAGATGCGTTTCCGATAGAGCAAGCAAAGTACCCGTCAGACCAAAATGTTCGTTCTTACCAAAAGTTCCTCCTTAGCAATTTTTGATGATTCCGCCAAAGATCTAAGGTTGTTGATTGCTTTAATCGGCGCACTACCTGAGCGATGGATACATTCGGGGATATGTCCAACATCATGTGGAGATGGTCGTGATCTACCTCCATTTCAGCTATCGAAAACTCGGACAAAGCCTCAACCCCCCCTTTGAAGCGATTATTTTAAAGTATCGGCAACACCCTCACCCAGCAGCGCCTTTCGATATTTCACAACAAAAATAATGTGATAGAGAAGAAGGTACTTCCTTCTATTGTGATTATGGTATTGCATGTTTTCAGTATAGCTGTATAAATATGGCTCTGTTCCATTTAGAGGTTGGTAAGTAGAACTACAATGCCTCTACAAT
>JBALVL010000076.1:0-5098 GCA_036961355.1 Motiliproteus sp.
ACCGCCTATGCCGATGAGGCTTTTGAGACTGGCTGAGGATTATGGGTAATCAGGTAATCTCTTGATCCTACCTAGTGAGGCAATAATCGTCCTCATATACTTGTTTTATAGAACTAAAACCCTTGAGTAGCCGAATGATTGCACAGAAAAAAACCATTAGCGGCATACGTCCTCCCGAAGGATGTGCTCTACCAAACTGCGCTACACGCCGATCGACTTTTAATCGAGGGCAAAGCCTTTCACTGCTGGCGATTACCAGAAAATATAGCAGCACAGAACTACCAGCCTATGACTTGCTCAGTGACTTCTGCAACGACCAAAGGTGCTTACTAGAATTTAAGTACTGACCTCTATCAATTAAAGTGTAACTACCCGTTGAGCGGGATCGTCAAAACGAATGGGATCACCTACCATCTGGTGTGCGTCTCAGGTTCAGTCCTGTGCGTGACTGCTTTTGATATTTTTGTTACTGGCTAGTTCGGTAACCGCCACAAGGCTTTACTCGATGGTTAAACCCTCATTCGTCACAGCTGTATCGCTTTTCAGCGTGCTGTCATTAGCTTTCTCTCAATCGATACTGGCTGAAGCTGAAGTCAAAGACGAATCCCCTGAGCCCCACTATGTCACCATCGGCACAGGCGGTGTCAGTGGTGTCTACTACCCTGCCGGTGGCTCCATCTGTCGGCTCGTCAACAAAGATCGTAAATTCCATGGCCTTCGCTGCACCGCTGAAAGTACCGATGGTTCGACTTATAACATCAACGCACTGCGGTCCGGCATTATCGACCTGGGTGTGGCGCAGTCTGATGTTCAGTTCAATGCGTTTCATGGTAGTGATCAATTCCAGCAAGAGGGCGCTTTTACTGAGCTTCGCTCGATCTTTTCTCTCCATGCTGAGCTGTTTACTGTGGTGGTTCGACCCGGTTCGGGGATCAAACACTTTGCTGATCTCAAAGGTAAGCGGGTCAATATTGGCAATCCCGGATCAGGCCAGCGATTGACAATGGAAGCATTGATGGCTGCCAGCGGCTGGGATTACAGCGTTTTTGCCGAAACCTACGAGATGCGGTCATCACGACAATCATCGGCACTGTGTAATAACCGCTTCGATGCGATGGTCTTCACTGTTGGCCATCCCAGCGATTCGATCAAGCAGGCGACCACCTCTTGCGACAGTCAGTTGGTCGAGGTCAGCGGCCCGTTTGTCGATAAGCTGATCGCCGCTAATAGCATCTATCATGTCGCCCGCATTCCCGGTGCGATGTACCAAGGCAACCTCAAGGACACCCCCAGCTTCGGTGTCAATGCAACTCTTGTTACTACCGAAAAGGTACCCGATGCTGTGATCTACCGACTGGTAAAGTCGATCTTTGAGAACTTTGACAGTTTCAAAGCCCTGCACCCGGCATTGGCGTCTTTGAACAAGCAGCAGATGGTCAGTGTGGGCCTCACCGCGCCGCTGCATCCCGGCGCAATCAAGTACTACACCGAAGCCGGTTTGATGTAATGGGCCAGAACAACAGCGCCTAACCGGTGTCTGAGCTAATACGACTTATCTCAGACTGCTCAACGATAAAGCCGCTGCCCGGACATCCGGTATCGCCATCCCGGCCCTCAATTAAACAAGGCTCAATTCTGGGCAAAAGCCCAACAAAGCAACGCTGGACAAAATCGCGTACGACAGGGACTATCGGTGACCGCCTGACAACAACACTCTCAGCACCCCACTCGATGGACTTTTTATCATTTCCCTGTCTCTGGAATACTGCATGAACCTGATTATCAGATCCGCCGTCCGACGTCGCTTCTGCCCTTTACTGCTTATCCTGTCGACGCTATTCGCACCTGCCCTTTCGGCCCACAGCGGCGCTACCGGCGTGGTTAAGCAACGTATGGATGCTATGGAAACGATGAAGGATGAGATGAAAGTCATGGGGAGTATGATCAAAGGTAAACGGCCGTTGGAACTGCCGAAATTCAGTCAAAGTTCAAAGACCCTGCTTAAGCACAGCAGCGATATCAGCCGCTTATTCCCTGCAGATAGCGGAGGTGGCAAGTCAGAAACTCTGCCAACAATCTGGCAGCAGTGGGACCTGTTTAATCAGCAGGCAAAACAGCTCCATACCGAAGCCGAGAAACAGACACAGTTGTCCGAAGAAGGCAGCGACTTTCCGAAATTGAAGCAGCAGTTCTCCAAAGTGGCCAAGCAATGTAAAGCCTGCCACCGTGATTACAAGAAAGAGAAATAAGCGCAACCCTCGGCACTGTCAGCAATATCACAAACTGATCAGGAACAAACCATGAGCATTTTTTCTACATTAAAGTCACTGTTCGGAGCGGTCGATTCCGACTCAGCACCGAGCGCAGCAACAGCCGAAGACAGCGTCGACTACCTGGATTACCAGATCACCCCCGCTCCCATCAAAAATGGCCCGATGTACCGGGTGGCTGCAACCATCAGCAAGGGTGATAAAAGCCATCAACTAATCCGTGCCGATGAGATGAGTTGTCGCCAGAGTTGTATTGAGATCAGCTTGCGAAAAGCCAAAGAGATGATAGATCAACAGGGCGACAACATCTTTTCCCGATCCTGAGTTTCCAAGATGCACAACTCAAACCCTGAACTACCAACCTGAAAATACCACCCGGAACAACACTAACCCCGTTAGACTCGGTGTATCGGCCTGGAAGCAGGCCACCAGCACCGCTACCGATAAAGCCACCGTAGGTTAATGGCTAATCGGACTCGTAGACCCCACATCGGAGCGGCTTGTGTCGGTGATTGATGGGTGAACCATAGCAACCGATTGCGCCAACTGCCTCAAACCATCGATTACCGCATCACGCTGCTTCAGCAGCTCTGGTCCCAGTTCGCGTGCCTGTGCCATCTTGCCATCCTGAATATACCGATCCATCTCATTGGCTATTTCATGCACTCGTTGGTGCAACGGTTCGATCTGATGAAAGCTGTAGATGTGACCGTAGCGATTGCTGGCCCAGCCGTAATACCACTCGCCAAAAGCACACCGAGAGTGATCTGAAAAATGCTTATGCGGAATGGGTTGACCATTCTCTAATGCGTAGATCACCATCGCAACCCAGCGGTGGTGCTCTACCTCAGCTACAAAAATCGGATGATCGGCATCATCCCAATACAGACCACTAACATCTTGCCATAGCGGATCAGGACGCCAGTTCTCTACCCACTCCAAAACCTGCTCGGTAGCCATTGGCTTTGCAATGCCAAAGCCCTGGGCCAGATCACAGCCCAACTGCAGCAGCAAGCGACCATGCTCGGCAGTCTCAACGCCTTCGGCAATAACCTTCATCTGGAACGCCTTGGTCAATCCCATAATACCCTGAACAATGGCCAGGTTTTCCGGGTCAGTCAGCATATCCTGTATAAAGGACCGGTCGATCTTGAGCACCGATGCCGGAAGCCGCTTGAGATAGGTCAACGACGAATAACCGGTACCAAAATCATCTATCGCAAAGGAGAGGCCCAGATCACGACAGTCCTCAATAATTCGCGAGACGCTGACGATATCTTCCAACGCTGCCGTCTCCAACACTTCTATCTCGACCTGCGCCGGATCAACGGTCGGATACCGAGACAAGGAAAGTTGCAGATCAGCAACAAAATTAGGGGATTGCAACTGTCGACTGGCCACATTGACACTGACCTGAGTCTTTAGACCCACCTTGTTCCAGCTCTCCAACTGGGCCAACGCGGTATCGATAACCCATTGGCCTATTTTGACAATCAGTCCATGTTCCTCGATCGCAGGGAGGAAGGATAATGGTGGGATCATGCCGTCGTCGGGATGCTGCCAGCGAATCAAAGCTTCCAGCCCAACTACCTTGCCTTGCCGCAGGTCAACTTTGGGCTGGTAGTACAACAATAATTCACCATCATTGAGCGCAGCTTCGATTCGGGAAATCCGTTCATGATGGCTGCGAGCTAAGCTATCTTCGTGATGGTCAAACCAATGAATGCAGTCCTTACCTTTCTGCTTAGCTTGGTACATCGCCTGATCGGCGTGCCGCAGCAATGTTTCAGCATCACATTGATCCTGCGGGTAGACCGTCACCCCCACGCTGGCAGAAATCTTGATCATTTCACCGTCGATCATCACCGGTTCTGCGATCGCCTGCATCACCCGTTGCACCGCCCAGCGGCACTCTTCAATTTTGCTGAAATTCTGCAGCAGAATTGCAAACTCATCTCCGCCTAAACGCGCAACGGTATCACCCCCGCGCATCAAGGCATTGATGCGATTAGCCACTTCGATCAACAGCCGGTCTCCGGCATCGTGGCCCAAGGTATCGTTGACCGGTTTAAAACCATCCAGATCCAGAAAACAAACCCCCAGCAGCGTTTGGCTACGTCGCGTTTGGGCGATCGCCTGATCCATCCTGTCGGTCAGCAGCACCCGGTTGGGCAGGCCGGTCAAGGCATCGAAATACGCCATCTGCTGCAGTTTCACTTCCTGCTCTTTGAGACGGCTAATATCGGAGAAGACGGCGACATAATTGGTCACCTCGCCTTCGGTATTATTGACGGTGGTGATCGACAACATCTGCGGATAGATCTCCCCGTATTTATTACGGTTCCAGATCTCACCGCGCCAATTACCGGTGTTGTTGATACTATCCCACATGTTGCTGTAGAAGGTTTCGTCATGCCTTCCCGATTTAAGCACTTTGGGATTTCGCCCCAAAACCTCGTCACGCTGGTAACCAGTGATACGTGAAAAAGCCGGGTTCACATCCATGATCTTGCCGCTGGCATCGGTCAGTGAAATTCCTTCTTGGGCACTATAGAAGGCGGTATCGTGCAATCGCAACTGCTGTTCAGCACGCAATTGCGCTTGATAATGCGCAGTCACCTCGGTATGCGCTTTCTTCAGCGAACGGCGCGTCAGCTCCAACCGAATAAAAAGGTTTATCAGATAGGCGGTAACGATCAGTCCAAACAGATAAAGCAAATTACGGAAATATTGTGCATCGCTTCGCGATTGTTCATAGCCGTTTATATAACTAGTCCTGATTACCCATGAAACTCAGCTCTCTTCGTGCCTATACTGATAAGTATCAG
>JBALVL010000036.1:0-53636 GCA_036961355.1 Motiliproteus sp.
TGAACGGTGTGAGAAAAGGATAGCAAGTCCCTAGAGCTGACCTTTCAGAACCACAAAGACCTTCGCAAATTGACGCTATAGTGGCTTAAAAGAACGCCATGGATATCAGGGTTGCGAATCTATTATCTGGCATACCGCTAGAGTTAAATATGAGCATCTAAAAATAGAAATTAAAAATTCAGCTCAACACGGAGCACCTTGGTATGCGCATTCTCGCAGCTCAAATACAGATCCCCGCCATCGACACCCGCGAGAAGCAACTCGTTCACCTCAAAACACTGACCCAACAGCTAGCCCAGTTAGTTCAAGACACTCCGGTTGATCTCGTGGTCCTGCCAGAATTGGCAACCATGGAGTACTCCACAGCCAACTTTCAGCAGATCGACCAGTTCAGCGAAGAGCTGCGAGGGGAAACCTTCGACCTATTTTCCAGCTTCTGCCGCGAGAACAATGTAGCGGTCTGTTACGGCTTGCCGCGCAAGGAAGGTGATGATACCTATATCAGCCAGGTGGCACTGGGGCGACAAGGTGAATACCTGACCCATTACGACAAAATTCATACGTGCGAATACGGTGACTCTTCGGAGTTCAAGTACTTCAAACGCGGAGACCACCTAGCGGTATTTGAGGTCGATGGGGTTAGGGCTGGGATTATTATCTGTTACGACATACGCTTTCCAGAGCTTACAAGACGCCTGTGCCGCGAGTTTGATGTGGATGTCATCCTCCACCCCGTCGCCTTTGCTCAAGATATTTCTTCTCACTCCTGGCAGCATTTCGCTGTCAGTCGGGCGCTAGAAAACCAGGTCTATTTTATGAGTCTGAATCGCGGAGGCCCCCATTTCGGCCATTCAATCATCTGTCCCCCCTGGATTGACGATAAAGTTCAGCCCACTATCCTGGGAGAAGATGAAGAGTTCTGTGTTATCGAGATCGATCGCAGTGTCACTGAGAAAATCCGTGAGGTTATTCCCTTTCGCAAGGACGCACTGGATTCATATCACGTCCTTCCCATTCGCGATTCAACGAAGCCCTGAAGTAGACCATTTCAAGGTTGTCTATGCTAGATAGGTACTCCCAACGAGGGCATGTCTTATCACTCAAACAGGAACAACTACGGTCAAATTTTTCGACTTAGTTAAATGTAAGCCCTCCTAACCCGTTAGGAACAAGCCGATGGAAATACGTGCAGCCCTTGGGGTAATCCTACTTAGCCTATTAGCTCCTTCCACAGCGTTTGCCGATCGCTCGGTAGTCCTATTGACCAGCGAGTACCCTCCCTATCACAGCGAGACGCTTCCCAACCAAGGAATTCTGGCTCAAATTGTCAAAGAGGCTTTTGCGAGCTCAGGTTACCGGGTTACATTTCAATTCAAACCTTTTGCCCGCACCTTACAGGAAGGAAAGACTGATAAGGTCGATGGGGTTCTGAGCCTTTGGTACAGCGACGAGCGGGCAAAAGACTTTCTCTACTCCGCCCCCCTACCCGCCAGTAGAATCGGTTTCTTTGCCCGTCGAGGAATCCAGATAAACTATCTAAAGTTATCGGATCTATCCTCTTACCGAATCGGCGTGGTGCGTGGATACGATAACCCTAAACAGGTTAAGGAGGCGGGACTGGAAGTAGAGATCACCGCCAACGATGCGCAAAACATTGCCATGCTGGTGGCGGGCCGATTGGATCTGGCCTTGATCGATGAGCGCACAGGGGGCTTTCTTTTATATAAGAACCACCCCGACCGGGCTTCAGAGTACTCCTGGCAGGAGCCAGCCCTCGAAGAGCGACTGCAATATGTTGGTTTTTCAAAGCGAGCTAAAGACTACCTGGGCACCCATCGAGCATTTAATCGAGGGTTGTCCAAACTACAGTCCAATGGTCGTATTGAGGAGATTTTGGAAGCTCAGGGCTATGTTCTGCAACGATAGCCCCCGCACCGGATATTAGGAAGCTTCTCTAAAGGGCTTCAGGGCAACCAATTGCATACGGGAGGTGACTCCTACTTTCTTGAAAATACGGCTCACGTGAACTTTTACTGTGTACTTCGATAAATTCAGCGAAAGAGCGATCTCGCCGTTGCTCATGCCTTTATTCAGCGCCGCCAATACCCGCCCCTCACCTCGGCTGAACTCTATCCAAGACAAAGGCCCCCTAGCGTCCCTCTGCGCCAGATCCAAGGCAAATCGGTAACTATCCAAGCAATCATAAACGGTGCTTTTAGCACAGGCGGCGTTTAGCATATGGCTAGCGAGCCGTTCGGTATCAGGATCCAGATTCCCTGAGAGCCCCGACCGCATACTGATTGCGCTGTGATCGCGTGAAAACGCGATACAGGGGTACCCCTGCCGTATTAACAAGACCCCCTGGGAGGTGATGGCACGACCACTAAGATCAAGTACAAAAAGATCAACCTCTGCGTATCGCCGTGCGTGAGACTGCAGCTCGGACGGCGTCCCCACCTTGAGTATATGAAGATTATCAGGCCACTTGGACGCAGATATTTCTAACCCTTGCAAGAACAAGGGTGAGTCGCTGATCAGCATTAGATTCATGGAAGGGCACTCTGAATAGGGTGAGACTGCGCTCACCCTAACCAATTAAGAGAACTGAGGGGGGCGATTTTCTAGGAAGGCAGCCATTCCTTCTTTCCGGTCATCGGTAGAAAAGCTCAAGCCAAAAAGATCACTCTCCATCACACAGGCATTATCCAGATCCAGATCCTGCCCCCGCTGTACTAGTTGCTTGGTCAGCTGAATTGCGCTGCGGCTCTTACCGGCAATCATGGATGCCAGCTCTAGCCCCTTCTCCCAGATATCTGATTGAGGATGAACATGGTTAACCAGCCCTCGTTGCATCGCTTCCGCAGCGGACATAGAACGCCCAGTAACCAATAGCTCCATTGCCATAGCGCGACCCACCAAACGAGTTAGACGTTGACTACCTCCGAAGCCGGGTGTAATACCAAGGTTCACCTCAGGCTGTCCAAATTTGGCATTTTCTGCTGCAATAATAAAATCGCAGCTCATCGCTAACTCACAACCTCCTCCCAGCGCGTAGCCATTAACCACTGCAACTACGGGAATATTGAGCGTCTCCAACCGGCGAAAGATACACATCCCTTGCTCTGCGAATGTCTTAGCTTCTAGCGGAGTCAGACAGCTCATATGCTCAATATCGGCACCGGCAACAAAAGACTTCTTGCCTGCCCCCGTTATTAATAGCACCCGAGCGCTGGGATCAGTTTCTATGATATCTATAGCACGATCCATTTCTCGTAGGGTCTCGCTATTAAGAGCATTCAGTGTCTTAGGGCGATTAATCGTTAAACGATAAATACCATGCTTTACTTCATCAAGGAGGAGGTTATTGAAGCCTTCTCGCTTCGAGTGTTCCAGTTCGGTTAATTCAATGTGCGACATGTCCATTTAGTGTCTCCTCAAGAGTAAGTATGGAAGCCACGGCCTGATTTACGGCCAAGGTATCCGGCATCTACCATTTTTGTTAAAAGTGGGCAGGGCCGATATTTGCTATCCTTGAAACCGTCATAAAGTACTTCCATGATACTCAGGCAAGTATCCAGACCGATTAGGTCCGCCAACGCGAGAGGTCCCATCGGGTGGCTCATTCCCAATTTCATTACCGTGTCGATCTCTTCGGCAGTGGCGAGCCCTTCATACAGGCAGAATACTGCTTCGTTGATCATCGGCAGCAGAATACGGTTGGCCACAAATCCCGGAGCGTCTTTCACATCTACTGGTACTTTGTCTACCTGCGTGGCTAGCTCGTTGACCGCGTTAAATACAGTGTCTTCGGTTTGAAGTGCACGTATCACTTCCACCAACTTCATTATCGGAACTGGGTTCATAAAGTGCATGCCGATCACCTGACCGGGGCGCTGGGTCACAGCCGCCAAACGGGTGATTGAGATCGATGAGGTGTTGGTCGCAAGAATGGTATCTGGCTGACAAATCCGATCTAAGTCCTTAAAAATCGCTTGTTTGATAATTTCGTTTTCACTAGCAGCTTCGATAACGATATCGGCTTTAGACAGATTTTCCAGAGCCACGCTAGTCTCAATACGCTCGACAATAGCCTTGACTTCACTCTGGCTTAATTTGTCTTTAGCAACCAGCCGTTCTAGGCTGTCCCGGATGGCAGAAAAACCCCGTTCAAGAGATTTTTTGTTCAGATCACAAAGGGTGACGCGCAAGCCCGCCGCGGCACAGACTTGAGCAATACCGCTTCCCATCTGACCGGCACCCACAACGCCCACATGCTCAATATTCATATTGATGCCTTTATTATTCGTTGTAAAAAGCCGTGCACAACGCCAATCAAAAGCGGCGCCGTGCACGGAAAAGGAACCACGACCTAGGATTGCCCTCGGGCAGGGGCGGTCGTGGCATGCTACATGCCCTTATTACAGCCTTCTGTTACTTACGTGCCATCGATTCCAGCATCTTGTTCACCGCCGTCAGGTGCTCAGGCTCGTTATGACACATGCCCTGGAAACAGGCGCAAAGATCGAGAAAGTCTTTGAGTTCCATTCGCTGGGCCATCTTCATCAGCCGTTTGGTCAACCGAGTAGCCTTCGGAGGTTGACTGGCCATGCGGTCTGCCAATTTCATTGCGGTGGGTAGCAGGTCCTCGGGGGCTGTAATCTCCATGACAATGCCAAGTTCCTTGGCCTCAACAGCATCAATTACTCGGCCAGTCAGGGTTAGCTCAAAAGCCCGCTGGTAACCGATCAGGCGCTGCATCAACCAGGCGCCTCCATCTCCTGGAATGATCCCTAGGTTGAGGAAAGTTTCACCGAACTTAGCTTTTTCTGAGGCGATGCGGACATCAGCCATGTTGGCCAAGTCGAAGCCAGCACCAATAGCCGGGCCGTTAACTGCGGCAATAATTGGTACTTCAACCGCTTGCAAAGCTAGAGGTATCCGCTGAATGCCCCTGCGGTAGCGTTGCTCGCACTCGGCCACGTCTCCGGCAAAGTCGCCGCCACGTTCGGCCATATCGAGGATATTACCGCCTGCGCTGAAAGCGGATCCGGCACCGGTAATCACCAGCACCGACACCTCTTCAGCCTGATTGACCCATTCTGCTGTACTGACGATATCGTCTATCAGGTTGGATCCGGTTAACGCATTCCGCAAATCATGGCGATTTAGAGTCAGGGTCGCTACGCGGTTTTCTACGTTCAACAGGGCGTCGGATAACTTTGGTAAATGGTTCATGACTGCGCCTCCTGATCAACAATCACCCGAGCATCAACCACGGCATAACCATCGTCGTAGGCAATAACGGGGTTTAAATCCAACTCAGCGATCTCGGGGTGCGCGTCAACAATACTGGATACCTTCAGCAGCAACTCAACTAGAGCATCCTTATCCACAGCCGCGTCACCACGGGCTCCTTCCAGAATTTTCCGGGCCTTGATCTGGTCAACCATGGAGCGTGCATCGTCACGGCTTAGAGGGATTGCACGGAAAGACACATCCTCGAGGATCTCTACAAAAATGCCACCCAAGCCGAACATCAACACCGGCCCAAACATGGGATCCCGACTGACACCAATGATGATCTCGGTGCCCTTGCGGGCCATGGGAGCCACCAGTACGCCCTCGATTTCTGCATCGGCCTTGTAGACCTTACATGAGGCTAATATTTCCTCACGACCACGACGCAGGTCAGTCTCGCCGCTGAGGTTAAGCTTGACGCCGCCGGCATCTGATTTGTGAAGGATATCCTTTGAAACCACCTTCATCGCCAACGGGGCGCCACCAAATTCTGCCAGTACGTCAGAAAGTCCAGCTTCATCCCGAACAATCATTTCCTTGGGAACATCGACACCGTAGGTGCGCAGAAGCGACTTGGCCTCGAACTCAAACAGGTCACGACCCGACTTTTGTGCAGTATTGAACGTCTCGACTACGGCTGCATCGGGGCTTACTGGTGATGCTGTTTCCGCTCGCTGGCTTCGGGTGATGTAGTCACCCCGTTCGCCCAGCGCTTTCATGATCTGTACCGCGTGCTCAATGGAGTTGTAGACCGGCAGTCCCGCCTGGCGTAGTTTGACCAACGGCTCGGGCTGAACGTGAGCATAGAGGCTGTACACGACTAAGGGCTTATCAGTCTGCTTAGACAGTTCGGAAATCGCATTTGCCGCCTGCAACTCCTCGTCTTTGAGTTCCTCGGCAAAACGAATG
Source organism: Motiliproteus sp. (assembly GCA_036961355.1). Lineage (GTDB taxonomy): Bacteria > Pseudomonadota > Gammaproteobacteria > Pseudomonadales > Balneatricaceae > Motiliproteus. The sequence continues at coordinate 6,208 of JBALVL010000036.1, forward strand.
CCGTAACCGCCGAACATGCCCACCAAGAACACCATATCGACGTTGTCATCCTTGGACAGAATCTCCATGCAGTCAGCCAGCAAACCTGGGTTAGCATCGGTACTGCCAGCCACATCGATAGGATTGACCAAAGATGCCTGTGGGAAAAGAATGCCCTGTAGCGCCGATCGAGTGCTCTCGGAGAGTTCAGCTAGCTCCAATCCTGCTTCGGATAATCGATCGGAAGCGATAGTTGCTTGTCCGCCACCGTCGGCCAGTACAGCTACCCGCTTGCCCGCCGCTTGTTGTAGCAGTCCGAGGCCTTCGGCAACCGGTAGAATTTCATCGGATTGGCCTACCACGTTAACGCCGACCTGACGCAGCAGGTCCACCGTCATCGCGTAGCTACCCGCTAATGCGCCGGTATGGGAACTGGCGGCCTTCTGACCCGCCTCGGTGGAACTGGATTTGTAGACAACCACGGGCTTGGTCTTAGCAACTTCTTTCGCAACATTCAGGAAGCCACGACCGTCTTTGAACCCTTCCACATAGAAGGTGGCAACCCGAGTATTCTCTTCTTCACCCAAATACTGCAGGTAGTCGGCAAAGTCCACATCAGTCTGGTTACCGGGACCCACGTAGGTACTGAAACCTATATGACCATTACTTTCAGCTTCCAGCGCTAGAGCCAGCAGCATATTACCCGACTGGGAGATAATGCCGATATCGCCGGGTTTGACGCTATCGAGCGCCAACAGGTTAACTTTCTTGTGCAGGTTGAAAACCCCGGATGTATTCGGGCCGACGATGCGCACATTCGCCTTTTTAGCCGCTGTCAGAACTTCACGTTCAAGCTGCGCACCGGCCTCGTCCACTTCTCCAAAACCACTGGCAAGGATGATCGCCCCCTTGGTGCCATTTTGACCGCATTGCGCCAATAGACTGGGAATGGACTTGGCCGGCGTACAGATCAGTGCCATATCTGCTGCTGCGGGTAGCGCTTCCATCGAAGGGTAAGCTTTCAAACCCAAAATCGTATCGGCCTTGGGGTTGATGGGATAAATAGCGCCGCTGTATCCGTCGTTTATCAAACCCACCATCGCCTTATAACCGCGCTTAGTCGGGTCATTTGAAGCACCGATGATCGCGATCGAGTCGGGTGCTAAGAAGTCGTGTAATGAACTTTTCATAATTAACATCCCTTAAAGTTAGGTGAACGCTTTTGGGCGAAGGCATCGACGCCTTCCTGCCAGTCCTGGGTGGTGGTGCACACAAACACCCCATCAAGCTCGTGTTGAAGCTGCGCATCTAGGTCCGCGTGGGAAGCGTTGTTCAGCAGTTTTTTAACCAGCGACATGGAGATAGGTGCCTTGGTAGCTAGCTCGCTGATAAAGGCAGCGGCCTCATCGAGCAGCACCTCATCGGCGACAGAACGGGTTACCAGACCAATACGTTCAGCCTCGGTACCATCGATTTTTACGCCGGTAAAGATCATCTCGCGCGCCTTTGCTAACCCGACCAGGCGCGGCAGAAAGTTGGTCACACCGCCACCGACACAGGTACCGATACTGACCTCAGGAAAACCGATCTTTGCGGTTTCAGCCATCAGCACAAAATCACAGGAACAGGCCATTTCGGCACCTGCACCTAGTGCGTAGCCGTTTATGGCGGCAACCACAGGCTTCGTCAGGCGAAATATTGCTTCGCAGACATCATTACCCAATTGCAGGTATTGCCGACGCTGATACTGGCTACGCCCGCCAGTACCATGTTCCTTCATATCGGCACCGACACAGAAAGCGCGCCCTTCGCCCGTGAGCAGCACCGCTCGCACCTCAGGGTCGGACTCAGCCTGGTTCAACGCGACCAAAAGCTCTTTGTAAAACTGTTCGACGACGGCATTTAGACGGTGAGGACGGTTAAAACGAATTTCAGCGTAACCATCTTTAATTGTGTAAATTAGGGTTTCAAATGACATAACTGGTTCCTCTGCCTCGCAGGCTTCAGGGGGTAGTCCAAGACGTTTGTTCAAGACAAAGCGTCCCCGTGTCGCCTGCATGACCAGGTGACAAATCATGGTTAATGGGTGGTTGTAGGTCTTAGATCGTTATCTCAGATTCGGGGCCGGGCGCGGGATTTCGGTTACCCAAATATCAGCTCCGGTAAGAACAAAGAGAGCTCAGGGATAAAAGTGGTCAGCATCAGGGTCGGCAGCCAGGCAAACAGGATCAAGATCATCGTGGGCTTAAGCATCTCGTTGACCGGCGTATCAGTAACCCGCGCTCCCAAGTAAAGTAGCGGTGCTGTGGGGGGCGTGATATTGGCCATACCCAGGTTGACCCCTAGTACAGCGGCGAAATGAATCGGATCCATCCCCACTCCCACTACGATGGGCAGCAATATCGGCACGGACAATAGCAGGCCGCTGATATCGTCCATCAACATACCGATCAAGATCAGCACCAGATTGACCATCAACAGGATGACGATCGGGTTATCAGATACCGAATAGACCATCTCCTGAGCGATACTGGGGATATCTTCAAACACCAGAAAGCGACTGACGATCAACACCATGAAAATCATCACCATCACCACACCAATGGTGACACCAGCACCCCGCATCGCTTGCAGCAAGCTCCTCCAGGTGAGGCCTTTATAGACGTAGATGCCGATCGGAATAGCGTAAATCACCGCAAGACCCGCAGCTTCCACCGGAGTCATGATCCCGCCATAAATACCGCCCAAAATGATCAGGGGCATCGTCATTGCTGGAATGGCTCTAATTGAGCGTGTGCGCAGTGCCAGATTGAAGGGTGACACTTTCTGAGCCAGATTAAGGTCGGTGACCTTACGCAAACACAGGTAGCTCACCAGACAAAGCAGACTGATCAGGATGATGCCGGGAATCACCGTAGACAGAAACGCCTTGAGTACCGACTGCTGAGCAACCCAGGCATAAAGAATATGCGAAGCACTGGGAGGAATCAGCAAGCCCAACGGGCTGGCACTGACGATCAGCGCGGCCGACAACCCCCGTGGATAATTAGCCTTACGCAGGTGGGGCATCATGATGCCACCTACGCAGGTAAGGGTCGCGTTGGCGCTACCGGAAATAGAGCCGAACACACCGCTGGCGAGCACGGTTGCAGCGGTCAAGCCGCCTTTCAGGTGACCAACAAAGAGCTCAGCCAAGTGGACCAGCGGTGCTGCAATACGGCCTTTTTCCATCACCGCACCGGCGATAATAAACAAAGGAATTGCCAGCAGAACCAATGAGTTCATCTTCCAATGCCCCGTGGGCAGGTAGCCACTAACATCGTGCCCCCCCATGAAGGCTAGGAAGATCAACAACCCACCGAAGGCCATGGGAACGCTGACTCCGATTAACAGGAGCGCGCATAGAATAATAAGCGTGCCGAGGATAATCATGAGCTTTCTCCAGAACCTGAATCCGGGAAATTGAAACAATCAGCATCATGACTACGGATCAGTACATACAGATGAAGCGAGGTATAAACAGCCATCATTACAAACCCCACAAAGATGCCCATCCGGGGCAACAAAAAAGGCAATTTCAGCGCGACAGTTTGCTGCCAATGCGGGTACGCAAGAATGCTCTCTTCGATCATCAGGTATCCCCAATAAACGATAACGAGGATAATGATCAGTTCAATGGTTTCGACCAATAGGGCTCGGTAGTACAGCATCCTTGGATGTGTGATCATAAAGCCGACGATGTCCGCGTTGACATGCATCCGGTCATGGGTTGCGACCGCACTTCCGAGAAAAAACATCCAGAAAGCGACGATCATTAACCACTCTTCGTAAGCGAACAGGTCAGCTCCAAAACCGTACCTCAATATCACTACAAAGAAGAAGGTCAGCGCCATGATGATGCCAGAGGCGATGATGATAAAATTCATCAACTTCATCATGCCGTGTAACGGAGTTGCCAACCACTTGGGATAACGGGTCGCAAGACTTGTCATTGTTAGAACCTCTCAGGTTGAAGCAGACACAAAACGCTGACAAACATGCCGCCCGTCAGCATCAAGCTTAGCTACTAGCTGTTGTCTGCTCTGAGTCGATCCAGGATTTCTTTACCCATAGTGGTTTCGGCTTGCGGCCACACTTCTGCACGAACCTTGGCTTTCATCGCCTGCTTGTCAGCATCGCTAGGCTCAAGCACTTGGTAGCCCTTATCAATCAACTTGCTACGAAACTCGGAATCATTAGCCTTGTTCCAGGCAAAGAAGTCGACTGCCGCCTTGTTGAAGGCTTTAGTGACCACTATTTGCTGTTCTTCATTCATCTTTTTCCAGGTCTTCTGGGAGATGTAATAGAAGGAGGTATCGGTAATGGCGTCATTGGCGACATAGTAGCTTCCGACGTCACTGACAGCGAAAATGTTATAAGCATCCTGCTTGGTGCAGCAGATGGCGCCATCGACGATACCGGACTGCAGCGCCGGGAAGATATCACCCCAGGCCATGGTGGTGGCCTTATAGCCCATCAACTCAACAGTGGACTTCATCAGGCTAGAAGACCAAACCCGGATGTTCATGCCCTTGTCGCCCATACCAGCCCAGTCGTCAGGTTTTTGGGTGGCAACAATACCGGTAAAGCCGACCGGGATGCTATTCATCAGGCGCAGCTTGAGGTTATCCAGACGCTCGGACATGATCTGATTGAAGGCTGAGTCGTTGTTCAACATCACATCCTCCATCTCCTGCCAGTTACTGACCAGAAAAGGTAGGGATGCAATTTCAAGCACAGGGTCTTTATGCGAATAGATAAACCCTGCCACCATGTCCACGTTACCGCGAATCGAATCTTCGAAGAGCTCTTCGCCGGAACCCAGCTGGTTTGCAGGGAAGACAGATACTTTTAACCCGACATCTGCCGCCTCGATGTCTGTTTCAATCTGCCTCATCATCTTGGTGCCCTGGCTGTCTGCGGGCAGAGTCCCGGCAAACTTAAGCCGCATGTCGCCAGCTGATGCCGACAATGAGCAAGTAAGTGCGGCAGCCGCCACACTTACACAGGCTATCTTTTGAATTCCCTTACTGATTGAATCAAAATAGATCATTGTTAGTTACTCCGAAAAATTGTTTTTATTGGTAACTCATTAAATCGATGTTACTCGACACCTACACCGTAGCCGGAAATGCTTGATTCCTAATTCCAGTTAAGAGTTGGGGTCAATCGGCTGAACAGCAGTAAAGACGATGAAATAATCCTGAACCTGCCAGCGACAAACAAGGGGACAAGCTAGATGCGGCAGCAGAGCACAAAGATTTTTCGCTTGTGCCGATCTGAACGCTGTTGTTTGTAATCATGGTCGAGGGCCTCTTCGCGCAGTGCTCAAGGAGCAATGCTCGAATGTTGAAGTGATCATTATTATTTAGTCTGTACTTCAGCCAGTTAGAGTCTCTGGGCGGTTCAACTAACCCGTTATCTCTTGTTAGCCACTATAGGCTTTCGGCAAATCACTATTCAATTTCGCCCTCTTTGTTCACCTGAAGCGACTTTATGCTCGACGAGCTTCTAATTGCCTGCAGCTAGTTGTATGTCGGCCATTAAAGACAAGGAAAAACAGTACTTCTAATTATGGATCTGGGCTGGAGGTAACGCGGGAAGGATGAGTCTTTCTTGCAGGTATATCGGTCAGGCCTGGGGTCTGCGTCAACGATTACGTCAGGAGAATATCCAGCGCAGCTGGTAGACCTCACACGTTCGATGAGGTCTTAAGCAACTAGAGGGGCCGCCCGCGAAACACACTTTCGCCGGGCTCGATCGTATTCTGTATTCGAGTCCGAATCTCCCCATCCACCTCGTCGGAATCTTCGTCGAAGATACCGCAGTGCTTGAGTGCCTGGCGATGGTCGGTACTCCGACCCAGGTAGGAGAGGATCAACCGCTGGCACACAGGTTCCCGCGAGTCGGTCCCCGAGACCCCGAGCATCAACCCCGCCAGTTGGGAAACCTTGTTCTTATAGGTAGGAAACAGGGTCAGGTGGATCATCTCATTATTGAGCAACTGCTCGTAGCCGGAAATAAATATCCGGTTGCCCAACCCCAACACCAGTCCCTTAATCTTATAAACGAAACCGTCCCTACCGGAGGACCCTTTGAGAGAGAGGCGTTCGATCCACTTAAAGAAGTGCCTACTCTCCTCCTCGTAGATCACCCCGTAACCCTTAAGCACCTTGCCCGGGTAGGAGGTCGAATGGTAGTAGATGTAATACCCCCCCTCATACTTGGACAGGTCATCATTAGAGTGTTTGATCAGTTGATCCAGGAACTCAAACTCAGGTCGACGTACGGGTGATGATTCCGTATCGGCAACGGGACGAGCCCTGATGATGGGCTCAAACTCGTCATGGGGCATCAGAATCTCATATTCTTCGACCCCGAAGTAGTCACAGATCAGACGGAAATTATTACCGGAGGGTGCCGTTTTTCCGCTGAGATATTTATTGAATTGCTGCCGATTGATGTCCAGTTCACGGCAAACCTCAGAAATTGATTTCTTATAGCTGCACAATAATCGCAGGTTGTCGGCGAGATTCTGTTTGCTCATCTATGACAGACTCCAATTGATCTCAGGCTGAGCATAGACTGCCTACCCGACCATCAAAATCACGGTTGCTTCCAAATAAGTGATGAAATCAGAACCTAATGCTGGAGTTCTGATGGATGGTTTATCCAAGCCTTTCGTTACTACTGTTTTTTACTTTAAGGTAATGAAGTATAAACAAAATAGCATTCGTATGCTGCATACAAGCTTGATGGCTATATTCTATTGTAAATGACACAGCGGCGCCGGCGAGATAGCCAGCCAGACTACCTAACTATGAATGCCTGCAGCGTCGTAGTTCTATCGCGCAGAAATTTCTCCGCAGAACATAGGAAAGGATCGCATGCCGCGGATCAATGATGTCCGTTATCTTGAAAAACATCCCGAATGCTACGGCTAACTTACTCTCCCAGATATGTCCGAAATGGGCGCATAAGCTGAAATCGGATGACCTCCCACCCTCGAGCGGTTGATAGTTCCCACACACATATCCAGGTTGAATTTGGTTCATGCAGGGAGCCCCAAAGAAAGCTGATCATCGACCTAATATACTTAAAGGCAGATGGCCGGTTTGTCGCATGAACGGTCGCATTAGTCACTTGATAGAGGTAATCACTTGGGAAGTTCTTCTGCACATTTGATACACCGAATGGCAGTTGGATCGATTTCCAATCGACGGACATTGATGTCTTCGTCACAGTCTATACAGATTCCATATATCTGTTTCTCCAATCGCTTTAGCGCCTGATCCACACTGATTAATCGACGTTCACGACGACGCGAAGATTCAAGGGCCATTTGCTGCATCTGCATGGCATCGACCCTCGAAACGCGACCAACAGCGGCCTGATCTAGGACCACTGGCTTGATGTCATTTACAGTGGTGGCAAGAGCTCCAATGAGCTCATCTTTAATGGCTATCAACTGCTTGCGAAACTGAATTATTTTCTCAGGGTGCATGCTAATACGTATTTCCTTGTTGCCTCTAACAGTCCGTTTTGTTGAACCGCAGGTTCTTTTAAGCGCTATCAGCGACCAAATTTGACCACCTGTTCCTGCTCCCATCACCCATCAGCAAGGGCTTTAATCGATTTGTAGCTGGTCAGTTTTCGAAGCTAATACTGGTCAAACTTCCACGCTGATCAACACGTCATCCATATCGACGTAAATAAACATTCTGTCCTCGCTGCAAGAAGTTGTATCAGCAACATCAAAATTACGTCTCTGTAATTCTTCCTGTGGGTAGTTTGAGAGCAATAATCCGTTCTGCTGCTTTCTCAGACGCCTCGTCTGAAACACCAATATCACCGCTCCAGATAGCCATCTCACCATCGACAGCATTGGCTATGACGCTGGTGCCTGACTCACGATCTAAACAGCGTATACGCACTGAATCGACATCAGCTCGCTCACTCGCGAACTGAAAACCTGTAAAGGATAGCTCCCACCGCTTGCAAGGGCTGACATAGAAAGCATCCATTTCGCTCTGAGCTGCGTTTAGTTCAGATTTTGCTTCGCGCAACGATTTACGAATAACGGTCAGTTCTTTGTTCTGAGCTTTGATCTCCGAATTTTTAACGACCATCTTCTTCTTGAGATCTGCCACGTTCCTTTTTAAACGCTCAGGGTCTAATGCTTTTAGTGTCTTTAATTCAGATTTGACTTCACGTAACGCTAACTTGGCTCTATCAAGTTCAGATCTGGTGGCACTGGCTTTTTTGTCCATTTCAACTAAAGCTTCAAGACGCTCTATAGCAGGCTGGTCCAACATGAATGATCTCGTTTTTAGGGCACTTATTTTGATTGGCCTTTTAAATAGTGTTGAGATATTACTACAGATTATCTTTTTTCAGCTACGTCACACTCAGAACAACAACGTAGCTGACTTGTTGATTGTCCTCTCCTGCGGCAGAGTGGTCATTCGGGCCGATTGTGGGATGGAGACAGTCAGCGGTAAGTCTCGCCCCTTAGGAATCGTTAAGGAGAATAATCGAGACGGCGGGTTCATCTTCAGAGCGGTCACACAGGCTACGAGATTTGGGCTTCTATGAACGGCAGCAGCCGACACAGAGCAGCCACTGATTATTCCGTTTCAATCATGCCTAACCCGATCGATTTTCGGCTGGTCAGATCCCCAGAGTTCGATAAATAAAGTTACGCCAGCCTTTGATAGTGCAGCTGCTATTCTTATACGGAGCATGTAAATAACGCCTCTCGAACATTGCACTCTGCGGAGGTAACCCATTATGTCGGAAATACCACTCCCCAACACCTTCACCCGGATAAGGGAACAATACCCAAAACTGGCCGAGGCTATAGATCAGCTGGGTCAAGCGGTAAAGCAGGAGGGACCAATCGATTTAAAGTCCGCGCAGCTGATCAAGCTGGCTGCGGCAGCCAGCATCCATTCCGAAGGTGCGGTCCATAGCCATGCTAGGCAGGCGAGAAATGCAGGGGCTAGCCCGGAAGAGATCCATCATGCGATCATATTACTGACCAGCACCATAGGCTTTCCATCGGTGATGGCGGCCTTGAGCTGGGTCGACGATATTGTTGATCACGGTAGTGTTGGGCACTATCCATAAGTATCTATAGATACCCCGCCCGATATGGAATTCAGGGGCAGCACTGACTTTTTCCCACAACTGTAGGCGCCTAAGGCGTCTGCCTTTTTGACCTATGGGTTTGCGCGTCAAACGCCAGCTTCGTTCGTGAGCCTTGAATGTCGTTATTGGGCGAAACCTTCGATAACCGACGCTTAGAATGGAACGCCCAGTGTCCGCTTTTCGATCTCAAGGCGATTAACTGCAAGCATTAATCCCCAAACCTCCAGCGGTAATGATAAAGGTGCGGGGCGGCCGCTTTCGCTTCCCGGGTCGAGCCCTGATGGCCGACGCAATAGCTTCAATCCGGATATATCGCTTTGCAAACCCAGGCCAACCCCATTGGTTCGGCACTCAGGCCGTTAGTGCTTGCCATAGAAAAAATGGAAATTGAATGGATTGGTTACCGTGGAACCTTCACCTGCGATTTTTGCTTCCGGATGTCGATTCATAACCTCAAACACGGCATCTCTTTGATGTCCCTGGACATCGATCAGCAACAAATTCCTGCCCCGTTCAAGGTCATCATGAAAACGCTTTATTTTGTAGTTTTCATGCGCGAGACCAACCATGCCGCCGACCCAGATAGCGAACAGGATCGAGACACCGACGATTAGCAGACCGCTAGCCATGCTTATCGGAAAGGCAGTAGGCTCGATCAACCATAGCATCAACGCTACTACCAGGCCGCCGATGGCTCCGATCAGCGCACCCTGCTCGCAGCGGTGAATAATGTCTCGGCTCTGAAAGCCAGTAGCCGTGTGAATATGGCGTCGATATAATCCGGATTTATCTTTTGATAACACATGGAAATGCCAATCGGTGATACCCGATTGATGCAGTTCAGTAGAGATCCTGCTGGTGCTTTCCAGATCTTCAGTTAAGTAATATAGACGTTTCATTAGAGTCACCTCGCGCTATCGCCCTCTTCTATTTCTAAGCTGTTGGACCTGAAGGCTTGACCATAAGTTGCACTCATATAGGTGGTTAATGGACCAGCGAGCTGAAAGCTTAGGGTCAGGGCTTACCTCTCGCACATCAGGTTCTTTTCAGGCGAACTGTCATCGGTTGCGAAAGGGGGAGAGGCGTTATTGTACTAGGTCGGATCAGTGGAGTTTAGACGCTAAGGTTTACAGCTTCTGTTATCGCTAAATTCCTTAGCCAGCTCCTGCTTGAGCTTTGCTATCTCGTCATTGGGGTTTTTACTTTTCCCGAGAAAAGCATCATCGCCTAGAAGCCTGAACTCATCACGCCACCTTGCAAGTTGCCTGGCACTGATTCCCAGTTCGCTACACACCGCTTTGTCGGTATTACCGTCTTCACTAGCTTGCGGGCCTAGGGGAAAAGTTTAAACACCTCCATAATGGCAAAATGTGCGACAGCGAGTCAGAATGTATTCATAAACCTTTTCTCAACAATCACATAAGGAGATGGCGAAATACCACGACAGTTGGTCTGTTGTAACTCATCTGGGCGTGCGAGAAATTCGATGCCAATCACTCTATGCTATCCAGTCTTCGCTATACGCAGCGCTTTACTTTACTATTTCTGATAGCCATTCTCGGTATCGCCATCACGCTCTGGGGCAGCCATCTGCAACAACAACTGCACACCAATACAGAACAAGCTAACTTTGAGAAACAAAGCTCCACTTTCGCCAAAAATTTTCAGAAATCCTTAGATCAAAAAATTGAAGTGCTGCAATCACTACAAGCCTTCTACCTGTCATCAACATCCGTTGATCGCCAAGAGTTCCACCGCTTTGTCGAAGGCGCTTTAGCGCGGCATCCAGATATCATTGCGCTAAACTGGGCGCCTCGCATTACCGAACAGCAGCGAGATGCCTTTGAACAAGAGATTCGACAACACAGCAGCGCTTCCATCGGTATCTATCAAACAAACCCCTCCGCCAAAAAGCGACAACCTTCACCTGAAGCATCGGCATACCTACCGATTCAGTTTAGTGAACCCTTACATGACAACTTGGCCATTTTGGGACTCAATATTATTTCTCGGCCCTCTTTGCAAGAAACCTTGCTCAGGGTTTATCAACAACGACTGATACAGACTACGCCACCGCTACAACTACTTCAGCGCCCTGACGGGCCGCCAGGAGTGGTACTCTGCGCACCACTCTTCACCCCCAGTTTTAATGGCGATCGGCAGCCTTTTCCTAATGACCTCACGGGAGTATTGCTACTCGTTCTGCAACCCGCGCTTACGTTACAAAAAGCGATCGAACATAAAACCCGCAACACCGATTACTTACTGCAGGCAGATCAAGCGATCGGCAGCAGCCTATTAAATTATAAAAGTCAGGCGCCAATCGACACCGTTAAACCCGGTGTTTTCATCTACAAGGCTCAGATCAACATTCCGGGCGCTCAGTGGTCATTGGAAATTCGCCAGCACCGTGACAACCGTCGCACCTTGACCAGCTATATCACATTGGCTTTAGGTTTAATGATCACCGCACTGGTGCTGCTGATTTTTATTCGCGATAAGAACAACAGCTTGAAGCAACTTGCGAGCGCTAAACAGCTGGCTCGCTCGCGTCTGCAAGCTCAAACGGCCGTTGAAATTGCCCAGATCGGCATCTGCCAGCTCAACACTGATAGCGGCGAAGCTACCCTCAACCCTCAGGGGGCTGAGCTCCTTCGTAAAAGAACGAATGAGCAACCCTTTGCTATTGAACAGTTGTTTAACATGATGTCACCCACCGGACGCCAACAATTTAAACAGCAGTTACAACAGCTCTACGGCGGTGAGATTGATCGTTTTGAAATTGAAATAGATATCTATGACAGCTGCGCCTCTACGGCAGCGCGTTGGTTTCGGTTTTTATGCAAGCAAGGGCGCGACGGGAGCACGACCATTGTTATCGCCACCTTTATCGATATTACCGAACAGAAACAAGCCGAAGACCGGCTAACACAACTGGCCAATCATGACGCATTAACCGGTCTGCCCAATCGACGACTGCTCAATGACCGATTACAGATAGCGATCGCCAATGCGCACCGCCATAGATCTCAGGTAGCGATCGCTTTAGTGGATCTGGATAAATTTAAACCTGTCAACGACCAATTGGGGCACGATTATGGCGACCTTCTGCTGATCCAGCTGGCACAAAGGCTTATTGCCTTAACTCGAGGTAGTGATACTTGTGCCCGTATTGGCGGCGATGAGTTTCTGCTGGTCTTATCTGAGCAAGGTAACACCGCGCAGACACTGCAATCGCTAGCGCGAGTCCATCAAGAGTTGGAAAAACCGTTCAAGTTACATGGCCACATTGTCACGATCTCAGCTTCGATAGGCGTCGCCAGTTATCCGGAAGATGGCGAAAGCCTCAATCAATTGATTCGTAGGGCCGATCAGGCGATGTACAGCGCAAAACAGCAAGGGCCAGGGCAAACGGTCTGCTATAACCAATTGCGCACCTAGCCCCAGCGGTCTTCCTTCCTACAGGCCCCTATTACACTCGTACTTCATACACACCCTCAGTACCGACCGAGACAGCTTTGTGCTGAAAGCACCCTGCCTACTATCACGACGGGACAATCTTACCCGCGCGATAGAGACGGCTGGGGGTGCGCATTGTGACAAACTCCTCGGCAGCGGTAGGATGGATGCCAATGGTGCTATCGAACACCGCTTTGGTCGCTCCAGCCTTGAGTGCTATACCGATACCCTGGATGATCTCACCCGAATCGGGGCCGACCATATGCACGCCAACAACCCGATCACTCTCACGATCAACCAGTAGTTTCATCAACGTTCGTTCGTCGCTGCCACTGAGTGTATGTTTCATCGCCCGAAACTCTGAATCGTAAACAGCTAGCTGATCGAACTGCTGCGCCGCTTGCTCTTCACTCAACCCCACTGTGCCGATGTTGGGCTGGCTAAACACCGCCGTTGGAATCAATTGATAATCAACCACCTTCGAATCAGGGTTATCACCGTACAGATGCTCAACCAATTGCATCCCCTCGGCCAAGGCGACCGGCGTCAACTGTACCCGATTTATGACATCACCCAACGCGTAAATTGAGGGTACCGAGGTACAGAACTGGTCATCAACTTTGATAGCACCGCCATCGGCCTGCTGAACGCCTGCCTGCTCTAATCCCAACCCATCAACATTGGGCTTACGACCCGTGGCATAGAGCACAGCATCGGTCTCAACCACGCTACCATCTGTTAATGTGACAGATAAAATACCGTTATCAAGCCTTAGAATAGAATCAACATTGAGATTAAATTTAAGATCAACACCTTTTTTACGCATCTCATCGGCAACAAAACCACGGACCTGATTATCGAAGCCCCGCAGGAACAGATCACCACGATACAGCTGCGTGGTTTTAGCCCCGAGACCGGCAAAAATACCGGCAAATTCAACCGCAATATAACCCCCACCCACGATCAGTATCCGCTCGGGAAAACTCTCCAGATCAAAGATTTCGTTCGAGCTCAGCGCATGCTCGCCTCCGTTAACCGGTGGCACCACCGGCCAGCCGCCGGTAGCGATCAAAATCCGCTCGGCACTGTATTGTTTACCGTTTACCTCGACCGTATGCGCATCAACCAACTTACCGCGCCCATCGATCACCTGCGCACCGGAACCGTCGAGCAGGTTCTGGTAGATACCGTTAAGACGACTAATCTCAGCCTTCTTGTTATCACGCAGAGTCGCCCAATTAAATACCGGCTTTTGCGCCTCCCAGCCAAACCCTGCCGCTTCGTGGAACTGCTCACCGTAGTGCGAGGCATAAACGTAAAGTTTCTTCGGAACACAGCCAACGTTGACACAGGTCCCACCCATATAGCGGTCTTCAGCGACAGCGACCCGAATCCCTTTAGTCGCGGCCATCCGGGCTGCCCGAACACCACCTGAACCGGCACCGATCACAAACAGGTCAAAATCATAGTCAGACATGGTCGAACTCCATCAAAAACTGTTACGTAGCAATTAGAACTTTCAGATGGGCATACTCTACCCGCTTGCCAGTGCGCACTCCATAAGCAAATACCGATCGACGCAATAGCGCGGAACTATCACACCCAGCGTGACTCGAATCGACACCTTAAATTAAAAAGTCGCACTATCGCGTAATATCGAGTTGAACTCAGTCACAGTTCAGATAACCTACCCAATTGCTCAACTAAACCAGAGATTGTAGCCGGATCATGAAAATCATCTCCTTCAATACCAATGGCATTCGTGCCCGCTTACACCAACTTGAACAGCTGATCGCCAGCCAGCAGCCCGATGTAATCGGCATTCAGGAAACCAAGGTCCACGACGATGAGTTTCCGCGTGAAGCGATTGAAGCGATGGGTTACAAGGTCCACTTTCACGGCCAGAAAGGCCATTACGGCGTCTGTTTGATCTCCAAACAAGAACCTGTAGCATTGCAGAAAGGCTTTGCCGGGGATGACGAGGACGCCCAGAAGCGGATGATCATCGGCGATTATACGACCCCCAACGGCGGTACTATCCGAGTGGCCAACGGCTACTTTCCCCAGGGTGAAAGCATCCAGCATGAGACCAAGTTCCCGGCTAAGCGCAAGTTCTATGCAGACCTGCAGGACTACCTGATCAATGACTGTGATCCACAGCAGCCCTTGGTAGTCATTGGCGATATGAATATCTCCTCCACCGACCTGGACATTGGCATCGGCGAAGATAATCGTAAACGCTGGCTACGTACTGGTAAGAGCAGTTTCCAGCCAGAAGAGCGTGAATGGCTACAACGATTAATGGACTGGGGGCTCACCGACAGCTACCGTGATCAGCATCCCGATTCGATCGACTTCTACAGCTGGTTCGATTACCGCAGCAAAGGCTTCGACCGTGAACCTAGGCGTGGCCTGCGAATCGATCTGATTCTGGCCACCCAAACCCTGATGGACCGCTGTACCGGCACCGGAATTGATTACGACATCCGGGCGATGGAGAAACCCTCCGATCACTGTCCGGTTTGGGCAACGTTCGATATCTGATAGGCCGTTAAATCAGACAAGCGATATCATGACCACTTTTCACAACTTCATAAAAACTACTGTGTTACTCACAACTTAAACAGAGGCTGCGGCATGAGCGATTTACAAGACGATTCACAAGACAAGCAGCAACCTGCTGACGACGACAAAAACAGCCGTCACCAAAAGCGGATGGAACGAAAGAAAGCGATCATCGACGATAAGATCAAACAAGCCGATATAGAGCGCGGAATCACCATCCTGATCAAAGGAAATGGCAAGGGTAAAAGCAGCTCCGCCTTTGGCATGGTAGCGCGTTCGGTTGGCCACGGTATGAAGGTGGGCGTGGTTCAGTTCATTAAAGGTAAGTGGCAGTGTGGTGAACAGTTGATGTTCACCGACCACCCACAGGTTGAGTTTGCTGTCATGGGCACGGGCTTTACCTGGGATACCCAAGACCGCCAGGCGGATATAGACGCGGCCGTATCAACCTGGATCCACGCCGAGCGGATGCTAGCCGATCCAACCATCGAATTGGTGGTGCTCGATGAGATCACCTACATGTATCAGTACGGTTACCTACCGCTGGAAAAACTGCTAACGGCACTAGAACAACGCCCTGCCAATCAACACGTGGTCATCACGGGGCGCGCGGCACACGCCGATCTGGAAGCGGTCTGCGACACCGTCAGTGAGATTAAGGATGTAGCCCATGCGTTCAGGGCTGGGGTTAAAGCGCAGAAAGGGGTCGATTGGTAAGCGTCAAAACCCTCTTCTCTCAGCAATCCGCTTCACGCTGGCCGCCGAACAGAAATGTGAAATGGCGGTCAGTTCAGCAAGCGATAACTGACCGGCACCTCGACACTCAGCTCACCATTCAACGCCAACTGCTGAATAGCTTGCACCTGATTCATACTCTTTAAGGCTGCCCGATCCAATGCTTTATAGCCTGAACTTTGCGACAGCAAAACTTCACGTACCACCCCTCGCTCTGACAACTGAACTCTCAGTACCACCTCTCCCTGCCAACCTTTGCGGCGAGCTTTGAGTGGATAGCGAAAATAGCGATTCAGAGCTCGCAGTAATTGCTGCCCAGCCTGCTGTTCAAGCGATGCTGATGCGGTCGGGTTCTGAGACGGATGGTCACCTGATAAACCATGACCAGAGCTGTTTTGATACGAGAGGCTTTGATCAGGGGAGCTTTGGGCCAAGGGATCAGGATTTGAAGAACCAGCGGGGACGGACGGAAGTCGTTCACTACCTATGACCGGTAGCTCCGTTGTCAGAGACGCCAACACTGGTACAGCGTCAAGCGCTGCACCCAGTTGAGACGGCTGAAACGTTGAAACTGTCAGCTGTTGGACTTCCAGCAAAGCGGTCGCAGCAGGGCTTGAATTCAAGGATCCCTCAGCAGTAACCGGCAGCACGACTACCGGTACAACAGCCCTAAGCCCCGGTAGGCTATTAGTTGGGGGGCGCGATTGGAACGCCTCCGGCTCCGAAGCCAGTGGTGCATCAGCTTTCACTACTACTATCGTAGTTAGATTTTTCCGAACTTCAGCCTGCTCAGATCGCGTCGTCACAACCCGAACAGCAGGCAGCTCTTCTTCAGGTACCAACGCAGCTTGTTTGGGCCTAGCTGGTAGCCCTTCTGGTTGACGTCCGCTGATCGATTCAGGATCAATCGACACATTATCCATCGATACCAGTTCAGTCGGCTCTGATTCAATCGCTACGGGTTCAACCGATAATCCGGTCAGATCGATCGGCAGCGGTTGATGCAGCTGAACGGTTAGCGCAGTTCCTGCTGACAGCTGCACCAGCTCCGGAGGATAGAGATAACCGTAAGCCGCAAACGCACCAGCGTGCACTGCCGAGGATATCCCCAGCAGTGTCGCGATGCGCATGTTAGCCCCGTTAATCATAGATCCCTAAAAGCTCTCGTTGCTATTACCGACTGTCTTTTTGACTGATCGTTAGCGGTTGTATCGAACACTGACCAAATAGACACGATCGAGGCTAAAACTGGTCTCTTGCGTGGCATATTCTTTATCAAACAGATTGTTAACCTTGGCTTCAACGGCCCAGTTAGGAGCAAAGTCGTAACTGGCCTTAAGGTTGACCACACCGTAACCCGGCAAACTGGTGGTGTTGCTCTCATTGGTGAATCGCTCACCTTGAGCCAGTAAGTTGGCCGACAGTACCACCGTTTCAAAGCTGCGCGTCAGATCAAGTTGCAACGTTCTGCGGGCACGATTGACCAGATACTTGTCGCTGTCCTGGTCACGCGGATCGAGCAGACTGGCGTTGGCCGTGGCGCTCCAAGGACCGCGAACATAGCCACTCTCCAGCTCCAATCCTTTGATCTTAGCGCGATTGACGTTGCTCGGCTGCCAAAAATCGGTCATCCAGTCGCCATCATCGCAGTTAGAAGTACAAGCCCAATCAATCAGGTCATCGATTTTGGTGACAAAGGCTCGGGCAGCGTAATGGTAACTCTTCGTATTAACTTCATAGCCCAATTCGAAACTTTCCGATGATTCCGATTCAAGGTCAGGGTTACCCGCAGAACCAGGGCCCGCGGGCCAATACAGATCGTTGAAAGTGGGCGCTTTGAATGCAGTACCGTAAGATGCCAACACGCGCCGACGGCTATCTAGTTGATAACCCAGGTTGATATTGCCGGTGTTATGAGACCCTACCGCATCGCTATCATCATGACGCAGGCCAGCCAGTACACTGAAATCTCCATACTCGGCTTGCCATTGGCCAAAACCACCGACATTCTCGCGCTCATCGCTTAGATAGGCACTAGAACCACCCACCATGTCGCGTTGATAATCGAGCCCTATCGTCAGAATTTGGGTCTCGGCCAGGTAGTGATCGCTCTTAACATCGGCGCCCTGACGCTTGGTCATGAACTGGCCCGGATAATTATCAAACGCTTCTGACTCATCACGGTGCTGGTTGACTCCGGCACTCAGGGTCCAATCCTCTGACAGATCAGAATTCAGTCGCAAACCCAGTGTTTGCTGCATGTTATCTGCATAGTCATTAAAATCACCTGCCGATCTGTCATATTCGTTACGGCTATCGCTGTGCAGTGCGGTAAATACGGCCGAGCTGCTGTCACCCAGATTCACATTCATGTTGATAGAGGCGCTATTGTTCTCGTAGCCATCGTCATCATCGCTGCCGCCATCTTTGGCATCGATGCCATCGGTTTTGAGATGACTCAGATTAATCGCTACACCACCAAGATCGGATCCGGCAGAGATACCACCACTCGCCTCTTTGGTGTTATGGGTACCAGTTCCCGCCTTGGCATATCCGCTAAGGCCTTGTTTGGGCTTGCGGGTAAAAATCTGGATCACACCACCAATTGCCTCTGAGCCGTACAGGCTCGAGCGCGGTCCACGTACCACTTCAATTCGTTCGATCTGATCCAGCGGCAGATCTTGGAACGGTGTACTGCCCAACGTCGATGAGCCTATTTTGACACCATCGATCAACACCAGCGTATGGCCCGAACCGGTACCGCGCATATACAGGCTGCTGCTCTTGCCATTTCCGCCGCTAATCGACATATCAACGCCCGGTACCTGACGTAGTAGCTCAGGCAAACTGGTGGCCGGAGACTGCTCAATCTGTTCGCGGGTGATAACACTAACCGGTACCAGCGTCTGGTCGGTTGTTTGCGCCATCCGCGTCGCCGTCACGACAACCTGATCGGCTTGATTTGCTGTTGTGGCTTTCGATACAGGAGTTTCAGACTCGGCAACAACCGGAGCTGACAGAGGGAATAACAAGACTGCCAGCGGCAGAGATGCGGATAAAAACGGTTTAGAACTAAACATTATCATCGCCTTATTTGTGTACCGCCCGTACACATTTGGTTAGCTAACCAGCGGCGCAAGCCGCTGAAAAAATAACCATTGAGGCACCGCAGTTCTGGGCGTCAACGCAAACAATAACAAGGAGGACAAATGGAGTGGGAGCACAAGCGCAAGGCACTGAGAATACGGCTCACCACGCGCCGCCCGCACGTTATGGGTTCACAGTTGAGGGCACCAGGCCGGTCTCCGGACTCGTGAGTGGCTATTGCCGAAGATGACGCCTTCCCATGCGCTTAAACTTGCAAAATTTGCAGCTTAAGTCGATGCACAGTGGCTTTTGATCATCTTCTGAAGACCTGTTTAGCTGGCCTTCCTCACTTACCGTTGCGGGGGCAGTGTCGGGATGGATATTACCTGAAAGGCAATGATCGCACCGACTTCCCGTTTATTCCGGGATCTGAAAGATCACCGGATCACCTGAAGCGTTCTCAATGGGTGGCGGCACTCTACGCAGCTGCGGCAACACTGTCAATCAGGACGGTCCCGGAATTCAGCCGTTATTGGGGGACGAAGAAGGCGTGCCCACGATCATCAATCCGCCGTATGGGGTGGCCGTAAAGGCGGCTCAATGTGGTCTCGTTGAGCAACTGCTCGGCACGACCCGCTTCAACACTACCGTCAGGATGCATCAGAATTAACGAATCACAAAAACGGCTGGCCAGATTGAGATCGTGCAAACTCATCACCAGCGAATGCTGCTGTTGCCTGACCTGTTCACACAGCCGTTGCAGCAAGCCCACTTGATGGTGCAGGTCAAGATGGTTGGTCGGTTCATCTAAAAGCCAAATCTGCGGTTGCTGCACCATCAACCCAGCTATTTTGAGCCGTTGTCGTTCGCCACCCGATAACAACTGCTGGTCGCGGTCAGCTAGGTCACTCAGACCCACTTGCTCTAATGCTTGTTCGACCAGCGCCCTGTCAGCGCTACTCTCCCACTGCCAGGCCGACAGATGCGGGTATCGGCCCTGCAGCGCCACCTCCCGCACACTGGCGGGAAAGGCCGGTGTCGATTCTTGCAACAGTACACCGATCGTTTGAGCCCGCCGCCGACTCTCAATAGCCGACAGCGGTTGTTGTCCTAAAGCGACATAGCCCTGCTGCGGCGCCCTTAATCCAGCCAGGGTATGCAGCAACGTTGTTTTACCGGTGCCGTTGGCTCCCAATACGCCCCATATCTGACCGGCTTGAAAGTTCAGCGACAACTTCTGGCAAAACCAGCGTTGATCGATAGCGATGCCCAGATCGTTCGTTCGTAAGCAATCCATCAGCGCGACACATCGTTATGGCGATTAAGCAGGAACAGAAAGAGCGGAACGCCCAACAGAGCGGTGATCACCCCAACCGGTAACTGCTGTGGCGCGATCAAGGTACGCGCCAGAGTGTCGGCCAACAGCAACAGGGTTGCCCCGGCCAATGCCGAACAAGGCAGTAACCATCGATGATCCGCACCGATCGCCAAACGCACCAAGTGTGGCACCACCAGCCCGAGAAAACCGATACTACCGGCCTGGGTTACCGCCGACGCGGTCAACAGAGATGTCAGCAAGTATAAGCCGACCTGCAACGGCCGTGGATCGACACCCAGCGCTTTGGCCTGCAACTCACCCCGTACCAGAATATTGAGTGGACGGGCCGCCGCCAAGCTAAACACTAAACCGATAAGCAACCACAGGCTGTTCCAACCCGGATAACCACTGTGGCTAAAGTCGCCCATCAACCAGAACAACATCCCTTTTAGTGCACTACCATCACTGATCGCCAACAGAAAGCTGACCATTGCGCCCCACCCTGACGCAATGACGATACCGGTCAGCAGCAGCCGCCCCGACGACCAGCGGCCGCTGCGCTGTACCAGACCGAATACCAAAATCATATTGAGCATGGCGCCGAATAGCGCCGAGCCGGAGATCCAAAAACCTCCTAGGCCGAACAGAATAGCTACCATCGCCGCGACCGAAGCGCCACCCGAGACACCCAGCACGTAGGGATCTGCCAGCGGGTTGCGCAGCAACGCCTGCATCAAACATCCGGCCAGCGCCAGCTGTGCCCCTACGACCATGGCACTCAACGCGCGGGGCAGTCGTAACTCCATCACCACCGCGCGTTCAATCGTATGTTCGGATGTGTTGGCACTACTTTCACTCAGCAGTGACAGCAGCAGGTCTAGCGGAATAGAAAAACTCCCGACACTGAGGCTGATTAAAAAACTCAACACACAGGCAATCATTAACCCCAGTGCACAGAGCCTGACCCGCAACGGAATCGAGAATAGCCAGCTGGGTTGATTCATCGTTGAGGTTGCAGCACCGCGCATACCTGCCGGATCCCTTCGATTATTCGGGTGGTTGGACGCACCAGAACATCCTGATTTAACGCATAGAGTCGATCGTTCTTAACTGCGGTCAGCGTTGGCCAGCGACGCCAATCCTCGATCCACTGCCGGTTGGTCTCACCGACCACAATCACTTGCGGATCGGCTTTTAACACGGCTTCTAGTTCAATAGACGAAGCCAGCCTAGGCAGATCGCTAAACGGATTATGGCCACCGCACAACCGCAGCACATCGTTGAACAGATGTTCTCCGTTAAAGGTCATCAACGGCTCGCGCCAGACCTGATAAAACACGCTGACCCGGGTTTGGGTACGATACCGTTCGGTTAGCTGATCCAGTTGGGTTTGATACTCGCGCGCTGCAGTGTTGGCCTGACGTTGAGAGCCGGCCAGTTGTCCGAACCGTTCCAGAGAGCGGGGAATATCGTCAAAATTGAGCGGTTCACTCAGGTATAGCGGAACCGACAGCTGTTGTAACTGTTCTAGGGCCGGTTGAGGATTGCCCGAACGCCAACCAACAATCAGGTCTGGCTTGAGTGATAAAATACGTTCCAGATCGAGTCGATCGTAGCTGCCCACCAAAGGCAGACGTGTCGCCTCCGGTGGAAAATCGCTGTAACTGACCACACCGACAACTCGATCTCCGGCACCAGCGCTGAACAACATCTCGGTAACATGAGGTGCCAGACTGACAATGCGCTGGGCAGGTCCGCTTAGGGTGACTGTGCGATCAGCATCATCAACGACCGTGATTGGCGCTGCCACGCAGTAGCTACTGCTGATCGCTAGCCACAGTCCCGCCCAGCAGGCGATACGGCCAGGTACTTTAGCGGCAACAGTGAACAAAAAAGACATTAGCTTTTCCGAAACGCGTGTATTGGCTGGGCATCATACGCGCTAACGAAAAATTGCAGAAGCGACAAAAGTTCTGCGAATATAATCAAGCCTCCAAATTAGCCGTCGTAGTTGTGGCTATCAGTCTCCGGCTCTGATGACCAATACATCAGCCTCTAAGTGATCGAGCACTTTCTCGGTGGTGCTACCGATAAACAGCCTCTCGCTGCCACTTCGATCGATTCCACCCATCACCACCAGATCCGCGTTCATTTGATCAGCGTACTCGGGTAATTCTTTATGTACCTCTCCATGCGCCAAATGGACCGTCGCTTCAGCCTTGGCTAAACCGTGACCGTTGAGCAAATCTGCCATCGCCAGTCGGTGATCCTCGGCCAGCTTAGTCCGCATCTGCTCATAGTTGAGCATGCTGGTGTCATCGAACACCACCGATGTTGGTATGGTGTGGTAGCAGTGAAACAGGTGCAGAACACCGCCGATGTGCGCAACCAGCGCTTCACCTGCCCGTAACACCTGATCATCCAGACTAATAGGGTGATGTTTCTCTTGCAGCGGATCAAGTGATGTCACCACCACGGGTGAACTGCTCCACGGCTTGGGCCTAACTAAAAGTAACGGTACCGGACAGTGACGGATCAACTGCCAATCTAAGTTACCAAACAAATGCTCAGCCAACCGGTGATGAAAACGACAGCTTTTAACCACTAAGTCCGGTTTGAATCGAGCGATCTTAACTAGGCAGCCCTGTTCTACATCAGCTTCCCAAGCCACATCGGCTGCGGCCTCAACACCTGCCTCAATCAACTGATCAGCGATCCGAGCTAATTGTTTCTCCTCCGCGCCAAGGTAGCTGAGCTTCGCGCGCTCTGCCCCCTCTTTATCAAACAGGTGACTCGATAGCAGAGAGCGGCTGTAACAGCATTCAAACAACTCCACCTTGGCACCATATTTCTTAGCCAACAGCACAATTTTGACAAGTAGCTCAGGAGCTGGCGGCTGGCGGTCAAGCAGCAGTAAAATTTTATTGATCGCATTCATAACGTTGATCCCTTCGGTTACAGACTATAGGGGCACTGAGATGAGCACTGTGTTGCTAAAGATAAGGCAAACTCGCCGTGTGTACGTTATAAGACACTATCGAGATCTCTGGCCACGGATGTCGCACTCGCATAATAGCTCAACTATCGACTCTGACCGTCTAACCTAAGTCTGCGACGCGCTTTTAACACGCTTACAGTACTGTATACGCAGTCCACCAAGCCGCTTAACAACAGAACTTTTCACCTGATAACAAGCCAGATACCTGATTGTTTTGCAGGGACAAATACAGTATATTTACTGACCAAATGGACGATTTGCAGCAAGGGGAACGGCAGTGAATGAAGTAGCCCATCCGTTAAACAATGTACCTATCCAGCAGATGCGCGACAACGCCGCTCAGGCCGCGCAGTTACTCAAAGCGATGGCCAATGAGAACAGGCTATTGATTTTGTGTTATCTCGACGGTAAAGAACTTTCGGTCTCTGAGCTCAACCAACATCTGGATCTCAGCCAATCGGCGCTTTCGCAGCACCTTGCTGTGCTGCGTCGTGATGAATTGGTTGAAACGCGCCGTGTTTCACAGACCATTTATTATTCGTTAGCCGGTCAAGCACCCACCCAGATCATCCACACGTTGCACAGTCTGTTCTGCCCTCAGCTCTGATCCGACTTACTTGTAGTGGACAACTAAAGACACACTCACTAAAAATCCCGCTTTGCGGGCTTTTTAGTGGGTGTGTGATCGCCTAACTTGCAACCCAGGGCGTTAACACCGTCCCCCACAGTGCCGCAGTCACAGCAAGCATCCCTACCAACACCACCAAGCCGACTGTCAGGATCGCCGAAGAGAAGAAAAAGCCCCTGTCTTCAGGAATATTCATCACCTCCGGCACACCGGTGTAAAGCAAATGAACGGTGTAGGCTACGGCAGCCATTCCGATCAATACATCGAGCCAAAGAATCGGAATGAGCGCGGCTAAACCCGCTAAAAACAACGGCGTGGCGGTAAACGTCGTTAGCACCATACAATCGTCAAAGCTTGATTCAGAACCGTAGGTTTGCTCCATCCAATGGATGAATCCAGCCATCACTGCGGCCCCGACTAACAACGCTATATAAAACGCAATCGCAATCGGCAAAGCACTGGCGACAGTTAACCTGACAGGATCACCACCAACGATACTCCACCCGACCTGTGTTGTGCCTATGAAAGCCGCCAACGGTGGTATCGCGGCCAGATAGACCATGTTCGAGGTATAACATTTAATCGCGCTGTAATGCTCCTTACGGATTAACCGCCACTCACTTTTAGGGTGCACTAAGACACCAAAAACATGTTGCATAAACATCAGCCTTTCCTCCCGACCCAGACATCACCTAACAACAGAGTCTTATATTTCAATTAATTAAAAGAACATTAAGATCCATTACATTAATCAATAAATATCGGTACTGCCGAGTTAAAACCGACATCACTGAGCAATTCTTTGCCCTTTCCCAAGGGTTTTACTGCAGTTTTACAACGCACTATCTACGGGCTTGAATCATGATCACGCTGCATTGCTTTGCTTCATTACACCAAAGACTCAAAGCCAATAGCCAGCAAACTGCATTAGGTAGTGGTCGGCAAGCAACACCACAAACAACCACATGATGTAACTGATACTGAAACGGAACATCGCCATGGGAGCCAGACTGTCATCGCCGCGATAGACTCGCAACGCCCACTGCATAAAGCGCAAATTAAGCACGGTGACACCCGCCAGATAGATTAGGCCGCTCATCCCGGTCATCACTGGTAACAGCGTGGTGCCGACCATCAACAACGTATACAGACAGATCTGTAATCGGGTGTAATCAAGGCCGTGGGTAACGGGCAACATCGGAATATTCGCGCGGGCATATTCATCTCGTTTATGGATACACAGCGACCAGAAATGCGGTGGCGTCCAGGCGAAGATAATCAACATCAGTAGCATCGCATCGGGTTCAAGCTGGCCCGTAACAGCCACCCAGCCCAACAACGGTGGCGAAGCACCGGCGATACCGCCGATAACAATATTTTGCGGCGTCGCACGCTTAAGATAGAGGGTATAGATCAGCGCATAACCGATCAGCGATGCCAATGTTAACCAGCCGGTTAGCGGGTTTACCCACAGCACTAAAATGGTGATACCACTAACTCCCAGAACCACAGCAAACAACAGTGCTTGTGCCGGCGCTATTTTACCCTGTGGCAACGGTCTACGATGAGTGCGCGCCATCCGAGCATCGATATGCCGGTCAGCGATCTGATTAACCGCCGCTGCTGAGCCCGAGGCCAGTGCTATTCCCAGAGTACCCAGCAACACCGCAGACAGTGGCGGCAAGCCATCAGTCGCCAAGAACATACCGACAACGGCAGTCAGCAACATCACCGCCACCACCCTTGGCTTGCAGAGTTCAAGGTAATCATGCCAGTCAATCACGACCCTTGAAGCTGCGGTCTTAAGCGCCTCTGGTTTAGGTTCAATCAGCTGTTGTGACATCGCGTTTCTCCCCGTTCCGTTTGTTTAGACCTTAAATTGCAGTCTTAGTTATGGCATTCGTGCTGGTACTGGGTATGGCATTCGTGGTGACACTGGTTATGGCATTATCTGACACGTTAGTTAAAACCTAGCTTAAAGCGCTGTTTGAAGCCGGATTCGAACTCTCCAATTCGCCATGTTTGTCACACGACCTAACGATGACTTTGTTTATGTTCGGTTATATTGACCTGATCATCCGTCAGGCCAAACAAACGCACCACACTCATCAATAACAACACCGCGCCAGTATGGTGGGAAAAAGCCAGTGACAAAGGCAGGCCTAACTGAACATTAAACACCCCTAGCACTAGCTGTGATGCCAGTATCACCAGCATCAGCAACGCAGTGTTTCGATAACGTCTTCGTGCCATCAGTAGCAATGCCAGCACCAGCAGATAACCGCTCAGCAACAGCGCCATGGCACGATGGCTCATCTGTATAGCCGCACGCGCTTCACGCCCTAGTTTTCCGCCCAGATAGCTTTTCCCCTGAGATTGAACCACCAACGGCGGTAAGCTAAAACCTTCACTGAAGTCGAGCGCAACCACACTGTTCTGTTCACAACTCAGCCAATAACTGCACGACCATCCGGCATAGTTGGAGCTGGTCCAGCCCCCCAGGGCGATCTGGATAAACAGTAAACCCCCGGCCAATAGCACCATTCTCCGTATTCGGGAATGGTAATTTCGTGGTGATTGCTGACTCTGTGATTGCTGACTTCGTGATTGAAAGTTCCGTAGTTGATGGTTAAGAGGTTGCTGAAGATAGCGACGTAATTGTTGATGGAGACGCATCAATAACGTCAGCGTCAGCAGACCACCAAGCAGATGTAACGTCACGACCTGTGGCAACAATTTAAGCGTGACCGTCCACATCCCGAACAGTGCTTGCAGGCAAACCAAACCCAGTAGAATTAAGCTCAGTCTCCACGGGTAGTTATATTGGTCTCGAGCGCCTTGTTCGACTTGGCCGCCGCGCCGATTTCGCCAACCCAACAACGCCAGTACAGCAACCAGCAAACCTAGCGTAGCGGCCAGATAGCGGTGCCCCATCTCCAGCCAGCCACGTGACAGATCCAGCGGCAATTGCTCAAATCGTGATTGAGCAATCGCCTGCCCCGCCTCGCTGCTTGGCAGAATCAACTCGCCGTAGCAACCCGGCCAGTCCGGACAGGAAAGACCTGCATCATTGAGGCGGGTCCAGCCACCAAGAAAGATAACGACCAGCGACAGCAGTATCGCAATCCGAGTTAACAGCAATACTGACTGAAAGTGGTAGGCACGGTGGTTATTGGCGCTGTGCTTTTCTGTGCCGTACTTTTCAGCGTCGGTATGTCCAACACCGTGATTCTCCGTATCAGGCAACCGACCTCTCTGTCCTGACCAGATAACCTCCATTTAACCCACCTTCGACACTTTGAGTAAGCGTTTCAGGTCTTTCATTAGCTCTTGCGGGGACTGATCTAACCGGTAATGCAGCACCATATTGCCCAACGGATCAGCCAGCCAGATACCGCTATCAAGCTCGCGGGCATAATCACTGGTTAACACGTGTTCGGGTATTTTGGTGCCAGTCCCCAGTGCTTCTTGAGTCCCTCTTGCGATACCCTCAATCGCAACATCTTGCTCTTCAGCAACGCCAATCGGCTGTCGCTGCTGCAGTACCAATTGCGGCTGAACCCTATCTCTATCTCGCCCCAGAGACGTTTTTATCTGTCCTAGCAAGTGCTGCCATTGTTGGCACTGATGTTGACACTCGGGCACCAGTAACAGTAACTGCCAGCGTCCCTGCCCCTGCCATTGTTGACCGCTGAGGGTCTGCAACTGCCATCGCTGTAGCGGCGGCTGATCAAGAACTAGCCGACCGTTATTGACCTTAGCTTCGGGCACTGCCAAGCCGCCAAAATAGCTCAACATCGCGCCAGCTATGGGCACCACCGAAATAATCAACAGCAACACCAACGGTAGTAACGCCCTCTTTTTGGTCGAAACGTTGGTCGAAGGATTAGCCGAAGCTTTCATCGCATAACTCCTGCCGTTTGCTGCGAGGACGCCGCGCTAGCCTCGGAATCCATTCCCGCACCAACGCCGCCAGAGAGATCATCAATCCTGGTTTTAGCCACTTTCGGATGCCGCAGCCAACCGTACCAGACCAGCAAACCCAACAGCGCCAGCGCTAATCCGAACCATTGCACCGCGTAGCCCAAATGTTTAGTCGGAGTCATATTGACCAAAGACCACTCGGTGTTGAGCGGTAATTTTAGCGTCACATCCAATGACTCGGTTAAGCGTAATACCGCCGGATACAGAGGTAGCCCGAATACTTGCTCAAACTGTTTCAGATCGGGTTGTTGGATCCGTTTAGGCCAGCCAAGCTGCCAATTGTCGTGCTGTAACTGATAACCGGGATCCGCACTCACCAAAAATCCTTGCAGCGTCACAGGTCGGTTCGTTACAGAGGCGGGTAGCGGGTTTATCGGCAGTAGGCTGCGATCGGTAGGGCCTTCCATCCAACCCAGATTAACAATTGCCCATTGCTGCGAATCCAAATCACGAAACAGCACTAACAACTCGTAGCCAACCCGTCCCTGTCGGGTACGGTTATCAAGCAACAGCAAACGCTGATCATCCAAGTTGGCCTGTAGCCTTACCGCTTGCGGTAACTGCGCCGTATCGTGCGCGATGGGAAGTGATTGCAACACCGGTTGTTGATCAGCGCGCTCCAGCAGCCGTTGTTTCTCGTCTGCACGATCAAGCTGCCACACACCCAGCCCGGTCAATAAAGGGACCAAAGTGATAGCCAGCAACAGGCACAGCCACTTGCTAACCAGAGTAGCGCCGTCTTTACTGCCTTTATGCAGATCGACAACCGGATTAACAGTCGTTGATAGATCAACACTGCCTGCTTTTTGACCGTTCATCACTGCTCTCATGGAGATCACCGATGTTGAAAATTTTATTGCTGATCGTTTTTGTCGCTATTGTTATCAGCCTTCTGGCGGCTCTCTATTTCTTAATCTCTGCCCCGCAATATGATCAAACCGAGCAGAATGATCTGCCCGAACAGACCGACCACCGAACCGTCAACGCTCTGGCTGTGCGGGTATTACTCAGCTTACTTCTGGTCGGCTTACTGCTATTTGGACTGTTTAGTGGCCAGCTCTAAAGCGGAAAGATTGTTGACACCTTTATGTTCCTGCTCACCCTTTCTCATTCTTATCTATGCACTTCCACTTAAAGGATATAAACGAACAGAAACAGTCCCACCCAGACAACATCAACAAAGTGCCAATACCAGCTCACAGCCTCAAAGCCGAAGTGATTATTGCCGCTAAAATGCCCTTTATAGATGCGAACCAGCATGACAATCAGCATCAGCGTACCGATGGTGACGTGCAAACCATGAAATCCCGTCAGGATAAAAAAGGTGGAGCCGTAGATACCCGACTCGAGAGTCAGATTTAGCTCGGTGTACGCCGCAATATATTCCTCAGCCTGAAAACCGATAAACGCCAGTCCCAGCAATACCGTCAGCCCTAACCAAAGTTTAATGCGGCCGCGATTTTTGAGTTTCAGTGCTTTGTGAGCGATGGTCAGCGTGATACTCGAACTCAACAGCAGCACGGTATTAAGCAGCGGTATGCCCCATGGGCTGATCACCGCCGAGGGACCGGGATAGCGCACCATATCGGGAGTCTGCATCAACGGCCATTGGGCGCTAAAGCCCTGCCACAGCATGTTGGCCGATGCTTTATCACCCTCTCCGCCCAGCCAGGGAACCGCGAAGGTTCTGATATAGAACAGTGCGCCAAAAAAGGCGGCAAAAAACATCACCTCTGAAAAGATAAACCAACTCATACCCCAGCGAAATGAGCGATCCATCTGCCGACTATACAACCCTTGAATACTCTCGCTGGCGACCGTGGCAAACCATCGGTACACCACCCAAGCCATCAGCAGCGCGCCACCAATCAATAACCAAAAGCCCAAATCGCTGCCGCTCTGCGCCGTCATACCGTTGATAGAGGTTGCCGCCCCAAACGCCAACATAAACAGTGCGGTTGAAGCTATTATCGGCAGCTGACTGGAGGCGGGAACATAATAACTGGTTGGCATCTCAGCCTGCTTCAACGTTGTCATAACGCGAGTCTCCCGGATGGCGTTGCTTCGGTCTCAGGGCCAGGCAACGTCGATAAAGGCTCAGCAGGAGCCCGGTAATAGGTCAGCCGCGGATCATTGATCGTAGAATAGGCATTGGGTTGTTCTGGATACAAACCATTAAAAAAGGTGATGGATTGAGCACTAGGTTCAGGTTTATCAGCGTTATGAATCGCGCTGATATCAAACAAGGTGTAAGACAAGGTCACCGTACGGATATGCTCTGGCAACGCGGGATCGATCATCAGTACCAACGGCATCTCCTGACTAGTCAGCCCAGCCAGCGATTGCGCCTCAAAGCAGAAACAGTTGACCTTATGAACGTATTGCGCCGCTTCGGATGGGGCAACGCTGGGTACCGCTCTTGCCACCATTTCACCCAGGGTGGTGTTACGAGCATTAAAATGGGTCAGCCGCTGTTCGCCGGGGTGAACACTAATCACAGTAGATTGCGGAGCAAAATCCCACGGCATCCCCTCATTATTAATGGCGATGAACTGTATCCGCACCAGCCGGGATTTATCGACTGTTACCACACCCTTGACTTCTCCGGTGCGCGTGATTTTTCCGTTGAGTCCGGTAATTTCGCAGAACACATCGTAGAGCGGTGACAGAGCAAAGCCAAAACCAAACATCAGTACCGCTGCCAGCGTCAGCTGTAGCGGAAGTTTATGCGAATTATCCCGCTGCTTAGCCATCTCAACGTCCTCCGTCCGGCATCGGCTGATCAATATCCGGCGCCTGACTAAACGTGTGGTATGGCGCCGGTGACGCCAAGGTCCATTCCAATCCGTCTGCTGCTTCCCAGACCCGTTCGTCGGCCTTGTCACAACCCTTGCTGCCTCTTGCGCAGCAGATTATGTTGTAGACGAATAACAGCTGGGAGAAGCCGAACAGGAACGCGCCGACAGATGCCACCATGTTGAAATCGGCAAATTGCAGTGCGTAATCGGGAATCCGGCGTGGCATTCCGGCCAGTCCGATAAAGTGCATCGGGAAGAATGTCAGGTTTACGCCGACAAACGACAGCCAGAAGTGAACCTTACCCATGGTCTCGTTGTAATAATTACCGGTCCATTTTGGTAGCCAGTAATAGGTCCCCGCCATGATGGCGAAGATGGCACCGGGTACCAGCACATAGTGAAAATGAGCCACCACGAAATAGGTATCGTGATATTGAAAGTCCGCCGGTGCGATCGCCAGCATCAAGCCGGAGAAACCCCCGATGGTGAACAGCACCACAAAAGCGATCGAAAACAGCATCGGTGTCTCGAACGTCATCGAGCCACGAAACATGGTGGCAACCCAGTTGAACACTTTGACGCCGGTCGGCACCGCGATCAACATGGTCGAGAACATAAAGAACAGTTCTCCCACCAACGGCAAGCCAACCGTGAACATATGGTGCGCCCAGACGATGAACGACAAAAACGCGATCGACGAGGTGGCATACACCATTGACACGTAACCAAACAATCGCTTACGCGCAAAGGTCGGAATGATCTGCGACACGATCCCAAACGCCGGCAGGATCATGATGTAGACCTCAGGGTGACCGAAGAACCAGAATATATGCTGGAACAGCACCGGGTCGCCACCACCTGCGGCATCAAAAAAGCTGGTG
This sequence comes from Motiliproteus sp., assembly GCA_036961355.1. GTDB lineage: Bacteria > Pseudomonadota > Gammaproteobacteria > Pseudomonadales > Balneatricaceae > Motiliproteus. Next base: position 37,829 of record JBALVL010000036.1, read on the forward strand.
CCAAAATGGATATCCATCAGCATCATAGTTACCACACCGGCCAGCACAGGCATCACCGCAATTAATAAGAATGCGGTGATCAGCCACGTCCAGACAAACAGCGGCAGCTTCATCATATCCATCCCGGGAGCACGGAGGTTAAGAATGGTAGCGATGATATTAATCGCGCCCATGATCGAGCTGATCCCCATCATATGAACCGCAAAGATGAAGTAGGTGACACTCGGCGGCGCATAGGTCGTCGACAACGGCGCGTAGAAGGTCCAACCAAAGTTGGGTGCACCACCCTCCATAAACAGCGTCATCAACATCATGCTAAAAGCAAAGGGCAGAATCCAAAAACTCCAGTTATTCATCCTCGGTAATGCCATATCGGGCGCGCCCACCATCATCGGAATCATCCAGTTAGCCAGGCCTACAAAAGCGGGCATCACCGCACCGAACACCATGATCAGACCGTGCATGGTGGTCATCTGATTGAAAAATTCGGGCTGTATAAGCTGCAATCCCGGTTGAAACAGCTCGGCACGAATCACCAATGCCATACAACCGCCGGTCAGAAACATCACCAAGGAAAAGATCAAGTACATCGAACCGATATCTTTATGGTTGGTGGTCAGCAACCAGCGCATCGGCCCCGAGGCCGGACCATGATGGGAACCGCCAGCGTCAACAGAGTCAGGATTAGGACTCTCGTTAGGTGTTAGGGTCTGCGTTGCCATCGTCATCATCCTCTACGGCGCTAACAGCGCTTGAATCTGCTGTGGTGTCACCGCATCGCCGGTGTTATTGCCCCACGCGTTTCGCTCGTAGGTGATAACCGCCGCCAAATCGACCGCATTGAGTTGTTTGCCGAAGGCCTGCATGGCGGTGCCCGCTTTGCCGTTGAGCACCGTCGCAATATGACCGTTGCGGTCGTTGAGGATCATAGGGCTAGCTTTGAGCGGTGGGAACGCACCGGCGATGCCTTCACCACTGGCTTGGTGACAAGCAGCACACTGGGCCTGATAGACCTTCTCGCCGTGCTCTATCAGCTGCGGCAAACTCCAGTCCTGGGTTACAGCCGCATCGGCCTGGGCCATCGCGGCATTGGCATCGGCCAACCACTGGTCGAACTCAGCTGGCGGCAGGACATCAACTACGATGGGCATAAAACCGTGGTCTTTGCCGCACAGCTCGGCGCACTGACCTCTGTAGGTACCAGGGATCTCGGGCACCGCCCAGGCTTCGTTTATAAAACCGGGAATCGCATCTTTTTTCACGGCTATTGCCGGTAGCCACCAGGAGTGGATAACATCGTTGGAGGTCAGCAGGAAGCGGACCTTACGATTGGCGGGCAGCACCAGATGGTTATCAACTTCCAGCAGGTAGTTCTCACCTTTGGGTTGCTGGTTATTGATCTGCTCTGAAGGTGTTGCCAGGGTACTAAAGAAATCAACCTGCTCACCGACATACTGATAACGCCACTTCCACTGGTAACCCGTGATCTGGATGGTCAGATCACCGTCGCGTTTATCGTACATCGCCATCAAGGTCTGGCTGGCCGGTAATGCCATCGCGATCAGAATCACAAACGGAATCAGTGTCCACAAAATTTCGACCAAGGTGCTTTCGTGGAAATGGTGCGCCTTAGCGCCTTTGGATTTGCGATGATGGATGATCGACCAGAGCATCACGCCGAACACAACAACGCCGATCGCAACACAGATATAGAAGATCAGCATGTGCAGATCAAACACCGAACGGCTGATCTCGCTGATACCCGGTTTAAGATTGACGCCCCATTCGGCCGCCGCCTGTGGTGAACAGACAACCCCGTAGCCCAATAGTGCTGTAGCACTCAGTCTCATCAACCGGCCTCCCACAACTAATGGTAACAACAACCACCAACTGTAATTCCGATTAAAACAGTCTGCCTTTTAGCCTACTATTTTGCTCGGTTAATCAGCAGTATAGACCTTGGAGTCGAATTACCAGTAAAGGGGTGCGTGTTTTACATATGTGAAATATGTGTGGGACAGCAAAGTGATGAATTATCACGATGGCTGTTAATAGAGAGTGAGCGACGTTCAAGACAAAGGGGCCACACTAACGATACGCAACAAGATACCAAGAGAATTGGATGGACCATTAGCGCCAAAGTGCCGCGTTGCAAAATAGCGGTTTAGCCATACCAACAAAGCTTTATCTCATACTAGGTTACGCCTTATCATTGACCCCGAACTGATTAAGGATCCGCACCAACATGGAAGGTTTCAACCGGGCAATCACCACCGCGATCGACAACCTCTGTCGGCAGCTATCGCTTCGTCAATGGGAGCATTCCACCGCGTTTCCCGTACGGCTTGAGCAGCCGGTGGTGCTACCGGTTTCTGCTGTCACTTCTGGTTCACAAAACCTCGAAAATATGATCATTGCTCAGTGGTTAGCGCAACAACCCCACTACCCTAAATTTTACTGGCATGGTCGTGACGAAACCTTAGAGACAGCCTGTTTAGGCCAGGCGCAACACTTCACCGGCCAGCAGGCGGTTCAACAACTTAACAGTGGCCGCCACTACCTTGATGAGCTTCGTTACTACTGGCTGTCGGGCTTCGATCCTGATCAAACTAACGCTCAACACGACACTCAGCCATTACTTTTCCTCCCCCAGATCGAGCTACGCGCTCAGTCCCATCCAGAACAGAATCAACGCCAACTAACCCTGTCAGTGATACTAGCTGGCGATAGCTGCGACAAAAGCGATAAGCCTGCCGACCCAATCGACCAACAAATAGAAGGTCTGATTTCGCAGCTACGACAGCTTCGTCCACTAACGCCCCCTGCAACACAACAGAGACGCTGCACAGCGGTCGCCGAACGGCTCGACAGCCCGGGTTTCGACCAGTGGCAGTTCAGCGTCGACCAGGCTAAACACGCCTTCCGTACAGGCCTGTTACAGAAGGTGGTGTTAGCGCGGCAGACGCAGCTTTACCTCTGCGATGAGATTATTAGCGGTGCCAATGTAACGACTTCCGCTCTACACAACGCCAATAAAATTGGTGACAATACCGGCAATGAAGACGCCAGCGATAGCAAGGCAACAACCTCACAACAGTTCTGGGGGCTGTTTCAGCGTTGGCGTGAATGTTCAGTCAACAGCTATCAGATCGCCTACCAGACCTCACCTGAGCGGGGCTTTATCAGCCTAACTCCCGAGCGGCTGTTTGCCCGTCAGGGGGCGCATTTAAAGACCGAAGCGCTGGCGGCGACGCTACCGCGATCTGGCCACAGAGATCGGGCACGTCACCAGGCACGTGAACTGCTAAATGATAGCAAAAGCCGCCATGAACATGGTCTGGTTGCGGTCGAAATCGGAGCAAAGCTCGAAGGTCTTGGCGTGCAACTTAGCCACGGCTGCGGCACCAGCCTGCTAAAGCAGAATGGGATACAACACCTGCATCAGGTGATTGAAGGACAGTTACCCAGCGCCCAAATGGATGCTCAACTGTTCAGCACGTTACACCCGACAGCCGCGGTGGGCGGCTTGCCAACCAAACCGGCACAACACTTTATTGAGCAACATGAACCCTTCTTGCGGGGATATTACGCCGGCTGCTGTGGCTACTTTGAAGCGGATCACTCAGAACTGGCTGTGACCATTCGCAGCGCCGACGTCAACGGCAGGAAGCTGACACTCTATGCCGGCGCCGGTATCGTGCCCCAATCTGAGGCAGCTCGGGAGTGGCGCGAGCTCGACCAGAAGATCGCACTCCCCTTATCACTACTCGACCAACGCCCAGAGCCTGCTAGCGGCCTCCTCCCTACCCATCAACAGAGCGATGCCGGTGTTATCTGATCATCAACCCTCGCTGAATCAGCTTTGGGCTAACCTGCTTCTCGAAGAGCTGTGTCGTCACGGCATTCAGCACCTGTGCTTAGCCCCCGGCTCGCGTTCAACCCCGTTGGTGATGGCGGCTGATAATTTGTCACGCCAGTCCAGTGAAACGACCTCGTCAAAACAACGGCTATTACTGCACCACCATTTCGACGAACGCGGTTTGGGCTTTTTAGCACTGGGTATCGCCAAAGCCAGCCAACAGCCAGTGGCGATCCTCACCACCTCCGGAACCGCCGTGGCTAACCTTTATCCGGCGGTTATAGAAGCGGCGCAAACCGATATCCCGCTAATCATCATCAGCGCCGACAGGCCGCCACGGCTTCACGAATGCGGCGCTAACCAGGCGATCGATCAATACAAAATCTTTGCCAAATACCCACGCCACGACTTGTATCTGCCTCCGCCACAGATTGATTTCCCGGCCGAACGGTTGCTGCAACAGCTCAGCACTGCACTCAGAGCTATCAAGCCAGAGGTTAGCCCCGGCGTCTGCCATATCAATTGCATGTACGACGAGCCACTCTATCCCGGTTCAGAAACGATCGACTTTAGTGTTTATCTATCGGCCGTTTCGGATTGGCGTGATAGCGGTCAGCCGTTTCAGAGCGCCGAGCAGTGTCAATCGCCTTTAGCGCGGGTCCAGCCTGACTGTGATCAATGGCATGCGTTGACCCGACAAACCGGAGTCATCGTGGTCGGCGCCCTGCCTGACCATGGTACTGCCGCAGCGGTTAAAGCCCTGGGGCAACGATTGGGCTGGCCACTGTTAGTCGATATCCAGTCGCAACTCAAAACTGACGCCGACTGCTTGGGACTGGCCGACCTGCTGTTGTGTGATAAGCATGCACGACTCCGGTTGGATAACGCCACCCACCTATTGCAGTTCGGCAATCGACTGGTGTCCAAGCGCTTACAACGTTGGACCGATCAACAGCCTTGGCAGCAGTTCTGGCTGGTTCACCCGGGTGACAAACCTCTGGCACCCGGATTAAATAGCAGCCAGTTCTTTGCTTCCGAGATCGGGCCTTGGTGCCGACAAGCTTTAGCAAAGTTGGTTCTACTGCCCGAACCGCAAAGCTGTATTGATCTAGCAGGAGAACTAGCCCTAGAACTACAGAGCCTAAACCGTGGCTACGAAAAAACAGTGCATCAACAGTTTGCTATCGATATCTCTCTATCTATATCGGCATCACAATCACCGTCTGCGCCGCCATCGCCATCGACACCGCCCGCGTTAACCGAATTATCGGCGGTCTACCAGCTACTCCAACTCACCCCAAGCACAGGTTGGTTGCTTGCGGGCAACAGTCTCAGCATTCGATTGCTTGATCTAGTCGGTGGTGCTTGTCCAAATGTTTCTCCACCACAGATCTTTGCCAACCGCGGTGCCAGTGGCATTGATGGCCTTGTCTCGACCGCACTGGGAATTTCTCTGGGAAACGGAAAAGCCGGAACGCTTCTGCTGGGTGACTACTCGTTGCTGTACGACCTAAATGCGTTGGCGCTGCTAGGCAACCACCCCCAGCCTTTAGTAATCGTGGTACTCAACAATTACGGGGGCGGTATCTTTCGAATGTTACCGGTGGCCGATGAAACACTACGTCAGCAGCACTATCAACGACCCCACGGACTGACCTTTGAAGACGCTTGCAGGATGTTTACTATCAACTACCATCAACCGCGATCGCTGGGCCAATTCATCAGCCACTATCAACATGCGCTAGCTGCCAACAGCAGCTGCCTGATCGAGGTCAGCGCCGATGCACGAATCACCGAACAACAGATTAGAGCACTAACCACGGTTGGCAGTAGTGACCCATGATCAGTGACCCTGATTCATTCGTGCAGGGGCTCACCGATAGTGGTATTTAAGATATTCCGTTGCGATAACTATGGTGTCACCCATTGCGACAATACATGTAGAAACTAACAGACACGCGACACTTAGGAACCAAGCAGACGATGAAATACGGATTAACCGAACAACAACTCACTGCAGCTATCGAATGGGAAGATCACAGCACCGGCTTTGAAGATATCCGTTTCCACAAGGCCGAGGGGATCGCCAAGATCAGCATCAACCGCCCCGAGATACACAACGCTTTCCGGCCGAAAACGGTGCGCGAGATGCAGCAAGCAATGGAGAACGCCCGCTACGATAGCGACATCGGAGTGATTATTTTAACCGGTGAAGGTGATAAAGCCTTCTGTTCAGGCGGCGACCAGTCGATCCGCGGCCACTCGGGTTACAGCGACGGCGAAGGCACAGAGCACCTCAATGTGCTCGATTTTCAACGCCAAATCCGTACCTGCCCAAAGCCGGTAATCGCGATGGTAGCGGGTTATTCAATCGGCGGTGGCCATGTGTTGCACCTGGTCTGTGATCTGACGATCGCCGCTGATAACGCGATATTCGGACAGACAGGGCCCTCAGTCGGATCATTCGATGGCGGTTACGGCTCCAGCTACATGGCCCGTATTGTTGGTCAAAAAAAAGCTCGCGAGATATGGTTCCTATGCCGCCAATACAACGCCGAACAGGCACTCGATATGGGGTTGGTCAATACTGTGGTACCACTGGCTGAGCTGCAGACCGAGACGGTCCGCTGGTGTCGCGAGATATTGCAGAATTCACCGCTGGCACTACGCTGCTTAAAATCGGCAATGAACGCTGATTGTGATGGCCAAGCCGGATTGCAGGAACTGGCCGGCAACGCCACCCTGCTGTTCTACATGTCTGAAGAGGCGCAAGAAGGTCGTAACGCCTTCATGGAAAAGCGCCAGCCAGAGTTCAGTAAGTTCAAACGATCACCATAGAGTCATCAAGACCAACAGCTATGATTAGACAATAATATGAGTGCAAAAGGTTGGATAACAATTGCCAACCTGCTGTCTAATTACCACCTATAAACTATCAACCAGAGCTGCTTGCAGATGCTCCAATTTATCAACCGGTCTGCCTCGATGTACCACTACCAGATTCCGCTCATTCCGTCGGTTTCTGTTGCTACTCGCTTGTTAAGCAACCGACAAGGGCTGTTATTGCGACTGCAAGCCAAAGACAGCAACGGTGATAGTTGCGAGGGTTGGGGGGAAATCAGCCCGCTTCCCGGATACAGCGAAGAGGATCTGAGTCATTGCCAGATGGAGCTGATCACGCTGGCACTAGACTGGCTAACTTCCGATCCACAAACCGATCCCCAGCCTGTTTCAACGCATTCGTTTAGTATGGGTTGTAGCAACAGTACCCATACCAACACCAGTGCCAGCACCCGTTTCGGTTTTAGCTGCGCCTGTTATGAGCTACAGCACGGCCCCCTTGCCACCCTACCCGGTCAGCACGTCACTTCGTACCCGTTAATTACGTCACTATCCGGCAGTGACCAGCTGCTTGAAACCCCCTTAATGGTTAACGTGGGCGAACCCACATCGCTTAAACTCAAGCTGGCTCGCCAGCCGTTATTGCAGGAGATCGAGCAGGTACAGCAACTTCTCCAGTATCATCCCGATCTGCGTTTAAGGATCGACTGTAACCAAGGTTGGACGTTCGAGCAGGCACGGCAATTTCTGGCGTTAACCCCAACCGCTTCAATAGAGTACCTCGAGGAGCCTTGCCTCGATCTTGAGCAAACCTTGCAATTGGCTGAATCGAGCGAGGTGTCGGTCGCGTTAGATGAGACCTTACGGCTACCACAATATGCGGAGAACCCCGACAGTCTGCCGAAGCATCAGGCGATCTGTGCCCTGGTGATCAAACCCAGCCTGACCGGTTCGCTCGATCAGGTGCACACGTGGATTGAATTGGGCAAGCAGCGTAACTTACGAACGATCCTGAGCAGCAGCTACGAATCCAGTCTGGCACTGAGTCAAATTGAGGCGTTAGCACAGCAGTGGACACCACTCGAAGCGCCCGGACTAGACACGGCCGACGCGTTCAGCGTCAACCTGATCCGTGGCGGCGATCCTATCAAACCAACCCTGCCGCCCGAAGCGTTGGAATGCCTTTGGCACAGTTAAATACGTCTCTACAGCGCTGTCCTATCGCCCAACAGGCCCAGCAGCAACCCAATGCCATAGCGCTATTAAAACGTAATGCGGATGCACCATCCAATCACTACAGCTATCTGCAACTGGATCTTGCTGTCACACAGAAACAGCACTGGTTGCTCGATAACGGCACTCAACCGGGGCAGCATCTGGCGGTACTGAGCCACGATAAAATCGAGCTGGTTGAGTTACTATTTGCAGCATTGCGATTGGGGTTGGTGCTGATCCCGATCAACCCAAACTTTCCAGCCATACAACAGCAACGACTGATCGAGCGATGCGATGCCGATTATCTGATCGGAGGCAGCCACGCCCTGACGGTCCCAAACCGCTGTCTACGGTTGGCTCCAGGCGTTGCGGGTGAATCGAAGGTAGTACTGCAAACTTCCGAGCTCAATTTTCAGCAGAACCAGAGTCAGCAAAACCAGAGCCAGCAGCAAGATCAGCAAAACCAACAGTTCATCAACCCTGCAATCCCGTTAACGGGGCTGTTCACCTCGGGCTCCACCGGAACACCTAAGCTGGTGATCCACAGTTTTCACAATCACGTGGCCAGCGCCCAAGCCAGCCGACAGCTAATCGACCTGCACAGCGATGACGGCTGGGGCATAACATTGCCGCTGTATCATATCGGTGGAATGGCAATTGTATTTCGTACGGTGCTGGCAGGCGCCTGCTTGATCGTGCCCACTAACGAGCCGCTATCCGCGTTATTAAGCGAGCCCAGACTGACTCACTTATCTGCAGTGTCGACCCAACTACTACAGCTGCGCCAGCAACTTGAATTGCAACAACGCACCCTTTCCGATTTCACCCTCAAGACCCTGCTGCTCGGTGGCAGTTCTATACCCGAAACCTTGTTACAGTGGGTAACACAGCCAACAGGACATTCGGTAACACACTCCCAAGCATACTCAACAACTCATTCAACAATCCGTTCAACAATCCGTTCAACAATACAGCCCCTACATCGTCGATCACCGCTTAGCTGTTTTATCAGCTACGGCCTGACAGAGATGGCGTCACAGGTGGTGACCGGACCGATCAACGCTAACGCCGAGTTGGCGCAATGCCTATCGCATTGCCAGATACAGCTCGGCGACGATGGTGAGATTTTGATTCAAGGTGAAAGTCTGTTTCTGGGCTACTACCGACAAGGGCGGTTACAACCGTCTGTTGATGAGCATGGTTGGTTTCATAGCCGTGATTTGGGACAGTTCAGCTGCGATGGTGGGTTAATCGTTACCGGTCGACTCGATAACCAGTTCATCTCCGGTGGAGAAAATATTCAACCCGAGCAGATCGAGGCAAAGCTTCGCCAATTATCCGCAGTGTCAGACGCCATCGTTGTGCCGGTTACTGATCCGGTTTATGGCCAGCGTCCCGCCGCCTTCATCGTGATGAAAAAAAGCGCGAAAGATCAGAATAAAGAACAGCCGGAAACAAACAATGACCGAGCGGCATCGATACAACCGGTCCAGGCGATCGCCCTCAAGCAATCAGTGACCGATGCTATCGATAAGACGCTGCGACAACAGCTGGCAGGTTACCAACTACCCCGGCTCTATCTGCAACTGCCCGAGCCGCAACTAACGTTAAAACCGGATCGCCGACAACTCAGCCAGATAGCCGATGGCTGTTACCAACAAAAATTATCCAATGCTGCCGCCAGCGAATGTGGAGCAGATTCAGAAGCACAAGAAATAACAATAAAAGCAAAACAGCTCACGCCTGCATTCTGTGAGGCGCGAGAGTAAGGATTAAAATCCTGGATCGTTATTCTGACACCCCTTGCTCACGGAGTATTTTGGCGTAGGTGCCGTCAGAGCGAATCTGGTCAAGTAAACCATTAACATGCTCCAGCGTAACCGGTGAACTGTCGGCAACCAAAGCCCGGAGTTGATACGACTGGTCGTAACGGTCCGATACCAGTAGCTCCTTGGCCAACGCTGGGAACTGTGCAAACTGTTGATAAAGATAACCCTTTGTAATCACCCCAATATCGGCACGACCGCGCCTGACCAATTCGATCAACTGCGGGTATTTATCGGTAATCAATACATCAAAGTGCTGCTTCAACCAGTAACTATCGGCGTTGTAATCGGCAAAACTGTAGTGGTAGCCCTGAAAAATTGCGATCTGCTTATCAAGAATACGGTCGAAGTAGCGTTGATCCCGACCGGGTTGACGCTGGGCAATATAGACCTCCGCGTCATGATGTAAAACAGTGGTTGAAGAGACCGGTATACCTCGCTCAAGCCAGTCCCATTTAGGCATCTCATATAACATAAGATCCGCACTCTGACGTTGGAACATCATATATCGACGGTTAGGGCTGGTAAGTTGAAAGACGAAATGAAACTGATCCTGGCGCCGATTTAGCTCTTTGATCAATTCAAAGGTCAAACCTGAACGGGCATCAACATTGACGAACGGAGGGAAGATATAGCCAAGTACCCGCACCGTTTCGAGCGGTTGTGCACGGGCCGATACAGAACCCATCAAACAAACGCTGGCGAGCAGTATCAGCAGTAATCCACGGCCGCGGAACCAGCCGAACAGCGTTCAGCGAACCCAACAACACAGCGCCCGTGAACAAACAGAAGACAGCATCATTACAATCTCAAAAGATCTGATAGAGCCAGTTTACAGAGCAACTATGCTCTATAGAAGCAGCTTATCCCGCTTTAACCGATTTATTGAGGAAGATGTCATGATCGACTTCCCATCTCACACTCTGGACAGCGCCCCCGAGGTCACCCGACCCATGCTTGAGGGAGTCCAACAACGGTTTGGGTTTATCCCCGATATCTACGCCAAGATGGCCGAGGCCCCAGCGGCACTGGAGAGCTATCTTGCGATGTCGGAAATTTTTAGCCGCTCAAGTCTGACACCTCAGCAGCAACAGGTGGTACTGCTGGCCGTCAGCATCGAAAATCGTTGTGAATATTGTGTGGCGGCGCACACGATGGTGGCGACAAAGATGGCGCAGGTTGATGCTGACGTAGTCGAGTCGTTACGAAATGGGCATAACAGCGCCGATAAAAAGCTGCAGGCTCTGGCCGACTTCACCCGAGTGGTCGTTCGTGAGCGTGGCTTTATCCCCCAGGTAGCACTGGAGCAGTTTCTTGCGGCGGGTTATCTCCGTTCGCAGATATTGGAAGTGATCTTGGGGGTCAGTATCGAAACTCTGTCAAATTACAGCAACCATAACACCTACCCGAAGATCGATCCGGCCTTCCAAAACGACAGCTGGCAAGCGCCGATTCGGCCGATGTAGTGCGGTGCTCTACATCGACCCGTAAGCCGTTGTTCTGGAAGCTAACGCACCAGCACGTGCCGTTTCAGGGTCAGTAGTTCATCCCGATACTGGCCAGCTTTTTCAAACTCAAGGTTCTTCGAAGCCTCGTACATCTTATCTTCGATACGGCCGATCGCTTTACTCAGTTCCTTCGGTGACATGGTCGTCGGCTCAACCGCGTATTCGGCTTTCGATTCAGCCACCTTGCGCCCGCCTTTGCCCGGTTTCTTACCGGGAATACGGGCCCCTTCCATAATGTCGGCAACGCTCTTGGTAACCCCCTTGGGGATGATACCGTTGGCGGTGTTGTGTTCTACCTGTTTCGCCCGGCGACGATCGGTTTCATCGATCGCCCGCTGCATCGATCCGGTAATCCGATCCGCGTAGAGAATCGCCTTACCTTTGAGGTTACGCGCCGCCCGACCAATGGTCTGGATCAACGATCGCTCCGAGCGCAGAAAACCCTCTTTGTCGGCGTCAAGAATTGCCACCAGCGACACCTCGGGCATATCCAGACCTTCGCGCAACAGGTTGATCCCTACTAGCACATCGAATTCACCCAGCCGCAGATCGCGGATTATTTCGACCCGCTCAACGGTATCGATATCCGAGTGCAGGTAACGCACCCGCACACCATGGTCGCGAAGATAATCGGTCAGATCTTCCGACATCCGCTTGGTCAACGTGGTGACCAGTACCCGATCGCCCTCTCCAACCCGCTGATGGATCTGCGACAGCAGATCATCGACCTGAGTACTGGCTGGACGGATCTCAATCTCAGGATCGATCAATCCCGTCGGGCGCACTACCTGCTCGACCACCTGACCGGTATTTTCCGCTTCGTAGTTGCCGGGCGTGGCTGAAACAAAGATCGCCTGGGGTGCCAACTCCCGCCACTCTTCAAACTTTAATGGCCGGTTATCCAGCGCCGACGGCATCCGAAAACCGTACTCAACCAGCGTCTCCTTTCGCGACCGGTCACCTTTGTACATCGCGCCTAACTGCGGAATGGTGACGTGTGACTCGTCGACCACCAGCAAGGCATTTTCCGGCAAATAATCAAACAGCGTCGGCGGTGCCATACCGGGACCACGCCCCGACAGATATCGCGAGTAGTTCTCGATGCCGGTGCAGTAACCCAGCTCCATAATCATTTCGATATCAAACTGGGTCCGTTGTTCCAGTCGCTGCGCTTCAAGCAGCTTGCCATGGGTCCGCAACTGTTCAAGCCGCTCTTTGAGCTCAACTTTGATATGACCGATCGCGTCCAGCAGCGTCTCTCGCGGAGTAACGTAGTGTGACTTGGGGTAAACCGTCACCCGCGGCACCTTGCGCAGGGTCTCACCCGTCAACGGGTCAAAGTAGCTCAATGCCTCGATCTCATCGTCAAACAGCTCGATCCGGATGGCATCCTTTTCCGACTCGGCCGGAAACACATCGATCACATCACCGCGAACGCGGTAGGTCGCCCGGTGCAACTCAATATCGTTGCGGGTGTATTGCAGCTCGGCCAACCGCCGCAGAATAAAGCGTTGATCGACCTTATCGCCGCGATCCAGGTGCATCATCATCTTCAGATATGCTTCGGGATCACCCAGGCCGTAGATTGCCGAAACGGTGGCGACGATGATCGCATCCTTGCGCTCGAGCAGTGCTTTGGTGGCCGATAAACGCATCTGCTCGATATGTTCGTTGATCGCCGAGTCTTTCTCAATATAGGTATCGGACGCCGGTACATACGCTTCGGGTTGGTAGTAATCGTAATAAGAGACGAAGTACTCAACTGCATTGTTGGGGAAAAATTCTTTGAACTCACCGTACAACTGGGCCGCAAGGGTCTTGTTCGGCGCCATTACGATAGTTGGTCGCTGCATCTCAGCAATCACGTTGGCGACGGTAAAGGTCTTACCCGAACCGGTTACGCCAAGTAATGTCTGAGCGGCTAAACCGGAATGAATCCCCTGGGACAGCTCGGCAATTGCGGTGGGTTGGTCGCCAGCCGGACTAAAACGCGAATGGACTTCAAATAAACGGGACATGCAGTTTCCTGAGCTAAGACGAATCTGTACAATTATACGGCTTTTTGACTGCGTCCGGACTACCGGGCCGGCACTATCTACAAGTCGGATCAATTTATCTGCATCCGACAATTGTCTGAATAAAACGTCAGTTCTATATAGAGGACATCAGCTTGGACCTGCAACTTTCGGATCGCGTTAATAACATCAAGCCATCACCCACTCTGGCCGTGACCAACCGTGCCGCTGAACTTCGCGCTGCCGGCAAAGACATTATCGGACTGGGCGCAGGCGAGCCCGACTTCGACACCCCTGATCACATCAAGGCAGCTGCGATCAACGCGCTGAATGAAGGCTTTACCAAGTACACCGCTGTCGATGGCACCCCTGCGCTCAAGCATGCCATCATCAACAAGTTCCAAAACGACAACGGCCTTGCGTACCAGCCTAACCAGGTTCTGGTTTCGTGCGGCGGCAAGCAAAGTTTCTTCAACCTGTCGCTGGCACTGATCAACCCCGGCGACGAAGTCGTCATCCCTGCACCTTACTGGGTTTCATACCCCGATATGATAGCGGTCTCCGACGGCGTTCCGGTCATCGTTCGGACCTCGCAGGAGCAACGTTTCAAGCTAACCCCCGAGCAGCTGGAGATGGCGATCACGCCCAAGACCAAGATGGTGGTACTAAACAGCCCGTCCAACCCAACCGGCGTTGCTTACAGCCGCAGTGAGTTGGAAGCGCTGGGCGCTGTGCTGCGCAAGCATCCAAACGTGTTGGTGGCTACCGACGATATGTACGAGCATATCCTGTGGAGCGAAGAACCATTCTGCAACATTCTGATGGCCTGCCCCGATCTGTACGACCGTACCATCGTCCTCAACGGTGTCTCTAAAGCCTACTCGATGACAGGATGGCGGATCGGTTATGCTGCCGGGCCTGAGAAACTGATCAAAGCGATGAAGAAGGTTCAGTCGCAAAGCACCTCCAACCCAACCTCAATCTCGCAGGTTGCCGCACAGATGGCCCTGGAAGGCTCGCAGGATTGCGTCCAGGAGATGCTGGTCGCCTTCAAGCAACGCCACGATTTTGTCATCGACGCGTTGAACGCGATCGAAGGGGTTGAGTGTATCCCCGCCGACGGCACCTTTTACGCGTTCCCCAGCTTCCAGAAGATCATCGATGCCAATCCGCTGTTCGAAGACGATATTGCGCTGGCCGAATATCTGCTTAACGAAGCCGGTGTTGCGCTGGTTCCGGGCTCTGCCTTCGGTGCACCAGGCCAGATGCGTTTGTCGTTTGCCACCAGCATGAAAGTACTCGAAGACGCCATCGGCCGCATCAAGAATGCGATCGAGGGTTAAGCTCCTCTCGGCACAATAAAAACCGGGTATTAACCCGGTTTTTTTAGCGCTGCCGTTTGTTGAACGATTGCCCGCTCCTGCCTATCAACCATCAAGACTGTTAACTAACAGTCTCAGTGAAACAGGTTTACACCATGTCGACCGGTGATACCCTATTCAGTTTGTTCTTCCTGATCGGCCTGGGGTATCTAGCCCGTCGTACCTTACTGGTCGGGCAACCGCTGGCCACAGTAAATACCTTTGTCTATTACTTCGCCGTCCCAGCTCTGCTGTTCAACTCGGCGATCGGTATTGCCGCCGAACAGTTGTTCAAGCCCTACTTCATCTCCGCATTCCTGCTGGCCGCTGCAATCACAGCCGCGGTAACCCTGATCGGCAGCAGGCTTTTACTTAGGGAAAAGACTGAGTCATATGACAAAGCCCGCATGGTGGTACAAGCCCTAACCGCCACCTTTGCCAACTATGCCTACATGGGAATTCCGCTGGTGTTTGGGTTGTTAGGTGAAAACAGCTACGCCGCGACTATCACGGTGATCCTGGCCGGAAATCTGTTTCTGGTCGCCGGTGCTCAACTGATGCTCGAAGTGTTACAGCCCAGTGCCGGTAATCCGCAACGTTCACGTTTGGTGCAAGGTTTACAGCTATTGGATCGCTCGCTACTTCGTAGCCCGGTGTTTCTCGCTACGGTCGCCGGCGTCACCGTCTCCGCCATGGGTTGGCAACTGCCGCAAATTATCGCTACACCGTTGAATATGCTGGCGCCCGCCGCTATTCCGGTTGCGCTGTTTTGCCTGGGTGCCAGTCTTGAGTTTAAAGCGATCGGTAAGTATCGGGTCGAACTGATCTGGATGCTGTTGATCAAGTTAGTCCTGCATCCGTTGATCACCTTGATCACGCTGCAACTGATGGGCATCACCGATCCGGATTGGTTGATACCGACGGTATTACTAACCGCGCTGCCGACCGGCGCGCTAGCGCATGTGATCGCTGCACGTTATCAGATTGCCGAGCAGGTAACGTCGTTGACGATCGTTTTATCGACGCTGCTATCGGCGGTAAGTTTGTGGGGATGGGTCTATTGGTTGGTTTGAGACGGTTGGCTTGATGCAATCAGTCTTTGCAGAGGAAAATAAGCAGCGATCGAGTCACTGCTGTCCCATAGTTTGGAATAAATGAGAAAGCCTGAACCCAAGTGATTAAA
>JBALVL010000037.1:0-44448 GCA_036961355.1 Motiliproteus sp.
AAAGGAACCCTCAAATGAGGATTCCTTTTTGATCAATAATTGTGGGACAGCAGTGACCTTAGGGGTCGCCTTTTTCACAGAAACTTAAGAGTGATTACCCACCCAAATAAGCGTTCCGTACTTCCTCGTTGGTTAACAACGCCGCACCGGTATCCTGCAGCACGATTCGACCATTCTCCAACACATAACCCCGATCGGCGATGCGTAGCGCCTGGTTGGCGTTCTGCTCAACCAGGAACACCGTTACACCATCATCGCGTAACATTTTGATGATATCGAAGATCTGTTGGATGATCAGCGGCGCCAAACCCAATGAAGGCTCGTCGAGGAACAGCATCCGCGGGTTGCTCATCAGTGCACGGCCGATCGCGAGCATCTGCTGTTCACCACCGGACATGGTGCCGGCGCGCTGGCTCTCACGCTCTTGCAGGCGCGGGAACAGCTCGTAGACGTGGGCCATGTTTTTGGCGTACTGCTCTTTTTCGGTGAAGAAGCCGCCCATGCTGAGGTTCTCTTCTACCGTCATGGCAGAGAAGATACGACGGCCTTCGGGGACTACTGCCAGACCGTTACGCATGATGCGGTCGGTCTGTACTGAGGTTATCTCTTCGCCTTCGTAGAAGATCTTGCCGCTGCTGGCACGTGGGTCGCCGCAGACGGTCATCATCAGCGTTGATTTACCGGCACCGTTAGCGCCTATCAGGGTGACAATCTCACCCTGATGTACCTCTAGTGAGATGTCGTGCAGCGCCTGAATCTTGCCGTAATGGGTAGAAACGTCTTCTAGTTTTAACATCGGGGTGTTGCTCATAACCTACTCCTCCCCACGGATAAAGAGCGCTTTGATGATATAGGGGTGGCTGTTAACACATTGGCTAGGTTGATTTTCATAACCTTATTCCTCCCCCAGGTACGCTTTGATCACGTCCGGATTGTCGCGAATCTCGGCCGGAGTGCCGGTGGCCAGTGGGGTGCCCTGGTTGATGACCGCGATCTGGTCGGAGATACCCATGACCAAGCCCATGTCGTGCTCGATCAGCAGGATCGAGACCTCGAACTCGTCGCGAAGGTTGCAGATAAGTTCGTCCAGCTCTTTGGTTTCATTAGGGTTGAGGCCGGCGGCGGGCTCGTCGAGCATAAGCAAGCGCGGATTGGTCACCATGCAGCGGGCGATCTCAAGGCGTCGTTGCTGACCGTAGGCCAGGTTGCCAGCTTCGCGGTTGGCGAATTCGAGCATATCGACTTTCTTGAGCCAGAACGCTGCATTTTCCATCGCTCGTTTTTCGGCCCTGCGGTAGTCGGGTGTTTTCAGGAAGCCCGAGATCAGGTTGGTGTTCATGTGCATATGCTGCGCGACCAGCAGGTTCTCGATCACGGTCATCTCTTTGAACAGACGAACGTGCTGGAAGGTTCGAACCATCCCTTTACGAGCGATCTTGTGGCCGCTGAGCCCGGCGATTGGCTCACCGTCAAAGACGATGTCACCGTCGGTCGGGTTATAGAAACCACTGATGCAGTTAAAGACGGTGGTCTTACCGGCGCCGTTGGGGCCGATCACCGATACGATCTCTTTCTCGTGCACGGTTAAGCTGACGTTATTTACAGCCAGCAGGCCGCCGAAGCGCATGCACAGGCCGGAGACTTCTAGCAGTGCTTTACTCATTGGGGCTTATCTCCGGAGGCAAGTTCCAGGTGCGGACGCTTCTTGGGTACCAGACCCTGCGGACGCCAGATCATCATAAAGACCATCAGTAGACCAAACATCAGCATCCGGTACTCTTGGAATTCACGCGCCAACTCGGGCAGTACGGTGAGGATTATGGCGGCTAGGATGATGCCCAGCTGTGAGCCCATACCACCGAGTACCACGATCGAGAGGATGATCGCCGATTCGATAAAGACGAACGATTCGGGACTGATAAAGCCTTGTCGAGCGGAGAAGAAACAGCCGGCGAAACCGGCAAAGCTGGCGCCGATGGTGAACGCGGTCAGTTTGACGACAGTCGGGTTGAGTCCCAGCGAGCGACAGGCGATCTCATCTTCACGCAGGGCTTCCCAGGCACGACCGATCGGCATCCGGGTCAGACGGTTGATCACGTAGACGGTGATCAGCACTAGGATGACGGCCAGCAGGTACAGGAAGATCACCTTATGGCTAGGGTCGTAGGCGATATTGAAGTACTCATGGAACGGGATATTGCCTTCACCCTTGGCGCGGCGAGTAAACTCAAGGCCGAACAGATCCGGCTTGGGGATACGGCTGATGCCGTTCGGGCCGCCGGTGACGCTGGTCCAGTTCAGCAGCAAGATACGGATGATCTCACCAAAGCCGAGCGTTACGATCGCCAGATAATCACCGCGCAAGCGTAATACCGGAAAGCCGAGCAGGAAGCCAAACGTGGCTGCCAGCAGACCGCACAGTGGTAGTGCTACCCAGAACGAGACGTCGTAGTACAGCGACAGCAGCGCGTAGGTATAGGCACCGACGGCGTAGAAGGCGACGTAACCCAGGTCGAGCAAGCCGGCCAAGCCGACTACGATGTTCAGGCCGAGGCCGAGCATGATGTAGATTAGCGCCAAAGTCGCCAGGTCGACCGCGCCACGGTTGGAGAAATCGGTGAATGGCCAGATCAACGCGGCGGCGATGACAAAGGCGATGGCCAGATTTTTGAGCCGGTCACCGGTTTTGCCTTCGGGCAGCAATGACTCGATCGAGGGTAGTTCGGGCAGCGTGATCAGGCCGGTGAATTTGTCCCGGAATAGCTGGAACACAAACACCGCCAGGGTGGAACCGCCGATCGCGTACCAGGTGAAATCTGAGGCCGAGTGTAGCGTCAGGTTGATGCCTTCGGTCTTGAGCTGAATGCCCAGCATCATGCTGGTCAGGATCAAGGTGACGACGGCGGCGAATATTGCAGGGTAGAGTGGTCGGTTCATCAGATTTTCTCCACCTCAGGTTTGCCCAGTAATCCGCTTGGGCGGAACAGCAATACCAGTATCAACAGGCCAAAGGCGACTACGTCTTTGTATTCGCTTGAGAAGTAGGCCGAGGTCATCGCTTCGGTCGTACCCAGCAAGATACCACCGAGCATCGCGCCGGGGATTGAGCCGATACCGCCAAGAACCGCCGCGGTGAACGCTTTAAGGCCGGCGATAAAGCCGATGTAGGGGTTTACCACGCCGTAATACATGCCTAGCAACAGGCCGGCAACAGCGGCGAGTGCGGCACCGACTACGAAGGTCAGGGCGATGATGTTATTGGTGTTGATCCCCAACAGGTTGGTCATGCCCAGATCCTGCGAGCAGGAGCGACAGGCGCGACCCCATTTCGATTTGGAGATAAACAGTGTCAGTGCGCCCATAGTCACCAGGGTGACGATGAAGATGATCACCTGCATATACGACAGGCTGGCCTCGAAGGTGTCGGGGCTGCCGAATGTCCATCTGCCGGTGATCAGGCTAGGCATGGCAATGTCGCGCGAGCCTTGGGCCAGGCGGACGAAGTTCTGCAGGAATATCGACATGCCGATCGCGGAGATTAATGCCAGCAGCCGAGGCTGGCCGCGCAGGGGTCGGTAGGCAACCCGCTCGATAGCAAAGCCGTAGGTGGCGGCGACCATCATGCTAACCAGCAAGGCGGCCATAAAGATGAATGGTAAACTTTCCAGTCCCAGGAAAGTCAGGCCAGCGATAACGATAAAGGCAACGTAGGTGCCGATCATGTAGACCTCGCCGTGGGCGAAGTTGATCATGCCGACGATGCCGTAAACCATGGTGTAGCCGATCGCGATCAATGCGTAGGTGCTACCGATGGTTAGCCCGTTCAGCAGCTGCTGAACGAAATAGAGAACTTGTTCTTCCATAGGACTTGTGACCCTTTAATAAAAAAAACACCCTCTTCTTGTGAAAGAGGGTGTCTCGGTTGGAGCCGTTAGCTGTTACTTAACAGCAGACTTGGTTCCGTCTTTGTGCCAGTTGTATACCACGAATTGGAACTTCTTAAGGTCGCCCTTGGCGTCAAACGCCAGGTCGCCGGTAGGAGTGGCGAAAGTGTTGGCGCGCATGTGCTCGGCCATCTTCATCGTGTCAACGCTGCCAACTGCCTTGATCGAGTCAGCCATGATCTGGATGGCGGAGTACGATGGGAATACGAATGCACCACTTGGGTCTTCGTTGTTGGCTTTAAACGCTTCAACAAGTTCGGCGTTCTTTGGATCTTTTTCGAAGCTGTCTGGCAGAGTCACCAGTAGGCCTTCGGATGCTTCACCGGCGATCGCAGTGATGTCTGGGTTACCGACACCTTCTGGGCCCATGAACTTGGCATCGAAGCCTTTCTCGCTAGACTGACGCAGGATCAGGCCCAGCTCGGGGTGGTAGCCACCGTAGTAAACAAAGTCGATCTTCTCTTTCTTCATCTTGCCGATCAGCGCAGAGAAGTCTTTGTCGCCGGAAGTAACACCTTCAAACATCACAACGTTAATGCCAGCCTTGTCCAGCTCGCCTTTAACAGAAGTCGCCAGACCTTCACCGTACTGCTGCTTGTCGTGGATTACCGCAACGCGCAGTGGCTTGATGTCAGAGATGATGTAGTTGGCGGCGAACGGCCCCTGCAGGCTGTCCAGACCGATAGTTCGGAAGATGAGTTGGTAGCCTTTTTCGGTGATGCTGGGGCTGGTAGACGCCGCAGTGATCATCAGGATGCCTTCATCTTCGTAGATGTCTGACGCTGGCTCAGTTGAGCTTGAGCACAGGTGGCCCAGAACCAGTTGAACACCATCGTTGACAACTTTGTTGGCAACCGCGGTGGCTTGCTTAGGGTCGCATGCGTCGTCGTAAACCACACCGACCAGCTTTTCACCGTTAACACCGCCAGCTTTGTTGATCTGCTCGATCGCCATCTTGGCGCCGGTGAACTGCATGTCACCGTACTGTGCAACAGGGCCGGTTACCGGGCCTGCGAGTGCGATTTTGATGTCTGCCTGAGCTGCGGTTGCGCCCAGTACCAAGGCGGAAACGCCCAATCCGAGGAGTGTTTTCTTAAAGTTCATTATCGACTATCCCGAAATTGTTCTGATTATATTAGGACGTCAAGGCTGTGTGCCTATGAGTCCGACTGTGAGTCATGGTGAGCGGTTTGATACGGCGAGAAAAAAGGTCGTGTTTTCAGCCGCTCATAAGCGATCGACTTTACCGTCTGGCAGATGCCGAATCAAATATTTTAACCCTCGTCAATAATAATGACCGTGCAGATAAAATATATTTTACATAGTGTTGTAAATTATAGACAACGAGGCTGCTAGCGGTGGTTATGGCGCTACGGTAGTGGCGCTTTGTTGCTTCTCACCGACGCGCCTAAGTGATGTTGTACCGCTTCTATAAAATGAGGTGTCACAGATCTGAGCAGGGGAGTATAGATGTTGTTGCGGGTGAGTCGGGGGTGATGCTCAAAAAAGATCGTTAAGCGAACAAAAAAATGAGCTGGAAATAGTTGACACCTAAGCTGGTTGAGGTAGTATGCGCACCCTCAGCGGAGGGGTGGCAGAGTGGTCGATTGCACCGGTCTTGAAAACCGGCGTAGGTTCATAGCCTACCGAGAGTTCGAATCTCTCCTCCTCCGCCATTTTTTCTATCGATCCTCGATAGCTCAGTTGGTAGAGCAGTAGACTGTTAATCTATTGGTCGCTGGTTCGAGTCCAGCTCGAGGAGCCATAGAAAATTCTGTATCGACTGTTCGTCGATCAGAAAAATGATTCGAAAGCGTCAGTTTTTGAGTCAATAAGTTCGGTAGGGGCCGTTAGCTCAGTTGGTAGAGCAGTTGGCTTTTAACCAATTGGTCGGGCGTTCGAGTCGCCCACGGCCCACCACCGAATTTAATATTACCTTGCTTTCTTTATCCAAAGAATCGAGGTGCAGAGCGGGCCGTTAGCTCAGTTGGTAGAGCAGTTGGCTTTTAACCAATTGGTCGGGCGTTCGAGTCGCCCACGGCCCACCACTCTGTAACGTCTTTTTATCTCTTTGAATCCTCAGTTTTTTGCATTAGCCACTTTTTGTGACGTTTTCTGTGCTCGTTATTCAGCGATTCGCTCGTGGTTGCTGGTAGCGGTGTGACAATCGTTTTATGATTGGGCTTTCGTGTTGTTAGCGTATTGCTGTTTAGCTGTCGCTAACTCTCTGTATTCACTACAGGCAGTATCCATACACAAGGTGTACCCGAGTATGTCAGAGCAGGATCAAACACCGTCTTCGCAAGGCAGTCCTGATGGCGCCGAGCCAGAGAAACAGACCGAGCAGCACGAGGCCGATGCCAGCAAGCCTCAACCGCGTAGTCGTGGTATTTACCTTTTACCGAACCTGTTTACTTCGGCGGCGCTGTTCTCCGGCTTTTATGCGGTGATTGCGGCGATGGATGGCAGCTTTGAAAAAGCGGCGATCGCTATCTTCGTGTCGATGGTTCTGGATGGCTTGGACGGTCGGGTGGCGCGGATGACCAATACCCAGAGTGAGTTTGGCGCTCAGTACGACAGTCTGGCCGATATGGTTTCTTTTGGTGTGGCGCCTGCGTTAGTGGCGTTCACCTGGGTGTTGCACGAAGCCGGTCGCTTTGGTTGGTTTGCCGCGTTTGTTTTTGTTGCGGGCGCGGCCTTGCGCCTGGCGCGCTTTAATACCCAAATCGGCAGCGTTGATAAGCGCTACTTTATTGGTCTGGCAAGTCCGGCTGCGGCAGCGGTTATCGCTGGTATGATCTGGGTCGGTGCCGAATTTAATATCGATCCGAGTCAGTACGCTCCGGTGATCTCAGTGTTTGTTGCGGTGATGGGTGTGTTGATGGTCAGTAACTTTCATTATCACAGCTTTAAAGATATCGACCTCAAGGGCAAAGTGCCTTTTGTGGCGTTGCTGGGGGCTGTGCTGGTGATTGGGGTGATCTCGATTGATCCGGCAGTGCTGCTATGGCTGATCTTTGTGGTTTATGCTTGCTCGGGACCGGTTCAGGCTGTGCTGCGCTACCGCAAAAAGAGCGTGGGTTGATCTGACTGAGGGTTTACTCGCTGTTGTAAAAAAATGCTGCTGTTGCAGCTTTTTTTTGTCGGAGCGGCTGGTGTTGAAATTGTTGTTGAAAAAGCGGGCGAATGAACGATGCAGTTGGCTTCATTGGTAAATACTTTTGGCGGCCATATGCAGCGTAAATATGGCTACCGTGTCCATAAACTTGCACTCAATGCCAGTTTTACCTGTCCCAATCGTGATGGTGCCAAAGGCCTCGGTGGCTGCACTTTTTGCAACAACACCTCGTTTAGCCCTAACAGTAAACAGCCTCCCACAGTGGCCTCTCAGATTGAGGCGGGTCGGCAAGTGATCCGTAAGCGTACTGGGGCGCAGCGTTACTTGGCCTATTTTCAGGCTTATACCAATACCTATGCAGATATTCAGTATCTGAAACAGCTCTACGACGATGCCTTGAGCGAGCCCGATGTAATTGGTTTGTCGATCGGGACGCGGCCTGACTGCGTGCCAGACCCAGTGTTGGATCTGTTGGCAAGTTATCAGGATCAGGGCTATGAGGTCTGGTTGGAGTTGGGGCTGCAGTCAGCCAATGATGCGACTCTGGATCGGGTTAATCGGGGCCATGGTTGGGCCGAGTATGCCGATGCGATGGCTCGCTGTCGGGTGCGCGACCTTCAGGTCTGTACCCATCTTATTGTTGGTTTGCCTGGCGAGTCGGCCTTCGACAGTGTCGCAAGTTTTGATCGGGTGATGGAGCTAAAGGCCGGCTGTTTACCAACCCAGGGGATGAAGTTGCATCCGTTGCATATCGTCAAAGGCACGCAGTTGGCGCGGCAGTGGAAGCAAGGGTTGTATCAGGGTGTGCCGTACGATGACTACGTCGAGGCCAGTGTTGAGATTATCCAGCGCAGTCCAGCCGATCTGGTGTTCCATCGTCTGACCGGTACTGCTGAGGCGGATATGTTGCTCAGTCCGCGTTGGTGTGCCAAAAAATGGCGAGTGCTTAACGATATTGCGTTGGGGTTGGCGGGGCAGGATTGGCGCGATCCGCTGCTTATTCCGAGCACCAGTATCGATATGGCGGACGTTGTCGTAGATACCACTGGTTGTGCTGTTGTTCACTTTCAGCCCTGTTCGTAAGCGCGACGTACCTCTTCTGCAATGATCGAAATCCCCTGTTTAACCTTGTCGGCCTCCTGACTGTAGGTCACCCGAATACACTCGTGTTTATGCTGCCAGTCATCATCGATACCGGTAAAGAAATAATGGCCGGAAACCACCAATACGCCTCGAGTTTTAAGTCGTTGATAGAGCTCCAGGCTTGAGATCGGTAGGTCCTTGAACCATAGCCACAGAAACATCGCCCCTTCAGGTTTGTGGATGTAGTAGGGCAGTTCGCCCAGTGCTTGATTGAACCAGTTGACTGCCAGCTGCGCCCGTTCTTGATAGTAAGGTTTAATCAGTTGGTTGCTGATTTCGATGATCTCACCACTGCGAACCATCTCCTGGGTCAATACCGCACCAAAGCTGCCAGTCGACAGATTGGTGATGGCGTTAATCGCTGAAACCGCGCGAATCACCTCTTCGTTGGCGACGATGATACCGGTGCGCGCCGCCGGTAGGCCGAGTTTTGACAGACTCATGCAGGCGATGATGTTGTTATGCCACAGCGGCTTAGCGTCGGTGAAGATCAGGTTAGGAAACGGCATGCCGTAAGCGCCGTCGATGATCAGCGGGATCTGTTGCTGTTGGGCTAAAGCATCGAGGTGGGCGAGTTCATCATCGGTGATGACGTTGCCGGTCGGGTTGGTGGGGCGCGACACGCAGATAGCACCGGTCTGTTCGGAGATCTCGATCTCGTTAAAATCAACCCGGTATTTAAAGGTGTGTTGGTCGAGCAGGTCGATCTTGGGGTGACCTGCGGTAAAAAAATTCTGACTCAAGCCGGCGTCGGCGTAACCGATGTACTCAGGGGCTAGGGGGAGTTGGATTTTTTTGTGCTGGCCATCGTCATAATCGCCGCCAAACATATTAAACAGCATGAAAAAGCCAGATTGGCTGCCGTTGGTCAGGGCGATGTTGCGGGCGCTTATCTCCCAGCCGAGTTCGCGTTTAAGCAGTCGTGCCAGATTGTCGAGAAACTCAACTTCCCCTTGTGGCGGGTCGTAGACGCCGATCAGGTGGCGAAACTCTTTTGGGTCGTCGAGGATTCGTCGTGCCCGATCATGAAAGCGTTGCTGCACTTCGGGGATGTGACTTGGATTGCCGCCGCCCATCATGATCATCTCCTGGTCACCGGCCAGCGCGTTACCCAGATCATCCATTAAACTGAGGATGCCCGAGTCAGTGGTGAACTTTGTGCCGAATGAGGAGAGTTTCATCTGCAGTGCCTAGTATTGGTGCCAGGTATTGGTGCTCTCATAGGGGCTCTGGTGCTGTCCTGTGAGAATAAAGGCGGCTATTCTATCGATGCTATTGGCTTATCGCAAAATGAGTCTTAGCGGGTCGTTCTCCTTTGTTGTCAGTATGTTGGTCGGCGTGGGTTGTTGGTTCGAAAAAGGGTGGTATCAGAGTGGTTGGAAGTGAGCGTGAGTCGGAATGCGCGGGCATGGTGGCTGAGCTTCGCGGTCGGCTCAGGCATGCTGCGTTCGGGTTGCTGTCTCGTAGAGAGTATAGCCGTTATGAGTTGGAACAGAAGTTAGGGCAGGTGGCGGCTAAGTGGCAGTTGTCAGTCGCTAAGTCGGCGTCGAGCTACCAGGACGACGAGGAGTCTGGGGCTGAGGTTGGCGTGGAATTCCAGTTGATGGTGATTGCTGCGCTGTTGGATGACTTTCAGCAGCGCGATTATCAGTCGGATCAGCGGTTTGCTGAGAGCCTGTTGCGGTCGCGGATTGCTCGGGGTCAGGGGGTAAGTCGGATTACGCAGGAGTTGCGCCACAAAGGGGTGTCTGATGAGTTGCGCACCGAGGTGCTCGAGGCGGCGCAGGTTGACTGGTTTGAGCTTGCTAGTGAACTGTGGCAGCGGCGGTTTGGGCCGCAACCGCCGGCTGACTATGCGCAACGAGCCAAGCAGCAGCGCTTTTTGCTTTACCGTGGTTTTACCTATGATCAGTGTATTTACGCCTTTGAGGTAGAGGTTGAGAAGAAATGAAACGGCTGTATTTGTTGTTGATGAAATAACCGTAAAAATCGACAAAATAACCGGTGAATTATCGTGGTAGCGCCCCTGATATGGCTTACGTGTCAAGTCTGCCACATGTATACTACATCACCATTTTGCAAGCATTTAGTCGCCGCTTAGCGCCAATTTGGATCATATGATCGTTTTGTTGGCCGTTGAGGGCGTCGTACTCGGTATTGATTGTTTATGAAGCAGATGACTAGCGCGCAGATTCGCCAAGCCTTTCTGGGTTATTTTAAGCAACAAGATCATAGTGTTGTCGCCAGTAGTTCACTGGTGCCGGGCAATGATCCGACTTTGCTTTTCACTAATGCCGGTATGGTTCAGTTTAAAGATGTGTTCTTGGGTTCGGATCTGCGTTCTTACAAACGTGCCACCACATCACAGCGCTGCGTTCGTGCCGGGGGTAAACACAACGACCTGGAGAATGTCGGTTATACCGCGCGTCATCATACTTTTTTTGAAATGTTGGGTAATTTTAGCTTCGGCGATTACTTCAAACGCGATGCGATCAATTTTGCTTGGGAGTTTTTGACCTCCGATCAGTGGATGGGGCTGTCAAAAGAGAAATTGTCGGTCACCGTCTATCAGGACGATGACGAAGCCTACGCTATCTGGGCTGACGAGATCGGTGTGCCGGCTGAGCGGATTATTCGTATCGGTGATAAAGGCGGCCGCTACAACTCGGATAATTTCTGGGCGATGGGTGATACCGGTCCGTGTGGTCCTTGTACCGAAATTTTCTACGATCACGGTGAGGAGATCTGGGGTGGACCTCCGGGCTCGCCGGAAGAAGATGGCGATCGCTTTATTGAGATCTGGAACGTGGTTTTCATGCAGTACGTGCGTTCGGCAGACGGCACCATGGCGCCGCTGCCCAAGCCTTCGGTCGATACCGGTATGGGGCTGGAGCGTATTGCTGCGGTAATGCAGGGCGTGCATAGTAACTACGAAATAGACCTGTTCCAAAATCTGATCAAGGCCACCGTTGCAGTAACCGGCGCGACGGACCTGGCCAGCAAGTCGTTGCAAGTGGTAGCGGACCATATACGCTCGTGTGCGTTCATGGTTGTCGACGGCGTGATGCCAGACAACGAAGGTCGCGGTTATGTGCTGCGCCGGATCATGCGACGTGCTATTCGCCATGGCAATAAGCTGGGCGCCACCGGTGCTTTTTTCCATAAGTTGGTAACGCCGCTAGTTGCGGAGATGGGTGAAGCCTACCCCGAACTGGCTGCTGCACAGTCACAAATTGAAAAAGTGTTGCTCAAAGAGGAGCAGCAGTTCGCCAAAACGCTGGAGCAGGGGTTGCGGATTCTGGAGCAGGATATCGCTCAGCTCAGCGGCAGTGAAATTCCTGGCGAGACCGTATTTAAGTTATACGACACCTTCGGTTTTCCAACCGATTTGACCGAGGATATCGCCCGCGAGCGCGAGTTGACTCTCGATATGGTTGGCTTTGAACAAGCGATGGATGCACAACGCCAGCGCGCCCGTTCGGCCGGTCAGTTTGCCGTAGATTATAACGA
Organism: Motiliproteus sp.; assembly: GCA_036961355.1. Classification (GTDB taxonomy): domain Bacteria; phylum Pseudomonadota; class Gammaproteobacteria; order Pseudomonadales; family Balneatricaceae; genus Motiliproteus. The sequence continues at coordinate 11,716 of JBALVL010000037.1, forward strand.
GGCGTTGTCGCTGGCGGTTGAAACTCAGTTCGATGGTTACGATTCGCTCGAAGGTGAAGCTTGTGTCGCGGCGTTACTGAGCGGTGGTGCCGAGGTAGCCCAGTTGGCCAGCGGCGATGAAGGTGCTTTGGTTGTTGAACGGACACCTTTTTATGCAGAATCAGGTGGCCAGATCGGTGATCGGGGGCTGTTAACAGCGGCTGGTATTCGTTTTCAGGTTACCGATACCACCAAACAAGGAAGTGCCTTTTTACATCACGGCATGGTCCTTGAGGGTGAATTGACAGTTGGTGCTTCGCTGCAATTGCACGTTGATGCAGCGGCTCGCCAGGCGACCGAGCTGAACCATTCAGCAACCCATCTGTTACACGGTGCGTTGCGCGATATCGTCGGTGAGCATGTCACCCAGAAAGGTTCGCTGGTCGATGCCGATCGTTTGCGTTTCGACTTTGCGCACTCTGAAGCCTTAACCGCCGATCAGCTGCAGCAGCTTGAGCAACGAATTAATGACCAGATTCGAGCAAACCTATCGGTCGATACCAATGTGATGGCGATCGAGCAGGCGAAAGAGCAGGGTGCGATGGCGCTGTTCGGTGAGAAGTATGACGCCGATGTTCGTGTTGTCAGCATGGGGCAAGGGGTGGATCAGGTTTCAATGGAACTTTGTGGCGGAACACACATCAATCGTACTGGCGATATCGGCTTGTTTAAAATTGTTTCTGAAGGCGGTATCGCTGCCGGTGTGCGTCGGGTTGAAGCGGTAACCGGCCGGGGTGCGCTGAGCTGGCTGGCTGAGACTGAGTCTGCGCTCAATCGTGTTGCCTCGTTGGTCAAGAGCGGTCGTGATACAGCGGCTGAAAAAGTTGCGGCATTGCTCGATCGTACCCGCCAGCTCGAGAAGGAGCTGGATCAGCTCAAGAGCAAGCTGGCTAGCTCTGCGGGTGATGACCTGCAGACGCAGGCGATTGAGGTTGCAGGGGTCAAGCTGTTAGCGGCGCGGCTCGACGGGGTCGATCCTAAGTCGCTACGCGATACTCTGGATCAGTTGAAGAATAAGTTGGGCTCGGCGGTGGTTTTACTGGCGACCTGCGAGGGTGACAAAGTTAGCCTGGTTGCTGGTGTTACTAAAGATCTGACCGGTCGCTTCAAGGCTGGCGATCTGATTAAGCATGTCGCGGTACAAATTGGCGGTAAAGGTGGCGGTCGTCCTGATATGGCTCAGGGTGGTGGCACTGATCCGCAAGCATTGCCGGCGGCGCTGGAGTCAGTTACACAGTGGATAGAACAACAGGCCTGAAGGGGTCTGCAATGAGGGTTGAGTAGCAACATGGCACTGATTGTTCAGAAATATGGCGGTACCTCTGTCGGTACGGTAGAGCGTATTCAGGCAGTGGCGGATAAGGTCAAACGCTTCCGTGATGGCGGCGATGACATTGTCGTGGTCGTTTCGGCGATGAGCGGTGAAACCAATCGCTTGTTAGGGTTGGCTAGCGAGATTCAAGGGCAGCCCACACCGCGCGAAATGGATGTGCTGGTCTCAACCGGCGAGCAGGTTACGATCGCGCTGTTGTGTATGGCGTTGAACGAACGTGATTGCCCAGCTCGCTCCTATACCGGGACGCAAGTTCGCATCCTAACCGATGACGTTCATACCAAGGCGCGGATTCAGGATATTGACGATGAGAATATTCGCGGTGATTTGAAGGCTGGCCGTGTAGTAGTCGTTGCAGGCTTTCAGGGTGTTGACGGCAACGGTAATATCACCACCTTGGGGCGTGGCGGATCAGATACCACCGCCGTAGCGCTGGCAGCCGCGCTGAAGGCTGACGAGTGTCAGATCTATACTGATGTTGATGGCGTCTATACTACCGACCCGCGAGTGGTAGAGGGCGCGCAGCGTCTTGATAAAATCACCTTTGAAGAGATGCTGGAGATGGCAAGCCTCGGTTCGAAGGTGTTACAAATTCGAGCTGTGGAGTTTGCCGGTAAGTACGATGTGCCGCTGCGTGTATTGCACAGTTTTCAAGAAGGGCCTGGAACCCTTATTACGATAGAGGATGATAACACCGTGGAAAAACCGGTAATTTCTGGCATCGCCTTTAACCGCGACGAAGCAAAACTGACTGTACTGGGTGTTCCTGATATCCCAGGTGTGGCATCAAAGATTCTGAGTCCGGTCAGCGAGGCAAATATCGAAGTGGATATGATTCTGCAGAACGTGGCAGAAGATAATTCTACTGATTTTACCTTCACGGTTCATCGTAACGACTACGATAAGACCTGTAGTGTGCTTGAGAAGGTCGCAGAAGAGCTGCAAGCGCGTGAAGTGATTGGCGATAACAAGATCGCTAAGGTTTCGATTGTGGGTGTAGGAATGCGCTCACACGCCGGTGTTGCGACAAAGATGTTTACAGCGCTGGCTAAAGAATCGATCAATATCCAGTTGATCTCAACCTCTGAAATTAAGGTTTCAGTGGTGATTGCTGAGAAATATCTGGAACTGGCTGTCCGTTGCCTGCATTCTGTTTTTGATCTGGATGCGGCACAAGCGGTGCAGGAGTCCTGATAAGCAGGGCTGAGGATCAGCCCTATCTGTCCTTTTGAATTTTAAGCAGTAGCCGCTGCTGTCTGACGTCTATACTGGGGTTGCAAGTCCCCAGACCTTTTAATGGCGAAAGGCGGAACAGGGTTTAAGGAGAATATATGTTAATTTTGACCCGCCGCGTCGGCGAGACGCTGATGGTCGGTGATGATGTCACCGTGACCGTGTTAGGTGTTAAAGGCAATCAGGTTCGCATTGGTGTCAACGCTCCGAAGGAAGTTTCTGTCCATCGTGAGGAGATCTATCAGCGAATTCAAAAGGAAAAAGAGAATAACCCTGAATAAATTGAATTTTTCGCTTTTCTTCCTCGGCTGTTCTGCTAACATACGGCTCCGTTGTTGGAGAGCTGGCCGAGTGGCTGAAGGCGCACCCCTGCTAAGGGTGTATAGGAGAAATCTTATCGAGGGTTCGAATCCCTCGCTCTCCGCCATTTAACAACGACTTGGGCACCCGTAGCTCAGCTGGATAGAGTACTCGGCTACGAACCGAGCGGTCAGAGGTTCGAATCCTCTCGGGTGCACCACTTTTTCAAACGAATCGATTTTTTTAATCGTTTCGTGCTTCGCTAAGAAGCAATGGCCTATCGGCGCAACGTCGAAACAAGCCACGCAGTTTATGCACCCGTAGCTCAGCTGGATAGAGTACTCGGCTACGAACCGAGCGGTCAGAGGTTCGAATCCTCTCGGGTGCACCATAAAATGAAAAAGCCCGCCAACTTGTTGGTGGGCTTTTTTGTTTTCTAGTCCTCAGAGTGTAGATGCAGAACCTCCGGTTTGAGCTGAGCGAAGCGAGACCGCATTGCCGACACGGCAAGGACCCGGAAGGTGAGCATAGCGGCGAGTCATCCTCAGGGCGGTAGGCTCCGATCTATGTTTGGTGGGATTTTTATTTTATTGGCCCTTTTGTCCTAGCCGGGTGCCAGCGCATAGTTCTAGCTATCCTGTTTGGGTATAATTGCCGCCTTTCTCATCCCGCTAGGTTCGATCCGAATGAAGTTTATCGTCAAGTTATTTCCTGAAATTACCATCAAGAGCAAACCGGTCCGTAAACGTTTTATTCAGCGTCTGCAGTCGAATCTGCAGGTTATTCTGCGTCGTATCGATGAGCGGGCTCATGTCGTTGGTCAGTGGGATAAGATACTTGTCGAAACGCGGGTCGAGGATCCTGAGCAGATAGCGGCGATCGTTGATGCGTTACAGCGTACACCGGGTATCGCCTATTTTCTGGAAGTGAAGCAGTATCCGCTGGGTAGCTTCGATGACGTGTTCCAGCTAACGCGCGACGTCTATGCCGAGCGACTTGCCGGTAAGCGTTTTGTGGTTCGTGTTAAGCGCGCCGGTAAGCACGAGTTTACCTCCAATGATCTGGCCCGCTATGTCGGTGGCGGCTTGTTGCAGCACACCGAAGCTGCGGGTGTCGATCTGCATACCCCAGAGGTCACGGTTAGCCTTGAGGTGCGTGACCAGTCGCTGTTCGTCGTTGAGCGGCGTTACCCTGGCCTGGGCGGATTCCCGCTGGGAACTCAGGAAGGGGTGTTGTCGTTGATCTCCGGCGGGTTTGATTCGACGGTATCGAGTTACCTGACGATGAAGCGCGGTTGTAAGACCCATTACTGTTTCTTTAATCTGGGTGGCGCGGCGCACGAGACAGGGGTTAAGCAGGTGTCACATTTTTTGTGGCAAAAATATGGCTCATCGCATCGGGTTAAATTTGTCACGGTACCGTTTGAGGCGGTGGTCGCTGAGATTCTGACCAATGTTCATCACTCGCAGATGGGGGTGGTGCTCAAGCGGATGATGATGCGAGCAGGAGCACGGGTTGCCGAGCGGATGAAAATCGAGGCGATTGTGACCGGTGAGAGTGTGGCGCAGGTTTCGAGTCAGACCTTGCCGAATCTGGCGGTGATCGACTCGGTGATTAATACGCTAGTGCTGCGGCCGCTGATCGTTAGCGATAAGCAGGATATCGTCGATACCGCCAAAGCGATCGGCACCTACGATTTTGCCAAGAGTATGCCCGAGTATTGTGGCGTCATCTCCGATCGGCCAACCACGCACGCCAAGCTTGAACGGATCGAAAAAGAGGAAACCGCGTTCGATTTTGCAGTGCTGGATCAGGCGATTATCAACGCCCAGGTGATGCGTATCGATCAGGTTGAGATCGAAGCTCAGAATCAGGTCGATGTTGAGACCCAGGATCAGGTCAGCGCTTCAGAGGTGATCATTGATGTCCGTCATCCCGACGAAGAGGAGCGCGATCCATTAGCGGTGGATGGTGTTGAGTTGTTGAAGATACCGTTCTATAACCTGGCGACCGAGTTTGCCAAGCTCGATGTTGAGAGGGAATACTTGCTGTATTGCGATCGCGGCGTGATGAGTCAGCTACACGCGTTGTATCTCAAAGATCAGGGTTATAGCAACGTTAAAATCTACCGGCCTTAGCCGGTAGGTTGTTATTGCGGTTGGGGGTTGGTAGCCGAGAGGGTTGGAGTCGCTGTATCGGTCTTAGTAGCCCAGCAGGGCTTCGATATGTGCCTGGACGCTATAGGCCAGTGAGCTGGGGTTGTAGCCGCCTTCAAGCACCGATACCAACCGGTTGTTTGAGTAAGTCCTGGCGACGTCCAGCAGCATTTGAGTGACCCAGCGATAATCCTCTTCATTGAACTTCAGATCGGCCATCGGGTCTTCCCAGTGGGCGTCAAATCCAGCTGAGATGATGATCAGGTCGGGTTTGTGTTTCTGCAGCGCGGGTAGCCAGTTGGCTTCTACTGTTTGGCGGAAGCAGTTGCCATCGCTGTGTGCTTCCAGCGGGCAGTTGATGATGTTGGGCCGCTGGATCTCACTAAAGCGTTCTGGGTAGAACGGGTGTTGAAAGGTCGAGCAGACCAGAACATCGGGATTGTCTTTGAAGATGTCGACGGTGCCGTTGCCGTGATGGACATCAAAGTCCAGAATAGCGACCCGCTCGATTCCCGGTTGCTGTAGGGCGTGAAGGGCACCGATGGCGACGTTATTGTAGAAGCAGAACCCCATGGCTAGGTTGTGCTCGGCATGGTGCCCGGGCGGACGAACAGCACAAAAAACATTATCGCTCTTACCGCTGAGTACCCGGTTGACGCCCATGATCGTAGCGCCGGCGGCGAGACTGGCAGCATGCAGCGATTGTGGGCACAGAGCGGTATCGTCGTCGGTATAGACGACCCCTTTTTGCGGTAGCTTCATCTGCAGTCGTTTGGAGTGCAGTGGTGCGTGAGCCAGTTGGATCTGCTCTTCAAGAACGTGTACCGCTTGCATCTGGTGCAGCTGGTCTTTGAGTCCGGTACGTTCAAGCTGGCGATCGATGGCAAGTAATCTAATCGGGCTTTCTGGGTGTTCCGGCCCCATATTGTGGAGGCCGCAATCCTGGTGGCTGATAAAAGTGGTGGTCATCTTATCGTTCCATGCAGTGATAGGCATGACGCGTATTTACCCGGGGAGGGGTGCATGCCTTTTTATTATTCAACTATCCGTATTTTCTGTCTGGATAAGATGCAACGTTAGCACCTGTCTATTAAGCTGTCGCGTGACTTTTGTCTTATATTTGCAAGGTTTTTTTCAACCAGGTTGTCGCGGTTCACTCTGAATAACTCGGGCTGTTCCCTTGTCTGAGGTTGGGTACAATAGGTTTCTGATGGCAGGTTTGAAAATTAAGATGTGGGCGGTTTGGAGGTGAAAGTATTGTTGTGGGTAGGGCGATCGTCAAAATATAGCAGGAGAGCCGGCGTTTGACAGGCAGTGTGGATTACAGCGAAAAATCGGTACTGCTGGTCGATAGCAGCGGTAATTTACGCTCGACTGTGAAAAGCATGTTGCAAAGCATGGGGTTTGCTTCAGTGGTAGCGACCTCCATATCCTCCCGCGTGCTTGATGATATTGCCGCCGGTGACTTCGACATTATCTTGCTTGGGCACAATATCAACGATAGCTACTCGGGGCTGAGGCTGCTTGAAGAGGCGCGCTATAAAGGATTGATCAAACCAACTTGTTCGTGGATTCTGATGACCAGTGACGCGTCACAACAATCGGTACTCTTTGCGATTGAGATTCAGCCTGACGAACTTTTAACCAAGCCTTTTACGCTTAACGCGTTGAGTAAGCGGATTCATCAGTTGTGTCTACAGCGGGCGGCGCTGGAGCCGATCGAAAGAGCGATTGAACGTAAAGCCGTCAACCGGGCTGTTAAGCTGTGCGATACCTTATTTCAACCTTCGGATGCCAGTTATCTACAGGTTCAGATGATCAAAGGGCGGTTGCTGCTAGATCAAGAGCAGTACGCCGACGCGAAAACGGCGTTCGAATTGGTCTACCGACAAGACAGTAGCTTGTTGTCCGGATATCAGTTGGCGGAATGTCACTATCGGCTGGGCCAGTTCGATGTCGCTCAGCCTCTCCTTCAAAAATTGTTGCAGCAGCATCCGTTGCTGATTCCTGCATACGATCTTCAAGCTCGTGTCTATGAGGCTCAGGGGGAGCTGGAGGCCGCCCAGAACGTTCTCAAGAAGGCTGTTTCACAGTCACCGTTGGCGATCCAGCGACAGATGGAATTGGGCCGATTGTCGATGCGTAACAGTGATTTGGGGCAGGCTGAGAAAGCGTATAGGCGCTCCATTCGTCTGGGTGAAAATAGCTATCTCGATAGCGCTGCTGCCTATTTTAAGCTGGCCAATGTACAGCGGTTGCAGATGGAGCAGGCTGTTGGGATTGAGCAGCAAGACAAGTTGGCAGACATCGAGCGGTTGCTGGAGAAAGCGGGGCAGCGTTTTCAGCGTGATGTGACGGTTCGTATCCAGGCTCAACTGCTGCGTGCCAAGGTGCAGGAGTCATTGGGGGATGCGGATGAAGCACAGCGTTGTTATGAGCGCGCGTTGCAGCACGCTGAACACAGTGGCGATGATGTCGATCTCGATCAGATGCAAGCGCAGATACTCGATGAAAGCGTGCCGATAATGCCGGCACCGGTGGCTTTATCTATTGCTGATGAAAAGACTGCAGGCAAACAGCTGGATCCGGTGATGAGTGCGAAGGTCAACCGTATCGGCGTTCGTAACTACCTGGCTGATAAGCCGGGCCAGGCGATCCGTTATTTCGGTCTGGCGTTTGAGTATGATCCCAATAATGCCAGAGCTTTGTTGAATCTAGCACAGCTCTTTTTAGAGGCAGCCCGCGATACACCGAGCCGCAGCGAGGAGCGGATGAAGATGTTCGAGCGTTATCTGCAGTTATCCAAGCGCTTACCTGTCATCGGTGATGAGAAGAGTAAGCAGGAGCTGCTACAGGGTTTGTCTGCCAGCGGCTTGACTGCTCTTGCTGAAGGTCCGCTGGCACCACTGCTGAAGTAACTGCTGCTAATCTGATCACCTTAGATCTGGATCAAAGAACATTTCTGCTGTTTCGGCTATATTTTGAGTCGTTATCTCGTAGGAGTTACCTCTTGAAATCTACACCCCGCAAACAGGTCAGAATGCCGGTCGTCTGGAAGGCGACGTTAGTACGGCTCAATGGTGAGCATCTATCCGGCAGTACCGACAATGTCTCTACTGCGGGCTTGAATGTGATTATCGCCAAAGAGCTAGTGATTGGTGAGCCGGTACGGATGGATATTGTAACGCCCTGTCGTTTGGGAACTCGTTTTTTCAAGCTAGATTGCGTGGTGGTGTATCAAAAGGGGCTGGAGCAGAACCTGGGCTATGCTGTGGGCTTCAAGCTGTTGCAACCGGCTGATGAATACGTCGGTTTTGTTGAGATGCTGACGCAGGAAAAAGGATGGGGTCGATCAATAGCGTCGGGGGCTGCTTAATCATTCGCGAGAGCGCCTAGTTGGGCGTAGTCCGCAGCAGCTCTTTGTGAATAGTCTAATGCGACGTTGTTTGCTGACTAGAATAGGCGAGTGCCATCTTGGCCTGCATATAAAATTGATTGAAGCTGCGAAAATCTTCCTGATCGATGATACCGCTTTCGATCAGTCTGTCCACATACAAGAACCCAATAACTTGTCTCTTTGCCAGCAGTGGCGCCATGATGAATCCATGCGGATTGACCTGCGCCAGAAATGACTCCGGTAAGCGATCACTCCAGCCGCCCTCTTGGCTATCCGTGACTAACAAGGTCATCTGTTTAGACAGAACTTTAAAGAAGAAATCATCACCTTCCCCAGTCCTGATATCGAAATAGCTTCGCAGATCCTCAATGCAATTACCCTCGCCCAGGCGTAGGATCAGTTGTTTTCGGTCTTTGCTAAGCATAACAAATGCCGCTCGATCGCAAGCTGTACTAGCGACAATACCCTCTATTACTTTTTTTAGTAGCAGCGGAGTTGGGGTGTTTTGGTTTACCAATTCGCTGATTTCATTAAGATAACCAAGCTGCATTTTGGCGCGCTCGGAAGGGTGTTCCAGAGGCTTAGCTTTTGATGCGGTAGGTTCAGGGGCTTCGCCCTGGCCGCTTTGATTTTGCGAATGCATGTAGTAAGAGGCTTTGCGGGCAAATTCGTCAAGCGCTTCGTCACCGCTATCGCGCAGAGGCGGGTTGAGGCCGGTGGAAGGCAGGTTGTAGTCAGTGGCCATGTCGCAGACCATCTTGAAACCACGCCCCATCGCTTGGTTTACCTTTTCCATCGAGATGCCGGTGGTGGTGGCCAATTTATCGATCAGGTCGTTAAAGCTGATGACTCCCGGCTTACCACTGCCGTAGATAAGTTGCAGCGTTTTGTCGACCGTCGAGGTGATTTCGAAGTTACGTCGGGTGTGCCCCTTGGGAGCGTCGGCGGTCATCGCATCCATCGAATGGACGACATTTGGGGGGAAGCCCCAGCTTTGTGCCAGCTCTTGTCCAATGTCGCTGAAGTGGCCCCCTATCTCATCCAGTTGAATGCGTTTCCACGGCTTGTCGCTGTCGTTGTACAGGCTTAGTAAGCGGTTGTACTCTTCGCAGAGGGTACAGGCGAAAATTATCTCCCCCAAGCCGTGCAGCAGGCCGCAGGTGTATGTTTCCTCTATATCGTCGATGTTGGCTTGAATCCCTAGTTCCCGGCTGATGGCTGCGGTTAGAAATGACCGCATTAACAGAGCCGTCACATCGGTATTGGGGTTGGTCTTGTTGAAGGCTTCAACCAGCTTGAGCGTAAAAGAGAGGTTCTTGATCTCATCGAAGCCGATCATGATGACGGCGCGTGAGATAACGTTGATACGGCTGCCGTTGCGGTTGTAGTAAGTCGAATTAGCCAGTCGGAGCAAACGTGCTGATAGGTTTGCATCCTTCATGATGGCCATTGCCAGAGCCATCGCATCGCTTTCTTTGGAGCTGCTGATCTGTTGGATGCGGTTGACGGTGGCGCTGAAGACGGGAAGGTCGCCTAGACGGCCTAGTTTGGCGTGAATGGCGTTAAGTGTTTTCAGGTACTTCACAGCGGCGGTAGCCTTTGAATAGAGAAAGTATAATTATTGGTGGCGGCTCTAAAAGCGTGAGTGCTCAATGAGGGCGGTTTCAAAGCCTCATTTGGATTAAACAAAATAATAACAGATAACGTCGCCCTACCCAGTACCTGCAAGGGTGGTTTGTCTGTTATGAGTGGCAATGCTGTCTCGCAGCGTGCCGTTATGCTTGATTAACAGAGCTTTGGGTTTAGCTTGGAGGGAAGAGAAGGAATGGCGTCCCAGAGAGGATTTGAACCTCCGGCCTGCCGCTTAGGAGGCGGCTGCTCTATCCAGCTGAGCTACTGGGACGCAATGTGCAGCTGTTATAAATCCTATGGTTATCCTTTGACTGAGTCTTAGGAAGATTGAGTGTTATGGGATTTTGAGGGTATAGCTGCGACGCAGGATTCTATCGATTCAGTATTGAGAAGTCGATAGGCAGTGGTAATTGTTAGGCTTTGCCCAATTTGTTCTGGCCGCTGTAATTGCCTTTGTGTCCCGCTTCGTCGTAGATCGTTGTTTTGGGGCTCTGCCCCTGGAGGATGCTCAGCAGCTGGCTGATGTTGCCCTGGCTGCGCTTGACGATCTGCTCGTTACGCTGGTTGAGTTTTGCAGCCTGACGGAGTTGGCTGGAAAGGTTTTCCCAGCGTTTACTAATCTCTTTGGTAATCCCAGGAGACAAGCTTTGTTGAAGCTGTTCTAGCCCCTGAGCATCGGCGCTAAAACCAAGCTCTATTAAAGCCTCGTTGCGCTGAAGTGTGTTCTCGGCCAGTAGTTCAAGGTTTTTTTGTTTCTGACTGACGCAATTTTGCAGCAACGCGGGGTCGACTTTTTCGATGGCGTTTTTTTCCTGATCGCTTAAATCACAAAGGGTAGCCAGAATCTGGCTACCCTCATCGATCAGATCACAAAAGCGCTTTACGAGCGGCAGGTTTGCTTTCATATTAACCGAACAAACTGCCTTCGAGCGATGTTAGCTTACCGGCGATTCGCTCAGGGTCGATAGAGAAAGAGCCGTCGTCAATCGCTTGTCGAATACTGGCTACACGGCTTTCATCGATATCAGGCAGCTGCGAAACTTTCTCTTCAAGCTTGCCCAAAGTCTGAGCCTGGTCACTCAGTTTGACGGTTTCTGGCTGGCTCGGGGTGCTGGTCGCGGCTGTTTTGCTGCCGCTCGGCTCGCTGCGTTCATTAGTCGTGTTGGTGCCGACTTTGCTGCGTGTGCCTGCATTAATAGATGACAGGCCTGATAGATCAATGGCCATCCCGAATTACCTCAATGGTTAAAATATTGTTCCTGAACAGGGTTATCGACCACTGGTTGTGAAACTTTAGCAAATTCATCAGAAAAATTTGTATCAATAGCGACTGCAAGTATAGAACAATTAGGGCTTGAAATCATTCGGTTTTTGGCGGGGTAGCGCTGTTCCAGAGCATGTTGAATCCGACAGTGTAGCGATTTGTTTTTTAACGCATTACTTTAACGTGACCCCGGCTGATGACCCTGGCTTTGACCGTTTTTCCGGAGCGGTTGTTCTCGACCAGTATCTGGTCATTGTGTTTGCCCGCTTCTAATGCCGTACCACTCATCTCAACGGAAACGTCATTGTTGCCCGCTTGAATCGTCACGGTATCGCCTTTGGCAACCAAAAAGGGTGCGCTTAACATTCTTTGGTTGATCGGTTTTCCTGCCGAGACAGAACGGTTGAGTTGGTGGCCGGTGATCTGTGTTGCTTCGGTAAAGTAACCGTTACGCAGGGCGTTTTGATCAAGTTTTGTGTACTTCAGGTCGGCAATACGAAGGGTTGAACCTTTGCTAAGTGGACGACTGCTGACCAGAACTTGGCGAAGCAGGTTGACTTCACCGTGGAGGAAATGACTCCAGCGCCTAGGGTAGTTACAACTGGCTCGCAGGTTAACAGCTCCTACCTCGATTGGTCGGCTGGAGCTGAATTGGATGGGCTCTGCACACTTCGTTAATTGCAGCTTGCTATTGGGTTGGCGAAAGTGGATCTCTATCGACAGGCCTGGTTCAGAGGGGGTGTTAATCTGTTGACGCAAAAATGCATCTGCTTGCTCGAGAATGGCAGAGGAATTGGCTTGAGCGCTGCTGATGCTGGCTAGTAAAAAAAGACAGCAGAATTGGATTGGACTACCTTTGGTCAACAAATTGCCCTATGATTTTGTGTTGGTCCGATGAAAAGGACGGCATCCTTGGCTTCGGCTAAGGGGGTATTTAAAGTTTTCTTTTTGCTGATAGCAAGCCTAGGAGTAAGTCATGGCCGGTGTTCTTGATAGTGTGAACCAACGCACGCAGTTAGTGGGCAAGAACCGTCTAGAGTTGTTGATGTTCCGGCTTGGGGGTTCCCAAGTCTATGGCCTTAATGTTTTTAAAGTTCGTGAAGTGCTGCAGTGCCCTAAGCTGACGATAATGCCAAAACTTAAAGCAGGAGTAAAAGGGGTCGCTCACATTCGGGGCAGTGCGATTCCTGTGTTGGACCTGAGTTCGACAATCGGGCAAGGACCTATCGCCGAAGAAGCCGTTGCGAGCAGTTTTGTGATCGTCACTGAATACAATCAGCAGGTGCTTGGCTTTTTGGTGAATAAGGTTGAACGCATCATCAATACCAACTGGGACGCGATTCACTCGCCACCTCAGGGCTCGGGCCGGGATCACTATTTAACGGCAGTGACCGAAATTGATGATCGCTTGGTTGAGATTCTTGATGTCGAGAAAATTCTAGCCGAAGTGGCGCCACGGTCTGAAGAGGTCGATGCCGGGCTGGCAGATGAAGTTCGTCAGAATAAAATTGAGCAGCGACATGTGTTGGTCGTTGATGATTCTGTCGTAGCGCGTAAGCAGTTGGAACGCTGTTTGACCGGAATGGGGGTTGAGGTGACCCTGAAAAATAACGGTAAAGAGGCTTTTGATTACCTAACCGGGCTGGTCGATTCGGGTGAAAATATTTCTGAAAAGTTTCTGATGATTATCTCTGATGTCGAGATGCCGGAGATGGATGGTTATACTTTGACAGCGTCAATTCGTTCTGACGATCGGATGAAAGGCAGTTACGTGATGTTACACACATCACTTAGCGGTATGTTTAATCAGGCGATGCTCGATAAGGTTGGCGCGGACGACTTCTTGGCCAAATTTCAGCCTGATGAGTTGGCCACTCGGGTTAAAAACCGTATGGATGCTTTGGGTCTATCCTAAGGACCTGTACACTTGCGTTTCCGTTATCGTTGGTCCATTGAGTAGTAATTTTGAGCAGACATTTATCAACTCCAAAAATGCAGATTACACCGCAAGGTTTTGCGCTGTTTCGTGATTTTCTGCAAGACGCTTGCGGGATTTTACTGGGTGATAATAAAGAGTATCTGGTCAGTAGCCGCCTGAATTCGATCATGCAGGAGAACGGTTTTAGCGGTCTTGACGAACTGGTGAACCAGATGAAACGGGCTGCCCGCTTGAAAGAGCAGGTAGTTGATGCGATGACGACCAACGAAACGCTGTGGTTTCGTGATATCCACCCCTTTAATATTCTCCGCGACCGCTTAATTCCTGAAATTGCGGCATCGTCTGGTATACAGCCGCTGCGAATCTGGTCGGCGGCTTGCTCCTCGGGCCAGGAGCCCTATTCAATCAGTATGACGATTGAAGATGTGAAACGCACAAAACCGGGTCTGATTCGAGCCGGAGAGCGCATTGTTGCTACCGATATCTCTCCGTCTATGCTGGAGCACGCGCGCCGGGGCGAATACGATATGTTGGCGATTGGCCGGGGCTTGCAGCAAGATCATTTGACCCGTTACTTTTCCCAGCCAGCTGATGGAGGGTGGAAGATTAATCGTGAGTTACAGAGCCGGATCGATTTTAAGTCACTGAATTTACTGGGAGGTTACGGTATTGTTGGCAAGTTTGACATCATCTTCTGCCGCAATGTGTTGATCTATTTTTCGTCTGAGCTTAAACAGCAGATTTTACGCAAGATGCATGCTCAGCTAAAGCCCGGGGGTTACCTGCTGCTGGGTGCGTCGGAGTCACTGGGTCAGCTAAGTGATATTTACGAAATGGTGCATTGCAGTCCCGGTATTATCTACCGAGCTAAGTAGCTGCAGTATTGCTACCCACCCCTGATCAAGCCGGAGCCTGCTTTCGGTTTTTTATGTCTGGCCTTAAATTCACGGCCGCTTTTTCATTGCCATTCGAGCGTTAACAGACCGTAGCTACTGCTCTTGATGGGTGTTGGGCCGCTAGCATACCAAATCCGAAGTTTGCACCATTGCCGCCCAGCGGAAAAGGGTTGCCGCTTTTGGTGATTGTCTCAGTTTCTTTGTTAATAAAACTCTTTCAAATCAATGATTTGTTTTTCTGGCATTTTAATTGCTTTGTTTCTGGTAAATCGCATCAGGAGCAAACGATATGGCCATCACTTTCGACAAAGCACTGGGTATTCATCAGCAAGCGCTGCTGGTGCGAACTCAGCGTGCCGAAATCTTGGCTAACAACATCGTTAATGCCGATACGCCGAACTACAAGGCTCGCGACATAGATTTTCGCGGAATTCTTAACGGTGAAATGTCACAAAATGCTTCGCAATTAAAGCTGAATGCTACTCAGGCCAGTCATCAGAGTGGCTTGATGGATCCAAACTTTGCCGCAGAGATGATGTTCCGCACACCACTACAGCCATCGTTGGACGGTAACACCGTTGATGTGCAGCAGGAGCAGGCCGAGTACGCCAAGAATGCCTTGGCCTACCAGGCCAGCTACACCTTTTTGAATAAGAAATTTACCGGGCTGATGAACGCCATTAAGGGCGAATAGATTCACGCGCTGATTCACAAGGAATAACAGATGTCCCTGACCAACATTTTTAATATCGCCGGCAGTGGTATGAGTGCGCAAAGCATTAGGCTCAACACTGTGGCGTCTAATATCGCCAACGCGGAAAGTGTTAGTAGCAGCATGGATACGACCTACCGAGCACGGCAGCCGGTTTTCGCGCTGATTCAGCAGCAAGTGTTGGCGGGGCAATCGGCCAATGAGGTGGTGGCCTCTGGTGCCGGTCAAGGCGTTCAGGTCACAGGCATTGTTGAGAGTGATGCACCATTACGGCAGCAGTACGAACCCACCCATCCGATGGCGAACGAAGAGGGTTATGTGTTTTACCCCAACGTCAACGTGGTGGAAGAGATGACTAATATGATATCGGCGTCACGGTCGTTCCAGACCAATGCCGACATTATGGGAACCGCAAAAGAGATGATGCAGCGAGTGCTGCAACTTGGGCAAGCATAATTAATCGGTCGCATAGCTGTGATCGCGCTACCGGGACGCTGGTGGCTGGAGGCGAGTAATGAATGATATTAACGGTGTAAGTGGTTCAGGTAATATTTTTACCGATCTGAACAAAAAAACGGATAGTACTAAATCAGCCGCGCAAGAACAGAGTGATATGTTCATGAAGCTGATGATTGCCCAGATGCAAAATCAGGATCCCAGTAGTCCGGCGGATTCGTCTGAGTATATGGGGCAGATCTCGCAGATGAGCATGGTTGAAAGTGTTAACAACATGAGCCTGCAGATGCAGGATCTGTCGTCGAGCATGTTGTCTAGCCAGACAGCGTTACAGGCCTCATCCATGGTGGGTAAGACTGTGTATGTACCGACCGAAGAAGCGGATGTCGGTGAAGATGGGGTGATCAAAGGCGTGCTAGGGCTGCAGACCAGTCATGAAGATGTGCGGATCAATGTCTATGACAGCAACGGCAAATTAGTCAGTAATACGTCGCTGGGCTCGCAGGCTGCCGGTGATGGCCAGTTTACTCTGACTCTGCCTGAAGGATCTGAGCCGGGTCGGTATCGGGTTGAAGCCGAGGCTGCTTGGGACGGTGGTTATGTTCCGGTGCAGAGTTACCTTGGGCGTAATGTGGACAGCGTCAGTCTGGGTCAGAACGGCGTTGGCATGAAAATCAATATCGAAGGTGGTTCCGTAACCCTCGATCAAGTGAAGCAGATCGGAGTTTAACCATGGCTTTTAGTACAGCAATTACGGGCCTGAAGGCCTCGACCACCGAATTGGATGTGACCGGTAACAACATCGCCAACGCCAGTACGGTCGGTTTTAAATCGGGCCGTACCGAATTTGCCGATATCTTCTCCACAGTGGTGGTGGGTTCGGGCAGTGCCAATAGTCCGGGCTCGGGTGTTATCGTGTCGGATATCGCCCAGGACTTTACCGCCGGTACTATTCAGTTCACCAATAACACTCTGGACCTGGCGATCGACGGTTCCGGCTTTTTCCAGCTAAATGACGGTCAGGGCGGTATCACCTACACCCGTGCCGGTGGTTTTGAACTCGACAAAGACGGCAATGTAGTTTCCAAGAACGGAAATTTTCTGCAGGGTTTTGGTCTCGATTCGGCTGGTAATATGCAGCCGATCGGTAATCTGGCGGTAGATCAGAAAGAGAGTCCGCCAAAGGCTACCGAGATGATGGATCTGTCGTTCAATATCGATTCGCGTGCGGTTGCGACTAGCCTGCCCTACGACCCCGCAGACTCGGCCACCTTTGCGTTCAGTACCACCAATCGCTCATTCGATAGCCTGGGTAATGAAAATACCATCAAGTTTGATTATATCAAGCAGGGTGAGTGGCGTGAGAGGCAGACGGTAAATCTGGTTGATTTTACGGCCGATCTACCGGCTGGAGCGTTGCAGGCTGGCGATAGTTTTAATCTGGCGGGTGCGACCCTGAGCGTGGTTGCTGCTGGAACAGAGGATCCGGCACTGGGTCAGATCGGCGATGATGTTGACGAAACAACCTTTGCAGCTGCGGTTGAGGCGGTTTTTACTGCGACAGGTAGCCCGTTACAAACACAGGTTGGATGGGATAACCGCATTCAAGAGATCCGTGCTGATGCCGCCACCGGCGATCTGGTTGTGACCTATGGTGCCGATGCTTCGGATGTGCGTCCGATTGTTTTGCAGCATGCCGAGACCGGAAGCGGTGTGATTACCAATGTCAGCGAAAATACCGTTGAAGATCCGTTTTTTCCCGCTAATAAGGTCGATAACCACGCCTTCACCACAGGCCCGATCGCAACCGGTTCAAATCTTTTTGTTGAGGTTGGTGAGGTTCAGGTCGGTGTTGCGATCGGCATGACCAATTCGGATGTTGTTGATGAAATCATCAAAAGTACCAATGCTATTTTGGGTGCAAACCCTGAGATCGATACGCTCGAAAAGGATAGTGCAACCGGCGATCTGATTATCACGTATAAAGCCGAGCTGGGTGACGAACCCCTGGTTGAGGTTACCATGGGTAACGTAAACACCGCCGAAATCGACGTCACATCAACCAATACCGAGGTTGGTGATAACTCCTTCGATGGGGTTTACCAGATGCATGCGTTCTTTAATACCGAGACGGCGCTGGATATCGGTCGTCCGCCACAGCCTGGGTCTGGTCTGACTACCTCGGAGGCGGGGCCGATTTTGGTGACTTTTGATACCACCAATGGTCTGCTGAAGACGATCAACGGCCAGCCGGTTAGTGCGACCGGTGCTGCGCCTAGTATTACCATTGTCGGTTCTGACCCGGCTAACCCGCTTAATACCATCGAGTTGGATATGTCCGGTTCGACCCAGTTTGCGTCGGATTCGATCGTAAAAGCATCGACCCAGGACGGCTTTACCAAGGGCGATCTGATCGGGGTGACTTTCGCGCCAGACGGTACCATGGTGGCCAGTTTCAGCAATGGCCAAAACTCCAACTTAGGCATTGTGGCGATGGCGACGTTCGAGAACCAGGGTGGTTTGCAGCCGGTCGGTGATACCGCCTGGAGTGCGACGCTGGCATCGGGTCAGGCAATTTTGAACCCACCGGGCACCGGCTTGAACGGTCAGTTACGTTCGGCGGCGCTGGAGCAATCCAACGTCAACCTGTCGGAGCAGCTGGTAAAACTGATCGAAGCGCAGCGTAACTTCCAGGCCAACTCGAAGACACTGCAGACTGAGAACGCGATTACCCAGAATATCTTGCAGATCAGCTAACCGCTAACATGATCGCCCAGAGACTGGGCTCCTACAGGCGCCTATAGGCTGTAGGAGCCGAGTCCCCTCGGCGATCTTTTTGGTTGTTTGGGTAATGTCGCACGCGGTCGGATTTCGGTAGCGTTGGTCCAGAAGCCGAGCTCCTGTGGGTAATCGGCTCGGCCGTTGCTATTACGGTCATCAAAGCACGGAACGGATTATTTCGTCCCGTGCTTTTTTACGTCTGGATAAAACTGGCATCTATATTGCTATGTTCTTGTTATGAACCTGTAACCGACTGTATTGATTCAGCGATCGTGAATCAGCCAACGAGGAACAAGCCATTGGATAAGCTGCTTTATTTGTCGATGACCGGTGCTACGCAAACGATGCTGGCACAGACCGCACATGCCAACAACCTGGCCAACGCGACGACCACCGGTTTTAAGTCCGATCTGGCGCAAGCGCGCGCCATGCCTGTGGTTGGCGACGGTTACCAGTCGCGGGTCTACGCCATGACCGAGCGTCCGGCAACTGATATGTCGGCCGGTGTTAACCAGCATACCGGTCGGGATCTGGATGTGGCAGTTCAGGATGATGGCTGGATTGCGGTGCAGGCGCAGGATGGCAAAGAGGCCTATACCCGTGCCGGTGAGCTGCAGGTTGATATCAACGGCATGTTGCGGACGGGCAGAGGCTTGCCGGTAATCGGCGAAGGTGGGCCGATTCTGTTGCCGCCCAGTGGCAAGGTCGATATTGGCGCCGATGGCACCATTACGGTTCAGGTGTTGGGTGACGGAGCGGATACCTTATCTGTGGTCGACCGAATCAAGCTGGTCGATCCAACAGCGCGTGATCTAACCAAAGGACTGGATGGTTTGATGCGACTCAAGAGCGGCGAGCAGGCCGCGATCGACCCGTTGGTCAGGCTGCAGTCTGGCCATGTGGAGACCAGTAATGTTAATGCGGTTGGTGAGCTGACCGCCATGATCGATTTGTCACGGCGTTTTGAGATGAATATCAAAATGATGAAGAACGCTGAAGAGAACGCTGCGGCTGCGGCCAAGATTATGCAGAACCTGGGTTAAAGAATGCTAAGGAAGCTGGTGCTGTTTAGAGCTGATCGGCGGCCGGATCCCACAGAATAAAAACGCAGAATAATGAGCGGCAGACACCGCACAAACGATAGAGGAAGATCACGATGAACGGTTCTTTATTTGTAGGTAAAACCGGCCTGACCGCGCAGGATACCGCGCTTCGGGTGGTGGCCAACAATCTTGCAAACATCACTACCGATGGTTTTAAGAAGGATCGCGCCACCTTTGAAGATCTGATTTATCAGGTGCAGCGCCAGCCGGGAGCGCAGTCAGCCGAGGGTGCCGAGTTACCGTCGGGGCTGCAGCTGGGAACCGGTGTGCGCAGCTCCGGCACTCAAAAAATGTTCACTCAGGGTACGCTCAATATCACCAATCAGAATCTGGATATCGCGATTGAAGGGCGAGGTTTTTTTCAGATCGAATTGCCCAGTGGTGAGACCGGATACACGCGTAGCGGCCGTTTTCAGCTCAACTCAGAAGGATCGATTGTTAACTCGCAGGGTCTCGCGCTCGATCCTCAAATCACAGTACCTTCTGATGCGACGTCATTGACCATTGGTACCGACGGTGTGGTGATGGTAACTCAGGGCGCCGATGCGCTGGTTACTCAGATCGGTCAGCTGCAGTTGGCCGACTTTACCAATCCGTCAGGCTTGTTGGCGGTTGGCGGTAATATGTATCAAGAAACGGTGGCAAGTGGTGCTCCGGTAACCGGTGATCCGGGGTCTGATGCGTTTGGATCCACGATTCAGGGCGCGCTGGAGAACTCCAACGTTAATTCGGTGGAAGAGCTGGTCAATATGATCTCGACCCAGCGTGCATTTGAGATGAACTCAAAAGTGATCTCAACGGCCGATGAGATGCTGTCGTTCGTGACGCAGCAGCTATAACGGCTAGATAGCTAACGTAACTCCGGTTGAATCAGTCAAACTTCAGGAATGGTTTCGATGGTGAAGCAGATGAAAATGATTATCGCAAAAACCAGATGGACCGCTTTAATCGGCCTGTGTGGGCTGGTCGCTTTGACGGGGTGTGCTACACCGGCACCACCGCAGCCTGATAATCCGTATTTTGCACCGGTTCCGCCAGAAGCCATGATGGCCCCTGAAGCGGTGAATGGCGCGATCTTTAATGCCAATTCCAGCCTGATGTTGTACGAGGACACTAAGGCCAGGCGGGTGGGGGATATTCTGACCATCGTGCTGACCGAACGGACTCAGGCTAGTAAGTCGAGCGAAATGGATCTGGAGAAAAACAGCAACCTGGAACTTACCCAGCCTTCTGTGATGGGTTCACCTGTTACGATTAATGGCAATCCGCTCAGCTTTAGTCTGCCCGGTGGTACCCGTACCTTCGACTCTAAAGGCGATGCCGACCAGGAAAATAGTTTGACCGGTAGTATTACGGCGACCATCTCGGAGGTGTTGCCCAATGGTGTGATGCGGGTGCGTGGTGAGAAGTGGATGACGTTGACCAGTGGTGATGAATATATCCGCATTAGTGGCCTGGTGCGGCCGCAGGATGTGAAGCCGGACAATACCATTGATTCGGTCAAGTTGGCTGATGCACGGATCACCTATAGCGGTACCGGTGAGGTCCACGATACCAACAAGATGGGGTGGTTGACCCGCTTCTTCTACAGCCCTTACTGGCCATTATGATGAGAGATAATACGATGAATTGGGTAACACGAATCGGTTCAGGACTATTGCTCATATCGACATTGCTAACATCAATGTTGAGCCCGCTGGTGCAGGCCGAGCGTCTCAAAGATATTACCGATGTCGCCGGCGTGCGGCCAAACCAATTGGTGGGTTATGGCTTAGTGGTGGGTCTTAGCGGTACCGGTGATAAAGGTGGCTTCACATCGCAGACCTTTAAAAATATGCTGGCGCAATTTGGCTTAACGTTGCCGCCCGGTGTTGATCCCAAGTCTAAGAACATCGCTGCGGTGTCGATCCATGCCGAACTGCCGCCTTTTGCTAAACCTGGCCAAGGGCTGGACGTGACGGTCTCTTCGATCGGTGATTCGTCGAGTTTACGTGGTGGTAGTCTGTTGATGGCCCCGCTCAAGGGGGCCGATGGTCAGATCTACGCTATTGCACAGGGCAGTCTGGTGGTTGGTGGTTTGGGCGCAGAAGGTGCCGATGGTTCTCGGATCACGATCAATATTCCCAGTGTCGGCCGTATCCCGAGTGGCGCTACCGTTGAGCGTTCGGTGCCGTCACCGTTCGCCAGCGGCGATCATCTGGTGCTGAATCTGCACCACCCTGACTTTACGACTGCGCGTCGTGTCAGCGAACGCATTAACCAGTTGCTTGGGCCGGATGTTGCCCGCTCGGTTGATGCCACCTCTATTCGGGTGCGGGCACCGCGAGATGCCAACCAGCGGGTGACCTACCTGTCGGTGCTTGAAAACCTTGAAATCGAACCCGCTTCGGAAACGGCCAAAGTCATCATCAATTCGCGCACCGGCACCATTATCATTGGTGAGAATGTGCGGGTATCGCCGGTGGCTATCACTCATGGTGGTTTGACAGTCTCGATACTGGAGAATACGCAGGTTGATCAGCCCAATGCTCTGTCGGATGGCCAGACGGTCATCGTGCCGCGTAGCGGCATCGAAGTGGATGAAAACAGCGGTCATATGTTCTCGTTCAAGCCGGGCGCGTCGCTCAACGATATCGTCGAAGCGGTCAACCAAGTTGGGGCTGCTCCGGGTGATCTGATGGCGATCCTGGAAGCGTTGAAGCAATCGGGCGCGTTACGCGCTGAACTGGTGGTGATCTAACCGGCGACAGGGTTTACCGTAATCGCCCAGAGGACTGGGCTCCCACACTGGACCTACCCTGTAGGAACCGTGTCTCCACGGCGATCTAGGCAGTGTTAAGACAGTCGGGTGCGTTTACGCGCCGAACTGGTGGTGATCTAACCGACGTCAGAGTTTGCCGTAATCGCCCAGAGGACTTGGCTCCCACACTGGACAACCTACCCTGTAGGAGCCGTGTCCCCACGGCGATCCTGGAAGCGTTGAAGCAATCGGGTGCGTTACGCGCTGCACTAGTGGTAATTTAACCGACGTCAGAGTTTGCCGTAATCGCCCAGAGGACTGGGCTCCCACACTGGACAACCTACCCTGTAGGAGCCGTGTCCCCACGGCGATTTTGGAAATGTTGAAACAATCTAGCGAGTTACGTGCTCAATTGGTGGTGATTTAACCGACAGCGGAGTCGGCCGTAATCGCCCAGAGGACTGGGCTCCCGCACTGGACAACCTACCCTGTAGGAGCCGTGTCCCCACGGCGATCTAGGCAGTGTTGAGACAATCGAGCGAGTTACGTGCTCAATTGGTGGTGATTTAACCGACAGCAGAGTCTGCCGTAATCGCCCAGAGGGCTGAGCTCCCGCACTGGACAACCT
This sequence comes from Motiliproteus sp., assembly GCA_036961355.1. Lineage (GTDB taxonomy): Bacteria > Pseudomonadota > Gammaproteobacteria > Pseudomonadales > Balneatricaceae > Motiliproteus. Next base: position 34,325 of record JBALVL010000037.1, read on the forward strand.
ACCCTGTAGGAGCTGTGTCCCCACGGCGATCTTGGAAGCGTTGAGACAATCGAGCGAGCTACGTGCTCAATTGATGGTGATCTAACCGGCAGCAGAGTCTGCCGTAATCGCCCAGAGGACTGGGCTCCCACACTGGATAACCACCCTGTAGGAGCTGTGTCCCCACGGCGATCTTGGAAGCGTTGAGACAATCGAGCGAGTTACGTGCTCAATTGGTGGTGATTTAACCGACAGCGGAGTCTGCCGTAATCGCCCAGAGGACTGGGCTCCCACACTGGACAACCACCTTGTGGGAGCTGTGTCCCCACGGCGATTTTGGACGTACTGAAACCGCCGGACGCCTTTCATTGTCGGTACCACCTTGCCGCTTTGGGGTGGCAGGGTTAACCGCTGTTGCCGCTTTGAACGAGCAATTATTGCCCCAGTTTGATCTCTGGCTGGTGTTTTGTGTAATTCCCCCACCTCGCTTAACTACCTAAGTTATCAGGCTATTCTGTCTACTATCGTTTTTACTCATCGGTTTTTAGGCTGTTTTCGACAACGTTGGCATCACATCTGCATTAACAGCTATAGGACGGCAATTTTTGCCGCTATTGCCGGGGTGCAACATGGTCAACAACGATCTCTCAATCAAGTCATATACCGATCTGCATGAGCTGAACAAGCTCAAGCAAGCGGGCCGTGATGATGATCCGAGAGCGCTGCAGGCGGTCGCCGAGCAGTTTGAATCGCTGTTTCTCAATATGTTGCTCAAAAACATGCGTCAGGCAAATGAGGCGATCTCCAAAGATGGCCTGTTTGATAGCAGCGAGGGCAAGTTCTACCAAGAGATGATGGACCAGCAGCTGGCGATGTCGATGTCTGCCGGTAAAGGGATCGGCTTGAGTGAGGTGCTGGTACGCCAGCTATCCCCAGCAGGGGAAGCGCCTCAGGTCGATGTCGAAAAAACCTCACAACTGAACCAGCCAACCCGCCATGCCGATGGTGTGATGAACCAGATGATGGATCGTACTGTCGAGTTAGCGATGCAGGCATCGATCAAACGCGCCGCCGTTGCGGTTGAGAAATCGGCTGTATCGCATAGCGAGAAAGTGGATCAGATCGACCGGTTTGACTCACCCGAGCAGTTTGTTGACGCGATGATGCCGGTGGCTGCAAACGTGGCTGCTGAGTCGGGTATCCCTGCCGCTGCGCTAGTGGCACAGGCGGCACTGGAAACCGGTTGGGGCAAACATTTGCCGCGTCACAGCGATGGCAGCAACAGCCACAACCTGTTTGGTATCAAGGCCGATCAACGCTGGGATGGCGAGCGGTTGACCAGCACCACACTGGAGTTTCGTGATGGCGTTGCCCGGCAGGAGAAAGCTTCTTTTCGTGGTTACAGCTCGTATGAACACAGCATGCGTGACTACGTAGCGTTTGTGTCGCAGAGCCCGCGTTATCAAGCGGCTCTGGAGCAGGCAGATAACGCCAAAGGCTATATCGAGCAACTACAGCTGGCCGGTTATGCAACCGATCCGGCCTACAGTCAGAAAATTTCAGGAATCCTTGATAGCGACGTGCTACAGCGGGTTCTTAATCCACACAAAGGCGGCTGAGGCCCTGCGCCGATCGATGCGATGACGGCTAAGACGCTGTCATATACCGATCAGGCCACTGCCAGTCGCAAACGTAGTAAGTAGGAGGTTCACATGTCCGGATCAATTAGCGTAGCACTGCAGGGTTTAAGTGCAGCAATGCGTGGATTTGAGACCACCAGTAACAATATCTCGAATGTGAATACTCCAGGGTATTCTCGGCAAGAGATTATTTTGTCATCGCGAGCGGCACCCGAGCAAGGTGTACAGGTTGTCGATGTCAGCCGGGTGGTCGATACTTTTGCCACCCAGCAACACTGGTCCAGCAGTTCAGCTTTTAAGTCGACCGAAGCTTACGCATTTTTTGCCGGTCAGGTGGATGATTTGTTGGCAAACCCTGCGACCAGTATCTCAGCGGCAACCGATGATTTTTTCAGCGCCTTGCAAACCGGTGTTGATGACCCCTCTTCTATTCCCAACCGTGAACTGATCCTAGCGCAATCCGAAGCGCTGGCGCGTCGTTTTAGTGAAGTGGATCGACAGTTGCGGTCTCAGAATGAAACGATCAATGCCAAGCTGCAGAGTGCGGTGAGTAATGTTAATGAGTTAGCGGGCCAGGTTGCCGGTCTTAATGATTTGATTCGCCTGGCTGATGCGCGTGGTGAATCGGCTAACGAACTAAAGGATCAGCGTGATCAGTTGATCATGCAGGTTAGCGAGCAGGTCGGAGCCACAATTCAGACCGGTACCGGTAATAGCGACATCAACCTCTATGTGGGTAATGGTCAGCCACTGGTTATTGGTGGCAATGCCAGTACGTTAGTTGCTCGTCAGGGCGATCCGGATATCAACGACATGGAAGTCTACATCTCGATCAACAACAGTGAGGTTAGTGTCAGCGAGCAGATTCGAGAGGGTGAAGTTGGTGGAATGCTGCAGTTCAAGGATGATGTGCTGCTGCCGACCTGGAACGAGCTTGGACGATTGGCGATCGTGTTTGCCGATACCATTAACCAGCAGCACAGCAACGGTTTAGACCTTGATGGTAATTTGGCTGGCAACCTGTTCACTGATCCGGCTTATGTTGGTGATGTACGGGCGTTTAGCACCAACTCCACCGAGATTAGTGGCGGCTCCAATGTCATCATTGAAGACACGTCGTTGTTACAAGCCAGTGATTACGTAGTCAAATTTGGTGCCGACGGTGCATTCTTTGTTACTCGCTCCTCCGATGGCACGGTGTTCACCAAAGATGATTTTGCGGTTCGTAATGCCGCCCTCAGCGGTTACCAAGATGCAACTGCCGAATACGACGTAGCCAACGGTGAGATACGCCTTAATATCGATGGTCTGGATATTCGTCTCTCTTCACAACAGGGTAATGCCTTTGGTGAAAACGATAAGGTCCAGATTCAGCCTGTACGTGCGGGTGCCGAGCTGATTCATATGGAGCTGAAATCGGGCCGCGAGCTGGCATTCGCTTCACCGGTTCGGGCTGAGGCTGCCGAAGATAATGGCGGTACCATTGCGATTGGCGATATCCGCATCAATGACCGTTCGCAGCGCATCGATGTTAATATCGTCCCCCCTGCTGTTGTCTACTTCACCGATGCAAATACATATTCAATCTATCAGGCACCGGCGGCAGGCGTCGCTTTCGATCCTACCACCGCTACCGCGTATGATTTTGGTGATGATGCCAATGGCAATACGATCGTGTCGATTGGTCGCAGTTATGATACCGATGTGGGGATTGATATAGCCGGCACGACGGCAGCGTTGAACCTGATCCCAGGGCTGATCACTGATCCCAATGAGGACAGTGTGTTGGATCTGAAGGATCGGCCGATGCAGCTGGTGTTTGGCACTGACGGTTCCGGCAATGACACCTACAGCGTCTTTGATATGACTGATCCATCCAATCCGTTGGCTGTGTCGGTCAATAACCCTTATAGCGAAGGTGCGCCGATTCAGTTACAAGGGTTTGAATTTGTCCCCGAAGGTAAACCTCAACCGGGTGATAAGCTCAACTTTGGTTACAACACCGACGCGGTCAGCGATAACCGCAATGCACTTAAGCTGTCGAACCGTCAGCAAGAACGGTTGGTTGACGGTGGCTCGTACCAGGATAACTATGGCCGTTTAGTCGAGCGGATCGGTACGAAGGCCAGCGTCGCCAACATCAATATGGAAGCGAATCTGACCATCATGGTCAGTGCCGAGTCGATCCGTAACGGGGTCTCGGGGGTCAACCTCGATGAGGAAGCCGCCAATCTGATTAAATTTCAACAGCAGTATCAGGCCGCATCGCAGGTGATCAACACTGCGCGCGAGTTATTCCAAACACTGCTGAACTCTACAGGAGGCTGATCATGCGTATCTCGAGCCTACAGATTTTTAACAACGGGATTAACAACATCCAAAATGGCCAAACCCAACTGGCTAAATTACAAGAGCAGATCTCAACCGGCAAAAACCTGAATCGGCCGTCCGATGATCCGGTTGCTGCGGCGCAAATTCTCAAATTTCGCCGTGAACTGGCCGCTAACGAGACCTACTCGGACAATGCCGACGTCTCCAAACGACGTCTGGAGTTGGAAGAGATCACCATCCAGCAGGTTAAAGATGCTGGCGATCGCTTAAAAGAATTGGCAATTCGCGGCAGTAACAGCACCATGAACAATCAGGACCGCGGGGCTATTGCGACAGAGGCCGAGCAAGTTCAACAATTTATCCTGGGCTTGATGAACACCAAGGATGCACAGGGTGAGTATCTGTTTGCCGGTGCTAAGGGCCAGACGGAGCCGTTCGTTAATGATGGTCAGGGTAATTTTAGTTATCAGGGTGATAACGAAGTCCGTTTGATTCAGACCGGTCCGGCAGCTTACGTTCAGAGTACCGATTCGGGACGCGCTGTTTTTCAGACCGTGCCGGGTGATATGGAAATAGCGTTATTAAATACCAGCGCGGCGATTGGGCCGCTACCGGGCGGTTTTGCCATTGCTATGACCGCCGCTGCTCTGGGCGAGAATAGTGAGTTTCAGCAGTATATTGAGGAAAATGGAAAGCAGGATTTGACGCTGTCGCTTGACTTGGCAACCAGTCAATATGACCTGCTTGATCCCAATGGCGCGTCCGTATTGGGTGGCGCGGTTGCTATCCCAGCTCCTGTGGCGCCGGCCACTACATCGGTGATCGAGTTCAATGGCCTTGAGATTGATACGGGTGTCGATGGAACCGCGGTGGTGCCGGGCGAGGTGATCACAACAACTATTCGTCCGTCTCAGCCGCGGCATTCGATTCTGACCACCGCTGAGAAACTGATCACGGCCTTGCAGGCTCCTGTCACTGACACGGCGAGCCGAGAGGCGATGATGGCGGGTGTGGCCGAAGCGATGACAGAGATCGATGTTGCTCAAGCCGGTCACCGTAGCGCTCAGACCGAGCTAGGCGGTCGCATGGTATCGTTGCAATCACAGGTCGCTGTTAACGAAGACTTCTCTATCTTTACCCAGTCGGCACTATCGGTTCTGGAAGATCTGGATTATGCCTCCGCCATCGCCAAGTTCAGTTTCCAAGAGGTAGCGTTGCAAGCCGCCCAGCAAACCTTCTCACGGGTTAACAACATGACATTGTTTAATTACCTGTAACTGTTTCGCTGCATCGCGGCTTCCACAGATGCGGGCTTTAATGCCTCAGTCAACCTGTAGGAGCCCAGTCCTCTGGGCGATCAATGCTCTGGGCGATCAATGCTCTGGGCGATCAATGCTCTGGGCGATCAATGCTCTCAAGTAACGCTGCATCGCCGTGAGGACACGGCTCCCACAGGTGAGGGCTTTAATTTCTCAGTCAACCTGTAGGAGCCCAGTCCCCTGGGCGATCAATGCTTTCAAGCAACACAGCATCGCCGTGAGGACACAGCTCCCACAGGTGTGAGCTTTAATGCTGCAGTCTATTCGTAGGAGCCCAGTCCTCTGGGCGATCAATGCTTTCAAGCAACACAGTAACGCAGCATCGCCGTGAGGACACGGCTCCCACAGGTGAGGGCTTTAATACCGCAGTCTACCTGCAGGAGCCCAGTCCCCTGGGCGATCAATCCTCTCAAGCAACACAGCAACACAGCAACGCAGCATCGCCGTGAAGACACAGCTCCCACAGGTGAGGGCTTTAATGCCTCAGTCAACCTGTAGGAGCCCAGTCCCCTGGGCGAAAAGGTTCATAGCCACTGGGCATCCCACAAGCTGTATTCCTTAACGCTGCGCACCAACCCCGCCCGTACCGGATTGGCCACGACATAGCGTGCCGTGGCTTTGATGTCATCGGTTCGTCGCAGCGCCCTGTCATGAAATCCGCGCTGCCATATCGGGCTCTTATGCGTTCGTAACGAATGAATATTCCGGCTGGATATCGATTTCACCATCCGTACGGTTGCAGATAGTTCGGCATCATCGGTTAACTGCATCAACTAATGCAGGTGATCCGGCATCACCACGAAGCAGAGGGTCTGGGCCGATGGCGTAGCTTGTTTAAGCACCGATACCACCGCCCGGCCTAATGCAAAATCGGCAAACACCGGTATGCGTTGATAGGTTGCAATAGTGACCAGATAGATGCGGTTGGCTTCAGAAATACGGCCAGTACGTAATCGTTTAGATGCGGGTGTTGGGTATTGCGTTGTCATGTCTCATCCTTGAAACATTGGGTAAATAATCGCCGTGGGGACACAGCTCCCACAGGAACGGGCTCTATTGCTACGATCTCTCTATTGTAGGAGCCCAGTCCCCTGGGCGATAGACACTCTCAGCTGGCACAGTATCGCCGTGAGGACACAGCTCCCACAGGTGTGAGCTTTAATGCTGCGATCTCTCTATTGTAGGAGCCCAGTCCCCTGGGCGATAGAAGCTCTCAGCTGGCACAGCATCGCAGTGGGGACACAGCTCCCCACAGGTGCGGACTCTGTTGCTACGATCTCTCTATTGTAGGAGCCCAGTCTCCTGGGCGATAGAAACTCTCAGCTGGCACAGCTTCGCCGTGAGGACACAGCTCCCCACAGGTGTGAGCTTTAATACCGCAGTCTACCTGCAGGAGCCCAGTCTCCTAGGCGATAGAAACTCTCAGCTGGTACAGTATCGCCGTGAGGACACAGCTCCCCACAGGTGCGGGCTCTATTGCTACGATCTCTCTATTGTAGGAGCCCAGTCCCCTGGGCGATAGAAACTCTCAGATAGCAAAGCATCGCCGTGAGGACACGGTTCCTACAGGCGTTGGCTAAGAATCAATACTCCCGCCGTGCCTTCTTATACGCCGATACCCCTTTCTTCTTCTTAGACTCGCCGCGGATGTCGCTCAGCGTCTGTTGCTTGGCGGCTTCGGCCAGCGGCAGGGTGAGGCTATCGAATGACTTGATCCGCCCGATCACATGCCGCACCGCCCCCGCTTCATTGGCGGGGTAATCTTTGGCGACCAACTGGGTAATCAGCTTGTCACGTTGTTGCATCATCTGTTCGAACTGTTGCCATTCGCCTTGCTGTGCCAGTTCGAGTAGCTGCTCGCTGAGGGTGATGCATTGCTGGGCTTTCTTTACGTCGAGAACTTTCACAGGGCGTTCCGTGTTCGATGGTGGGTTGTCGTAGGTTTGGAATTTAGCACTGCGGTTATTGAATCACCAGAGCGAAGCAATAGAGAGGGAGAGGCTGAGACTGAGAGGGTCGGATAAGTGATGGGCAGGGTGAGACCAGTCTGTAGTCGGTGGCTTAAGCATAATGCGGGTCTGTTGTAGCTGCGTTGGCGGCGTGATTATTAAAAAGCATGACCTGAATCAATATTTGGTGGATTGCCACTAAAGCGGCTTCGCTGTTGGTCGATACGCAACTCACAGGTGATCAGACGGCACCTTAATGGAACGGCTTGAAGGGAACAAAAAGTCGCGTAGTAATCACTCAAATGCGAGCGGTGAAAAAAAATTAAAGGGATTGAACAAGCCGTCGATAACCTAACCAGATTCAAATATTGACGGGCTCTCAACCGACCGCAGGTCAACCCAGAGTTCTTCAGAGACGCTTAAAAAAGACGAATAGAAAAGCAGACGAACTGCTTTAGGAGAAGTCATCATGGCAATGGTAATCAACACTAACGTTCAGTCATTGAACGCTCAGCGTAACCTGAATATCTCTCAGAACGATCAGAAGCAAGCGATGGACCGTCTGACCTCAGGTAAGCGCATCAACAGCGCGGCTGACGATGCAGCCGGTCTGCAGATTGCGAGTGGTTTGACCTCGCAGATCCGTGGTCTTGACCAAGCGGTTCGTAACGCCAACGACGGTATCTCCATGGTACAGACTGCTGAGGGTGCTCTGCAGGAATCGACCAACATGCTACAACGGATGCGTGAGCTATCGATCCAGTCAGCATCGGGTACCTTCACCGAAGGCAACCGTTCATCACTGAACGCCGAGGTTTCTCAGCTGAAGGAAGAACTGACCCGTATCGCCGAAACCACTACCTTTAACGGCCTGAACATCCTTGATGGCTCGTTGGGTTCGACTTCATTGCAGGTCGGTTCAGAAGCCAATCAGACCATCGGGGTTGATTTTGGTACGCAGTCGTTTGCTGCGGAAGACCTAGGTTCTGGTGGTGGTGCTGATCTCGTTGGTACAACCATGTCGGTAGCGGCTGGCGCACTAACCTTGACTACAGATTTAACTGTTAATGGTCAGACTGTCGCTGCTGCAGATATTGACGGCACCCAGACGACTATGGATGAGGTTCTGGATGTCTTTAATACCTCTCTATCCGGTGTTGAGGTCAGCTCTTTCGTTGAAGCCGAAGCTACTACTGTGGGTGATGGCATTCTTACCGGGGGAGACACTGTTGATTTTGATGTCGTATTAAATGACGGTACTACGACTAGTTTCTCTATTGGCGATACTGGCAGCTTGGAAGAGCTGGCGACTGCAATCAATGACAAGAGTAACGGTCTTGTTTCCGCAAGTGTTGGTGATGATGGCAAGCTGGTTGTATCGGTTGAGGATGCAGCAAGTGTTGCTGTAACAGAAAACGGTACGACTACGGCTACGGGCTTAGCAGCTGCGAATTTGGCAACTTTGGCCTTTACCGATACTGAAGGTGATAACGACATTACGATTTCGTCTGCAACGCCGGCTGATAATGTGTTCCTGGGTATTCAAAATCGTACCGATACGGGAGAGATTACAGGTGTGGCTAACACCGCTGCTGCTGCTATGGCAGAGGGTGACTTGATCATCAACGGTGTTGAAATCGGAGAGATTGATGGTCTAGGTGGTTCTGTCACTGGCCAAGGTGATGACCTTGTTGCGGCCATTAATGAAAAATCTGTAGAAACTGGCGTTGTAGCGAGCAACGCAGCTGGTGTTTTGACGCTGCGTAGTATCGACGGCTCTGAGATGTCAATTGAAGCTGGCGCGGGTACGGATGCCGCAACGTTGCTGACTAGTACAGGTTTGATGGAAGCTAACGCAGCTTCTTCTACTGCAGATAGTGTTGCTGATATCGATATCTCAACTGCCGCCGGTGCTCAAGACGCGATCGAGACAATCGATGCGGCTCTGGAAACCATCAACAGCTCACGTGGTGAGATGGGTGCGGTAACTAACCGTCTGACCTTCACCGTCAACAACCTGAGCTCGGTTTCGCAGGCGGCTTCGGCCTCGCGTTCACGGATCGAAGATGCGGACTTCGCCGCTGAATCTGCCAACCTGAGCCGGGCGCAAGTTCTGCAGCAGGCCGGTACTGCGATGCTGGCGCAAGCCAACTCGGCACCGCAGCAGGTGCTGTCACTACTCCAGTAATGGGGTAAGGTAGTCCAGCGAAAAACCACTGCCCCGCCTCGCGGGGCAGTGTTGTTTTGAGAAAGAGCAATAATCTATTTTTAACATTGTGTTTTGTAGGAACTCATTTTTGAACAATCAGAGCACAATGTTAAAACTGGCCTTAGTTAGAGAAAGCAGGAGAGAGGAAGATGGCTGAAAATATTACTATCGCAGCTACCGCTCCGAGGGTGCCGCCACAGCAGAGCGCCCCGCAGGCGGCTGCAGAACCGGCAGCGCAGTCCGTAGACCCACAAAACACGATTAAGCAGGTCGATGCGGCTGCCAAAGCCGAAGCCTCGGCCGGTTCGGTCGAGCAGGCGCAGGTCTCGGCCGAGAAACTGCAAGCCTCGATTGAACAGTTGAACCAGTTTATGAAAGAGGGCCAGCGCAGCCTGGCTTTCACGGTTGATAAGTCAGCCGATGAAGTGGTGGTCAAAATTACCGACCGTGATACCAACGAGCTGATCCGGCAGATCCCGACCGAAGAGGCGCTGGCGATTCGCGAGCACCTGGATAAGGTGATGGGAATGTTGTTTAGCGAGAAGGTGTAAGGATCATAGTTTGCTTGGGTTTGAAGAGAAATCGCCCAGAGGACTGGGCTCCCACAGGTGTTGGTTTCCACCGGTCTGGGCTTCTGCAGGCTGGGCTCTCACAGGATTGGGCTCTCACAGGATTGGGCTCTCACAGGATTGGGCTC
>JBALVL010000037.1:44548-53447 GCA_036961355.1 Motiliproteus sp.
TGGGCTCTCACAGGATTGGGCTCTCACAGGATTGGGCTCTCACAGGATTGGGCTCCCACTGGGCTGAGCTCCTATAGGTGTGGGCTTACACCGGTCTGCTTCTGCAGGCTGGTTTCCTACAGGGCGGGGCTTCCACCAGACTGGGTTCCCACAGAGCCGAGCTCCACAGGTGTGGGCTGTAGATTAGGCGGTCAGGGCGCTATGCTCAGGCTGTGAGCGATGTAATTTTTATTTGGGGCGTATTGTGGGAGCCGTGTCCCCACGGCGATACAGCAGGTATCGAGGCTAAATAGCCCCCGTTGATGTTATTCTATAAAAACTCGTTTCTATAGCCGCTAGTCTCTCTCCCTGCGGCGGTTCCGGGTCGGAGGTTGTCATGGTTGATAGTATTCTCTCATCTCTCGGTGGCGGTTCGGGCATCGATACCCAAGCGCTGGTCAAAAGCCTGGTCGAGGCCGAGCGGGCGCCGCGTGAATTTACACTCGATTCTAAAACGAAAACGCTCGAGACCCAGATCTCCGGTTACGGTGCGCTGCGTAATGCGATGGCGGGTATTCAGGACAGTATGGAGCTGTTGGCCGACGCCGATACTTTTGATGCCCGTAATGTGGCTTTTGGCGATACTACGCTGGTGACGCCGACCTCGGTGGATGCCGGGGCTGCGACCGGCGAGTATGAGATGCATGTCAGTAGTCTGGCGTCGGCCCATTCGCTCAGTGTTGGTGGCTTTGCCGATGCCGATGCCGTGGTTGGTAATGGCACCCTGAGTTTCAGCTTTGGTGATTGGGATGCAGGCTTTACAGCGCTGGATACCAGCAACGCCAGCAAGGCTGCTAAAACGCTGACTATCGATGATTCTAATAACACCCTCAATGGCATTAAAGATGCGATCAATGCCGCCGATTTTGGGGTACAGGCGTCTATTATCGATGTCGGTGACGGTACCTATACCTTGCAGATCGCCTCTGAATCGGGCGCCAGTAATGAGATGAAAATTGCCGTTGCCGAGGAGACCCCAGCCGGTTTGGCAGCAAAGCTACAGTTTGATGAGACCACACAAAGCATGGCGCAAAAGAACGAGGGTCAGGACGCCTCGTTTACTATCAATGGTTTGGCAGTTACCCGTTCCAGTAACACCATTGATGATGTGATCGATGGCTTGGAGTTTACCCTCAGCGGTGTATCGGAAGATCTTAACGATACTATGACTATTGGCATCGAAGCGGATAAAACCTTCGGTGAGCAGATCGTTCGAGATTTCGTCGAAGCCTACAACCTGTTTCTGGAACAGACGGGTAATCTGACCACGCCTGCCGATGTTGATGAAGATGCTGAAGACCAGTCGCTGGGGGCGCTATCGCGCGATCCGACCACCAAGACCATGGTCAACCAAGTTCGGTCGATGATCTCCGACACGCTGACGGGCCTGAGTGGTAACTACACAGCGCTAGCGACCATCGGTATACAGACCCAGATCAGCGGTGATCTGGAGATCAAAGAGGATCTTTTCCAAGAGGCGCTGGATAACCATTATTCGAGTTTGACCGATATCTTCACCGGCGCTACTTCAACCAGCGATGCCCGGTTGGGAATCGTTAAGACCACGGCGGCGACAGCATCGGGGACTTTTGATGTCGTAGTAACGACCGATCCGGCCAAGGGTTATGCGGCTGGTGGCAGTATCAGCGCCACCGATGCGGCGGATCTTGCTCTCACCACAGCGACGGGTGTGTTTGCGGGTGGGCTTGATACCAGTGCTGGCGATTACTCATTTGAAATTAAGGTTGATGGCACCAGTAGTAGCCTGATTACACTGACCGGAAACTATGCCGATACCGATGCGCTAATCGCGGATATGCAGGCGCAGATTAATGGCGATGAGAGTCTTAGCGGTGTGGCTGCAGCGGTGGATATTAGTTACGACAGCACAACCGGCAGCTATACCACCACCTCAAGAACCTATGGTAAAACCTCGACCCTTGAATTCTCTAATATCAGCAATGATATGGATCGACTGGCGTTCGGTGGTGGTGTGACAGCTGCCGCGTTAACCGGCGGGACGATTACCGAACCGATGAACGAAACCAGCGGCGTGTTGGCTGGTGGCGTTATCGATGAGAGCGGTGTGGCTGATCTGGGCGGTACTCAGGGTGACCTGACCTTAGGGGCTTATACCGGGTTGTCAACGCCGACCTTTACGGGCGATGAGGCTTTTGAAATCACCGTGGATGGTGTCGATAGCGGCGCGATTACGCTGACGGCTGGCGCTTATGCCTCAGAGGATGCCTTACGATTAGACATGCAGGCGAAGTTAGATGCTGGGCCTTTAGGCTCAGGGGCTGTGACTGTTGCTTGGGATGGCACACAATTTTCTTTTACCTCTAATAGTGCCGGTAGCGCTTCGACGGTTACGCTAAAAACGCAATCAGGTACCAATATCGCTCAGTTGGGTCTGGCTGGTGCCGTAGCAACGGCTGGGATTGACAACGAATCCTTCGCCAACCCACTCGATACCAGCGTTGGTAATTACAGTATGACCGTCAGCGTTGACGGTGCTGATGTGGCGATTGATCTGTCCGGTACCGGAAGCTATGCCGATACCGAAGCCTTTCGCTCAGCTCTGGGGACCGCCATTACCGGCGCGACGGTCAGTTACGACAGCGGCAGCAACAGCTACAGTGTTACCTCCGACACCACCGGTCTTACCTCTACAGTAGAAGTCACTGCCGTAGGTAGCGAGATGGCCGCGCTGGGCTTTTCGGTTGCGACCGGAACCGACGGTAAAATCGATCAGTTTACAACGCCTTTGGATACTAGCGTTGGGGCGTATAGCTTGAGTATCGACGTCGATGGTGCCGGAGCAACGGTTATCGATCTCAATGCATTGAATGCAGGTGCTCCTTACAACAGTGCTGAGGAGGTTCGGGCGGCACTGGATACGGCAATAGCGGGTGTTACCGTCGGGTATGACGCGACTACCGATACCTTCAGCTTTACCTCCGATAGTACCGGCAGTACTTCGTCGGTGGTCATCAGCGCAGTGGGTGCCGATATCGGCACTAAACTGGGAATAACTGCCGACTCTGACAGCGGCCGCGACGCGTTAGCAGCGACCGCCGGTGTTGATGTGGTCGGCACCATCAATGGCGTAGCGGCGTTTGGTTCGGGGAATATCATGCTGCCAGAACTTGGTAGTGAGTTATCCGGGCTGAGCTTAGAAGTTGCGCCGGGTGTCACCAGTGCAACATTTACCATCGCCCGTGGTTTTGGTAACGAGATCAATAATATTCTCGACAGCTTTCTCGAAAGCAGCGGCCTGATCGCTAGCCGTGAAACCAGTCTCAATACGCAGCTGGACGACATTTCTACCGATCGTGAGACGTTGGATCGGCAGATGGACGCACGCTTTAGCCTGTTGCAGAACCAATTCCTGGCGATGGAGGCGATCATTCGCTCACTAAATGGCGTCAGCGGCCAGCTCGATGGTTTGGTCGACCGGCTGCCGTTTACCGCCCAGAAATCTTAAGCGCTTGTGTAGGAACCTGTTTGCGGGTGACTTGCATGAAACTAACCGTCTGCGGGCCGGAACTGTTAGTTACGATAGCTAGTTTCAATAATTTTGTTACAAAGTAGTTAACAAGGATAAATTTTAATGTCGTACAGCAAAAAAGCACTTGACCAGTACAACTCCGTAAGCTTGAAAACATCGGTCAGTGAAGCGTCCCCTCATGATCTGATTACCATGTTGTTTGACGGCGCAATCACCGCGATTACTCGTGCCAAAGGCTTGATGGAACAGAAGCAGATGGAAGCCAAAGGTGAGCAGATCGCTAAAGCTTCGCGTATTTTGGTGCATCTCAAAGGGGCTCTGAATCTGGAGGAGGGTGGTGAGGTCGCTGAAAATTTAGACTCGCTTTATGATTATATGTTGCAACGTTTGGGTACCGCTAACCTGCAGCTGGATATCGATATGCTTGATGAAGTCGCCAAGTTGATTCACGAAGTTAAGGGCGGCTGGCAAGAGATCCCTGACGAGTTTAAGAAGTAAACGCTGTTGGAGTCATCAAATGAAATAATTAAAGCCGGACCTAGTCCGGCTTTTTTTGGTCTGAAAGTTAGTAGAGTCGGGTGCTGATTGGGCTTGCAAGATCGCCCAGAGGACTGGGCTCCTACCAGTGTGAAGGTTCCGACAGTGGAGAGTGGTTTTCTGTGGGAGCCGTGTCCCCACGACGATGTTGTATCCGTCGAACCCGATTTTTGCCGCAGATTTGCCCAGGGGGCTGGGCGCCTACAGGCAACGGTGGTTTATCTTCGTGTCAACATATTGACAATTCATGACGTCGAGACAATACTCTTCGATAATTAGCGTCAATAAATTGTTATTTGGTTCAGTTATGGTCCCTTCACTTTCTCTGTTACTCATCGATGACGATCTCGAGCGCAGTCGTTTGCTGCAGTCGTTGTTCGAATATTCGGGCATCGAGTGCCGGGCGGTAGATTTTGCCGGTTGGTTACAGCAACAGGGGGTGTTGACGCCGGGGATGACGGCGGTGGTGCTGGGTGATTGCCGTGAATCCATCTCGCTGGAGATGTTGTTGGCCGGTCTGCAAACGCGGGACCTGCATGTGCCGGTACTGTCTATCTCCGACTGGGTCGAGTCGCAACCGCTCAGTGCGTCGTTGCGGGGGATGTTGGTGGGTCGGATCGAACTACCGTTGGATCAGCGCCGATTACTGACGGTACTACACCAGGCGCAGTTTTACCGGCAGCAGCGCGAGGCTGCTAACGGCCAGTTGCAGCTGTGGGAGGACCACAGCAAGCTCTACAACCATCTTGTTGGTGCCAGCCTGCCGATGCGCCGAGTACGGGCGATGATGGCGCAGGTGGCCGATCGTGATGTCAGTGTGATGATTACCGGCGAGTCCGGCACCGGCAAAGAGGTGGTGGCTCGTAACCTTCATGACAGCTCATCACGCGCCAGCGGTCCCTTTGTGCCGGTCAACTGTGGCGCGATCCCACCGGAGCTGCTTGAAAGTGAGCTGTTTGGTCATGAAAAAGGGGCTTTCACAGGCGCTATCTCTACCCGTCAGGGTCGGTTTGAGTTGGCTAACGGGGGCACGTTGTTTCTCGATGAGATCGGCGATATGCCACTGCCAATGCAAGTGAAGCTGTTGCGGGTGTTGCAGGAGCGCTGCTTCGAGAGGGTGGGGGGTAACAAGACCATCGAGGTGGATGTGCGGATCATCGCCGCTACCCATAAAGATCTGGAAGTGATGATCGCCGACGGTACATTCCGTGAAGACCTCTACTACCGGCTCAATGTATTCCCTCTCGAGATGCCGGCGCTACGCGAGCGGCTTGATGATCTGCCAGTGCTGCTTAATGAACTGGTGCAGCGGGCCGAGAAAAGTGGTTTGGGGCAGCTTCAGTTTCACGGTAGCGCGTTACAGTCGTTGGCGCGGCACGGTTGGGCCGGCAATGTACGTGAGCTGGCCAACCTGGTTGAGCGGCTATCGATTCTGCATCCCGGATCGGTGATCACTGTTAATGAACTGCCGCAAAAATTCCGTTACCTCGACGATGCCGAGTTACCACCGCACTTGCAGCGACCGATGCCGGTACCGCCGCTGCATACGGGGAGTAGCGATGACCACGCGGTGGCCGAGGTGGTTGCTAGCGGCGGTTTTCTGCCGCCGGAAGGTATCGATATGAAAAAGTACCTTAACGATCTGGAGCGGTCACTGATAGAGCAAGCGCTCGATGAAGCGGGCAATGTGGTGGCGCGCTCGGCCGAGCTGCTCAGCATTCGTCGCACCACGTTGGTGGAGAAGATGCGTAAGTACGGCATCGTAAGAAAATAGCGGTGCTGTTTTTTTTGGTGTAGGAGCCCAGTCCTCTGGGCGATATTTCGGGTGGAAGAGATCGCCCAGGGGACTGGGCTCCCACAGGTGTGGGCTTCCAGAGAGTTGGGTTCCTACAAGTGTGGCTAGAGGTATTAGCTCCCATAGTATGTGGGCTACTACAGGTATTGGTTCCCACTGGTGTGAATTTAGCCAAACAGTGTGGTTTCGATGTGGGCGAGTATGCGAGTGACTGATGAATTCTGACCCATCTTCAAATTCTAAATCCGCCGAGACGGATGACTTGGCACAGCGCGAACGCGACTTGGCCGAAGCGTTCGAGCAGTTTAACGCGATGTCGGGGCAGCTGAGCGAATCGTATGCTGAACTTGAGCAGCAGGTTGCTCAGCTTAATGCCCGACTGGCGCAGCAAGAGCTCGATCGCCAGAATGAGCTGGCCGATAAAGAACGGATCACCTTACGGCTGGAAAATCTGCTGCAACTGTTGCCCGGCGGGGTCATTGTGCTCGACAGTCAGGGGCGGGTGCAGGAGTGTAATGCGGCGGCGCTGGAGTTGCTGGGGGAGCCGTTGCACGGTGAAAACTGGGGTGATGTGATCTCTCGCAGTTTTGCACCAAGGGGCGACGATGGTCATGAGGTATCGCTTAAAAATGGCCGTCGGGTTAGTTTGGCGACCCGCTCGCTCGAAGGTGAGCCGGGGCAGATCATCCTGTTGACCGATCAGACCGAAACGCGTGAATTGCAGGCTCGATTGGGACATTTTCAGCGGCTCACTTTTATGGGCAAAATGATGGCGTCGTTGGCGCATCAGATTCGTACACCGTTATCGGCGGCGATGCTCTACAGCGCGCATTTAACCAAGCCCGATCTGCGCGAAGATCAGCGGATTAAATTTGCCAATAAAGTTCGTGGCCGTTTGAATTCGCTAGAGGAGCAGGTGCGCGACATGTTGGTGTTCGCTCGCGGCGAGACCAAGCTGACCGACCTGGTCAGCAGTGAGCAGCTGTTCAGTGCGATTGAAGACGCATTGGATGTGCCTTTGACACATGCTAATGCGGATGCCGATTGCATCAACAGCCTGCCGGGGGTGTTATTACAGTGTAATCAGGAAGCGCTGGTCGGTGCGTTGATAAACCTGGTTAATAATGCGCTGCAAGCCGGAGCTGAAGCCTTGGAGTTGAAAGCTTCGAGGGTTGATGGCAGCTTTTTGATGCTGGAGGTGCGCGATAACGGTCCCGGTATGAACGCAGAGCAGTTGGCGCAGTCGCTGGAGCCTTTTTATAGCACCAAGTCACAAGGTACTGGGCTGGGGCTGGCGGTGGCGCAGGTGGTAGCGAGAGCGCACCACGGCGACTTTTATATCAACTCCGTTGTCGGACAGGGCACGGTTGCCGGGTTCAAATTACCGTATAAAGATCCGAAGAATATCGTTGGTTAATTAAAGTGTTATAGCAGCCCAGTTCTCTGGGTGAATTTTTTGATAGGTAAAGATCGCCCAGAGGACTGGGCTCCTACAGAGTGCCATCTGTTGCCTGTGGGTCATTGAATAATCAGGAGTTAACTGCATGACCCAAGCCTGTGTGCTGGTGGTAGAAGACGATGCCGAGTTACGAGAAGCGCTGTGCGATACCCTCGATCTGGCGGGTTATGCCTTCAAAGAGGCCGATTCGGGCGAGGCTGCGTTGACGTTGCTACAGCGTGAATCGGTCGATATGGTCGTTAGTGACGTTAATATGGGCGGCATGGATGGCCACGATCTGCTGGCACGGATCAATGCGATGAAGCCGGCGCTGCCGGTGTTGTTGATTACCGCTTACGGAGCAGTCGATCGGGCGGTCGATGCGATTCGCAACGGCGCGGTCGATTATCTGCTCAAGCCGTTCGAGCCGGAGCAGTTACTGCAAATCATCGAACGCCATGCAAACTCCAAGCTCGGCTCTAGTGGGGGCAGCGAGCCGATCGCAGAGTCAGCATCGGCCAAGCAATTGTTGCAGTTGGCGCAGCGGGTTGCCGATACCGATTCAACCGTGCTGATCATGGGCGAGAGCGGTACCGGCAAAGAGGTGTTAGCGCAATATATTCACCGCCATTCGAACCGGGCGGCACAGCCTTTTGTGGCTATCAACTGTGCGGCGATCCCTGAAAATATGATGGAAGCAACGCTATTCGGTCATGAGAAGGGTGCGTTTACCGGCGCTTACGCCAGTATGCCGGGCAAGTTCGAACAGGCCGATGGCGGTACTTTATTGCTTGATGAAGTGTCGGAGATGGATCTGGGGCTGCAGGCTAAGCTGTTGCGGGTGTTGCAGGAGCAAGAGGTCGAACGGATCGGCGGTCGCAAGGTGATTAAGCTCAATGTGCGGGTGTTGGCAACCACCAACCGTGATCTGGGCCAGTATGTGGCTGAAGGCAAGTTTCGCGAAGATCTGTACTATCGCCTCAATATCTTTCCGCTGCACTGGGCTGCGCTGCGTGAGCGGCCTGAGGATCTGATTCCATTGGCAGAAAAACTGCTGCACAAGCATGCGTCAAAAATGAATCGGGCTGGTGTGACTCTCGATCCGTTGGCGCATCGGGTGCTGCTGACTCATGACTGGCCTGGCAACGTTCGTGAGCTGGAGAATGTGATGCAGCGGGCGTTGATCTTGCAACCCGGTGGTCAAATTCAAGCCGCTGATCTGTGTCTAAACCCCTCTTCGATGCAAGCGTCATCGCTTGGTAGTGTCAAGGCGGCGGTGGCAGCCACGACAAACAATGTTGATCAGGAAAGTGCGGCGCCGCAGTTAGGCGATGATATGAAGCAGCACGAATATCAGCTGATTATCGATGCGCTCCGTTCGCACGGTGGCAGCCGTAAAGATGCTTCAGTCACCTTGGGCATTAGCCCGAGGACGCTGCGGTACAAATTGGCACAGATGCGCGATAGCGGCATCGATGTCGATGGTTTGTTAAAGGGGTAAGCTCTTGAGGGGGTAGGGTCTTAGCCACTGCTGTCCCACAATTATTGATCAAAAAGGAATCCTCATTTGAGGGTTCCT
>JBALVL010000038.1:0-51453 GCA_036961355.1 Motiliproteus sp.
CCTGTTGTAGCAGGGTTTAAGGGATTTATAGTGAGTTTGAAGTCACTGATTCAGGGTATAGACCATAACAGCTCGACCTGCACTTCAACCTGGCTCTACTTTTGCGGCAAGCGCAGGCAGGCGGGTCCGCACGTTGTGTTGTGGCTGTTAGCGGGGTTTTTCCAACAATAAGAGCTAACCACTAAACTCAGCATATAAGCCTCCTGACTGCCAGAACCGTTACGGGGCTTTAGTCGAGTGCCCTGTAAATTTACCGGATTGGCCAATATCTCTGGATGCGTTATCAAAACGTTAGATTTACGTTATCGGTGTGTGACCTAGCTCCTGCTAAATAGATCTCAGTACAGACGGCCTAAACAAGAGGCTGTCTGGAAGCCGACTTAATTATCAGGAGTTTTATCATGTACAAAACAGCCTCAGTCCTTGCTCTCGTTATCGCCGTCAGTGCTGCTACCGTTCAGGCTGGCGAAATGAAAAATGACAGTGCGATGAAAAAGTCTGCCATGGCCGGCGAGATGGCAAAAAATCACGACATGGACGATAAAATGTCAGATTCGATGATGAAGAGCTCTGCTATGAAATCATCAGAGATGAAATCCGAGAAGATGATGGAACCTGCCGAGATGAAATCGGACAAGATGATGCACTCAAAGGAGATGGACGCTACGATGAAAAAAGATAAGATGATGAAAGACAAATAATAGCAATCGATTGTCGGTGGCTAAGATAGACGAGTTGTTCATGGTTTCTAACCCTCAGCAGAGTGCTTCTGAATCCCCTTTACGCCAAATTCTGGTGATTGAGGATGACCCTGATATTGCCGCACTTATCTCTATGCACCTGGTCGATAATGGCTTTGGCGTGCAGTTGGAGAATCGAGGTGATACCGGGCTTGTGACCTTCAATCAAGGTGGCTTTGATCTGGTTGTTCTGGATCTGATGCTGCCCGGTCTTGACGGTTTGAGCCTGTGCCGTGAGATGCGCAGCCGTGATAGTTATACCCCTATCTTGATGCTCACGGCCAAATCCACCGAACTGGATCGGGTACTGGGTTTGGAGATGGGGGCGGACGACTATCTGACTAAACCCTTTAGTCTGCCTGAACTGGTTGCTCGCGTGAAAGCGCTGTTGCGACGGGTCAGTGCGCTATCGACCCCACAGGCAGAACCGGCGCGTGAAAAGATAATCGAAACCGATGGCCTAACCATCAATGCCGAGCAGCGGTTGGTTTTGGTCGGCGGGCAGGCGGTAGAACTTACCGCGCGCGAATTCGACTTGCTCTATTATCTCGCCAGTGAGCCGGGCCGGGTCTATAGTCGCATCCAATTGCTCGATCAGGTCTGGGGCTACAGTTACGAAGGTTACGAGCACACGGTCAACACCCACATTAACCGGCTGCGCGCCAAGATCGAAACGGATCCGGCCCACCCGGAATACGTTCAAACGGTCTGGGGTGTCGGCTACAAATTCGCCAACTGAGAGCGGTTATGCTGCGTACCCTCTACGCCAAACTTGCGATGGGCCTGTTGGTCCTGCTGATTGCCATCGGCGTGATCTACGCTGCCATTAATTTAACCATAACCGACAATTACCTGCGCCAGCTTAACCAGCAGGTGAACCGAAACCTGGCACGTAACCTGGTGGCAGACCGTAATCTGGTCGAGGAGGGGCGGCTCAATGAAGCGGCCCTGAAGGAGACGTTCAGTCTCTACATGTCGATCAACCCCAGCATCGAGATATACCTGCTCGATAGCGCAGGAGCGATTCTGTCCTATTCGGCAGATCCGGAAAAAATTAAACGTAAGTCCGTATCGTTAGCGCCAATCCTGGCTTTCCTAAAGATGGAAGATCCTTATCCCTTATTGGGAGATGATCCGCGCAGCCACGATCGCCAGAAAGCGTTTTCGGTTACTGAAATTCCGGGTAAAAGTACCCCCGAGGGTTACCTCTATGTGGTGTTGCGCGGGGAGCAATACGACTCGGCCGAAGCTGTTGCCCGCACCAGTTACCTGCTGCGCATGAGCGGTTGGGCGATGGCGGCTAGCCTGGGCTTTGGTCTGTTGGCGGGTTTGATTGTCTTCCATCTACTGACCCGACGTCTGCGTCGTTTAACCGAACGGATGGACCAGTTCACCAAACAGACCATCAAGCTGCAACCCGAACGGAGTCTGCTTCCCCAAGGTGATGAGGTTGATGCATTGGCGTTTACGTTTGACCAAATGGCCGAGCAGATCGGCCTGCAAATTGAGTTGCTGCAAGAGCAAGATGCGTTGCGACGGCGACTGGTTGCGCAGGTGTCACACGATCTGCGGACCCCATTGGCCTCAATGCTGGGTTATCTCGAATCACTGCAGATTAAAAAAGACAGTATCGGTGAGGAGCAACGCGAAGAGTTTTTGCGCATCGCCGTGTATCAGGGGCATCGTTTGGGCCGGATGTTGGGTGAGCTGTTCGAGCTGGCAAGTTTGGAAGCCAGAGAGAGCCAACCGCAGCCCGAACCCTTCGCGTTGCCTGAATTGATCTATGATGCGGTCGAGAAGCATCGCCTCAAAGCCGAAAATCAGGGCGTGTCGCTGCGTCTGGTGGTTTCTGACAGCCCGCTTGCCTACGGTGATATCGGTATGACCGAGAGGGTACTGGACAATCTACTCGATAATGCGATTGAGCATACCCCGGCTCAGGGGACGATCACCGTCACCACCTGTATGGTTGGTGATCGGGTTAAGGTGTCGGTACGTGACAGTGGCACCGGCATCGATGCCGAGCACCTACCGCATATCTTCGACCCTTTTTATCGCGGTGATAGTGCTGATAAGTCGAGCCAGCACGCTGGCCTCGGGCTTGCCATCGCCAAACGCATCATGGATATGCAGCAGGGCTCCATTTCGGCCGACAATGTCGCTTCAGTAGATAATGTGGCTGTTAGTAGTAACGCTAAGGTTGCGCTACATACCGATATTGCTGTTATCGATGGTGCTGATCAAACGGGTAGAAATGCAGACACGGCAACCGGGTCTATCTTCAGCTTCGAGCTTCCGTTAAATCGCGATGTTACACAATCGTGATAATTACGTGATTTCTGCGTAACGCCATAGGTTCATAATGTTGTTTCATCCAGCGAGTGAAAACGCTTGAACGGATTTGAACTACAGAGAATTAGAGGCATCAGTATGAAAAAAATTATCTTAGCGGGCTTCACTGTCGTGCTTGCGGGTTTGGGAATCAATAGCCTCAGCAATGCCACCAGTATGGAGGCGGATGCGCCCTCGGGGCTTTCTGTTGCGACCTTTGCCGGTGGCTGTTTCTGGTGTGTGGAGTCGGGTTTTGAAAAAGTGCCCGGCGTCCACGAAGTGATCTCAGGTTATACCGGTGGTGACGAGGTTGACCCAACCTACAAACAGGTCTCAGCAGGTCGTACCGGCCATACCGAGTCGGTCCAGGTTTACTACGACGCCGGAAAAATTAGTTACGAGGGGCTGCTGGAATCCTATTGGCGTATTTTTGATCCGACCGATGGTAGCGGCTCCTTCTATGATCGGGGTCGCCAGTACCGTCCCGGTATTTTTTATACTAGCGACAGTCAGCGTCAACGGGCCGAAGTATCGCGCGATAAGCTGGCCGCCTCGGGCCGTTTCGATAAACCGATCGCCGTTGAAATTACCGCGTTCAAAAGCTTCTATGAGGCTGAGGGGTACCATCAGAACTATTACAAGATTAACCCCATTCGTTATCGCCTTTATACCAACGGATCGGGACGGACCGACTTCGTAGAACAGGCCTGGGGCAAGGACCTGAAACTCGATTATTCCAAGTACAGTGGCAACAAGAGTCAGCAGCAGATGAACGCCACGACGGCGGCTCTGGTGACTCCAATGACTGACGCTGTTTATACCAAACCTTCGGATGAGGAGATTCGAGGGTCACTCACCAAACTGCAATATAAGGTAACTCAGGAAGAGGGTACCGAGCGGCCATTCGCCAATGAGTATTGGGATAACAAACGCGCCGGTATCTATGTGGATATCGTGACTGGCGAGCCGCTTTACTCTTCGACTGATAAGTTCAAGTCCGGTACCGGCTGGCCAAGCTTCACCCGTCCTATTGCCGAAGACGTTCTCACCACCAAGTCTGACCGGAGTTTCTTCACCGAGCGGACCGAGGTTCGCAGTAAGATCGGTGATTCGCACTTAGGCCACGTCTTTGACGATGGCCCTGCGCCTACCGGCTTGCGTCACTGCATCAATTCAGCCTCGCTGCGGTTTATTCCGTTAGCCGAGCTGGAGGCGAAAGGGTACGGTCAGTTTAGCCATCTGTTTAAAAATGAGATGAAGCAGGCCGCACGCTGAGATCGGCGGTCAACACTCGCTAATCATGGCCTGAATCACTGACTGCAGGCGGTGCTGACTCGATAAAAACCCCAGCGATCCTAACCGGGGCTCATTCTGAGCCCCGGTATATTCACTTTCCAGCCCTCAATACCCCGTCTAGATTGTCATTTCCGGTATCCGCTTGGCTCCAAGGCAGCTGCTTCGCTGGCCCTAAACCCCATCCATAAGGCGGGTTTTAATGGAGTTCAACAATAATGCGACGGAGATCAGACAATGGCATTGCAACGCTACGGTTATATCGTCAAGGCAGCTGACCTTGAGGTGATCAAACACCATGCCTATATTAAGAGTGACCAGTTTCAGATGATGGTGGCCGGTGTCGGGTCGGTCGATGAAGCGATCCTGGCCGCGCAAGAGATGCTGACGCGTGATGTCCAACTGATCGAGCTTTGCGGCGGGTTTAGCGCAGAAGACTCCGAGCAGATTCGCACCGCGATTGATGACCGTGTACCGCTGGGTCGTGTGCAATACAGCGAAGAAGAGCGTGATCGTTTGACCCGCGAACTGGCATAAAGAAGGTTTATGGCTTGAGGGTCGATCCTAAGCAGCAAGAGAAGTGATAGGTTGGTCAACCCTTGTTCAACTGCCGGTTTATCCGGTGATAAGGAGATAGGTGATGTCTAGCGCATTTAAGATTATATCTGCCGGAAGTGACGGTGGCGGTATCAATAAAGCGGCGAGTGGTGCGATGCACTCAATGAAACTGCTAAGCCATATAGGTCCACGGGTACAATGCATTACTAACCCGGTGGCGATGGACTTCTCTGCCGATATTCTTCTTGCTGTGGGTGCCCAGACATCGATGACGATGGGAACCGAGGAGATCGCCGAGTTTGTTACCAGTGCCGATAGCCTTTCGGTCAACATCGGCACACTGGACAGTATTCGACGCGTGGCGATTACCACCGCGATCGATACTGCCACAGATTACAACAAACCCTGGGTGTTAGATCCGGTCTCGGTACATGCCTCTTCCAGTCGCCGTAGTTTTACCATGGCGTTGCTGGAAAAAGGGCCTGCTGTGATTCGGGGTAACTACGCTGAAATTCATGCGTTGGCAAATGACAACTCGCCAAATGCGCCGCAGCGTCTGGCACAACAAACGGGTGCCGTCGTGGTGCAGTCGGGGGAAACTGACTTGATCACCGATGGAACACGGACACTGCTGATGACCAACGGCGATATCCTGCAGACCCGAGTATCGGCGATGGGGTGTGCCTCATCGGCGTTGATTGGTGGTTTTCTGGCGGTCAATGAAGACCCGTTCGATGCAGCGGTTAATGCGTTGTTGGTCATCGGTGTGGCGGCGGAGGAAGCGGTCAAGCTGGGTTCGGGCCCCGGTAGTTTTAAAATGCACATGCTCGATTGTATCTACCGACTGGATCTGGATACCTTAGTGCAGCGAGGCCGTATCGTGCAGTGCGAGGAAGTGGGCGAATAAAGGGAGGAATACCCCTCAGTGACGAATCCTATTAGAACTGCTGTTTTTTGAGGCCGCTGTCTGCGGTCTCATCATTTGTTACCATACCGCTGCGGCCACCTTCGGCGCTCGGGCGGTACGTCTTATTGTTGCTACCACTGTAGTGGTAAACCATTGCTGACCTGTATGATAAAACCCGACCCGCAGTCCCTTCTTGGCTGCTGGATATCATCGGCGCTAGGTGAGTTTTACGTATGAATACATTGACGCTGCAAGGCCGCTCTATCGAGCAGTGGTGCCAATCGCACCCGTTACTGAAACGTCTTATCTTGACCGAACCGCTGTGCTGGATTAACCCACAGCTTGCCCCTTTTGCCGACGTTAAAGCGAAGCTGCCTCTCGGGCCTGACGATATTGCCGATGCGGCGGCCCGTCTCGATCGATTTGCGCCTTATCTTGCCAAGGTGTTCCCTGAAACGGCTGCCGCGCAGGGCTTGATTGAGTCACCGTTGATAAAAATCCCTCAGGCACAGGCGGCCCTGGCATCACGACTCTCGGTGACATTGCCCGGCACCTTGATGCTTAAGTGTGATAATCAGCTACCTATCTCGGGTTCGGTTAAGGCACGCGGCGGCATCTACGAAGTATTGAAACACGCCGAATGCCTGGCATTAACAGCAGGGCTATTATCGTGTGAGTCTGACTACCGAACTCTCGACGGAGACGCTTGTCGGGCGTTGTTTGGCCAGCATCAGATCGTGGTCGGATCGACCGGTAATCTGGGACTGAGTATCGGCATAGTCGGTGCTAAATTTGGATTTAACGTGACCGTCCATATGTCCGCCGACGCCAAACCGTGGAAGAAAGCACTGCTTAGAAGCAAGGGCGTAACGGTTGTCGAACATCAGGCCGATTACAGCAAGGCGGTAGAGCAAGGACGTCTCGAAGCCCAACAGACAGCACGCTGCCATTTTGTCGATGATGAGAACTCGCGGGATCTTTTTTTAGGTTACAGCGTTGCGGCACAGCGGCTTAAAAAGCAACTCGATCAACAGGGGGTGATGGTTGACGCTCAGCACCCGTTATTTGTGTATCTGCCTTGTGGGGTCGGAGGTGGGCCAGGAGGGGTCGCCTTCGGACTGAAACAGCTATTTGGCGACAATGTTCACTGCTTCTTTGCCGAGCCTACCCACTCGCCGTGCATGCTGTTGGGCATGTATACCGGACTGCACGATCGAATCAGTGTTCAAGAATTGGGTATCGATAACAAAACCTGCGCGGATGGTTTGGCAGTAGGGCGGGCGTCGGCGTTTGTTGGCGGTTTGATGGAGCCGCTGTTGGACGGCATCTATACCGTTGATGATGAAACCCTGTACCGTTTGCTGGTGCTGGTCAAGGATCATGAGGGCATTGAGCTTGAGCCTTCGGCTTTGGCCGGGGTTGTTGGCATCATCCGTATTATCCAAGAGTGTGCAGCGGGGGGGAGTAACGAGAATGTTAACCCGACGGTTCGTGGCGTTGACACTTATCTGCAACGCACCGGGCTGGCCGATAAACTTAGTCAGGCAACCCATATTGCCTGGGCCACCGGCGGTAACATGGTGCCCGAATCTGAACGACAGCGCGATTATCAAACGGGACTCAGGTTGCTGTAGCCGTAATGGGTGCGCCAAGCGATGTTCGAAGACATCGACGTTGATGACAATCGAACCAGCAGGCACTGCGCTCTTGGTTACCTCAGCCCAGACGATTTTGAATCACAGAATGTCGCTTAGTCAGGTGTCCATCCTGACGGTGTAGATCAGTTTTTGTTAGTGCTCGTTGGCATGCAGCTTATAGTGATGCGCCCTCTGGCTTTTTGTAAGTCAGGGGGCACATCAATGACCGAGCAACTTTATAACGATTAATTGTAAAGCCACCGTCGGGCACCTATCCCATGATACTCCGACTGTCAGCGGAGCTAGGGTTTACGCGGATTCGGTCTCCGTCACCACCGTCTCAACTGCGGGTTTGGGTTTACGTTCCAATGCGGTCATTGCCATATAGAAGACAGGAGTGAATAGCAGCCCGAAGAAGGTGACGCCGATCATTCCGGAAAACACGGCGATACCCATCGCATGACGCATCTCGGCACCGGCACCGGTCGCCAATACCAGCGGCACGACCCCTGCTGTAAAGGCGATCGATGTCATCAGGATCGGTCGTAAACGCAGTCGACAGGCAAGCAGAATAGCATCCAGTCTTGAGGCTCCCTGTTGCCGGTTATCTCGGGCAAATTCGACCATTAGGATGGCATTCTTGCAAGCCAGCGCGACCAACACGATCAGCGCTATACGGGTGAAGATATTGTTATCTCCTGACGTCAACCAGACGCCCGCCAGCGCCGATAAAATCGTCATCGGCACAATCAGGATGATCGCCATCGGTAAGGTAAGACTTTCATACTGTGCCGCCAGAACCATGAACACCAGCAACACCACCAGTGGGAAGATGTACATCATGGTATTACCGGCCAGGATTTGCTGGTAGGTCACCTCGGTCCACTCGAACGTTATGCCCTTGTCGAGCTGCGCGTTGAGTATGCGCTCAATCGCAAGCCGGGCCTGATCGGAGCTATAGCCGGGTGCCGGACTACCGTTAAGTTCGGCGCTGGGATAACCGTTGTATTGCATGACGCGGTCCGGACCGATGGTGGGTGTCACTGCCAATACCGCACCCAAGGGGACCATGTCACCAGCGACATTGCGTACTTTTAACTGCAGAATTTGCTCCGGGTCTACACGGTGAGCCGCATCAGCCTGTGCTTGCACCTGATAGGTCTTGCCGAACAGATTGAAATCGTTGACATATAGCGATCCCAAATAGATCTGCAGAGTTTCGAACACCTGATCCAGGGGGATGCCTTGCAGCATAGCCTGCTCCCGGTCGACCTCGATGTCCATCTGCGGCACCTGAATGCGGAAGCTGGAGTAGAGGCCGGTCAAGGCCGGATCTTTGCGGGCTTCACCCAGCACTTTGTTAAGGTTCTCAAACAGTGCATCAAAACCCAGACTGGCCCGATCTTCAATTTGCAGTTTGAAGCCACCGGTCGTGCCTAGACCTAAAATGGGCGGTGGTGGAAATACCGCGACAAAAGCTTCGTCGATACTGGAAAAAGTCCCGTTTAACTGGCCTGCGATCGCATTGGCCGACAACCCCGGATCCTTGCGCTGATCAAAACTGTCCAGCGTCACAAACACAATGGCGCTGTTGGAGCTATTGGTGAAGCCGTTGACCGATAACCCCGGAAAAGCGACGGTTTGAGCGACTCCCGGTGTTGCCAGCGCGCTTGCCTCCATCTCTTTGACGACCGCTTCTGTCCGATCAAGACTGGATGCGTCGGGAAGTTGGGCCATAGCTACGAGGAACTGCTTGTCTTGTTGCGGAATAAACCCGCCGGGGACCGCGTCGAATAGCTTGATCGTGCTCCCTAACAGAACCAGATAAACCACCCCGACCAAGATACTCAAACGAATCAGCCGTTTGACGCTTTTCTGATAGAACGCACCACCGCGTTCAAATGCGCGGTTGAATGGCGTAAAAAGCCAGCGGCCGAACATCGCGTTCATCGCTCGGGTCAGCCAATCCGGCTTAGCGTCATGCCCTCGCAGTAACAATGCACACAGGGCGGGTGATAGCGTCAGTGAGTTGAACGCGGAGATCAAGGTTGAAATGGTGATGGTCAGGGCAAACTGCTTGTAGAACTGCCCGCTGAGGCCTTGAATGAATGCGGTTGGAATAAATACGGCGCACAGTACCAGCGCGATGGCGATGATAGGACCGGTCACCTCACTCATCGCCTGCTTGGTTGCTTCAACCGGTGATAGGCCGTTGCCAATATTACGTTCGACGTTCTCCACCACCACTATGGCATCGTCCACCACGATACCGATGGCCAGGACCAGCCCGAATAGCGATAACGTGTTGATCGAAATCCCCAACAACTGCATCACCGCAAAGGTGCCGATCAGGGACACTGGCACGGCTATCAGAGGAATGATCGATGCTCGCCAAGTCTGCAGGAACAGAATGACCACAATCACCACCAGAATAATGGCTTCTAACAGCGTATCGATCACTGCCTCGATGGAACCGCGTACAAAAATGGTTGGGTCGTAAGCAACCTTATAAGCTACACCCTTGGGGAAATGCTGCGACAGTTCTGCCATGGTGGCGCGAACCTGATTAGAGAGTTCTATGGCATTCGAACCAGGGCGTTGAAACACCGGTATGGCAACGGCGGTTTGGCCATCCAGATGTGCGCGTAGTGAATACGCATCTTGTCCCAGTTCGACCCTGGCGACGTCACGTAGCCGCGTAATGGCGCCACTTTCCCCGACCTTGACCACGATATTGCCAAATTCTTCCGGGCTTTGTAGGCGACCTTTGACGTTAAGTAGCACTTGAAACTGGCTGTCGCTACCGATCGGTTGAGCACCTAGACTGCCGGCGGCGACCTGTCGGTTTTGTTCGCGCACCGAACGAACCACATCACCCGGCGTCAGATTACGCGACGCCAGCGCTTCTGGTTGCAACCATAGACGCATGGCGTACTTACCACCACCGAATAAGCGCACATCACCGACGCCAGGCAAGCGCGCCAGCTGGTCCTTGATGTAGATATCGGCGTAGTTGGATAGGTAACTGATTTCGCGATCGTCTTCCGGTGAGTACAGGTGCACCACCATGGTCAGATTAGGCGAGGATTTCTCAGCCACAACGCCCAATCGTTGCACCTCTTGCGGCAAACGCGGTAGCGCACTGGAAACGCGGTTTTGAACCTGTACTTGTGCACGGTCGAGGTCGGTTCCCAGTGCAAAGGTCAATGTCAGCGTCATACGGCCGTCGGTGGTCGCCTGAGAGAACATGTACAGCATGTCCTCAATGCCGTTCATCCCCTGCTCAAGCGGGGCTGCGACGGTTTCAGCAATAACTCTCGGATTGGCGCCGGGGTAGTTGGCGGTTACAACGACTGTTGGGGGGACCACCTCCGGATACTCACTGACCGGCAACTGGAACAGCGAGATCGCCCCTGCCACTAGAATCAGTAATGACAACATGCTGGCAAAAATAGGGCGCCGAATGAAAAAATGGCTGAAGTTCATCGAGTCTGATCTCTTAGTATTTAGCTGGCGCGGTAGAAATTTCAGGCTGAACTAAGCTCAGGCTCTGCTGCTCAATGGCTACATTGAGTGGGGTCACGGGCATGCCGGGACCAACTCGCGCCGGGCCGTTGACGGCGATACGATCGAGGGGGGTCAATCCTGAGTCAATGACACGCAGATCGCCTGATCGTTGGCTTACTTCCACTTTTCGGTATTCCAGAATATTGTCAGCGTTGACAATCAAGACGAAGCGATTTTTAAGGTCCGTTCCGATGGCGCGATCCGGGATCAGAATTCGCGGTTCGGCTGCTTTCGTTTTTAGGGTAATACGAGCGAAGGCACCGGGTTTGAGGTGCGACTGGACTGCATTAAATACGGCTCTGACACGCAGTGTTCCTGTCTCGGCGTTGATCTGGTTATCGATGAAATCCAGCTGCCCAAGGTAAGATTTGCTGTCATCTCCAGCCAACTGTAGCCGAGCCTGTGTCAGGTCTGAGGCGCTCATATCACCGAATGCCTGATACCAAGTACGTTCATCGATATCGAAATAGGCATAGAGGCGGTCCGTAGCAACCAGAGTGGTCAGTATGCTTTGCCCCGCCTGTACGTTATTACCGGCAGTGATGAAGGCGCTGGACACCTGACCGCTTATCGGAGACCGAACCTGAGTGAACTCGAGGTTGAGTCGTGCCGCTTCAAGTGCGGCTTGAACCGAGCCAAGCTCGGCCTGACGTTGGCTGGCAAGGAAGGTGCGAGATTCGGCCTTTTCAGCTGACATCGCGTTACGTTCCTTTAAACGGCTGGCACGCCGAGCTTCGGACTGCGATTGCTGTAGTGCAGCTTCGGCGCGGGTGAACTCCGCTTTCAAACGGCGTACCTCGGCGGCAAAGGGTCGAGGATCGATCCGAAAAAGCAGATCCCCCTGCTTCACGATACTGCCTTCGGTGAACGCTACCGACTCGATCACACCGGATACTCTCGGCCGCAGCTTCACTTGCTGTGATGATTCGAGTCGCGTGGTGAAGGTGTACTCCGGGCTGTATTGGGCGTAGAGCACCTGAGACACATCGATGGGTTGTGCCCGGGGGGGGGCAGCAGCAGTGACATCGGCTTCGACCGTACAGCCAGCCAATACGGCAGATACCAAAACAACCGCCATAACATGAAAACGCATGATCCAACCTCGACTAGAACTCAACAAAAGCAAACGGATATGGCCGGATAAGGCAAAGCCTCCGAACCCCTCTAATGACATTTCAATCAGTACCGATCGGTACAGAATTGACATTGTTTACCGATCGGTACAGAATGTCAATCTCCTCGCAACAAAAAGATCTAGGCCATGAACGCAGGACGAAAACGGGCATTTGATAAAGAAGAAGCATTGACCAAGGCGATACACGTGTTTTGGGAAAACGGCTATAGCGGTACCTCTCTGACCGATTTGACCGCTGCTCTTGGGATTAACAAACCGAGTTTGTATGCTGCCTTTGGTAACAAAGAACAGTTGTTTACGGCAGCCCTAGATCATTATATGGAGGAGGCTCGAACGAAGTTTTTGTGTCTTACTGATCCGTCGGACGCGCCACTGAAAGCACGACTTAAAACGTTCCTTTACGGGATTGTTGATGGGGTTACCGACTGTGAATCTCCCAAAGGTTGTCTGTTTGTCAAAACCACCTGTGAATCAGGAGGTGTCGGTATTCCTGAAGAGGTCACTGCCTTATTACGAGACGTAGAGCAAGAAATGGAGACGGAGCTGACCGAGCTTTTTGAAGCCGAGTTACAGCGAGGCCAGCTGCCAGAGGGGACCCAAGTAAAAAATATTGCGCTGTATCTGCAACTGGTGATGTCCGGACTATCGGTGCAGGCCAAGCAGGGGAAATCAAATGAAGAACTCAAGGGTGTCGCCGATATCGCCCTTCAGATATTACCCGGTTAAGCCACATAGGCTTAGGGAAATCACGAATAAGTCCTGACACCTGAGATAATCAGCATATCACTCTGATAGTGTCATTCATTGAGTATCCGCGCAGCTTTGCCGGCTGGAAATACCCGAACAAACGCCGCCAGACGCGCAAAGAGAGGTTTCTCTGTCGCACGTAGCAACTGATTTCATGGCAACGCTTACAGCGTAATCGAACAATATTATCCCAAGGCAGAAAACGGTTGCCGTCCTTATCCATAGACAACGATACTGCGTACCTATTGCATACAATAATGGTACAGCCTGATCGATCCTGCCATGAAAGAAACACGCTACGAAATTGTGCCCATGCGGCCTGACCAAAAACGATTCTCAGCATTCATGTAATTCGCTTTATCGAACCTGTTCAGTCGAGGGATAAGCTTCTGGCGTAGGCTAAATCTGTCGCTCTGAGAGGCACATTAGAGCAATGAAGAAACGAACCAGAGTAAATAAAATCAATGGAGTATTAGAACGGGAAAAGGCAAGTATTCGAGTCAAGGTGAACACTCGTATCGGGTGATTACGTGCCCGTTTGATTTTACTAAAAAGGGGGGCGTGGCATAACGAAGAACGAAAGCATGCTGGTCATGCTGTTGCGCTGGCGAATATCGTCAGAGTGAGTCAGATGGTTAAAACAGAGTATCAGTGCGCGTGCCTGTCGGATATTTGGCGACCCCTTTCCAGAAGGAGGAGGAAGCCAGATTTATAACCACGGCCCTTGATCGCCTATACAAGATTTTTGCGTGTGTTAGATCTGAGAGTGGCACGAATGCAGCTTATTGCCGCGTTCGTGCCAGCTATGATCAGTTTTGATCGGACATTTAGACGACCAAAAACAGGACAGTCGCAATGGCTGCTGCGATAAGCGTATAGGGGAGTTGTGTCAGTGCGTGGTTCATGGGGCTAATGCCACAGGCTTTTGCAGACAACACCGTTGAATCACCATAAAAACATGCGTGTGAGCCAAATGCAGATGCGGAGATCATCGCACCGACTACCACGGGGATATTGGCATCCAAAGTCATCGCCAGCGGCATAATAATCGGCATGCCGACTACGAAGATGCCCCAGAAGGATGCTGTGGCAAATGCCAGACCAGCCATGGTGATAAATACCGCAGCAGGAAGGTAGTCTGCGGTCATAAAGTCCGAGGCTGCTGCGATAACGTAGTGGGTGGTGCCTAGCGAGTCATTGACTTCGGCAAGCATGAAACCGCAGAACAGTGTACCCAACGGCGCAATCATTCCCACAAAGCCTTTGAGTACGGCATCGAACATATCGAGCAATGGCAGCAAACGCTGTACAAGGTAGAAGCCAATCGTCACAAAGATGGCAGCCATGGCGCCGGACATGATGTCGATGCCAAAATACCAGGTGAAGAATATCAACGAACCGATGGGTAAGAAAAAGTTCCACATATGGCTTTCTGTGGCGGCACTTTCTGGCTCAATATTGGCGCTGGCATCTTCTTCGGCGAGGACCACTCCCGTCTGCTCGGCACGCTCTTCGGCTTGGCGCATTTTACCCAGCAGAGGGATATTTTTATTGATGGCGAGAATTACAACAACCAAACAGATCCATGCGTAGAACATGTATGGAATAGACTGGATGAACAGGTCCATGCCTTGGCCTTCAGCGGCAACATTGTTCTCTTCTAGCAGGCCGGAAAAAAATACCGCCCAGGTTGAAAACGGTAACAGGATGCAGACCGGTGCCGCGGTTGAGTCGACCACGTAGGCTAGGAATTCACGTGATGTCTTGACCTTATCGGTAGCCTTACGCATGGATGAACCGATGGTTAGGGCGTTGAGGTAGTCATCGATAAATATCAGTAAGCCTAACCCCATTGTCGAAAACAGAGTGCCTTTCTTGGTACTGACTTTGTTCGAGATCCAGCTACCGAAAGCCTCTGCACCACCACCCACGGTCACCAGCGCGATCATACTCCCCATCAAACCGCAGGCTATAAAGATCCAGGCCACCGTTTCATTCATGAACACAGAAAGAAAGTTGCCTCCCAGGGCCGGGATAAAACCATCGAATGACTTGGTCATCAGCAGACCGATCAGAACACCCACGAACAGCGATTCAATGGTCCGTTTGGTATACAGCGCCATGATTACAACAATCAACGTTGGGAACAGGCTGAGTATGCCAAACTCTCCACCGACTGCGCCGATGTTGAAATAACTAAATAGTGCGATAGCAGCAACTGCTATACAGAAAACCAAAATAGGCACTTTTAGCGTTGGCTTTATGTCTTTGAGTATTAGAGTTTCTGTTCGTTCGTTTAACATATCGTTCACCTTCTTTGATCGTCTTATTATTTTAGTTCAGCGAGATAGTGCTGAAACTCAGTAACGTTTATCCCGTGGGTCGGTTAATGCTGGGCGATGCAGCGGATAATTGACGAGTACGTCTAGGGCAATATGATGAGCGCGCGGAGGTAACCGTTGAAAACGATAAAGAACTTCTTTGGTAAGATTTAGCGAAGATGAGTTTCATACACCATTACCTTTTTATATTTATTGGACGGAGTGATTGTGCTTTCTATCCTAGAGGTGATGGCCGTTGCGATCCTATATCCCTAAAGTGGTAGCCATAAACAAAGGGCCGTAACACATTTAGTTACGGCTACAGTTACCGAGTATTAGATAGCTTTTAACGGTGATAGATGCCGCCCCATTTGACCTTAATAGATCAACACAACGTATCAAATGACACGAGTCCGCCCCTTAGCGGGGATGGTCTCAACCAATAGCGTGATCAGTGACGATTCCAGCACACTATCTTGAGGTGTTAGCCGTCGGCAAAAAGGGAAGGGGGGCTTCATGCATTAAGGGCGCTCTCACAACAAGGTGCCTGGATCGACCCAACCAATACAAATGAAAAAATTGATCAGACAACGTGGGGAGCCTGGCCGTGTCCTTTATGCTTGTATGGCTTGCACTGAGAGGTGATTGAGAAACTGCGAAAACAACTGCGACTGGGTCGAGATCTTGAGTCGGGTATAGATATTTTTACGATGAACTTTAACTGTGCCCGCTGTTATGCCCAGCGTTGCGGCAACCGATTTGCTGGAGTGACCTTGAAGAATTAAGCCGATAACCTCCTGCTCCCGGTCGGTTAACAGGCCGTCACCGAAGGTGTTAAACGCCATTTCAACCGGGCTATTCTGGTTCAACTTGTCAACATACTGGCCCGCCTGTAACCGCCAGAACTCTCGACACAGACTTCGGATCATCGGAAAAATGGAGTTAAGTACATTACGTTCACGGCGGGTCAGGGTCTCTAAACCTGACCAGCGACATAGAGAGATGATCAGGGTCACGTCGTTGGACAGATCGATAAAGATCCCCACCTCATCTTCAACGCTGTTTAATTTTCGATAAAATTGCTGGTAATAGTCACTCTCCTCAAACGAATCCGGAGCCATCTCCATCAATCGATGGACGCCAGGGGTGATATCGTTCACCACCGAGGTATAAAAGGGGTCGAGTACATAGACCCCTTTGATGTAGGCATCGATGACCTCTTTGGCGCGTTCGGGTGAATAATTATCGTAGATTGAGATGGGGGCATGCCCCTTCTTGTAGGTCATGCAGATTACAGTCTGGAAATTGACCACGTTAGCGAGTGTGTCACACAGCAGTTCCGAGAAGTTATCCAAACGCAGCGAATCGGTCAGCAGGGCGAGGTCTTTATGCCAATCAGCCACATCTTTGTGGTGAAGTCCGTCGTATAGCCTCATAACATACCTAGCCTGTAGCGTTATCAGAGAAACCTGTCGTCGATGCTGTTCAGCACGTAGCCATTTTTAACATTGAATGTAGCAGCACATTACACCCGGCTGCCAGATCTTCCGGCTTAGCATTTTCCGCTTCATTATGGCTGATGCCCTTTTCGCAGGGAACAAAGATCATGCTAGTGGGGGCGACTTTGGCGATATAGCCTGAGTCATGCCCGGCGCCACTGAACATCGGCATATATTCATAGCCCAAGGCATCAACGGCCGCTTCAACGGTCGTTACGCAGTCTTTGGAGAAGCTGACGGCGGGCAGATTCCATTCATCGCGTATCTCAGTGGTGAGCTCAAAGCGTGCTGCTTGTTGTTCGGCAATCGCTCGGAATTCACGATCCATTTTGTCCAATATAGCTTGGTCGGGATGACGCAAGTCGACCGCGACTACCAGCGTTTCAGGAACGGTGTTACGTACGCCGGGAAGTGCTTTGATATCACCAAAAGTGACCCGCGCCCAAGGCGCGTGAGTTTCGGCTAATTGGTAAAGTTGAGCGCAGATAGCGGTCAGGCCCATGAAGGGGTCGCGGCGAGTCTCCATCGGTGTCGGTCCTGCGTGCACCGGTTGGCCGTGGATGCTTAGGTCATACCAGCGCATACCCTGGATACCGGATACTACGCCGATCTGTTTCTGCTCGGCTTCAAGGATAGGCCCTTGCTCGATATGGGCTTCGAATGACGCTTTAATCGCACTGGGTCGGTTGCTGTCACAGCCGATAAAACCTGTCTGTTGCAGTGCTTTGCCGACTGAGATACCGGCTTTATCGGTGACTTTCAGCGTTTCATCCAGATCGAAGGTATGACTGAATACACCGGATCCCATCATTGCCGGTGAAAAACGTGCACCTTCTTCGTTAGTCCAGACAACCACATCCAGCGGGTGTTCGGTTTCAAGCTGGTGGTCGTTTAGCGATTCGATCACTTCCAGCCCCGCCAGAACACCGTAAACACCGTCAAATTTACCCCCGGTGGGTTGGGTATCGAGATGGCTGCCGGTAATGACGGCAGGGAGGTCATTGTCGCGTCCGGGGCGGCGGGCAAAAATATTACCGATGGCATCCCAGCGAACGGTACAGCCGGCGTTTTCACACCATTGAATAAATAGTGCCCGACCCTGTTGGTCGACTGAAGTCAGTGCCTGTCGGTTACAGCCTCCGTTTTTGGATGCACCGATCTTGGCCATCTCCATTAAGCGTTGCCAAAGCCGGTCTTCGTCGATGCGAATGGTTTTTATAGTGTCTTGGCTCATTGGGCTACCTCGTCAAACTGCTGTGTTGGATGGAAACAGATACTTTTCTCACACGAGCGCATTAGGAGATATATACCAAAAGGGATATCCCTTTAGGTAGATTTCGAAGCAGCTGGAAAGACTGGTTAGATAGACGTCACAACAACAAAAGCTTGAATAACCAGACCATGATCGAGGTACCGCTATGTCGACCACCAGTAAAAACGCCGTATGGGAAATGGATAAAAACCATTTCATGCATCCCTACACCGACTACTCAACCTTTAAAGAGCAGGGCAGTCAGGTGATGCAGCGGGCCGAAGGTGCCTACGTCGCAGATAGTGACGGCAATGAATATCTTGATGGTATTGCCGGGCTGTGGTGTGTGAATATTGGCCACGGTCGCAAAGCCATGGCAGACGCTATCGCCAAACAGGTGATGCAGATGCAGTACTACAACCCGTTCGGTCACTGCACCAACGAACCCGCGTCGAAGCTGGCCGCTAAACTGACAGAGCTGGCACCGGGGAACCTGAATCACGTATTTTATGGCTGCGGTGGATCGGTGGCCAACGATACAGCGGTACGGCTTATTCATTTCTACTTCAATATGAAAGGTCAGCACAGCAAGAAAAAGATCATCTCGCGGCTTGACGGCTACCACGGTTCAACTTATCTCGCCGCGGGTCTGACTGGCATTCAGGGCACCAAACATAGCTTTGATTGTCCGGATGAGATGATCGAGTATGTCTCTGCCGCCAACATGTACCGGCGTCCGCTCGGTGCCGAAAATCTTAGCGAGGCGGCCTATTGCGATTTCCTTGTTGACGAGTTTGAGAACCGTATCCTTCAATTGGGTGCGGATAATGTTGCGGCGTTTATTGCAGAACCGATCATGGGGGCTGGAGGTGTCCTAGTTGCTCCTGCGGGTTATCACAAGCGGATGCATGAAGTCTGTAAGCGTTATGGCATGCTTTTTATCGCTGATGAGGTCGTCACCGCTTTTGGCCGCCTGGGTGAGATGTTCGCCTCTGAAGCGATCTATGGTTGCACGCCCGATATCATCTGTATCGCCAAAGGGCTGACCTCCGGTTATATCCCACTGGGCGCGACGCTGATCTCCGATGATATCTACGAGGTGATTAGCAAGCCTCAGTGTGACGGCGGTTTGCTGACACATGGTTTTACCTATTCAGGCCACCCGGTTGCTTGTGCAGCGGCGCTTAAGAATATTGAAATCCTTGAGCAGGAGAAAATTTGCGATCATGTCAAAGAGGTCGGCCCTTACTTCTTTTCTCAGGCTCAAAAGCTGGCGGATCTGCCCATTGTGGGCGATGTGCGAGGCTCACACTTTATGATCGGCGTCGAGTTGGTTGCTGATAAAGCAAGTCAACGCTCGTTTGACGCGAGTGTCGGCATCACCGATCGAGTATTCAAGCATTGCCAGGAACGCGGTGTCATTGTCCGCCCTGTGGGCAATGTGATCATCATCTCGCCGCCGTTGATCTTATCGAAAGAGCAGTGCGACATCATCATCGACACTCTTGCAGAAAGCCTCAATGCCGTCATGAGTGATCTTGAGGCTTAATTAACCGGCTCCCTCCCTACGGCTCCCGTACTGTAGAGGAGGACTCACCTCATCCTATCGATGTGCAGGAAGGGAGGGCGGGTTTAGTCGATCACTACCATTTGCGCCTATCAACCTTCAGCGCCAACGCACCTTGGCGGTAAACATATACCCCGCTCCGTAGATGGTTTTGATCAGTTCGGGGTTGTGCGGATCGTTCTCTAACTTTTTACGTAAGCGCGAGATCCGCACATCGATGCTGCGGTCATAAGGCTCCAGATAGTACCCAATAACTGGTCGCGGCTGATGATTTGACCGGAGTGTTGGAACAGTGCTCTAAGCATTTTAGCTTCGGTGGCGCTGAGGTTTTCGACGCGGCCATCGCTGTGGTTCAGTGTTAAGTTGCTGCTGCGAAAGGTCCAGTCACCGAAACTGGCTAGTTCCTTTGTTTCATCTGCTGGGGGTGTGGGTCCGTTGACACGGCGCAGCAGGCTTTTGACCCGGGCGACCAGTTCGCGGGGTTCAAACGGTTTGGCGATATAGTCATCGGCGCCGAGTTCTAGCCCAAGTACTTTGTCGGGCAGGCCTGTCCGGCCAGAAATGATGATGATTCTCATCTCGTCGGCGTCGCAGAGTTGCTTGACCAGTGTTAACCCATCCATGTCGGGTAAGCCTAAATCGATGACGCACAGCGCGGGACGATCGGTCAGGATCGAGCGGGAGGCTTGGCTGCCGTTATTGAAATAGCGGGCGTCATAACCAAAATCCAATAAGGCCTCGGTAATCATCATTCCCAGGTCTTGTTCATCCTCGATCACGTAGATCAGCGGTTTATCTTGTCGCGTCATAGACCTTACCCGTCGCTATCGCACTGTAACTTGGCTTGAACCAGGGCCTGGTGCAATACCGTTTTGTCGAACGGTTTTTGAATCAGGGTAAAATTGCTGCCCTGCTCGGCGAAATTTTCACTGTAACCCGTCATCATCACAACAAAGGCATGCCGGTGGGTGGCCAAGGTGTGTTCGGCAACACGAATGCCGTTTGCCTGTCCGGGCAGCACCACATCGGTGACGACGCCAGCCAGATTACCGATAGAATCGAGCAAATCCAAACCTTCATCGCCGCTGCCTGTTTCTACTACCACAAATCCCATCTCTATCAGTTGAGATCTGACAACTGAACGTACGTCAGGGTTATCTTCTACCAGCAGCACCAACTTGTTATCTGCGATCGGTAACTGCGCCAACGGCTGTTCATAGTTGACGGAGGTATCCGGCAGCGGGGCTTGCGCAACGGGTAATAGGATCTGTACCTCGGAGCCGCTGCCGTGTTGCTCCAGAATACGGATATAACCGCTGGATTGTTTAACAAAACCGTACACCATACTCAATCCCAGTCCTGATCCTTCGCCGGTGTGTTTGGTGGTGTAGAAGGGTTCAAAGGCGCGCAACAGCGCTTCCTGATCAAACCCAGTACCGTTGTCCGAAATACTGAAACGGGTGTATTTGCCGCTGGGCACTTGCTCATCGTAGATGATTGGCGAGCTGATATTGAGCGCTTCTACTTGTATCGACAACAGTCCGCCTTGGGGCATGGCGTCTCGGCAGTTGAGGGCCAGATTGACCAGGGCATCGTCAAATAATCCCGGATCGACAAAAACCGGTGGCGTGTTTGCGGCAACCTGCGTGTTGAGCGAGATCGAATCGGGTAACGAGGCGCTGATTAATAACTTAAATTCAGCGATCAGCTGGTTGCAACTGATGGTTGTGGGTGTCAACGGTTGCCGGCGCGCGAACGCCAGTAATCGCCGGGTGATATCCGCACCGCGCCGGGTTGCTCGGACCGCAGGTACCAGGTGTCGCTGATTCAGATCCGGCGCGCCAACTTTATCCTGTAACTCCAGCAGGTTGCCAAGGATGATAGTCAATAGGTTGTTAAAGTCGTGTGCCAGTCCACCGGACATCTGGCCGACGGCATGCATCCGGTTGGCTTCGGCCAGACGTTCTTCAGACTGTTTCTCTTTGGTAATGTCGATCGATAAATTCAGAAAACCGCTGACCTGCGCCTCGTTATCGTAGAACGGCAGTAGGGTTTTGCGGGTAATGATCTCTTGTCCGTTGTGTTGCAGATGGTGCTCAAAGGTCGATGGTTTACCCGACAATGCCTGCTGAATGTAGTGCTCGATCTCGGAGTAGACCTCAGGGCCGATTATGTCTGGCGCTGAGCGGCCGACGACACTGGCTTTATCCAGGCCGAACATCTCAACGTAGCCGCGGTTAACAAATACAAACTCATTGCGGTTATTGATGTAAGCCACCTGCGCGGGCAGGGCATCGAGAATTAGCCGCTGCCTTGTTTCGGTGACCTCCAGTTCATCGCGGGTGTCCTGCAGCTCATCGAATGCCTTGATCAGTTCGCTGTTGGTCGCTTCGAGCTGTTCGGTACGCGCTTTGACCC
Source organism: Motiliproteus sp. (assembly GCA_036961355.1). Lineage (GTDB taxonomy): Bacteria > Pseudomonadota > Gammaproteobacteria > Pseudomonadales > Balneatricaceae > Motiliproteus. The sequence goes on from JBALVL010000038.1 coordinate 21,973, forward strand.
GGCTGTCGAGTAGCTGAATGTTACTCGACAGCTGATCGACCATCGAATCGAAGGACTCCGCCAGTACGCCCAGTTCATCGTTGCGACGAATCTCACTCTTGGCCGACAACTGCCCTTTGCTAACCAGTGATGCAGTATAAGACAGGCGGCGAATGGGGGCAGTCAGCCAGTTGGCGAACACTAGCGCCAGCAGCGATGCCAGGGTCAGCGTGATCGCGGCAATCACCATGATACGGGTGCTTAGTAGCTCGGAACTACTTTGCAGATCATCGACGTAGACCGACGAACTGATGTACCAATCAAACTCGGGTATATGCCGGACCAGCGACAGCTTATCGTAAACGTAGTTGCCGGGGTCCTCGGGACTATCCCACTGGTAAAACGCTTCGTTACCCGTATCGGAAACGCTGATCAGATCTTCGACGATCTGGTTACCGGTGACCGGATTGAGCAGGTCGCCAAAGTTATGGCCGTCGATGTTGGGGTTGGGGTGGATCAGCATATTGGCATCAGGGTCGAACACGAACAGGTAGCCGTGATTGGCGATAGTGATCTGCTCAAAGGCAGTTCGTAGCTCGCTCAGAGCTTTCTGGTTTTTGGCCTCGACCTCCTGGTCGATCTTATCGAGATAGACTCACGACCCTATGACAATATTCCATTTAGCGAAATTACGGACATAGGAATATTTATCAAGCTCCTGAGTTTGACCGAGTTTGTGCCATTTATAGGGAACAAACCCTTCGCCTTCAGCGATCGCCAGCTGCACCAAGGTTGGGACGATCAGTTTATTGTTGCTGTCGCGGAGTGTCGCGGCATCGCTGCCAAAATGGCTGTCCGAGGGGTGAGAAAGCAGCCGGGAATCGTAGTCAGCCACCCATACGTAGGTGTCGTTGTCGGCTCTGAAGTGGCGTAATTCGGCAAAAATACGGGCCCAGGTTTCGGCTTCACTGCGCCCTTGCGCTTGGTGCAGCTTATACAGACTTTCAATGAACGCCTCGGTCAGGCTGACGATCGATTGCAACCGTTGCTGGTGTGAACTGAGGGCCTGTTGTCGGTAGTCTTCGGTGCCGACATACATCTTGGCAGGCAACGCATAGATATTATTGAGCGCGATCTTGCTGGCATTGTGCTCAATCTCTAGCACCTTGTCTTTGATCATGGGTACCGAATACCAGTAGAACGAGACGAAGATGGTGCCGATGATGATCAGCATCATGGCAAAGAAACGAGTCGATATCGCCGATAGCTTGGGCATAGCAGAAGGGGCCTGCGACAAGAAAAAGAGCACGAATTTAGCATAGAAACGACCGTAACTATGTCGGTGTTACATTTCGATAGGTTTGAGTAACAGTGCGGTAACGCCCTGACGGTATCTTGGTTCTATAGAGTATTTGAAAATGCGATCGGCATGATCCTGCCAAGATCTGGATAAGGTCTCGATAAAGCCTCGGTATGAGTTGTTATCGGTGACACAAACACAAACATGTGTGATCCACAAAATGCCACTCTATCAACGATAAGAGGCTATAACATGCAGATCCAATGTATCGATAACAGTGGTTTTGAAGACCAGCTGACGCTCAGAAAAAGCTATGCGGTAACAGACTATCAAGGAAACTCTGTGCAATTAGAAGCGGATAGCGGCCAATTGCATTGGTATGGGCGATTGAAATTCAGCGTGTTGATCCGTCTTTCGAATCTGGCAGCCTGAATGCGAAGCACCTAAATTGGATTACATGCCCTAAAGATTCTGTCGACCCGATCAATGATCGTTTCCGGGTCATGGCAACCAGTACGTTTTGATCAAGAAACACCAAAGGAGCTTAACTGTGAACAATAATAACAACTCACCCTATCAGGATAATCTCGACAAACAGACGGCTAACTTTTCATCACTGTCGCCACTGACCTTCCTAGAGCGAGCGGCGTCAGTCTACCCACAGCGAACGGCTGTCGTACATGGTGATACCCGTCGGACCTGGGCGCAGACATACCAGCGGTGTCAGCAGATGGCTAGCGCGTTGACCAAATTCGGCATCGGTAAGGGTGACACAGTGTCGTTGATTGCTCCCAATATTCCAGAGCATTTTGAATTACATTTTGCAGTGCCGATGTGCGGTGCCGTGCTTAACTCGGTCAATGTTCGGCTGGATGCGGAAAACTTCGCCTTTATTCTTAAACATGCCGAAGCCAAGGTGCTGTTTACCGACAAAGAGTTCAGCGAGATGGTTACCGAAGCGGTTTCGCAGTTGGAGAACAAGCCGCTGGTGATCGATATCGATGACCCTTACTGGAACGATGGCGATCTGATTGGCGAAACCAATTACGAGACCTTTTTAGAGAGCGGCGACACCAGCTACGACTGGCAACTGCCCGACGACGAGTGGGATGCAATCACACTCAATTACACCTCCGGTACCACCGGCGACCCCAAAGGGGTGGTTTATCATCACCGTGGTGCTTATCTGAATGCGGTGAGTAATGCGCTGTCGTGGGGGATGAAACAACACCCGGTCTACCTGTGGACGCTACCGATGTTTCACTGCAACGGTTGGTGTTTTCCGTGGACCGTCGCGTCAATGGCCGGGGTCAATGTCTGTTTACGTCATGTCCGCCCGGATGCCATCTACAAGCTGATCAAACAGGAAAAGGTCGGCTATTTCTGCGGCGCACCGATCGTGCTGAATATGCTCAATATGGCGGATGATTCGCTCAAGGCCGGTATCGACCATTCGGTTAATGTGATGACCGCCGGCGCAGCACCACCGGCTTCTGTGATAGAGGGAATGGAAAAAATTGGCTTTGAAGTGACCCATGTGTATGGCCTGACCGAAACCTATGGTCCTTCTGTGGTCTGTGCCTGGCACGAGGAGTGGGACAGCAAGTCGCTGGAAGATAAGGCGCGGCTGAAATCTCGTCAGGGGGTGCGGGCACCGATGCTGGATGGGTTGATGGTTGCCAATCCGGTGACACTCGAACCGGTACCGCAGGATGGCCAGACCATGGGTGAGATCTTTATGCGTGGCAATCTGGTGATGAAAGGTTATCTGAAAAACCCGGCGACCACGGCGTCTGCGTTTGAAGGGGGCTGGTTCCACTCCGGCGACCTAGCCGTATGGCATCAGGACGGTTACATCGAAATCAAGGATCGCTCCAAAGATATCATCATCTCTGGGGGTGAGAATATCTCCAGTATCGAGGTAGAAGATGTGCTGTACCGGCACCCGCTGATCCAGGAAGCCGCCGTGGTGGCGATGGAACATGAAAAGTGGGGTGAAACACCGTGCGCCTTTGTCACATTATCGCCGGGTGAAACCTGCAGCGAACAGGAGATCATCGACTTCTGCCGCGAGAACATGGCTCGCTTTAAGGCACCCACTCGGGTGGTGTTTAGCGATCTGCCGAAAACCTCTACCGGTAAAATTCGTAAATTTGAACTGCGCGATATGGCCAACTCCGGCTGAGCACAGAATTAATATCGACCGACGGCCGCGTTTGTAGCCTTTACTTGGTACCTCTTCAGGGCCAGCCACTCAGGTTGGCCTTTTTTCAAGCAATGCCGCCTTCTAATCCGGCGGCAGGAGATTGTTATGACCCAATACAGCCACCCGTATCAGGATGCCGAGTTTGTACTCGAGCATCTGGTCGATTTTGATCGTCTGTGCCAACAGTTGGCGTTAGAGGATGTTAATCAGGACCTGGCCAGCGCCATTCTGACCGAAGCCGGCAAGCTGGCCAGCGACGTACTGGCACCACTGAACCAGGCGGGGGATGAGCAGGGCGCAACCCTGACCGATAATGGCGTGCAGCAGGCTTCGGGATTTGGCGAGGCATACCAGCAGTTTGTGGAGAGCGGCTGGCCTTCACTGACGGCCAAAGAGGCGTTCGGTGGCCAGGCGTTACCCCAGGTACTGGGTACCGCCGTGAACGAAGTCTGGCACTCGGCCAATATGGCATTCGCATTGTGCCCGATGCTCAGTCAGGGCGCGGTTGAAGCGCTGGTTGCCCATGGCAGCGAGTCGCTACAGCAGCGCTACCTGCCATCGCTGATCAGCGGCGAGTGGACCGGCACCATGAACCTGACCGAGCCCAATGCGGGTTCAGATCTGGCCTCTGTGGCCAGCCGGGCGGTGCCTGAAGATGACCACTATCGCATCACGGGTCAGAAAATATTCATCACCTGGGGGGATCACCAGATGACCTCGAATATTGTTCACTTGGTGCTGGCTCGCTTGCCAGATGCACCCGCCGGTGTCAAAGGGATCTCCTTGTTCGTGGTTCCAAAATTCATGGTCAATGACGATGGCGGTTTGGGTGAATTGAACGATGTCAGCTGTGTGTCGTTGGAGCACAAGCTGGGTATCCATGCCAGTCCGACCTGTGTGCTCAGTTTTGGAGATAACGGTGGCGCTATTGGCTATCTGGTTGGTGAGCCGCATAAAGGTTTGCGATACATGTTCACCATGATGAACAGCGCCCGGCAGTCGGTTGGATTACAGGGTCTTGCCATCTCCGAACGTGCTTACCAACAATCGGTGCAGTACGCGCAGGAGCGCACGCAAGGGTGCCGTCGCGACGGTAGTGCCAAGCCTATTATCGAATACCCGGATGTACGCCGGATGTTGATGATCCAAAAATCGGGCACCGAAGCGATGCGGGCGCTGGCTTATGTGGCCGCAACCCAGATTGATTTGGCGGAACAGGCTAAGCACAGTGGTTCCTCTCAGCGCAGTGAACAGCCCGATTACCATGCCAGGGTCGAACTGTTAACGCCGATTGTTAAAGGTTGGATGACCGAGTTCGCACAGGAGCTGACCAGCCTTAATGTGCAGGTACATGGTGGCATGGGTTATATCGAAGAGACGGGCGCGGCGCAGTATTTACGTGATGCAAGGATTCTGACTATCTATGAGGGAACCACTGGGATTCAGGCGCTCGATCTGATCGGTCGTAAAGTCTTACTGGACAAAGGCAAGGCTTACAAATCGCTGCTGGGTGAGATTACCCTGACCGCACGAAATGTCGAATGCAGCCGTAATCCGGCACTGAAAAAGATCGGGCGGCAGCTGCTGAACGCGATCGACACCGTCAATACCGCGCTGTTTTGGGTGTTGGAGGAGGCTGCCGATGATGCTGATCAAGCCGGCGCTGCCAGCTATGATTTTCTGATGATGAATGGCTATCTTTGCGGCGGCTGGTTGCTGGCTAAAAGCGCCTTGTTGGCCGAGCAGCAGCAAGCAGAGGAGGCTGCCAACACGGCCTTTATGGAGGCCAAAATGGTAACGGCCGACTTCTATTTCACCCACTTGATGACACGAGTTGGCAGCCATGCCCAAGCGCTGGCTGCCGGTAGTGAATCGATGATGGCGTTGACCGTAGAACAGTTGTAAAAATCGCTCGATGGCATGTTCCAGGCGATTCTTGGCCCCTCATTGAGGGGTCTTTTTTTTGCAAATTAAGGCTGTAGTCCGCTATGAATACTCGTCCAACAGATCCACCCATCACATTGACCCAACAACTTCTGGATGCACTTTGTACTGATGGTAAAGACCCTGAGCGGCTGACTACTGCCGACCTGGATGCGGTCGATCAGTTTCATATCAGAGGCAAACTGGCCACTGTGGAGTTGGCGGATATTTTGTTTGGCTCCCTGTCTGAACGGCACACCGATGTGGATGTCGATGCCGAGGCAGGGCGGGAGCGACCTAGTGCGACGGTAACACAGACCCCTTTGCTTCTCGATTTGGGTTCGGGGTTGGGCGGCTCGGCACGTTATCTGGCGGCACGCTCTGGGTGGGGCATTCGAGGACTGGAATTATCGACGGACTATGTTGACGCGGCACGCGAATTGACGGCGAGGGTGGAGTTGGCAGCGCAGGTGCAATTTCGAATCGGTGACGCAACCGATATTCCCCATCCGGATCAGTGTTTTGATGCGGTCTGGTTGCAGCATGTGTCGATGTGTATCGCCGATAAAACGCGCTTATGTGATGAGATTTTTCGAGTGCTCAAACCCGGTGGCTGTTTGGCGCTACAGGAGATTATTGCCGGTCCTGAAAAAGAGGCGCTGTTTCCGGTGCCTTGGGCAATGGAGGCTTGCGACAGTTATCTGTCCGAACAAAACGAGTTGACCGAACAGCTCCAGCAAGCAGGTCTAGTTATTGAGCACAGTCAAGATCTGACCGGCGCCGCGCTGCAATGGTTTGAGCGCCAGGCGGCGCGTCGGCCTGAAAATCGTCCCGCTTCAGCCTTGAGTTTAAAACTGCTGTTGGGTGGTTCTTATGCCGCCATGATGACCAATCAACTGCGCAATCTGCGCGAGCAACGTATCGGGCTGCTGCAGGTGATCGCCAGGCGTCCGGTGAAGTCCTGATTGTCTTCCATTCTGGGAGGGCTGTAGTGGAAAAACGAGGACAGAAACACGGACAATAAATGATCGACGTAGGGCGATATTTGCCCCTGTTACATTTGGTTAGGTTTAGGTAAAAAAGGGGTTTCAATTGTCGTGTCTACTGGCTTCTGAGCCGAGTTATCGCTTCGGCCTGAGCACCGAGTAGCTCCGGTAAACACCGCCTTATTTGCGCGACATGGATTCTTCGATTCAAGATGCAGCCCGTTCGGGTGATGCGGGGTTGGATTGGCCTGTAATTGTTGCGGAAAATAACAATAAAGGAACTGTCATGCCTGTCATGAATCGTAGAGCCGGCGAAGAGCACCCGTTTTGGGGCTTTGGCCCGTTCAAAATCCGCCTGCCGTTTATCCATTATCGCTGGGAAACTCCTGAGATGATCCAGGGTTTGATCATGTTCGTGGTCGGCCTGGCAATGATCCCGTTGCTGGAAAAATACCTGGGCATGCCTTATGAGGCGGCGCTTGCGTTTACCTTTGTAGCCGGCTTGGGGTATATCTTGCCATCGCTGCTAGGGGTGCCGCTGGTGCCGGGCTGGATCACGCCGGCAATTCCGGTCGTTCTGCTCTATCTAAAGGGGTTTGAACCCGGACCCGAAGCCATTAAGGCGATGTTTGCGCTGCAGATCGAAGTTACGCTGATCTTCCTGATTCTGGGTATCACACGATGGGGCTCGAAGCTGGTTGATGTGATCCCCAACTCGCTTAAATCGGGCATCATTATCGGTGCCGGTATTGCCGCAATGATGGGTGAGCTGAAAATAGGTGGCCGGCTAGATGCAACACCGGTTTCATTGATTGTAGGCTCAATTATCAGCGCCTATATTCTGTTCTCGCTATCGTTCAAAAACGTTGTCGATGCCAGCCCGCTGGCCAAGAAAATTGCTAATTTCGGTATGGTTCCGGGCATGATTATCGCCATGCTGGTCGGCTGGACCGTCGGTGAATATCCACCGCCGAGCATCGAGTGGGGCATCACACAGCCTGATTTTGGGCTGATGTGGCAGTACCTGACCTTTACGTTGGGCTTTCCTGGCTGGGATGTGTTCCTGCTGGCTATCCCGACCGCGCTCATCGCTTATGTTATCGCCTTTGGCGACATCATCGTCGGCTTTACTCTGATCAAGCGAGTCGACCATCTGCGTGATGATGAGATGATCGAAGCCAACGTCGACCGGGTTCACCTGGTGACGGCGATCCGCAACGGTATCCACGCTTTCTTCGCTCCTTGGCCTGGATTGGCTGGGCCGCTTTGGACCGCCGCCCACGCAACGGTTAACGAGCGGTATGCGATGGGACGTAAATCGATGGATTCGATCTACAGCGGTGGCGGTACGTTCTGGATCACCGGGATGATCGCGCTGTTTGCGCTGCCCTTAGTGACCCTGTTTAAACCGGTATTACCGATCGCACTGTCGTTGACACTGATCCTGACCGCCTATATCTGCATCATGGTGGGAATGGAACAGTTGAAGAACTCCACTGAGCGTGGTGTGGCCGGAATCGTTGCCGTCACTTTGGCGATGCCGGATCCTAAATCGACCGTGTATGCAGTTGTGATCGGCTTGATTTTGTATCTGCTGATCGAGCGTCCTAAGCTGCTTGGAAAGCACGATCCCAAAGATGATCTGGTGTTCTCGGATCCAGAGCCCACGCCGCCACAAGCGGACTAACGTGCTCTGCGTAAGAGTCTGGCTTTACCAATAGCCGGACTCTTTGCATTTAACGATTTACGCATAGGTTTCTAAGCGGTTGGCGTTGCTGCTTTGATCCGTCCGCAAGGCCGGGTTGTCGTGACTTAGTTCAACGGTGGTGTGGCAACGCCCCATTGAATCAACAGCACTAAGAAGACATAGAGCACGTCCACGCAGGGAAGACAGCATGGAATTTTGGCAACAAGCCGCTTCTGAGGAGAATGTTTGATAATACTGCTCGTAAAGGGAAGCAGTAGATGCCGAAGTGAGAGGGCACTCATTTTTTCGAGGACAGCCGTTCGGCAAACCACGACAACACCTCACTCTTGGTCGATGGCCTGGTTCATATCTAAAGCAGGCTTATTGGACGTAGGTGCGCCCATTACCCTAGCGGGTACACCGGCAACCGTTGTATGGGGAGCAACAGGTTTGAGGACTACGCTGCCAGCCCCCACCTTGGCCCCTTCACCTACTTCGATATTGCCGAGTATTTTTGATCCGGCACTAATCAGCACTCCAGAGCGGATCTTTGGGTGTCTGTCGCCACATTCCTTACCCGTCCCACCAAGGGTCACCGATTGGAGAATCGAAACATCATCCTCGACTACCGAAGTTTCACCTATAACGATGCCGGTCGCGTGATCCAGCATGATGCCTTTACCAATCTGGGCGGCGGGGTGGATATCAACGCCAAACACCACCGAGATCTGATTCTGCAGAAATAACGCCAAACTTCTTCGCTCCTTGAACCACAGCCAGTGTGCGATGCGGTAGGATTGCAGGGCATGGAACCCTTTAAGGTACATAAACGGGGTCAGATAGCTGTCTACCGCGGGGTCTCGCTCGCGGATCGCCTCGATATCGGCACAGGCAGCGGTAAGGATTCTGTCATCGGACTGAAGAGCGTTTTCCACAATCTCTCTGATCAAAAGCGCAGGCACGGCGGAGCTGTCGAGTTTGTTGGCTAAGAGGAAACTGAGGGCAGAACCCAGACTGTTATGATTGAGAATGTTGGCATGGAAAAAACTGCCTAGCATAGGCTCGATACACGCTTGTTCACTCGCTTCTACACGGAGCGTCGACCAGATTTTTTCACTTTGTTTAGACATAGCAGTTTCCGCACGATGTTGGTGTTTAAACGAAGATTCTAAGACCACCAAACAGTAGCAACTAAATAGATATCTGTAATGTCGATACAAGAGACATCCGCTTTTTCGCTTAAACAGGGCGTTTATAGCTGCAAGAGATTTGAGAATAATCAGGGACGTTGTTTTCTTAATGTCTCAGGGCTATGGCCAAACCGCTTGCGCACGATCTTGCAAAGATAGCTGGTGTCCTGAATTCCTATTTCGTCCGCTAAAATTGCTAAGCTATGGGCTGAATTTATCAAGCGCCAGCGGACATGCTGTAGCCTCATCTCGGCCCAATAACTGTGCGCTGTCTGGCCGAAACGATTCTTGAATAACCGGTCGAGCTGCCTCCGGCTGATTCCGATCAATGCTGCAATTTCGCCGGTTGTTTTTTTCTCTGCTAATAGGTTGCGCATCAGACTGATGGACCGTCCAATATGCCGCTCCTGGGATGCTTCTTCATCGAGAGACTTGAGATGATGCTGCTGTCCTCTGGCTTCATCGACCAGCATATCAGCCAGCCCTTTGAGGGCTCGTGTTCTACCGCAATGTCGAGCCAGCAATTCAACTGCCAAATCTATCGCTGCACTGCCGCCTCCGCAAGTAACTCGCTTTCCGTCGAAACAATATAATTGCTCGTTACGAATTTCGATTTTGGGAAATGCTGTCCGGAATTCCAGCTCATGCCGCCAATGTAAGGCTACTTTACGGCCGGTCAGCAGACCGCAGGCTGCCAATAGAAAACAGGCGTTGTCGATGCTGACCACGGTCAAATCTTGGGCTGCAGCCTTCAAAAGAAACCCTGAGTAAGATTCAGCAACGTCGAGGTTTCTACGCGCCGTCCTGCTGCCAAACACGACGATATAGTCATAGCCCGACAGTTGAATCTCCTCTGTGGTGACTTGCACATTGATCGCGATGCCACTGCTAGAGGTGATGACACCTGGTTTCAACCCAAGCACTCGCCAAGAGCAATGACGTTGTTGACTGTCATCAGCCTCATCTGCGGAAAACCTCAGCTTATCCACGAATCCGCCGAAGGGCAGCATGCTGAACTCCGGAAGAGGAAGTAGTAGAAACCGCACATCTGGAGCTGGAGTAGAACGTTCTTGGGTAGGCTGATCGGAGATAAGTTTGGTGGTAAAGGCCATCGGATGCATCCGAATCTTGAATGTTGTCCATATAGTACCGCAAGATATTCAAATACAACCCTATGAATTTGGATTCACAACATACACTAGCCGTGTCTTCGAACTTGATTAGGGCAACAATGATGGCGTTGGAAATGTGGGTGATCTATTTAGTGGCGGTGTTTGGTTTATCGCTGTCTCCCGGTCCTAACGGCTTGTTAGCACTCACGCACGGTGCGCTCTATGGTCATAAAAAGACGCTCTATACCGTCTGTGGCAGCGTTATCGGATTTATCCTTCTTATTGCCTTATCGATGTTTGGAATTGGTGCACTGTTAAAAACCTCGCCTGGTTCCCTCTCGTTGCTTAAATGGCTAGGGGGGGGCTACTTGATCTGGTTGGGTATCCAGTTGTGGCGTGCCCCTGGGATGCATTTAACAGCAACGGGAAGTGAGCCTGAGAAGGGCGGTACAGCTCTGTTTCGTTTGGGATTGTTGTCTGCGCTAGCGAACCCCAAAGTGCTACTGTTTTTTGGTGCCTTTCTCCCCCAGTTCATCGATCCTGAATACGATCTATTGCTGCAATTCTTCGTCATGGCCATGACGTTTGGCGTGGTGGAATTTTTTGTGGAGTATTTGCTGGCACGCATTGCGCATCGAGTTCGTCCCTTGCTTGAACGTAATGGAACCCAGTTCAACCGGATATGTGGTTGTTTATTTGTGCTGATAGGAACCGCCTTACCGATAGCGCGCTAACACGTGGTACGTTCGGCCGTTGTATGTTGCGACCGAGGCTGGTCACGACAAGAATATAGGTGTCTCGGAAATGACAAAAAATCAACAACGTCCGCTACTTGGAATTGGCCTGATGATACTCGGTATGATGTTGGTTCCGTTGCTGGATGCCTGCGCTAAAGTGCTCAGCCGAGACTATCCGGTCCTAGAGATCACTTGGGCTCGTTTTATGTTCCATTTTCTCTGGCTGCTCCCCGTGGTCCACTGGCAACGCCTTCCGTGGTGGAGAATGCCATCCATGCCGGGTATCCAAGTGATACGTAGTTTATTCCTAACTTTTGCCACGCTATTGTTTTTCTTGGCGATCAAGGACAATCCCATCCCCAATGCTTTGGCGCTCCTTTTTATATCACCATTGGTTGTGACACTGGTTGCCCCCTTTGCGTTGGGTGAGAGTTTCGATGGAAAACGGGCCGGAGCCGCCGTAATGGGGTTTGTGGGTGTATTAGTGGTCCTTCGTCCAACATCTGATGCTTTTCAACCCAGCGTTCTGTTTGCGCTGGCAGCGGGTATTAGCTATGCATGCTATCTCATGGCCACCCGGAAACTTGCCAACCGTTCGGCCCCATTGTTGACGCTTTTCTACACTGCCATCGCAGGCCTACTGCTATTGTCGTTGATGGTGCCGGCTGTCTGGGTCACTCCCGATGCAAAGGGCTGGGGGGTGATGGCATTGATGGGACTATTCGCCGCCGCGGGTCATTACATGATCATCCGTGCTTGTGAGTATGCTTCGGCCTCTCTGCTTTCACCTTTCAACTACACCGAAATCATAGGTGCCACTAGCGTGAGCTACCTGCTGTTTGGCTACTTTCCGGACGCTATGGTCTGGATAGGCATCGCCATAATTTCCATAAGCGGTATTTACGTTTCCATGCTCGAATATCGAAGTAATAAAAAGAAGCTAGAGCATGTGGATCTATAAAAAATTGGCATTGTTACGTACGGCCTGCACTATTTAGCTTCGACGAGGCCCTCACCAGCCGCGAGAATAAGGGTGCAACATTTACCTGTCCCAATTATGCTCCACATCGAATCCGGTAAAATCAGTTTTCAGATATGGAGTCTATTTACCACTCGGAAACTAATCGCCCTAAAGGCCGCAATGTCGATATAGCGTAATTGGCTGCGTTTCTTTGAGCGGAGCTCTCGTGACTTCCGCTTCCCACGGCTTAGCGGTCATTCAGTCTAATAGTTGATCTGCCCACAGCCCGCTGCAGAGGACGACCAAAGCAGACCTTTTCAAGTACCCTGATTGCGGATTGGTTGCCCAGTAACACAATATGATTATTTTCCCTGAAACGTTTTAGCTTGGAGCTACATAAAGGGTTCAGGTTGGGTCTATAGCTGTTTTAACCGAGGCTATAAATTGACTAGCAAGCCTGCGGTAGCCATAAGAGCATAGTTTTGCTATCTCAGATAGTTAAACTGGCGACAGTAATAGATAGAATATTTTATAAGAGATAAATCAATGATATATACAGGGAAATTTCAAAAATTAGCAGATGATGCATGTTCAAGTGTTGAAGGAGTGTTGCCTGAACAGGTTGATGTGTTGATAGCACAAGGTGCAATTGCACTGGATATTCGTGATAGAGAAGAACACGATACAGGTCATATTGAAGGCTCACTCAATATAAGCCGCGGGAAATTGGAGATGAATATTGAAGCCAAAATTGAAAATTTAGAAACTGTTATTTTGTGTTATTGCAATGCTGTAAACCGTGGAGCTTTATCAGCTAATGCGATAAGGAATATGGGATATAAAAATGCCAAGTACATTAATGGAGGCCTTTTTGGATATCGTAGCTTTAAAAAGGAAGGGACTAAGTAGCCCTTTCCACTCGGTGGTGCCTATGTGTCTACATCAGTTGAGGGTGGTTTTACCCCCAAAAACTTTATCGCTAACGCATTGATGCGTACGAATGTCTGCTTTTGGGCGTGAAGAGCCAAACCATCGACTCGGTTCCTTACCTTGTCTATAACCGAAAAGTAGATAAACTTGCCGTTCTCGGCCCACTCTACGGTGCCTGCTGTTGCGACTTTGCGGACATACCTCAGTGGTCACTATAACTTCGTCACGTGACGGAAAAATTAACGCAGATTTATTTTTAGATAGTCTCTGCGCGCTGGTCCTTGGTATAGCTGACGTGGCCGACCGATCACCAGATCTGGGTCGACCATCATCTCTTTCCATTGAGCAATCCAGCCAACACAGCGGGCCAGAGCAAATATGACCGTAAACATGTTGGTAGGGATCCCGATGGCACTCTCAATAATGCCTGAGTAGAAATCCACGTTAGGATAAAGTTTCTTGCTAATAAAGTAGTCGTCTTCCAAGGCGATCCGCTCCAGCTCGAGAGCAAGTTTGAACTGGGGGTCATCTCTACGATTCATAGCCTCTAGCACCTTCACCGCCTCTTCTCGCAATACCCGAGCCCGGGGATCATGGTTGCGGTAAACACGATGGCCAAACCCCACCAATCGGAAGGGGTCGTCAGGGTCCCTCGCTTTCTTGATGTATTTCGGTACTTGGGTGACATCACCGATCTCTTCGAGCATAGCCAGTACCGCTTCGTTGGCGCCGCCGTGAAGCGGCCCCCAGAGTGCGCCAATCCCAGCAGAAATAGCCGCAAAGGGATTGGCCCCGGTGGACCCGGCCAAACGGACCGTTGAGGTTGATGCATTCTGCTCGTGGTCAGCGTGGAGAATTAATATCTTATCCAGGGCGCTGGCCACCACAGGATCAACCTCGTAGGTTTGGCCGGGAACGGAGAAAAGCATCTTCAACAGATTGCTGGCGTAATCAAGCTCGTTATCGGGGTAGACAAAAGGCTGTCCGATGGCATGTTTGTAGGAAGCGGCGGCGATTGTAGGGATCTTCGCCAGCAGCCTGATCGCCGAGAGTTCCCTATGTCGCGGGTCATGAATATCTAAGGCGTCATGATAGAAGGCAGACAGCGCACCTACCACCCCCACCATTATCGCCATAGGATGAGCATCCCGACGGAAGCCGTGGTAAAAATTGAGCAACTGCTCGTGGACCATGGAGTGCTGTGTGATCAGCGCATCGAAGTCACCCTTTTCAGCCTGATTGGGAAGTTCGCCTTTCATCAATAGGTAAGCAGTCTCGGTAAAGCTGCTCTGATCAGCCAATTGCTCTATGGGGTAGCCTCGGTAGAGCAGAATACCCTTCTCACCATCGATAAAAGTGATCTGGCTAGTACAGGATGCGGTGGACTTGTATCCGGGGTCTAGGGTGAACAGTCCTAGCTCATTGTAAAGGCCGCGGATATCCACCACAGGGGGGCCTGCAACGCCTTGACTGATCGGCAACTCCAAGGACTTACCGGTACGGTTATCACGAATCGTTAGTGTGTTCTTTGTCATCTCCTAGCTCCTTGTGAAACCGTAGAACAGTTCAGCAAAGTGATAATAGACTAGGTCTATTCTTCGTGTCGGTTATGGGCCGACTGTTGCCGCTTAGATCGTCATGCAAGCAGCGTCTGCTCCTTTAATCAGGCCCCATAGTCAAACACCCATGCTAAACAGGGTTGTTCGGAGTTCGTCACTGTGTGGGGCACGGCCCTTTCTGCAGTCGGCTTCATGCCTCCGAGCAGCCATTCTGAATGCGGGGGCGAGCCAAGTAAAAATCTCATCTATGACTGCGGTTCAACAAGGATGTCTATACTTAGTAGGCGAGGTTATCCCGAAGTACTAGCTCCATTTGGCGGCCCCCCCCCTTTAGTCACTATTGCTAGCGGGAGACGGAAAATGAAAAAAGCATCAGCGGTAATCTTGATTGCAGGGTTGATCGCGCTGGCTTCACCGGTTTTTGCCACGGACGGTGCCGTGGCGTATGCCCATTACGCACAAGGCAACTATGCTGACGCCTACCGGGAGTACCGCGCTTTGGCGGAGGACGGCTATGCCCACTATCAGAGCCAAGTGGCACGCATGCATGCCCAGGGTGAAGGTGTGGCAAAAGATATGGTGCAAGCCTATGCATGGTATGCGCTAGCCGCATCACAGGGTGATCCCTTAGGGCGGCTGCATAGTGCAAGATTGGTCCATGAGTTGAGTCGACAACAGATGAAGCGCGGGAACCAATTGGCAGAGCAATATGGCAGACTGTATGTGGCTCCTTACCGGCCGCACTGGCGGCTTAAATAGCTCCTACTGTACTACTAACTGCCGTGGCTGATATCACCGATATCGTAGTTTAAGCAGGTCACACCCACGTAATTTACTATCTATCTCAGGTTGAACATGGCTAGATCGCGTGTTTTTCCTGCTACTTCTAGCCTGATGCGAATGGCCCAATTCTTTTTGAGCTTAAGTGGCCACTTTTGACCGAGGATTTTACCTTTATTCTAAGGTTCGGGAGGTGCTATTGACTCTCGAATGGACTGATCTATAGATCTACTCCTCTCTTGTTTGAAGGGGTTAGAATTATGGATCAATTTCTAATCTCTAGTTCTCACAGGGACATAAACCGGACATCACGGCGACTTCCGATATCTGGAGCTTTCATCTACAATGTATGGACTCCTCCCTCCCCAGCGAGACGCTAGGCTTAGTGTCTACCAAAACGCTAAAAGAGGAATCCACACATGGCTAAAGTTAATACCATCGGCGTCGATCTGGCAAAGAATGTTATCCAGTCTTCAGTCGTATCCCCCTCTGGTAAAGAGCTCCAGAACAAAGAGCTGACGCGTATTAAGTTTGCTGAGTTTCTGGCCAAACAAAAACCTTCGTTAGTCGCTTTTGAAGCCTGTGCTACGGCGCACTATTGGGCAAGGTATGCCCAGAATAATGGCCATCAAACCAAAATCATTCCAGCTAAGGCGGTAGCACCGTTTCGGCAAGGTCATAAGACTGACAAAAACGATGCTCTGGCTGTTGCCGAAGCCGCAAACCGCCCGAACATCAAGCAAGCCCCATTGAAGACCATCGAGCAGCAAGGTCTTCAATCCATACAGCGTTCACGGCAGCTTTTGGTGCAGGATAGAACTGCAATATCGAACCATATTCGCGGCCTACTTCTGGAGTTTGGCGTCGTCATCCCTCAAGGTTGGGCGGCATTAGAAACGCATATCCCACGAGTATTGGAAGACGCTGAGAATGATGTTCCTCATATGTATCGGCCAACACTGCACCGAATGTTCGAGCGGTACCATCAGCTCAAGATGGATATCGCCTTTCTCAACGAACAGATCAAACAGCTCATCAAGCAAAACGACGCCTGTAGGCGTTTGATGGATCTGGAAGGAGTCGGCCCCATCAGCGCTATCCTATTATTTGCCACCCTCGGTACGGGTGAGGCGTTTCAAAATGGACGAGAGTTTTCTGCCTACGTTGGACTGACACCCAAGCAGTACAGCAGCGGTGGAAAAACCAACCTTATAGGCATCAGCAAACATGTTGCTAATCGACGGCTACGATCTGTGCTTATCCAGGGAGCCAGGTCTTACGTGCATCGTGGATTAAAAGATCCGCAGACGCCGAAGCAAAAGTGGCTATGGGCTTTGATCGAGCGGGCGGGATGCGGAAAGGCTGCGGTTGCCCTCGCCAACAAAAATGTTCGTACCGCTTGGGCATTACTGACCAAGGGCACCGCGTACAACAGGGCTCAAGCCTATGATGCGTTAGCAGCATAAAGAGGTTGATCAGATAAAAAGGTAACGAGCTCAGTAAGCAAGCCAGGATCAGATAGAGATATCCGCCCCGATCAAACCTGTTTCGCTTTGTGGCCTTCGAGGCCATATCTACATTTAGGAATCGGGGTGCGCATACATAGAGGGCTGGGAGATAGCGTCTCCACTCAAAAGCCGAATATACATACGCGTCTTAACTCTGAAACAGTGCTTCCTTGCTAAACAGGAGGGGTCCATATACAAAGCGGCCATCGTTACTGACACTTCCACTGCTCCAGGTCATGTAGCATTTTCATGAAGTGGTTTTACCCCAAGATTCCATGCACTATTTTTCGGGGGGATTATGGCCCCAAAGGGCATGTTTAGGTGTAACCCCTGAGGGCAATGTATTAATTGAAGTTACGGTAACGGCCGTGCGTGAGAAGTAGTGCTAGAAAAGGTGCTAATTTTACCTTATCGAATTTCGTCTCATTCGGCGAAACGCATCGGTGTTATAGGCCTTACAAACCTACGGAGAAATAGCCCTGTCCAAGTTAATTGCTGTCCTAAGCTACTGCATTACCTTGACCTTGTCAGCCGTCTGCTGGGCAGGCCCCGTCACGCCCCTGACACTAGAAGAGCCACCTTTGAGCTACCGAGACGCCAAGGGTGAGCTTGCAGGGGTCAGTGTTGACCTGGTCCTCGAGCTACAACGTCGACTCGGTGAACGAGAGCCCATTAAAACTCTCCCCTGGCCTAGGGCCTACCGCATTGCAACCAGTCATGCTGATAAGCTGCTTTTTACCACCACCCGTAACGCGGAACGAGAGCCCCTATTTCACTGGTTGTTGATGATCAATCGTAACGCTTGGACTTTCTATGCACGTCGCGATGACCAGATAGTGTTGGACACGTTGGTTCAGGCCCGTAAAGTGGAGCGCATAGGGGTACTACGCGGCGGCGCCCACGAAACATATCTCAGAGCCGAGGGGTTCACTAACCTAGAGCCCCTAGATAGCTATACCCAGTTACTACAGAATTTGGCTAAGGGTCGGGTGCGGCTGGCGTTCTACAGCACCTCAGGATTTGTGGAGAGTTCGAGAAAAGCCGGACTCAACACCGATAATTTTTCCTCCCGGTTGATGCTCAAGACCCCCGAGGCCTATATCGTCCTATCCAAACCTGGGACCACGGCCGAAACCTTATCCCGCTGGCGAAGCGCGACTGACTCCCTGCGTGCCGATGGGACCTTCGAAAAAATCGCCCGGCAATGGATAGGAAAACTGTATACCGAACAGGGATTCGAAGCCCACTTTGCCAACGGAGCAATCAACCTGTGGCCAGCACCAGTGGAGTAACCAGAGGATCGTTCGCACTGCCCGCACCAAGCCTTGTGCCAATCGTTCTTTATGGAGTCGTGAATATTAAGATGAGAGAAAGGATCTAGTGCAGAGTCTTGCCTGTGTTGCTAATGAGGTCTGCTTACTGGAAATAAGTTGAGGTAATGCAGTCTGGTCTCATCTCTTTAGAAATGTCTGAAATGTGGTCCTACCCCAGTTTTGTGGACACTTCTAAAATTGATGCAGAAGATCTGCATCGGGAGGTGTGTCATGGCCACAACTAAGGGTCTGGAATGGGGCCTCCTCCTGAAGTTGCAACGATCCATTGAATCCACACGATATAGCGGAAGTGGCTGCGTTTCTTTGTGCGGGGAGCTCTCGTCACTTCCGCTCCAGCGCCCAAAGTTGCCATCAGTAATCTGGATTGTTAGCTCAGCTACGCGAACTTAATGATCACCGCACCCCAGCTAATCTAACCTCCCAGGTAATCTAACCCTCGAATTATCAATACTGCTGAAGTCCGTGTCGGTGATTACCGGTTTTCCTCGTTGTCGGCGACAGAGATGCCGATCAGTTTTGTTTCCAGGTATTCGTGAATCCCCTGGCGGGCACCTTCTCGTCCCAGACCGCTATTCTTCATGCCGCCAAAGGGGGCGGCGGCTGCGGTTGGGTTGATGTCGTTGATACCGATGATGCCGAATTGAAGTTTTTCAGCCATGCGCACCGTTCTTGAGAGCGATTCGGTGTAGACGTACGCTGCCAGCCCGTAATGGGTATCGTTGGCCATCTCCAGTACCTCTTTTTCGCTCGAGAACGCGATCACCGGTGCGACGGGGCCGAAGGTCTCCTCTCGGTAGATCCGCATCTCGGGTGTGACGCCCGTCAGCAGTGTCGGTGCGTAGAAGCAACCCTGTTCCAGATCTTTGATAAACAGTTGTTTGCCGCCCTGCAGTAACACCGCGCCCTTGGCGAGGGCGTCCTCGACCTGGCCCGATACCTTGTCCAGTGCCGCTTGGCTGATCAGTGGTCCGATGGTGATGCCGTCGTCCAACCCGTTGCCCGCCTTAAGCCGGGCAACGCGTTGGCTGAACGCGTCCAAAAACGGTTCGATAATATCCTGATGGACAAAGATTCGGTTGGGGCTGATACAGGCCTGGCCGGTATTGAGGAACTTGACCAGCGATAACCCTTTGGCGGCATGGACCGGGTCGGCATCGTTGAATACGATCGCCGGAGCGTGTCCACCCAGCTCCATCGAGACCCGTTTGAAGTGGGGCGCGGCCTGGGTCGCTAATATCCGTCCGACGGCGGCTGATCCGGTAAAGGTCAGTTTTGCGACCTTGGGATGACTGCAGAAGATCTCTCCGACCGGCTTGGGATCGGCCGCGGTGACCAGGTTGACGACGCCGGCAGGGAAACCTGCTTGTTCGAAAATTTTGAACATCGCGATGGCGCACAGCGGTGTCGCCTCGGCCGGTTTAAGCACGATGGTACAGCCCGCGGCCACTGCCGGTGCGACCTTGCGGGTAATCATCGAGATCGGGTAGTTCCAGGGGGTGACCGCCGCCACCACACCGACCGGCTGGTGGTGAACCCAGAATCGCTGATCGGCGCGGGCTGAGGGTATAGTTTCACCATAGAGGCGCTTAACCTCTTCGGCATACCAGAGCAGAAAATCGGCCCCGTATTTGACCTCGCCCAAGGCCGCTTTAAGGGGTTTGCCTTGTTCTCTGCACATTAACTCGGCCAACGTCTGCCGTTGTTCTAACATCAGTTGATAGGCTTTATACAGACAGGCAGAGCGTTGGTAGGCTGTTGTGCGAGACCAGCTCTGGAACGCATCGGCGGCGCTGTCGATGGCGTTGTTAATATCCGCAGCGTTGGCATCGGCCGCTTCGCCTATGGTGGCACCGGTGGCGGGGTTGAACACCGGAAACGAGCGGCTGTCAGTATGCCATTGGCCGTTTATAAACATCGCTATCTCCTAATTATTGTCTGTGATGGCGCTGTTTTTAGTGACGCTGTCGTTAGTGGAGCTGTCGTTAGTGATGCGATTGGTGATAGCGCTATTGTCAGTGGAAGGGTTGGCAATGGAGCAGTTCTTTATGGCGCTGGCAAGGCCGAGGTAGCGGGGCAGTATCTGGCCGAGATAGACGCGACAGCTGTCCAGCTTGGCGAGGTAGAACGGCGCGCGATCGGACCCTTGTTGCAGTTGCTGCTGCGCGATGGTCGCGGCTCGGAGCATTTGCCAGCCGCCGACCACCGTTGCTGACAGCATCAGGTAGTTAAAGGCGACCGTGCCCAGCAGCACTTTATTGTCGGCGTTTTCGAGGATGGTATTAACCGTTTCTTTGAGTGCCTCAACGCTGTCGGAGAACAGCGCCACTAAATTGGTCGGGATGCCAGTAGAGGCGGGCACTTGGTGGGTAAAAAAGGTCATCTCGTTGATCAACTCGAACATAGCCAGGCCGCGGTCGGAAACGGTCTTGCGGCTGATCAGGTCCATCGCCTGGATGCCGTTGGTGCCCTCGTAGATGGGCAGGATTCGGGCATCACGGTACAGTTGACCGATACCGCTTTCCTCCACATAGCCCATACCGCCATGGACCTGCACGGCCAGAGAAACGGCTTCTTGTGCCATCTCGGTGCACCAACCTTTAACCATCGGAGTCAGCACTCCGACCCGTCGTCGGTGCTGTTGATGATGTTCGGGCGCCAAGTCAGCCGCTTCAAGATCGACCTCGGTACAGGCGACATAGGCTAACGCCCGGCCAGCCTCGGTCAGCGATTTGATGGTATCGAGCATACGTTTTACGTCGGGGTGGCCGATTATTGCGTCGTTTTCTTTACCGCCAATTGGCGTGCCTTGTACCCTTTCCCGGGCATAATCATTGGCTTGTTGATAGGCGCGTTCGGCGACGGCCACCCCTTGCAATCCCACCGTCAGTCGGGCGTTGTTCATCATCGTGAACATGCAGGCCAACCCTTGGTGCTCTTCACCCACCAGGTAACCGATGGCGCCGTTGTTGTCGCCGTAACTCATGGCGCAGGTCGGACTGGCGTGTATGCCGATCTTGTGTTCCAACGAGATGGCGATGCAGTCGTTGCGCTGGCCGAGTGAGCCGTCGGGGTTAGGGATAAACTTGGGCACCAGGAACAGCGAAATCCCCCTTGCCCCGGGGGGAGCATCGGGCAGTCGCGCCAGTACCAGGTGGACGATATTCTCGGCCATGTCGTGCTCACCCCAGGTGATAAAGATCTTTTGGCCGAAAATCCGATACTGCTCGCCGTCTCGGACGGCGCGAGTCCTGATCGCGGCAAGATCGGAACCCGCTTGGGGTTCGGTCAGGTTCATGGTACCGGTCCAGGATCCTGCAATCATGGGGGGAAGAAAGCGTTGTTTGAGGGCCTCGCTGGCGTTGCTGGCAATGGCTTCTACCGCGCCTTGGGAGAGCAGTGGGCAGAGCCCCCACGCCATATTGGCGGCGTGCCACATCTCCTGTACCGCGACGGCCAGTGAAAAGGGCAGCCCCTGGCCGCCATACGACGGGGAAAACTGTAATGCTCCCCAACCGCTGTCGATATAGTGCTGATAGGCCTCTTTAAAGCCTGCCGGGGTGACCACGTCGTTGCTGGATGTGAGCGTGACGCCTTGTTGGTCGCCACTCGAATTGAGCGGTGCAACGGTCGACGTCGCTTGTTTTCCCGCTTGCTCCAAGATGGCGGCGACCATATCGGGGCTGGCATCTTCAAACCCAGGAAGCTCGGCGAGTCGCTCGAATCCGGCGAGGTCATTGAGGGTGAACAGCATCTCCTCAAGCGGCGCAATATACTCAGACATGGTGGGGTTCTCTTACTGATTGGCGATTTTGATGGCCATCCTTGGCTCGGTGTTTATGCACAACGTTACGAATGCGGCCTCGGGTTAACGGGGAGTCGTTGTTAGCTCATGTACTGGCCACCGTTGATCGACATGTTGGTGCCGGTCACGAAGCCCGCCTTATCATCGGTCAGGTAGGTGACGGCGCGCGAGATCTCTTCGGGCAGGCCCAGACGTCCGACCGGAATCCCTGCGACAATCGACGCAAGCACCTTTTCAGGCACCTGACGGACCATCGGGGTATCGATATACCCGGGAGAGACCGAATTGACCGTGACCCCTTTGCGTGCGCCTTCTAATGCGATAGAGCGGGTAAAACCGTAGATGCCGGCTTTGGTCGCGGCGTAGTTGGACTGACCAAATTGGCCTTTCTCACCGTTCAGCGACGAGACATTGACGATACGCCCCCAGCCGCGTTGGCACATGCCGTCGAACACCGGCTGACACATGTTGTACATGGATGACAGGTTGGTGCTGATCACCTCGTTCCATTGCTCTGGCTGCATCCGCTTGAGCGGAGCGTCCCGGGTGATACCGGCGTTGTTGACCAGAATGTCGATGGGTCCTTGTTCAGCCTCGACCGCCGCAATAAAACTGCAGCAGTTGTCGTAATCTGCGACGTTGAGTGGGTAGATTGTCAGCTCGTAACCGTCGTCTCGCATCTGCTGTTGCCAGGACTTGGCCGCTTGCTCTTGACCCTCACCAGGATGATACGTGGCGATAACCTGGCGGCCCTGTTCGCACAGTGCCTTGCACATGGAAATTCCGAGACCGCCGCGGGCACCGGTGACGACTGCAATTCGTTGGGTCATGGTGTTGCTCCTTATCGTGTATGTGTTGACTCGATTGTTTTAGTAAAAGGCCGTTAACGAGGTTTTTTCAGCCGCTTCTTGAGTTGTGTCGACAGGCATATGTCGCCTATTGACGTGTACTGTTGGCTGCGGCTTTCGATCTTTGGCAGCTCGTAGAGGTAATTCACCATCATTCCCGACGCCTGTCGTAGCCCCTTGTCAGAGCTGTCGGCCATCCAGTTCAGCCGCGCAATCTGGGCCCCGTTACTGAGGTGAAAATGGGCCACCGGATCCATGGCGTAGGTACTGTTTCGCTTCTGGGCGTATAAGTAATGGCTAGCCAGGCTGAGCAAACCTTCGCTGAGTTCTGGGTTTATTACCGCGGTTTGTTTGCCGTTTGGTCGTCGGGGTTTGGGTGTGTCGAGCCAGGCTTTACCGCCCGGCAACTGTCGGAGTTGATCGTCGTCGCTGTGCTCCAGCCAGCGATTAAAGCCGGGGATCGGTGATAACGTGGAAAAGTGTTTGAGGTGGGGAAACTCGTGTTGAAGCTGTTTGACGACACGTTTGATCAGGAAATTGCCGAAACTGATCCCCGCCAACCCTTTCTGTGCGTTCGAGATGGAATAGAAGATGGCGGTGTCTGCCTCTCCGATGTCCAGCACCGGTACCTCCTCATCGAGCAGCTGCTGGACGTTGTCGGCCAAGCCGTTAACCAGCGCCACTTCTACAAAGATAAGGGGTTCGTTGGGCATGTTCGGATGGAAGAAGGCGAAGCAACGGCGGTCGGAGTTGAGCCGGTTTTTCAGATCGCCCCAGCCCTGTATGGCATGCACGGCCTCATAGGCTATCAGCTTCTCCAGCAGTTCGGCACTTGATTGCCAGCTGATCTGCTCGAGTTGCAGCAAGCCGACATCGAACCACGCCGACAGCAGTCTTTTCAGGTCGGCCTCCAGCGGCGACAGGTTGGGGTGGTCTTTTTTAAGGCTCAGCAACTCTGCCCGCATATCGACCAGAAATTTGATCCCCTCGGGTAGTTCGTTGAACTGTGTCAGCAGTTTCATTCGAGGCGGCTCCAGGGCGTGCCTAAGCCTCAGACCCGCGTCGGTGCGCTGTTGTGAATCCGCCTGCATCCAACGCTCGATGGCAACTTCAACCGCGGCTTCATCGGTCGAATAGTTGTCCGCCAACAAGGTCAGAAAACGAATACGCCCGCCTTTGTTGAGTGCCAAAAAACTGCGTCCGAGGGTTGCTGCCCTGACACGGGCGGCGACTTCACCGCCATCATCGGCCAGACAGGCATCCATCCATTTGAGCAGGATACGCGCGTCGTCTGTGCCGAGGTCTGGGTTGAGCGAGAGCTTGTCCAGAATGCGTCGGCTACCTTGCGCGTCACGCCATAGCGGGACCAGGCGTCGGATCGTTTTATCCAAAATGCCGTTGGCCGATTCCTGCATTGAATTTCTCCCAGGTAGGAATGTTGGTGCTGTTCACGTTGTGCTAGTGAGGCTAACAGACATTTTTTTCAAAACCAAGGGTTTCTACTTGGTTTACTGAGTGGTAACCAGTATATTGTTTTCGAAAGTACTGAAAATAACAGAGGAGATCACGATGCAAGACCTACACGGCTACTATCTCGAAGATCTGAGCGTTGGCATGAGCGCCAGCTATGCCAAGACGATCACCGATGCCGACGTTGTGTTGTTTGCCGGTGTCACCGGGGATGACAACCCGGTTCATATCAATGAGGAATACGCCGCCGAAACCATGTTCAAGCAGCGGATTGTTCACGGCATGTTCAGTGCCGGGTTGATCTCGGCGGTACTGGGTACGCGCATACCGGGGCCGGGGGCAATCTACATCGATCAACAGCTCTCCTTTAAAGCACCGGTCCATATCGGATCGACCGTAGTGGCAACGGCGACGGTGTTGGAGATCGATGAAGCGAGGCGCCGGGTAACGTTAGAAACCGTCTGTCGTGTCAAAGGTAAAGTGGTTGCCGAAGGTGTCGCGACCAACATGGTCGATCGTCGGCCGGCTCAATAAAGAGGAATCAAGATGTTAATCAAATCTGAAAATTCTGCGCTGCTGGTTATCGATGTCCAGAGCAAGCTGCTACCCGGGGTTTACGAGAATGAATCGCTGGTTAAGAACTGCCAGTGGCTGATCGAAGTGGCGCAATTGATGGATGTGCCGGTAACCGGATCGGAGCAGTACCCTCAGGGTGTGGGTCCCACCATTGATAGTCTCAAGAATTTGCTGCCAGAGGGGGGGTATATCGGTAAAACTCACTTCTCCTGTGTCGATGCCCCCGAATGTAATGCCCAGATTGAAGCCCTGGATAAAGAGGTGATCGTTATTTGCGGCATGGAAGCGCATGTTTGCGTGCTGCAATCGGCGTTACGACTGGTTGAGGCCGGTAAGACCGTTTACGTGGTTGCGGATGCGATCTCTGCCCGAAACCCTATCGATACGGACTATGCGATCGAGCGTATGCGCGCGGAGGGAGTGAAGATAGTCACCAAAGAGATGGTCGGGTTTGAATGGATTCGACGCTCTGATGCACCGCAATTTAAAACATTCAGTACTCGCTATCTACGCTGATTCGGCGGGGTAGAAAGGCGATGCAGCGACCGGAATGTTTAATTGAGGAGGCAGTGATGACGAACAATAATAACAATGACCCTTATGCGGTTGGGCTTGATCGAAGTGACGCTAATTTCGTGACGTTAAGCCCGGTGAGTTTTATCGAACGAACGGCGCAGATTCATCCCGATCGCACCGCCATCATCTACGGCGATCTACGCCGAAGCTGGGCGGATACCTATAAACGTTGTTTGCGCGTCGCCTCAGCCTTGAAACAACGCGGTGTTGGCAGTGGCGATACCGTGGCGGCCGTTCTGCCCAATATCCCCGAGATGCTCGAGTTGCACTTTGCTGTGCCGATGATCGGCGCGGTATTGAATGCGCAGAACACCCGGCTGGATCCCGAGACCATCGCCTTCATGATCGACCATGCTGGCGCGACGGTCGTTGTTACCGATAAAGCGTTTTCCGACACGGTGGCCAAGGCGCTGAAACTGTGTAAAACAGCACCACTGGTGATTGATGTCGATGATCCTGTGGCCAGTGGGGAGCGGCTGGGGAGTGTCACCTACGATGAATTACTGGCGGAGGGGGACGAGGCGTTTGAATGGATGCTCCCCGACGATGAATGGCACCCCATCACGCTTAATTACACCTCGGGTACTACCGGTAATCCCAAGGGGGTTGTTTACCATCACCGGGGCGCTTATCTCAACGCCATGAGCAACATTGTTGGCCAGGAACTGCCGCGCCATGCGGTGTACTTGTGGACATTGCCGATGTTTCATTGCAATGGATGGTGTTACCCCTGGGCCGTGACCGCTGTCGCCGGTACTCATGTCTGCCTGCGGCAGGTTGAATCGGAACAGATTTTTGCGGCGATCAGGGATTATCGCGTCAGCCATTTTTGTGGCGCGCCGGTGGTGCTGAATATGCTAATCAATGCTCCCGAGGAGCATCAGGTCAAGGTTGATCACCCGGTGACAGTGACAACCGGTGGTGCGGCGCCCCCAGCCAAAGTGATCGAAGGGATGGAGCGGTTGGGTATTGATGTGGTTCACGCCTATGGATTGACCGAAACTTACGGTCCCAGTGTTTTCTGTGACCCTCAATCTGCCTGGTCGTCGCTACCGTTGGAGGAGAAAGCGGCCAAAATGGCGCGTCAGGGAGTTAAGGCGCCGGGCGTCGCCGGTTTGATGGTGGCCGATCGTGTATCCGGAGCGGCCGTCGCCAACGATGGTAATACGCTGGGAGAGGTGATGATTCGCAGTAATACGGTCATGAAGGGCTATCTGTCCAACCCAGCCGCGACCGAAGAGGCGTTCCGTGGCGGTTGGTTCCGCACCGGCGATATCGCGGTCTGTCACCCTGACGGTTACATCGAAGTGAAAGATCGCGCCAAGGATGTGATCATCTCTGGCGGCGAGAATATCTCAACCATCGAAGTGGAGGATGTGCTCTATCGGCACCCGGCGGTATTGGAAGCGGCGGTGGTGGCAAAACCCGATGATCATTGGGGCGAAGTGCCCTGTGCGATTGTGACGTTAAAGCCCGGTGATGAGACCCAGGCGGATGAAATTATCGCATTCTGTCGTGATAACATGGCCCATTATAAGTGCCCCAAAACGGTGGTCTTTGCCGGGTTACCGAAGACCTCCACCGGAAAAATCCTGAAGTATTCACTGCGAGCGATGGTTAAGGAGATCGCCTGAGTGCTGCGCCTGCTGTCTGCGTGACGGTAGGTTTTTGATTAATCAATCAAGGATGGGGTGCGCATGTTACTGAGTCAGCAATGGGAATATATTTTGATGGCAATGCCGACCTCGCCCCCGTCCCCGACCTCTCCATCGAATCCACGGGACGGTATGACTGCACTGACCGACGATGCCGAACGTAATCGCTTGCTGGCGGAGATGGCCGAACAGTCGACCGACATGATCTCACGGCATACGCCGGAAGACTGGCGTTTTATCTACGTCTCCCCGGCGGTCACCCATCTGTTGGGTTATACCGTCGAAGAGATCGTCGGTATGTCGGCGCATGATCTTTACCATCCTGATGACGTCGAGGATTTTGCCCACCGGGCTTCCAGTGTCAGCTATGAGAAGGGGCTATATACCCATACCTACCGTTTCCGGTGTAAGGATGGCCACTATACCTGGCTGGAGAGCACCAGTCGTTCGATCCGAGATCCTGATACCGGCGAGTTACGTGAAATGCTGGTGGTGTCGCGTGATGCCAGTCGCCGGATAGGCGCCGAGCAGGCCAATCGACGATTGGCCCGAGTGCTGGAGAGTAGCAGTGATCTGGTGGTGTTCTTGTCGCCGGATTTGACCATAACGCTGTTGAACGAATCGGCGCGCAGGCTGTTATCGATATCGCAACACGCGAAAGAACCTTGCGTTCTAGCCGAGCTGCTGACGGCTGACAGCTACGCACAATTTTCCGAGGATGGCTTGCCTTCGGCCGTTAGCTCGGGCTGTTGGACCGGCGAGTTGGAGATGGTTGGCAGTGAAGGTTCGATGATACCGGTTGCGCTCGAACTACTCGCCCACAGTGTTCTACATGGCCAGGTAGAATACTTTTCGCTGGTGGCCAGAGATCTGAGCGAGGCCAAGGCGGCTGAAACCAAATTGAAGCAATACCAAGCAGAGATTGACCACGCGACCCGGTTGATTACGATGGGTGAGCTGGCTTCGAGTTTGGCTCACGAGTTGAACCAGCCGCTGACGGCGATCGTCAATTATGTGCGTGGTATTCAACGACGATTTAAAGACAGTGATATCGTTAGCTGGGACGAGCTTCAGCTTCCGCTTGATAAAACCGCCGCAACCGCTTTGCGCGCGGGGGAGATCATTCATCGGATGATCGATTTTACCCGCAAACGCGAGCCCGCCAGAGAACGGCTGTCATTGTACGATGTGGTCCATGATCTGATTGAGTTCTGTGGCCCCAATGCCGAGCGCCATAACGTCCAGCTCGATGATCGGGTTGATTCGTCACTACCAGAGGTATTGGCCGACCGGATTCAACTCGAGCAAGTTCTGCTCAATTTGTTGGTTAATGCCATCGAAGCCTCCGAACAGTCTGCAGAGTGCACCGCGTTGATGGTCACCGTTGAGGCGAGTCTTACTCCGGATTGTATGTTACTGATCCGTGTTCGGGACCAGGGTGTCGGTTTGCCGACCGGTCACCCGCAACAGGTGTTCGAACGTTTTTTTACCACCAAGGCCAAAGGGCTGGGGATGGGGCTGGCTATTAGCCGCTCGCTAGTAGAAACTTTGGGCGGGGAGTTGTGGGCCGAGAATAATCCTGATGGCGGCGCGAGCTTTTTGTTCAGTCTGCCATTGGCGGAGTAGTTTGTCAGAGACGCTGTAGAAAAGAGAGAACTGATGCAGAACCAAACGCCAGAAACCATTTACGTGATTGATGACGATGCCGATGTTCGTGACTCGCTTCAATGGTTATTGGAGTCGGTCGGGCTCAGGGTTATCTGTTACCCAACCGCGCTCGATTTTTTTGATAGTTACACCCAAGGCGCCTGTGGCTGCATCGTTATGGATGTCCGGATGCCGGGGCTGAGCGGTATCAGTGCTCAAAAGAAACTTCCGGAACAGGGTATCGACCTGCCGGTCATCATGATATCGGCACATGGCAATATTGATATGGCTGTCACCGCTATGAGCCAGGGCGCAGTCACTTTCCTGGAAAAGCCTTTCGACGATCAGGCTCTGATCGACCATGTTCAAAATGCGCTAGATAGGGATCGTGTACATCGGCAACGACTGCGTACGCTGTCGGGCAGTAAAGTACGTTATGCGTCATTGACCAAACGAGAGCGTCAGGTTTTTGAATCGGTAGTCTCGGGCCTTTCTAATCAGGAGGTAGCGGACAAGCTGGGGATCAACCGTAAGACCGTCGAAGGTCATCGCGCCAACATGCTGAGCAAAATGGCTGTCGGCTCGTTGCCCGAACTCGTGCAGGCCGCAGTGAGTCTCAAAGTCGTTTCCAACTGATCGGCTGAGACGCAACAAGAGGGCTAGCTAGTTCTCATCCGGAAACGTAACGTACTAATATTTAAAGATAAACTGAGTT